>CBFICR010000027.1:0-36176 GCA_965661105.1 Pseudohongiellaceae bacterium | reverse complement strand
GCCTTGTCTCGCGCACTGCCTGAAGGCCAGAGACACACTAGACTTAATCAGAGGTTCCCTAAACATATAAAAAATAAAACCGGGGTAAATATGAAACAGCACATCAAACCACTTTTCTCAGCACTCCTCCTTATGTTCTCGATGACAGGCAGCGTTGCCTGGGCGCAGAGCATGAATCACGACATGGGGGAAAATATGGCGTCACATATGGCCATCCTTCAGAGAATGGAAGATCGCGAGCAGATTGAGCATTTAATGTGGCGCTATACCAGGGCGCTGGATTCATTTGATCCCGATGCCTATGTGGCGGTGTTTACTGAAGACGGCTCATTCGGCGCCATCAAGGGGAAACAGGCACTACACAAAATGATCGCTGACTTACGCGATGGCAGGGAAGAACAGGCCGCCAATGGCAACCCTCCTGCCAAAATGTATCATGCTACCGAAAATTACTGGACAGAATTCGTCAATAAAGACCATGCACGTCACCATGCCTACTGGGTCACCTATTTTGGTGCCAATGGCCCTGACTCTCCTGCACGAATGGTTTCTGTAGGCCGCAGTGTTGATGACCTGGTTCGTGTTGATGGAAAGTGGTTAATTCAATCACGCAACGTGAATCCTGAAGATTAGCCCGACAATTTAAAGGCAATGCTCAGCAATGCATGATTCCAGCAACAATATGGCCCTGCATCTGGACACAGAAAAGAGTGCCGAAGAATTACTTTCCCGGTTACGGGAATATCAGCCGTGGGGTCATAAAATCACCTTTAGCAATGGTGTTTCTACAGAAGATCTGGAACGTCGCGTACCGTTTAATGAGTATACTCTCAATAAAGTAAAAACCATCGAAGAAAGTATTCCGATCGAAGAAATGAGAGGTGGAAATGTATTGGATATTGGAAGCAATACTGGCCATAACTCAATTTATGTAGCGAATCGGTACAGGATGACCCCTACGGGTATTGATATCTCGCAACGACATCTTGATGTTGCCAACATGCTTTCCGAGATGGCGGGAATCTCTGGTAATTACATAATGGCAAATGCCGAAACCTATGTAGAAGCAGAGCACTTCGATCTGGTCCTGCACTTCGGTACTCTTTATCACTTACCGAATCCACTTCAAGCCTTGCAAAGCAGTTGGCAAAATCTGAAGCCTGGGGGATACCTGGCATTGGAAACACAATGCTACGAACATGATGACCCCAATATCTGCTACTTTATGCATATGCATAACAATGACAAATCAAATTTCTGGGCGTTAAGCATCCATGTAATACAGACCTGGCTAAAACTGCAGGGATTTGTTGAAATACAAATACTGCGAACGGTAAAAATGGAGTTTCTGGGCCCTGATATGTCCAGGGTTATCCTCATAGCCCGTAAGCCGCCAGTTACTGATAAGACTTAAATATCCCTATAATCAAAATAAATTATCATTAGATATCATTTTGACATCTCTAGCAGGCTCATTAAATACTCTTGAATAAGCCCTATAAACTGCTGTTTTAACGTTGCTTTTCCCAAAAACCATAGATCTACCTCGGGTTTTCCCATAGGCATGGTGTTTTTAGCGGAGGATTTCATAATAATTTCTTGTCCATGTGCTAAAAAATATGCAAACTAAACTTAACTAATAAATGTTACTAATTGATTCACAATAGAATTTCTTTTTTTCAGCTTTTAATAAATAACACGACACATTTTTTGACCGGATCAATAATACTTTTATAAGGTCTTGAAACCAGTAATATTTACAGGGATATGTGATTATTCACGAGGAAGGAAGGCCTGGAATGACCCAAGACGACATTACTGGCATACCCCCTGAGTCGACTCATCAAGAGGGGGATGAAACTCAAAAACCGGATAATTACTATCAAACCATTCTCGATACCATGCCTGACTGGGTATGGGAAATTGATCAGTATGGTTTCATCACCTACTCCAATCCAAAAGTTCAGGATCTTCTGGGCTATGCTCCCGGTAAACTTATAGAGAAGTCATTTCTGCATATAGTTCCGAAGAGCGATTCTATCAATGCGCGCGCCTTACTTTCGGAAGACTGGGAAAGAAATGGCAATGCTGTCTATCTGAAACACTATCTGTCTTCCAAAGATGGAAACAAAGTTCTTTTTGAAACCACAGGCTCAGCTTTTTTCGACACTCATAGCAACACCCATGGCACACGCTTCTTCAGTCGCCCGGTAGACAAGGAGCCCTCTTCTGAAGAAAGAAAAAACAAGATGGCAATCTTCGCCGCCAATAATATTAGTCAGGGCATCGCTATTGCCAATTCTGAAATGATTATCACCTACGTGAATTCAACTATTTCCGAAATATTCGGCTATACAGAACAAGAACTTATTGGCGAGCCACTGACAATACTGGGTACCGACAATGATACGGATTTAGTGAAATCCAAAGATGTCTCTGCGGCACTAAGAAGAGATTCCTATTGGGAAGGCGAAGCCAGACGAAAAACCAAAAGCGGAGAACATATTCCATGCATAATCAGCGCCCGGGCCATCGATAACAAAAACGGTCAAAGAATCTGTTATATAGGCACTTATATGGATAAGCGGCCCCTGCTGCAGTCCACAGCCAAGGTTCAGAATTCACTCAAGAAAGTTATCAATACCATTTGTAACGCCATAGAAGACAGGAATGTCATCAAGAGCCAGCACCAGGAACGTGTTACAGATCTGGCTGTTGCTATTGCTATAGAGATGGGCTGCAGCGTCCACTTTATTGAAGGCCTCACCCTGGCTTGCCAGCTACATGATCTCGGCGAAATGTATATCCCACCGGAAATTGCCAATCGAGTCGGAAAATTAAGTGATGCTGATTTTGAGATGATCAAAACTCACCCGAAAAAAGGCTATGAAATTCTTAGTGAGATGAAACTTGAATGGCCTGTTGCCGATATTGTTTTGCAACATCACGAGCGTATCGACGGCAGTGGTTATCCGAATCAGCTGCGCGGGGAACAAATTATGCTGGAAGCCAGAATTCTCGCTGTGTCGGATGTTGTAGAAACCATGTTGACCGATCGTCCCTATCGCAAAGCTTGTAGTCTTGATCAGTGCCTTGAGGAACTGGTAGAGAATAAAGGCAGATTATATGACTACGATGTCGTTGAAACCTGCGTACACCTGATCAGGGAAAATCGCTATTTCCTGAAGCGCTTGTAAGCCTCGCTATCTGATACTCAGCTTTTCCAAACCTCCCCCTGCGCCACTGCATAGCCTGAATACTCCCTCGACCAGTACCAGTGGCCACCCCTTTCCTGTTTTAGCATTTTTAGCCTGTTAAATACTGCACAACATACCAGACACTGTTCCAAAAAGTGACCTATTGGCCTTAATCAGGTATATTTGTTCACATTATTAAACAAATATCGACCCTTTACAGGAGTTAGAAATGAGCCAATGGGAAGGATTCGAAGAACTGGTGAAGGTAGTTGAAGTCGGTAGTTTTTCAGGTGCCGCCCGCTCACTGGGTGTGTCCAAAGGGCATATTAGCCAGCGTATCAGTCAACTGGAAGACCGCCTGGGTACCAGACTCCTTCACCGTACTACACGGAAATTATCGCTGACGGAGCTGGGTAATTTGTATTACCAGCGTTGCAAACAGGTCATTGAAGACCTTGAAGAAATTGAGGAAACTGTTTCCGAGTTTCAGCAGCGTGCTACCGGCCTGTTAAAAATAAGCTCACCCAATCTGCTTGGTGAAATGCATATTGTTCCTGCCATTGCTGATTTTCTCAAAGAAAATCCTACCCTGGAAATAGAGCTTAACTTTTATAGTCGCAAGGTAGACCTTATTGAGGATGCCTATGATGTTGCTATTCAGGTAGGCCCTCGAACTGATATTAATGTCGTTAACAAGCCGCTTCGCAATACAACTTTCATCCTGGTTGCCAGTCCACGCTTTCTGAATCAGTACGGTACTCCTGAAGTTCCGCAGGATCTGAAACATCTGCGTTGTCTGCGATTTACAGAATACGGAACAAGTAAACCATGGAAATTTATTCGCGATGAAGAAACGCTTTCAGTCAATGGTCTGAGTCATTGGCACAGCAATAATGGCCACTGCCTGTTGGCAGCCGCTCGCAACGGCCTGGGACTGGCTTATCTGCCGGATTATTACCTGGCAGAGGATATCAAGGCTGGCACCCTGGTCAGAGTACTGGATGACTGGCGTGGTATTGAAAGAGACATCGTTGCGATTTACCAGCAACGACGGCATTTGTCCGCCAAGGTAAAACTCTTCGTAGATTTTTTGCAGGAAAAATTTCAACAGGAAAAGCCCTGGTAAGCTGGCAAGCATAGCGAACTATGCCTTGACGAAGATTTCCACCTGACGAAAATTTAAGTTAGGCTTGTGTGATGTTTTTAGAGTGCGTTCTCAATCCCATTCAAAATTTTCTATCAAAAGATTACGCCAGTGGAGTTTTGCTTTTTTGCGCGGCAACACTCGCGATTATCGCAGAGAACTCTTTATTTTCCGCCCTTTATGACAACTTTATCGGCACACTGGTAGAAATCAGAATTGGTGATTTTCAGATATCAAAACCCTTGTTGCTTTGGGTGAATGATGGCTTGATGGCAATTTTCTTTTTCCATGTTGGACTGGAAATCAAAAGAGAAATCCTCGGTGGCAAACTGGCGGAATTGTCGGCTGTAACATTACCCTTATTTGGTGCATTAGGCGGTATAGTAATTCCAGCTTCCCTGTATGCAGTTATCAATCAGGATAATCCTGGTGCCCTGCATGGATGGGCGATTCCTACAGCAACAGATATAGCCTTTGCATTGGGGGTATTAGCGTTGCTGGGCAAGCGCGTGCCAACAGGACTGAAAGTATTTCTGTTATCGCTTGCCGTCATTGACGACCTTTGCGCCATACTTATCATTGCGTTCTATTATACTGCAGGTCTTGGGGTTACCTCACTGATAGTGGCCTCCATCATGATTTGCCTGCTCTATCTTCTAAACCAAATGAAGGTGACATCTCTACCTCCCTACATTTTCATTGGCCTGATTTTATGGGCTTCTGTATTGAAATCAGGTATACATGCCACACTGGCTGGAGTGATCATCGCAATGTTCATTCCCTGTATTGATCGTCGTGATAAAGACGTCAATATGCTGGAAGAAATTGAAAATGACCTGAAGGATTCTGTTTACCTTGTTATCCTTCCCTTCTTTGCTTTCGCCAATTCCGGTGTTTATCTTGGCGGCATGTCTCTGGAAAGCCTGCTCAGGCCTGTACCACTGGGTATCATGGTCGGGTTGGTTGTCGGCAAACAGTTGGGCATTTTCACCTTTTGCTGGTTTGCAGTAAAAACCGGGCTTGCAAGCCTGCCTGATGATCTTAACTGGAAGCAGCTTTACGGCGTGTCTCTGGTTTGCGGCATCGGTTTCACCATGAGTCTGTTCATTAGTTCATTGGCATTTCAAAGTGGCGATATGAGCACCATGGTGGATGATCGAATCGGCATTATTACTGGTTCACTTATATCCGGCATTGCCGGTTACTGTTTTCTGCGCTTCAGTAATAAAAACAATAATTAGTTAGTATGACAACGAAGCATGCAAACCATAAGTGTGCAGGAATTTTTGAGCCCGATTGAAATATTTCGGCTATTATTACGCAAAACAATAAAACTGACCGGTAACTGGTATACCAAAATAGCCCAAGGGGATGTACGACATGAGTATTTCCAGAAGACAATTACTAACATCAACTACAGCAGCGGCAATTTCAACAACGGCAATCTCCGGGCTTTTTGTCCACCCGGTAATGGCTGCCGAAAAACGCAGACTCGGGCTGATCTTTCCGGTTATTGATCGCGGGCAACCAGAAGAAGGTCTGACGCTTTATGGCGACTCTATTGATTATGTAATTAATAACCTTGATCTGAAAACCATGACACCGGATGGTTATGATGCCGTTATTGATCAAATTCCCGAGAAAGCACTGGGGCTTGCAGCACAGGATGTCGAAGCCATTATGATTATGGGAACCTCGCTCACCTTTTATCAGGGCCGTGAATTTAATGAGCGACTTGCCAGGACTGTCGCAGAAGCAACAGGCCTGCCCACGTCAACCATGAGCAATGGCATCATTAATGGTCTTAAGGAAGTTGGCGGTAAAAATATAGTCTGTGCTACCGCCTACAATGATGAAGTAAACAATCGACTGGTGCGCTTTCTGGGGGAACATGACTTCAATGTTCTGAATATCGAAGGCCTGGGTATCGAAGCAGTAGAGGATATCTTTTCTGTAACAGACCCTCAGCTTATCGGTTTTTGTGAAAAAGTGACCAACGACGCTGAAGCTGCAGATGCCATTTTGATAAGCTGTGGTGGTCTGATCACCCTGAATATTCTTGCTCCGGTTGAAGAACGGGTGAATATCCCGGCAGTATCAAGTACGCCCCATGCGCTTTATGAGGGAGCAAAGTTGCTGGGTATGGATGCGCATGTTGCCGGCTATGGCCAGTTGATTTCCGGATAGTATCGAACAGGAAGGATGACAGCGTATTACTGCGGACCAACAATGTGTTCAAGGTCCACATTGTTATCCTGACAGAAATATTCTGTCATGTGAAAAGACGACCAGGGCACATCCCATGCTGCGCCCATGCTGCGGTCCAGGGTCGCGTATAGGCACCAGGGTCATCTATAGTCACTTCATAATGCAGGGTGTCATGATCTGGCCTGGAAATACGTTCAATTAAATGCAACTGATCTGTATGCGGCATACCCGAAGGTCTGCGGGCAAACCAGAATCTTTCGTTATAACCTATGGTATCGACTACCAGAGTATCCCCTTCCCAGTGGCCTACCGAATGGCCAAAAAAAGTCGGGGTATAGGTTTCCAGATCCGGATGCTCTCTGCCATCAAGCCAGATTTCCCGCCAGCTTCTGTTAGCCCCACCTGACATAACCAGAATTCGCTCACTGCTCCTGTCATGAACTATTTCCAGTCCCCATGGGGTATGGAATTGTCGCGGACCACCGTTAGGCATACAGCGCGGATGGGGATCATCGCGTCCCAGGGTCGCCAATCGTTCCTGAACAATTTTTTTAGCCCAGGGCCGAAATGGCGCTACTTTGTCTATTTCTTCCGGATGAACCAGGTAGGCACCATCCATTTCCACGAAATTTTCTGACAGATTTCCCACCCCACTATTCCAATGACCGGTTTCTCCCTTCATGGCTCCAAGGTTTATGGTGCCATCGTCAAAACGCGGGGTAGGTGACTGTGCGTGAACACAACACGTGGCTAAAAACACAGGGCTGGAAAGCATAAAAAGAATTTTTTTGAATGGATTCCAGTGGCGTGATCTGTTCATATTCTTCCCCACAGGAAAAACAGGCAAAACTGAAAATTAATCATCACGGCTTGAGCCGGCAAACAGGCGTCTGCCACTTTCAACCAGCACAACAGAATTGGCATTGACAAGATTGCTGCCGTCACGAGCCAGACTGCCTTCTACTTCCAGAATATCTCCAACAGCTACGGAATTTCTGTTCCAGCCATTTCTTTCCATGGCGATTGGTGAACCCATCTCAAAAGCCCATTCCTCAAAGGCCCCCTCTTCTTCTATCTCCAGATAAAAATAGACATGGGGATTTCGCCATTCCAGCTTGATTAGATAACCATTCAAGGTAATCGGCTTCTGGGCATCATATTGTGCGGGGAATGAGTGATGGCTACTTGCAGGGAAGGCAAGGCCGAGAGAAAAAAGAAGACCAATATATTGCAGGCAACACTTTTTAAAATAATTATGCATGACTACCCCCCCCAGGGAACCGATTTGATAAAGACTAACCGGCCTTTTCAAAAAAGTCTATTTCAACGTATCTGGTCTCACTCTTTTGTTATTTGCGCTGAGCAGTCAGGTATCTGGCCGGTTTATATAGCGCCTTTACGCAATATTTCTTCAAGTTGAAGGACATTCTCCTTAACCCCCGGCATGGCCGGGTACACTTCCAGTAAGGTTAAAAATGCACTGCGTGCCATGAAGTATTCCTGCTTGCCCATATAGACCAGCCCCCTGCCTGACAATGCACCAAAATGAAATGGCTCAAGTTTTAATACCTCATCAATATCTCTCAGGGACGCATCGTACTCACCAATTTGATAGTAAATGGTGGCTCGCCTGTTCCAGGCTTCAGCAAAATCAGGTTTCAATGCAATTAGACGATTAAAGGTTTCCAGCGCAGCATTGATTGAAAAACTTTCCATTTGCTGAACGCCCCTGTTCATCAGACTATTAGCCAGGGGGTCTTCATGCTCAAACCATATTTGCCAGATAGCATTGGCGATTGTATTGGCCTCGAACATATCTGTTTCAGTTTTTAAGGAAGCAAACAGCTCTTCAAGCCGGGGATCATTCTGATCGGCATACAGGGTAGTGCAGGCAAGCAGGCACAAAAACCCTGCGATTCCCCGGATTACTTTGAAGAGTTTTTGCCTCACTGCTTACTCAGGTAAAGCAAACACAAACAGGCCTGCGCCTGCCGATACGGCAATGTACTGTTGGCCATCAATTTCGTAGCTCATTGGACCTGAAGCTACCTGGCCACCGAGAGTCTGGCGCCACAATTCTTCTCCGGTTTCAGCATCCAGACCATAGAAATGCCCTTCCCTGCCACCAGCAAAAACAAGATTGCTTGCAGTGCTGAGAACGCCACTGTCTGTGACATTATTCATGACGTGGCGCCAGACCACTTCTCCGTTTTGTGGATTGATAGCCTGGATGGCGCCCAAGCCTTCTTCCGGCGTACGCTGATTTACCGCGTTCACGCCCAGCGCAGGCATAGCCATGGTCGGAAAAGCGCCGACATACTGCTGCCCGGGTGTGTATTCCACTGGACGCTTGGTATATACCGAGAAAGTATCCAGCCAGGCCGGCACATAGAAAAGTTCTGTCACCGGCGAATAGGAAGGCGGATACCAGTTGGTCGCCCCCTGATTGTTAGGCATGATGAACGTGCCTTCCTCACTGGGATAAAGTGCACGAACAGGACGCCCAACGTCATCAAAACCGCTCAACCAGTTTACCGACACAAAGGGTTCGCCTAAAAGAAACTCACCGGTCTCGCGATCAAGTACATAAAAAACGCCATTCCGATTTGCCCACAACATGACTTTGCGCTCTTCGCCCTGCCAGTTCATATCCACCAGCACGGCAGCCTGGGTAGCGTCGTAGTCCATTTCATCATGGGGAGTAAACTGGTAATGCCAGGCCAGCTCACCAGTATCAGGATTCAGTGCTACAACTGATTCGGTATAAAGGTTATCGCCAGGTCTGGAGTCACCATTCCAGTCTGGACCTGGATTACCTACGCCCCAGTAAGTGAGGTTCAGATCAGGGTCGTAGGAACCGGTTTGCCAGATTGAGCCACCACCGGTTTTCCAGGCTTCCTGTTCCGGGTCTTCCCAGGATTCAAAACCGGGCTCACCGGGACCGGGTACTGTATGAAAACGCCATAGCTCTTCACCGGTATTCACATCATAGGCTGCAATAAAGCCACGTATGCCATATTCGCCACCGGCAGGACCGACAATGACTTTATCATCAATAATTAATGGTGCCAGAGTCAGGGCATAACCCAGCTCAGGTGGCGCCACATCAATTATCCATTCCGGCTCCCCTTTACGGGCATCCAGCTTCACCAGTTTACCGTCAATGGTTCCCATAAACAGGCTATTGCCATGCATGGCCAGACCACGATTTACGCGTCCACAACACAGGCGGGCATCCAGAGACGGAGTGTAGTTATATATCCAGAACAGGCGACCGGTAACAGGATCAATGGCGACAACATTATTAGGCGCTGCCACTGTATACATGACGCCATCGACTACCAGCGGCGTTGCCTCAAATTTCTGGGAAGCACCATCAGGAGCACGGTTTTGCCATACCCATTTAAGCTCAAGCTGATCCACATTATCCCGCGTGATCTGATCAAGATCGGTATGGCGTTGACTGTCATAGTCGCCGCCGTAAAGCAGCCAGCTCTCGGGCTCCTGTTCAGCATTAAGTAATCTCTCAGGGCTTACCTGCGCACTTGCCATTTGTATGCTGACAGGTAAAAGGCAGGCTAATAGGAATGGTTTGATTAAATTTCTCATTCTGCGTCCCCTTTTAAGGAAATCATGTAGGCAACAAGGTCAGCGACTTCATCGGGCGATAGTGCATCAAGATAAGAGGGCATGGGCGAAGGAATAAAGCCATAGGATTCAAGATCATCCTTGCTGTAGGCTGCCAGTCGCTCGTTTTCATTTAATAGCTGTACCGAGTGAGTGTCCTGATTTAACAGTAATCCGCGCATGGTCACGCCCTGTAAATCTGTCACCTGATAAAAACGTTGACCAGCGCGTACTTCAGCCATCGGATCGATAATTGATTGCTCAAGTGTGCCAGGGGTACGTGTTGCTCCAACATTACCCAGGTCAGGGCTTAGCAGATTGCCACCACCATTAACCCCATGACAGGTACTGCACTGGGTTTGCTGTGAAAAAAACAGGGCCTCGCCTCTGCGGGCATCCCCGATGCGCACTTCCCTCTCGTCAGCCACCAATGCCCCGCCACCAGGCAAGGCACGCAGAAACGCAACAATGGCACGGGTATCACCATAGGAAAGATTGGTTTTTGGAATCATCAAGGTGTTGGGAATGCCCTCACGAATAAGCCGGATCAGATCTTCATCTGAACTGGCCCGCCGAAAGCGACCGGTGCTGAGATTAGCACCTTCCACGGCATCCGCATTGTTACCATGGCAACCCAGACAATTGGCCTGATACAGACCACGCCCGTTCTCTATATCGCTGGGCGCATAACTGTGTTCTTGCGCTAAAAGGCTGCAAGGCACAAGTAGCATGGCGCAGGGTATGCACCTGAATAAAAATCTCGAAAACCTTTTCATGGATCTAACGTCCCCCTTGATAATTCATCCAATGTAGACTAAATGTAAAACCTGATAAGAACAAACCTTAATCTGAATTTTTACTTTTTGTATATATTTTTTAATTTACTTTCCTAATCATGCTTTTTGGGCAGTATTGTCCAGCACGCCAGCATTACTAATTCCCCTGTTCATACAATTTACGTACTTCCCGCGCAATGATCTCTACGCCTTTTTTAACCATGCTTTCATCCTGTGCATAGGAGATACGAATACATTCATTGGTATGTTGCCATGGCTCCTGAAGACCGGCAAAGGAATCATGGCCGGGTATTACCAGCACTCCAGCGTGCTTCAGAATGTCGTAAAGTCTTCGCGAGGAAACCGGCAAATCCTTGAACCATAACCAGAGAAAAATCGCTCCTTCCGGTTTGTGAACATAAAGGGGCAGATCTTGCATGGACTCGATAAACAATTCCATGGTTTTGAAAGCGCGCTCGCGGTAATAAGGCATGATTATGTTCTTGCTGAGATCAAGCACTTCCCGATTTTGAAACAATTTTCCGGCAATAGCTGGCCCAACATTACCGCAGGCCAGATTCAGAATAGTATTGGCACTGGTATAAGCCTGAACAATTTCTTCATTCGCCACGATAAACCCGGTACGAACACCCGGCAATCCAAGCTTCGACAGACTCAGGAGCAATATCGTGTTTTCACTCCAGTGCGGACTTACTTCATCAAAAATAATATTCGGGAACGGCGTGCCATAAGCACCATCAATAATAAGTGGTATGTCATTATCGCCGGCAATAGCATCAAGTTGTCTGATTTCATCATCAGTTAATACATTGCCCGTTGGGTTGGTGGGTCTGGATACGCAAAACGCAGCAGTCCTGTCGGTGACTTTCATTTTCTCGAAATCCACCCGGTACTTGAAAACGTGGTCATCGAGTATTTCGATTGCAGGACGCGTAGCAGAAAAAAAATCAGGCTCCAGGCCGGCATCGGAATAGCCAAGGTATTCGGGAACCAGTGGAAACTGTATCTGCTTCATGGAAGCATCGGAGAAACGCCCTGCCAGCAAATTGGAAAGCACATAAAAGGCGGACTGTCCGCCGTTGCTGATGGCAATATTCTTCTCTGTCAGTGGCCAGCCATATTCATCGCGCAATAATTGCGCAAGCTGTTTAAGCAGTACCTTGTCGCCCTGGGGCGACTGGTATTTCCCCAGAATATTGTAGGCACCATCGCGAGTTTCCAGCAGCTCTACCAGATGTTTTTTATAAAGCGCTTCTACTTCCAGCAGTCGGCCCGGATTTCCTCCACCCATGGAAATCATGTCGGGCCTGGTATGCAAGGCCTGACCAAGATCCTCCATCAAATCGACAATACCGGACTGTCCGGTGTATTTTTCACCAAATATTGATAGCTTCATATATTTCTTTGTAGTGCTGAAAGAAGAACGCCTATTCCGGCAACGCAAACACGTACAGGGCATTACCTGTGTTCGGATAATGTATCTCCGGCGTCAGCCTGGAAGGCACAATACGCGGACTTCCCCCACCCAGTCCAGTGGACATGGCAATGAATTGTCTGCCATCGACACTGAAAGTAATGGGAAAGCCCTGCACAGAGGTACCCAGACGAGTTTCCCATAATATTTCACCTGTCTCTACATCAAAAGCCCTGAAGCGACGATCCAGATCTCCGGCAAACGCCAGATTTCCCGCAGTGCTTAATACTCCAGTCAGGAATGAAGCGGGTTGTTGCACCGACCAGAGCTCTTCCATGGTGCGCACATCATAGGCGGCAAGTTTACCGACATTACCATCAGTCCCTGGCATCGGGAACCAGTCACGATTCACGGCCGCGCCCCCACCGCCCTGTACGAAATCAATTTCAGTGGCACGCTGGCGCAGACAGCTCTGGCTCAATGGAATTATCAGACTGGCAGTTCCCGGGTGATAACTCATGGCATGCCAGTTTTTGCCACCTGCCGATGACGGACAAACTTCCAGCCAGTCACCCAGACCTGATTCTATGACATCTGCGCGGTACTGGGGGCGCCCGGTTTCCGGATCAAAATAATCAAAGGTGGTTTGCAATACGGTTTCCTTGTGACTGATATAGTCACCGGTCTCACGGTTCAGCTTCCAGAGAATGCCATGCTTACCGATGGAAAAAACGACTTTCTCACCATCAATATCGACCAGCATGCGCTCAAATACTTCATCCAGGTCAAATACTTCGCCGGGCACATGCTGGTAATACCAGAGCAGTTCACCGCTATCTGCGTCCAGTGCCAGCGTTGAGTTGGAATACAGCGCATCATCAAATACGGTCATACCGCGACTGACAGGCATCCAGGGTTTTGGCTGGGAAACCCCGACATAAACAATGCCCAGTTCTGCATCATAGGTTGGCGTAATCCAGGGATCATTGCCGGCGCGGAACATGTCATCGATGCCTCCCCAGGTATCTCCCCCGTCGGTGCCTTCCCGGGCAACCGTTTCAAACTTCCACAAAAAACTGCCATCATCGGCATCCCAGGCACTGACATAACATTTTTCGGCTCGAAATCTGAGGCAGTTACCCATGCCGGTAAACACTTTGCCATCAGCCACCAGCGGGCCGCTGGAATTGCCAAAATTTTCACCGATCAGGGATTCCCAGACCAGCTCTCCATCCACCGCCTTCAGGGCAACAATGCGGGCATCAGGCGTATTTACAATCAGCTTGTCTTCATAAATAGCCATACCGCGCATGGTTCCGGTGCGTCCACCAAGGCTATGTTCCCAGATAAGGTCACCCGACGCCGCTTCCAGTGCCTGGACTTTATTGCCCGGATTAAAGATATACATAATGCCGTCATGAACAACTGGAGAAAGCTGGCTTGCCCCCTCGTTACCCAGTGCCCACACCCACTGTAATTGCAGACCATTCACATTTCCCTGATTAACCTGATCCAGTTCACTGTAACTCCAGGCCTGCTGGTTGCCACGATGAATAAGCCAGTCGGCAGGATCGGGGTTGCGAAGCATTGCTTGCGTAACGGGTCGGTAATTGGGCACGCTTCCGGCAATAGTGATACCTGTGGGGCCTTCATTATCTGGTCCCGCCAGCGGCATGGAAAGATTTTGTGGTGATCCCTGTGTTGTGAACTGATTGATTGTAGCCGGGGAGTTGAACTGTAATGCGCTCTCACCCACTTCCCCGCCATTGGCTGAAAGAATGAAGGCAGCCAGATCCACATAGGTTTGTTGCGCCAACCCCCCGACATTCGTTGGTGGCATCGCCGAGCGCATGGTATCGACAAGCTCTGAAACCGTACGATTGTTCCAGACACTGGTAAAGGCAGGACCACGTAAGGCAGCAATCGGACCATTACCTGCCAGATCATTCTGATGGCAACCTTCCGAACAGTTAGTCTGGTAAGCCGCCAGTCCGGCGGCGACCTGTTCTTCGGTAAAACTGGCTACTGCTGCAATGGCGACTTCGGTATCCTGCTGACCATAGGTCATTCCTGCCAACAGTGCCCCTGCGATTCCCCAGGCATTAATAAGTTTTCTCATAGTCCCACCCGAAAATTTTCTAATTATTATTGGCGACTGTCGCCGCTACTTTTATGTTCTTTTTTCTTTTTTCTTTTTTCTTTTTTCTTTTTTCTTTATTTTTATCTTCAAGCCTTAAAGTATCCGGGGGTTAAGTTGCCAGACCGAGTAGTTTAGTAAAGCAGCGAAACTGACCCATAACAAGTAAGGAATAAGAAGTGCACCAGCCAGTGCGCTTGCTCGCCAGAAATAAATAATTGTAGCTACGATTAAGAGCCAGAGAAACAGGATGTCTGCAAATGCCAGCCCACCGAGATGCCAGGCGAAGAAAAGCCAGCTCCATAAAGAATTAACAAGCAGTTGTCCAAGAAACAAGGATAGCGCTTTATGGTTTGCGGCAAATCCCCCCTCACGCCAGACCAGCCAGGCCGCGATCGCCATCATTGCATACAAAGCGCTCCACACCGGCCCGAACAACCAGGATGGCGGCGCCCAGGCAGGTTGGACCAGTTGTTCATAGAATGATTTCGCCTGAATCGAAGCTATCGCCCCCACAAAAGACGCAAAAAAGCACAAACCAAGCCACCCTGATAAGCCAAGGACCTGTTGCCGTTTGGATAGTGCGCTCATACTGGGGTACCGGTTAATTCATAAATAATAAATAATTACAAAAAGCTCCAGCCACATATCAATACCGCTCTTTAAAGACCGGCAAGCATGATTTTATGCCGTTATCTCATCCCAATCCTGAACCAGGTGATGGGCGGTACGCCAGGCCAGGGCCTGAATAGTTTGTGTAGGATTCCTCGCGCCTGCCGTGCACATGACTGAACCGCCAATTATGCCAAGATTTTTAGCCTCGAACGAAAATCCCCAGGGATCGCAAACACTGGTCTGCGGATTAGTTCCCATACGGGTCCCGCCATGGGCATGAGTAGACAATGCCGGCCCCACACCACCACCAGTATTGACGATGTCTGACGCGCCAGCGGCACGAAACCATGCTTCCATTTTATTGGCAGCATGAGCCGCAGCCATAGGCTCATTTTGCTTACGGCCATTCGTGATCCTGAGAACCGGATCACCGAAAGGATCTTTTACATTGGGATCAAGGTCCGCCCAGGTATGTTGATAGGGAAAAGTATTGGTCTGAATGTATGCGGTCTGGGTACGTCCGGCATTTTCCCTGATAAAGTCTTTCCACTGGGAGCCCCAACGTCTGTTCACTTTGCCGAAGGTACCCATGGCAGCTGCGCCAATGGGATGTTTCTCTGTATAAACATGCAGGCTGGCGCCACCGATGAAGCCCAGGCCGCTATGGTCGAAATTGTCATCGGCCCAGTCATCTACCATGACGCCCTGGGCAATGGCGCCATACCAGATATTGATATCAAAAGGGAATAAAGCCGTCACCAGTGTGCCACCCTGAATATCCCAGTGGCCAAAATAGTGCCTGCCTACCTGTCCCGGGTTATTTGCCAGGCCATTGGGATAATATGATGAGGTGGACAATAACAGCATACGAATATTCTCGTAGGTATAGCAGCCAAGCAATACCGCTCTGGCTGGTTGAAAAAATTCTTCACCATCACGAATATAAGTGACACCTGTTACCTTTCCACTGTTATCCACATTGATGCGTCGCACGTTAGCATTATCCCGGACCTCAAGATTACCTGTGGCCATGGCCTTGGGAATAGTTGAGACATCGGTTGAATTTTTAGCCCGTACATGACAGCCGCCACGATCACAATAGCCGTGATACTGACACCCTGGACGACCATCGTAGGGCTGTGAGTTTATGGCAGCAGGACCATGATAAGGGTGATAGCCTACTGACTGCCCTGCTTCGAACATATGATCAAGAAAGTCACAGGAACGCAAAGGGGGCATTGGATAATCCCGTTGGCGCGGCCCTTCGAAAATATTTCCCTCGGGATTAATCTGCCCCTGAATATTGCCGGCTCTGCCGCTCACCCCTACTTCATATTCAACATTGTCATAATAGGGTTCGATATCGTCGTACGATAGCGGCCAGTCTTCCAGCGTTGTGTCTTGCGGGATGTAATCAGCACCATACCGTTCCAGAGTGGCACTGCGCACTTTGAAGTCCCAGGGGTTAAGACGCCAACTCTGGGCATGATAATGAATGGAAGTCCCTCCTACCGCATTCATCATGGGATGCCGTATCTGCTGCACAGCGGTTTGGGAGGGCGAGCTGCGCACCGTTGGAATCTCTCCGGCGACTTTATTACCGGTAGTGACCAGGGATCTGACATTGTTATGAATTTCATCGGCCTTGTAATCGCGCCCCGGGTTCATCCAGGTACCGGCTTCCAGACCAACCACATTTAAACCTGCCCGAGTTAACGGCAATACGGCCACTCCTCCGGCTGCGCCCAGGCCCACGACGACGACATCAACTTCTGCAAGCTTAGTGACCATGTCTATTCTCCATCGTAGTCACTGCCATAAGCCGATGTGTGCAAGGGAGGAAGTCTTCCTCCCATCTGCTGCATCTCGGCAGTACTTGCCATGACAGCTCCCGGGTAACCAATCAGATCCCAGCCAACATAGCCCTGATTGCCTCCGTAATATGGATCACTGAACATGCCTTCCAGAGTGAGGCGATGCAGACGCGAAAAAATCCCTGCGGAATTTTCAAAGCCAGCGATCTTGCCATCTTCCATATCTCGTAACAAGGCGTCCTTGTTGTCAGCGCTGAGTAATTGAAAATCCAGGTCATAGCGATTACGCGCTGCAGTTGTCAGGGCAAACAAACCTGCGCTCAAGGAATCCAGCTCTGCGGCATTCCAGTCGGCAAGCGAGTTTTCGATGTAATAGGGAACGCCTGCCGCTACAGCGCCGGGGCCATTATCATCAGCTGGAATAATACGGTCGGTGAAGGCTTCCAGTATCAGCCAGGCTTCCCGCGAAAGGACTTTCTTTGGTGCTGATATCGGGGTGGTACAGGATGTTAACGGTATGAGGGAAACGGATGTTGCTGAAACCGCAGATTGCAGAACCTTGCGTCTGCTGATATCACGGCCGGAAGATGATTTCTTGATCATGGGAACCCCCTTTCAATTCCTTTTTGAAAGTTATCACATTCCCGGTGCAAGCGTATATGAAAGGGGGATGCAGAGGTTCAATTCGGACTATGGATAAACCGGGTCAGCAAGCATCAAAAACAGGGAGCTAACATTTAACTGCGCGAGATTAACGCCCGTAACCCAACGTATTAATTCTTGTTACCCTGCCATCAGTAAAAATAACTTCGCGCATAAAATAACGCGGGCCAAAATTATAGGTCCAGGTTTCAACCGGTACTTCAACCACTGACCGGTTATGGATAAGTAGTTCATCATTCGAGAGACCTGAATAGCCTGAATAGCCTGAATAAAAGTTATGCCCTGGTGATAAGGAGCGAAAGCGGCTACGCGGAATACCAGAGCGGTAGATGGTTTTACGTGTCGAGATAACAGGCTCACCACAACTGGCCAGCACTTCGCCCTGGTGGTCCCCCCGGGAAATCAGATTTCGATCACAGCGCATGGTGTCAGCCTCAGCAGCTATGGGAAATAGCAGAAAAGCCGAAAAAGTAACTACTGTCGCGACAATGGAAAGATGTTTAAACATGACAATCGCCTCCTGATTCCCATCATATGAATCAGCAGATGAATTTCAACTGAATAGCTTCTCCAAACAGAGTCTCAAGTCACAAGTTACAAGTCACAAAAAAGGCGACTGAAGTCGCCCTAAACCAGCATCAGAGCGCCCACTGGTCACCTTTATCTTTCATCTTGTCTCTTGTCTCTTGAGACTGATTAACCCAGGTAGCTGATCATTACCCCGGCTGCCACAGCTGAGCCGATCACTCCAGCCACATTGGGGCCCATGGCATGCATCAGGAGGAAGTTCTGGGGATTGGCCTCCAGGCCTACCTTGTTGGCCACACGCGCAGCCATTGGCACTGCTGATACGCCTGCTGCACCTATCAGCGGATTAATCGGGGTGTTACCGAATTTGTTCATCAGCTTCGCCATTAACACACCGGTTGCGGTGCCGATACCAAAAGCAACAATGCCCAATACAAGAATGCCAAGTGTTTCCAGATTAAGAAAGGAGTCAGAGCTGAGCTTGGAGCCTACTCCCAGTCCGAGAAAAATAGTGGTGATATTAATCAGGGCATTTTGCGCCGTATCACTCAGGCGTTCCACCACACCGCTTTCTTTCATCAGATTGCCAAAACAGAACATGCCCAAAAGCGGCGCGGCGGTGGGTAGAAACAAGGCCACCAGCATCAACAGACTCAAGGGGAAAATAATTTTTTCACGCTGGGATACGGGACGTAACTGCTCCATACGAATCTCACGTTCCGCCTGTGTGGTCAGGGCTTTCATAATGGGAGGCTGAATCATTGGCACCAGCGCCATATAGGAATAGGCTGCCACCGCAATAGCGCCCAGCAGATCCGGGGCCAGACGACTGGAAACAAAGATAGCAGTGGGACCGTCAGCTCCCCCGATAATGCCGATAGCCGCGGCATCGGCCAGACTGAAATCCATCAGCCCCATAGCGGATAAGCCCACTGCGCCAATAACGGTGGTAAAGATACCGAACTGTGCCGCAGCCCCCAGAAACAGGGTCCGTGGATTCGCCAGCAAGGGGCCAAAATCGGTCATGGCACCCACCCCCATAAAAATGATCAGGGGGAACATGCCCGTGGAAATACCAATTTCATAGATGTAATAAAGAATGCCGCCCGGTGATTCAAGATGACCGGCTGCATCGTATATCGGTTCGGCCAGAAATCCGGCCCCTGGAATATTAACCAGAATGGCGCCCATACCAATGGGCAGCAGTAAAAGTGGTTCAAAGCCTTTTTTTATTGCCAGGTAAACCAGCAGTAGTCCAACCACCAGCATGACAAACTGGCCAGCTTCCAACTGGTAAATACCGGAATCCTGAAAAAGCTGAATCAAGCTGTCCATTAATCGAGTTTCCTTAATCGGAAGGCTATCGTTTGCTTAACCAATGGTCAGCAACTCATCACCAACGGATACCGCATTTCCTTCCGCCACCTTGATACTCTGAATGGTGCCAGCTTTGGCAGCCTTGACCTCTGTTTCCATTTTCATGGCTTCAAGGATTATCAACACTTCCCCTTCAACCACTTTCTGGCCGACACTCACATTAACCTTGAAAATATTTCCTGCCAGCGGTGCCAACTGGGGCTCACTATTCTTTGATGGAGGCGCGCCTTCTGTCTTTGGGGATGCCCCGGCAGTTTCAGAGGCTGGTTTGATATTACTGACATCACCACCTTCAGATACCTGAACCACATAGGTCTGACCATTGACGTTGACAGAATAAACACTGGCCTCGCCGCTTTTGACAGGAACTGCAGCAGCTTTCGGAGCAGCTTCTTCTCCAGTAGGAGCAGGTTCAAAAGCATCAGGGTTACCACGATTTTTCAGGAATTTAAGCCCAATTTGCGGAAACAGGGCATAGGTGAGCACATCATCAATTTCTCTTTCACCACCTTCCAGAGTAAAGCCTTCTTCCTTTGCCTTCCCACGCAGCTCTGCCGTCAGTGTTTCAAGTTCCGGCTCCAGCAGATCCGCAGGTCTGCAGGTAATGGCCTCTTTGCCATTAAGTACCTTGGCCTGTAACTCCTTGTTCATCCCGGCAGGCGTGGCGCCATACTCGCCTTTAAGGATGCCCGCGGTTTCCTTGGTAATAGTCTTGTAACGTTCGCCAGACAGCACATTGATCACAGCCTGTGTTCCGACAATCTGGGATGTAGGCGTCACCAGAGCAATAGTCCCCAGGTCCTCACGTACGCGAGGTATTTCCTTGAGCACCTCGCCCATCTTGTCAGTAGCATTCTGTTCGCGCAGCTGATTCTCCATATTGGTGAGCATGCCACCGGGAACCTGGGCCAGGAGAATCCTGGCATCCACGCCCCTGAGAGCACCTTCAAACTTGGCATATTTCTTACGCACACCCCGGAAGTATTCAGCGATTTCTGCCAGCAGAGGCAGATCCAGACCCGGATCACCCGGCAGGTCTTCAAATACGGCGTTCAGGGTTTCTGTGGCTGGATGACCGTAGGTCATACTCATGGAAGAGATTGCCGTGTCGACATTATCGATACCGGCTTCAATGGCCTTAACCAGAGTGGGCGTCGCCATTCCTGTGGTGGCATGACTCTGCATGTGAACCGGCAGACCCACCTCATTTTTCAGGCGTTTGACCAGTTCAAAGCAAACATAAGGCCTCATTAATCCGGCCATGTCCTTGATACAGATAGTGTCTGCGCCCATGTCCTTGAGTTGCTGGGCCAGAGTCACCCAGGTATCGAGAGTATGTACCGGGCTCACAGTATAGGAGAGCGCTCCCTGGGCATGACCGCCCACTTTTTTCACGCCCTTGATGGCAACTTCAAAGTTACGTGGGTCATTCATGGCGTCAAAAATGCGGAATACGTCAACGCCATTGGTATGGGCACGTTCGCAAAATTTTTCCACCACATCATCGGCATAATGTCGGTAACCCAGAATATTCTGAGCCCTGAAGAGCATCTGATGGCGGGTATTGGGAATGGCTTTTTTCAGTTCACGAATGCGATACCAGGGGTCTTCACCCAGATAACGAATACAGGCATCAAAGGTTGCCCCACCCCAGCTCTCTACTGACCAAAATCCCACCTGATCGAGTTTATCTGCAATAGGGAGCATATCTTCAAGTCGCAAGCGGGTAGCCAGCAAAGATTGGTGTGCATCGCGTAAGACAAGTTCTGTAATACCAACAGGAGTTCTTTCTTCAATCATTGGAATAACCCATTATCAATTTTCATATTCAAATCAGCTGCGGTGCTGATTAATCACTTCCACGCTATCGTTGTTACACCTGCAGAAAAGATTTTGAATCCAAACGGCTTTTATCGAGGCTATTTCGGTAATTGCGATAACTGTAACTTTTGAAATTACGACAATTGTTGCAATTGCGATTTATGCACCTACTGTTTCATTCGGTGGGCATGAATAGCAGCGGTGATGGCGGCGAACAAAGCGGCTTCGTCAAGTTGCTCTGTTGCTCCGGGATTATGGTCTGCGGGTTGAACAGCCCCATATTTCTGCACCAGTGTGGACATGGTAGATGTCACAAACACCAGTATGGTGAGGAACACAAATACTGTGCCCATACCAAGCAACATCAGATTAAGGCCTTCTGATATTAACTCTCCGGAATTCACTCAATATTTCCTCGTCTGATTTTTTCACAGGTATTTCCGGCGGAAATTCCAGTGAGCGCACTTTACCTGAAAATGGAGATTTTTTCCAAGCAAACAGCGAGTTTAGAGCGGCTTTCGATTCCAACCTTAACATTTACTTCACAATTCAATGAAATCTGTTCTCCTCACAAGCATGCAGGTGCATTTTGCGGTAAATTTATACCCGGTTAACTAATCAGGCTCTGGATACCAACAGACCAGGTGTAAAATCTTGCACGGCGAAACTTCAGAATTACTTACATCAGTCCTCTTGCTACTGGGCACATCAACCGCCCTGATTGTGCTGCTGTATCGTTTACATATTGCTTCCTTGCTGGCATTTCTGATAACCGGGGCTCTTTTTGGCCCAAGCGGAATCGGCGTAATTGATGACCCTGAAGAACTGGCTGCCATTGCAGAACTGGGCTTAACTTTTCTGCTATTTATTCTGGGGCTTGAATTTTCCTTGCCAAGACTCATCGCCTTGCGCAATACAGTATTCAGATTGGGCAGTATGCAGATGCTTGCCTGCTCTTTTATATTTTTCCTGGTGCTGCGGCTGGCAGGGTTGAACTGGCAAATTGCCCTGATTCTGGCTGGGGGCTTCTCCCTGTCCTCCACCGCAATTGTGTCAGGCGAACTTAGCAATCTTGGCTTGCTCAGAAAAAGACATGGTGAAATTGCTATCGGCATTCTCCTGTTTCAGGACCTTGCAGCAATTGTCCTGCTGGTGGCAGTGCCGCTGGTCAGTACACAATCTGAAAGTTTTTCCCTGAGCGGAATATTTTTCACCATCATGGAAGGGCTGGCTCTTCTGGTAGCCTTTTTCTTTGCCAGCCGCTATTTGCTGCCACATCTTCTGCGTGAAATCGCTACCCAAAAGTCTGATCAGCTTCTGGTGCTGGCGGCACTGGTGATTGTGCTGCTGTCAGCCATGCTGACATCCAGTATCGGATTGAGTATGGAGCTGGGGGCATTCCTGGCCGGTATGATGCTCGGCGATACACGCTTTAAACATCAGCTGGAAGCAGATATTCGCCCATTCCGCGATCTACTGCTTGGCCTGTTTTTCATCACTATAGGGATGCTTGTTGATCTGGGACAGATGGCTTCCTTGTGGCCCTACCTTCTGCTGGGAGGACTGTTACTGATGATGACCAAAGCCGTCCTGATTACCGGAGTCGTTAAACTTCTGGGTGAATCATGGCGCTCTGCCATACCGGCAGGACTTACCCTGGCTCAGGGCAGTGAATTTCTCTTTGCCTTGCTGGCCCTGTCAGTCAGAAATCAGCTGGTTAACCAAACCGTTGCTTCAAACATAATTACCATCGTTATTATCAGCATGGTGATGACCCCTTTACTCATCAAGCACGCACCAAATCTTGTCGACACCGCCATTTCCCGTGTTGGCAAAAAAACCAGGCAGTCTACTAACGAGGAAATATTCGATCAGAAAATAAAGAAAAAGAATCACATTCTTATTCTGGGTTTTGGTCGTGTTGGTCAAACTATTGCCCGCTTCCTGCGGCCGCTGAATATAGACTACCTGGTACTGGAAACAGACGACATCCGTATCAAGGAAGCCAGTGCTGCTGATGAACCTGTTTTTTATGGTGACAGCTCGCGTATCGATATTCTTAAAGCGGCCGGTACCGCAAGCGCATCCATCGTAGTGGTTACATTTGATGACACTGATCTGGCCACCAAGATTATTGAAAACGTAAAAAGCATTAATCCCTCTATTCCGGTGCTGGTAAGGACGCGAGATGACTCTCATCTTGAAGAACTGCTGGCCGCTGGTGCAGAAGAGGTTATTCCGGAAACCCACGAAGCAAGTCTGACGCTGGTTTCCCATTTACTATTAATGGTGGAATACCCGAACATCATGGTTCACAGCATTATCGATAAGGCGCGTCGTGATCGCTACCGAATGCTGAAAGGCTTTTACCACGGAGAACGACTTGGCTTCCTTGGCAAGAAAAGCCAGAGTTCAGCAATAATACAGGCAGTCCATCTGCCGGAGCAGGCATTTGTTTGCGGGAAAACCGTTGCAGAACTTTCACTGCCCATGGAGGTAACAATACTGGAAATACATCGCGGCAACCTTGTGATATCCGCAGAGCAGAACCCGGACACGATCCTGCAGTACAACGATGTCGTTGTTTTACGCGGACTGGTAGATCAACTGGGTGCCGGTGAAAATTATCTACTGCAGGGACAATAATGTTTAGGGCTCTTTTCCTGCATCTGGCTGCCATCCCGGTATTCGCGCTACAACTATTGCATGCCTTACCAGCCGAAGGATGGCGTCATGTCTGGAAACGAATTCCTCTGTTCCTGTTTGTATGGACCTTATTCAGTCTGTTAAACCTTGTGCATGTACTCGGCCACCTTGCTGATGAGGTACTGTTTTCAAATTACAAAAGTACGGCAATCAAAAAACCGGTATTTATTCTGGGCATACCTCGAAGCGGCACTACCTATCTGCAGCGACTACTCAGCCATGAGAAAAAGTTCACGACGTTCACAACCTGGGAAGCCCTGCTTGCCCCATCTGTTACAGAAAAATATTTATACTGTGCCATTGGCTGGCTAATGCGCCCTTTTAATGTGCTACTCAAGCTGATCCGGGTAAAGATATTACGCCGTATGGATGCTATTCATAAATTGGGTTTGCAGGAACCTGAAGAGGATTTCCTGTTACTGCTGCCGGTACTGGGATGCCTTTTGCCGGTTTTCCTTTGTCCTAATTCAGCACATTACTGGAAACTGGGCCAGTTCGACAAAAACATCCCGGCCTGGCACAAAAAGCTGATACTGGATTTTTATCGGCATTGTTTACAAAAACATATTTATTTTCATGGGGCTGAGAAACGACTGTTAAGCAAAAATCCGTCTTTTACTTCATGGTCCGAATCCCTGCTTGCATTTTTTCCGGATGCACAACTTATTGCCTGCACACGTTCTCCGCAGGAGGCAGTTCCTTCGCAGCTAAGTGCAATGGGTCCGGCCATGAATATTCTGGGCTCTGGACTGTTATCTCAAAATACCCGGAATAAGTTGATTGACCTCCTGTATAATTATTATTTCCAGCTTGGTAATATTGAGCGGAACAAAAGCGTTTATCTGCTTTCCATGACAGCTTTACAAAAAAATCTGAAAGTCACCCTGTTAGATATTCTGAATTTTCTTATATTCCAACCCTCCAGTGGCTTCATGCAGACCCTGGATCAGGCTGATAAAAATTCTCGTAGTTATAAAAGCTCTCATGTTTATGATCCGGCTTTGTTTTCACTCTCTGAAAACCTGATTACAGAAAAGTTTCATGACGTCTGGCCTCTGTATCATTCAACAACAGGAACAAGAAAGCAGGAAACCTGAAAACGTGCCCAAGCTTCCTTTAAACAAAACACGACTGCTGGCAATTTCGGATGCGGCCCCTTCACGCAATGGCGCAGGTGCCTATTATCTCGACTTGCTTGAGCAGATGGATGGGCGTCTGGAAAAAACATGTCTTTACTCGCCTACCATTGATGAACAGGGAAAATGGCAGGCAGGACTGAGCCTGCCCCTGCCTGGCGATAAAACCCAGAAATTATGCTTTCCCAATCCCATGGAGTTAAGCCGCCTATTTGAAAGTCTCAACCCCGATATCGTCGTAATTGCCACACCCGGGGTATATGGTATTACCGGTGCCTGGATGGCTCGACGCAGAAAAATCCCCTATCTCACAGGAATGCACACATCCTTTGAACAGCTTACCGAGCTGTACTGGCCAAACTCCCTCAAGGGAAAAATTGTCGAAAAATATTTCAACTTTTCCAACGGTTTTCTCTTCAGGCATACCGAAGCTGTGCTTGGCAATGCCGAACCCATACTAAAGCAGGCACAGGACATGGGCGCCCCGAAAACCAGCTTGATAGGCACCCCGGTTTCTTCGGAGTTTATCAAGCCCGCCTATAAACCTCATCGCGGCGCATTCGAGAGCTGTCTGTTTGCCGGACGTCTGGCACAGGAGAAAAATATTGAAGCATTACTGAAGGCTGTGACAGATTTTCCTGACATGAAATTCAGCATTGCAGGTGACGGGCCACTGCGGGAAACAATCATCGCCGCCCACCGGGAATACAAAAACCTTGATTATCTGGGCTGGTTAAGCAGACCTGCACTGAGGAAAAAGGTGGATGAACATGACGCCCTGCTGCTTCCTTCTCATTTTGAAACATTTGGCACCATCGCGCTTGAAGCCATGGCCAGGGAGAAACTGGTATTTGTTTCTCAAGGCTGCGGCATCACCCACTGGAACAAACTGCTTCCGGGGTTGATTGTCATTGACGAATCCGGGCTTTCACATGCCATCAAACATGTCCTGAGGAAAAGCCCGCAAGAACGCAAAGACATTGCCTGCACCGCTAACTCTCTCGCATTGGAATGGAATACCGATGTCCTTGATCAATGGAACCGGATTATCACTAAAACTATAAGCAGCTTTGCTGACAAGGACAGGAAGAAGTAATACAGCTAACAACAGGAAAAGCTACTGACAGCAATGCACGCACTGATTTCAATACATGATGTTATGCCTTCAACCCTGGAAAGGGTACACAGGCTTACTCAGGAGTTAACTCATCTGCAAACCAGCAATATAACAATGCTTGTAGTGCCAGGTCATGCCTGGTCAAGAAAACAGCTTGATGTGTTGCGTGAATTTGAACAACAGGGTTACATTCTTTGCGGTCATGGCTGGCATCATTCCAGCAAAAATATTCGCGGTGTTTATCATCGCCTGCATTCGCTGTTGATATCGAGAAATGTCGCCGAACACCTTGCGCTTGATGAAAAAGAAATCAGGCAACTAATTGATGATTGTTACCAGTGGTTTTCCAACAACAAACTTGCCGCACCGGATCTTTATGTTCCCCCTGCCTGGGCTATGGGAAAGATCAGAAAGCAATACCTTGAGAAAACCCCCTTTCGTTTTTTTGAAAATACCGCCGGGCTTTATGACAGCCGCACGGGACAACAGATAAACCTTCCGCTGATTGGCTTCGAGGCTGATAATATTTTTAGAGTCGGAGTGCTTAAACTATGGAATAGTGCCAATACCCTTGCAGGAAGTGAAAAGAAACCGGTACGAATTTCAATTCACCCCGCTGACAGGGAATTACTGCTTGCTGACTCATTAACATCGTCTTTACAGTCAGTGACTAATACGGTCCATTACCACTCACTGTTTTAAATGGGGTGCCAGGTTAATCACCGCATGAGGACAGCGAATTTCGGTAACTACTCTTCAACCTCGAAGGCCAGCAACACGTTACCCGGACGACCGACAAAGCCTGCCGAGCCTGACAACATATACATTACGCCATCAACAATAACCGGACCAGGCCCGTCAAACGATGCCCCGTTGGCCTCAATTCCATTCACGGTTTCAAACGCCTGGTTGGCATCAAAAGTCCAGACAATCTCTCCTGTGTCAGCATCATAGGCACGCATTCCCCCATCAGCTGAGCCGGAGAAAACGGCTCCGGGAATGGCAGTTACCGCTGCTGACTGAGTCGCCGAACAGCCGGGTCCTTCAGCACACAACAAGTCCTGTGGTCCGGTATACCAGGCCCGCTCACCAGTTTCGAGATCTATGCCATGAATACCGCCGCCCTGGGTAAAAATATAACCACCAACCGCGACGTAAGCCAAACCATCTCCAACGGCGGCTCCCCACACGCCACCCACCGGACTGCCCGGACCCGCGCGGTACTGCCAAACCAGTTCACCCCGGTTATTGGGATCAAGGCCATAGGCAAACCCCGATTTTTGCGGGATGACAAGTATTTCACGCCCCCCTGGCGTGGTCGTCAGAATTGGCGATGCTGAAAAGTCAAAGTCAGGACCAATATCTTCAGGGCAATTGGGATTGTTTTCTGTATTACACCCACCTATCCAGGCATCCCCAGGGGTTAGCTGCGTTACCCAGGCAATTTCACCATTGCTGATATTAATGGCGACTATCGCGTCCGAGGTTTCAGGTACAGGCTCAGCGTAGGCATTTCCGGTCGCGACATAAATCAGGCCCCGATCATCATCGATAGTGGGAGCACTCCAGATACCTACCCCTGCCGGACCATAAAGCAAGACACCACTGCTGCTGGTTCCCCGTGGCCTGGGTTCAGGAACCATAAAGGATTTCCAGAGCAGGTCACCAGTTTGTGCATCAAATGCACTGACGCTGCCACGGAAGGTACAGCAGGCATAATCCGGATTTGATGAAGTGGTTTCTTCTCCAACTCCAGTCATGGGGACATAAAGCACCCCGTTATGTAATGTCACTGCACCCGTACCACGGACATTGGGATGCTCATCCACTTTGCGTACCCATAGAACCTCCCCGGTCCGGGCATTTACGGCATAGGCATTTGCGCGAATATCCACGAAATACACCGCATAACCATCGCTGCCATCCTCAAACAGGTAGGGTCCTACAGACGCAGCACTGCGAATGCCACTGCGTGGCAGGAAGGTCCAGTAGGTACATCCGGATTGCGCATCCAGGGAGTAAAGTGCACCGGCACTGTTGCCAACAAAAACCCTGCCATCAACGACAACCGGTTGCGCCCTGGCCTGGCCTTCGCCCGGCAAACCATAGGCCCATTTCAGTCGCAGATTGGGTAAATCATCTCGCTGTATTCCACCCTGCGCGGCAAAGCGGGTATTTCGTACATCAGGCCCCCAGCCATTCCATGACGCATTAAGGGCCGGGTTTCTTATGGGGGGGTTGTTTTCACAGAGATTTTCAGTGATCTCCAGAGCCAGATCCGACACTTCAGCACCGGTGAGATATGCCGCCAAAGCCCGCATTTCCTCATCGGACATGCCGGTGGCCTGAATACGCATGAGACCATCCGTCAATGCCGCATAAACAGAGTTCGGGGTAAAAGCAGCCATATTGGTACGGGCCGGAGCATGAGCATTGGTTTCCGGATCCGGGTTCTCATGGCAGGCAGCACAACGGGTATTGTAAAGTGCTTCGCCATCCTGAGCCTGAATATTTACAGACATTAATACAGTAAAAATAATTAAGACTACGGCTTTACCAAGTGACGACATCGTTCCCTTTCCCCTCTGATTGCTGATATGTTCACACTAATATGGCTTTCAATGGAATAATAGACTTTAAAGCCAACTGAAAACAGTCTATTTCAACAAATCAGGAATGCCGGTTATCAGCCTTAATGTTCTTCGCATTATTGAATTGATCAGTCATAATATTAAAAAACATAATTATTAATAGCGGGGGAATACTCATGCATCTTATCCAAAAAGGAAAACTTTTTTTCGCACTGGCACTATGCCTGCCATTTGTTTCAATTCAGGCTCACCACTCTATTGTGGGAGAGTTCGATACTGCAGTTGAGTTTCAGTTGCAGGGTGCCATCACAGAAGTGGAATGGTTTAATCCACATATCTGGCTATATATGGATGTCACCAGCGAAAGCGGTGAAATTGAAAACTGGCAGTGTGAAATGGGTTCACCCAATCAGTTAATCCGTCTTGGCTGGGCCAAGGAAGACCTGCCCATCGGCACGGTCATTATCGCCAAAGCCAACCCCGCCCGTGATGGCTCGAACACCTGCTCTACCCGAACCATTACACTGGAGGATGGCACCCCTGTTTTCTCACGTAGCGGCAACCGCTAACAACGGAGACAACAATGAAAATCTCTTTCCCCGTTTTACTGTCGCTGATCCCGCTCTTACTTAGCCAGGCAACATTTGCCCAGGATGATATCCCACGCTTACCCTGGGGCAAGCCTGATTTTAATGGCGTCTGGGCAAGGCCGTATGTACCGAATATGCTTGCCCCAGGGAATGGTGTCAGCCAGATAGGCCCGGGTGAAGAACCTTTTACCGCCGCAGGCCGAGAGAATTTCGATAATTACAATCCTGCCGAAGGTGATTACACCGGGTCATGCCTGCCTTTTGGTTTGTTACGCGCAATGAACTCACCAGACCCGATTCAATTTATGCAGACAGAAAACCATTTCGCCTACCTTTATGAGCAGAACACCTGGTTCAAAACGGTAAATCTGGATGGTCAGGATCATTCCGGTCGCCTACCGCCGGCATGGTATGGACATTCAATCGCGTCCTGGGAAGGTGACACCCTGAAAATTACTACCAGCAAACTCAATGGCAAAACCAGGCTCGACACCATCGGACATCCACATAGTGACAAGTTGATCGTCACTGAATCATTTACGCTCTCTGATCCCAACACCCTTGCCTACGAAGTAATAGTCGATGATCCGATCTACTACACCAAACCCTGGAGCAACAAACGTCTGTTTACCAGGCAAACAGATTTTGAGTTGATTGAGTATTCCTGTATGGAGAATAACAAGAGCCTCTGGGAAGGCAGGGTTGTACCGCCGGATTATGACAACTGGCATACTTATGAAAGTGAAAACTAGGCGAATCTGATCTAAAACCCTTTCCTAAATATTCATCCGGGAATATAGTGCACCTGCTATTACTATAAGCAGGTGCATCTGGGTGAACAAGTCCATTCTTGATCGCTACTCCCGTACGGCAAACAACGCAATAATTATTGAGGTCACAACCGATAAAGTTGAAGATCTGTACAATAATTTTGACAGAAGTGCGCCTTTCATAAAAAAAGATCTCGATGATGAGTTAACCGAGTACCTGGTCAACGCCGTGGGTGAAATCGGCAATGAACCCTTTGTTATCCTTTTTCGCTTTGCTCTTCTTCCTGACACTGACCTCGAAGTTCGCCTGAAAGACAGTATTCGAAATTACTTCAATTACATGAAAATCCTGCAAACCCAAAAGCTGGCAAAGATGATTCGAACATCAACCATATTTTTACTTTCCGGTCTGGTATTGCTTGCACTATCCATCGCCGTGAACAGACAGACCCTGAATCACCAAAGCGTAATAATCAACGTCTTTGCCCAGGGGCTGACTATTGCTGCCTGGGTCTCCATGTGGGAGGCACTTGCCAATTTTCTGATCAAGTGGGCGCCTTACCAAAAAACCCGGAGAATTTATAACAGAATCATCAAGTCTGATCTTATTTTTGAGCCATCTTCTGGGCAATAAAATAATAGACAATGGGTAAGTTCGGGAGTTAGGTGCGCCGCCCCTTTACTTCTGATTAGAGATTCTGGAACACAATACCCAGCCTGAAAAAAATTTGGCACCCTCCCGGGTTACGCGCCCGGTAATGTCCCGGTCTGTTCATGCCTGCGCATTACCGGGGATGATTATTACCTGCAGTCACTGCCACCTTAATGATGATCCAGGAAATCGAAGATTTCGGCTGCGAATGTCAAATAGGCCGTAAGGTGCTCGCCGTTCGGTACATCATAGTAATGGGCCTCAACACCATGAGCAGCCAGTTCACGGGTTACTCTCAATGAAGCTTCACGGGTGTTGGCTGTGTCTGCCGTGCCATGAATCATCAGCACGGCGACTTTATCCACCAGATTTTCAAAGGGATAGTCGGTGGTGACTATGGGCCCGGCACTGACAATGATGCCGGCTATGGCATCCGGGTATTTGGCTGCAAAATGAAATGCTGATGAACCGGATGGGTTTTGTCCATGGATAAATACCCGGGATGTATCCGCGTTATATTCCTGAGCCACCAGGTGCAATACATTAATAATGTCCTGCTCTGAGCGACTATTTTCCTCAGCAGTCCAGCCGGCTCCAGGAATCGATGGTCCGCCCGGGCGGTCTACAGGATAAGGACTGCCATAATAGGGCTGCGCATAACCACGATAGCCCAGGGGAGAAATAACAATATATCCCCGCTCTCTGGCCTGAAGCACCAGATCATTATTATTGCGATGGTTATTGTTAATACTGGGCCCTGCGCGCAGGGTTATTAATACCGGCAGTGACTGTTCAGGTCGCCAGTTCTCAGGCACGTAAAGCCGGTATGGAATGGGCTCTCCGGTCCCGGGAAATTCATAAGCCCGATATTGCTCCCCGGTTTGCTGATACATGGGGGCATTCGGGTCTGGTACAAGTGAGTCATTTACCTGCATACCCGGAATCGAGAACGATTGGGCAAAAGCCAGCGGCATCCATAAACATGCCATAAGGAAGGAAACAGTTTTTCTCATATTCATTGTCCTGAAACTCAAGTGTAAACCGGCTGATTTAATAGGCTTAATCATCCAGTAATCTATTGCCAGCATCAAGAGAATATACCCTTACACTCTGGATACAAGCGTGCCAGTTCTATTTGATTGTCACTCCAGAAAGCTTCTGCTAGTCTGTTTTGTCGGTATTGTTTCGGATAAAGGGGGATCAAACATGCAAACTATAAAAACCTACAGCCTTATTCTGCTTGCCACTATGGTGTGCGCCTGCTCTGGTGAAAATACCAGCGATCAGAGTTCGTCAATGAACTCCGCAGCCACAGAAACCCCGGACGCGAGTCCCGGGGAAAATATAACAGGAAATATTATTGAAGGGATTGTCACCAGTGCCAACGGTGCTGAAGCTGGCGTTTGGGTCATCGCAGAAACCCATGATTTTGATACCCGCTTTGCCCGTATCGTTGTCACCAACGATGAAGGGCGTTATCTGATTCCCGACTTACCTGAAGCGACCTATGATATCTGGGTACGCGGCTATGGCCTTGTTGATTCGGAAAAAATTTCCGCTACACCCGGTTCAAGTCATGACCTTGATGCAGTGCTTGCGCCCGACGCCGCTTCAGCGGCCGAATATTATCCTGCAGGTTACTGGCTCTCCCTGCTGGAAGTGCCGGATGCCAGCATGTTCCCCGGCACCGGTCCTGCAGGCAATGGTATTAGCCCCGGAATCGAGCATCAGGCTGACTATATACGCATGATAACGTCTGGCGGCTGCGTGGTATGTCACCAGTTAGGAAACAAGGCTACCCGTGAATTACCAGCCTTGTTTAATGGCTACGATACCAGTGCTGCAGCCTGGAACAGGCGTATTCAATCCGGTCAGGCAGGCCCTTTCATGACCCGTACCTGGACTGGAATGGGCCTTGATTACACCTCTAGAATGTTTGGTGACTGGACCGATCGCATTGCGGCCGGAGAATTACCTCCCATTCCGGAACGACCACAGGGTGTGGAGCGCAACGTCGTCATCACCCAATGGGATTGGGCTGATCCAACAGCCTATCTGCATGATGTGGTATCAACGGACCGGCGTGACCCAACTATCAATGGCTATGGCAAGCTATATGGTGCGCTGGAGGAAAGTGCGGACTATCTGCCGGTACTTGATCCGGTCAACAACTCCATTGATCGAGTGCCATTAACCATGATGGATCCTGAAGCCGGGCCAGTTTCCGGCCCCAACCTGGCAACCTCACCGAATTGGGGGGATGAAGCAATCTGGGATTCCCGAGCCAATGTCCACAATCCAATGATAGACCAGGATGGTAGGGTCTGGATCACCGCCAGAGTACGCGACAGGGAAAATCCGGATTTTTGCCAGCAAGGCTCCTCTCATCCATCAGCCCAGGCTTACCCGACACAAACCAATGGTCGCCAGTTAGGCATGTATGATCCCCGCAGCGGTGAATATCATCATATCGATACCTGTTTCGGTACCCATCACCTGATGTTTGCTGAAGATGAGGACAATACACTATGGACCAGTGGCGGTGGACAGGTAATAGGCTGGTTAAATACGCGGGAATACCTTGAAACCGGTGATTACCAGGCTGCCCAGGGCTGGACACCCTTTGTTCTTGATACCAACGGCAATGGTGTCAGAGATGATTTTGTAAGCCCCAGCGAAGATCCAGACCCGACCAAAGACTTACAGATATTACCGGGATTTGGTTTTTATGCTGTGAATCCGGCACCTGACGGCAGTGTTTGGGGCACCATACTTGGCTACCCGGGTGCTGTCGCCAGACTGGTGCCAGGTGACAACCCCAGTGAGACAGCTATCACTGAATACTATGAATTACCTCTGGATGAAAACGGCGATGCTATTGAAGGCTTTTCGCCTCGCGGTGGTGATATTGATCGTAATGGCGTGATGTGGGTAGCGCTGGCAAGTGGCCATTTGGCCAGTTTTGACCGGCGCTTGTGTACCGGCCCACTAAATGGCCCCGAAGCAACAGGTCAACACTGCCCGGAAGGCTGGTCATTTTATACCGAACCCCTTCCGCAGTTTAAAAATCTGGACAAACCGGGTAGCTCTGAAGGCTCATACTTTACCTGGGTTGATCAGCATAATACCCTGGGCCTGGGCGAAAATACGCCCATCAATACCGGCAACCAGAGTGGTGCCTTACTGGTACTGGATGATGGACAATGGGTCAAAATGCGCGTGCCCTACCCGCTGGGTTTCTATACCAAGTGGATGGATGGTCGAATCGATGACCCGGATGCCGGCTGGAAAGGCCGCGGTGTCTGGTCAACATTCAGTGGCCGAGCCCCCTTCCACATGGAAACCGGCAAAGGCACTACCAGTATTGTTTACCATTTCCAGGTAAGGCCTGATCCTCTTTCCCGATAGACTCGACAGGCTCAATAGAATAATAGAGGAGGCAGGCAGAGAAAAAGTTATTGCGGAGGCTGCAACCAGCGCTGCTCAATTTCCAGTGGCGCTTGCAGTGTTTGCAAAAAAGCTTCCAGTTGGCGCAGCTCAAATGACATCAAGCCCAGCGGACTGTCGGTTTCGTTATGACCAATCATCGCCAGGGGCGCATTGTTGTAATGCTCAAGGCTTTCTTTAAGGGTTTTGATTTGTCCCTTATGCATGTAGGGAGCCGTATCTGCAAGATTACGCAAGGAAGGCGTTTTCAATGCCCCGATTAATTCAATTCCTTCCCTGGCATGGATCAGCTCCAGACATTGTGATGGTTCCCTGTCACTATATTCACTCTGGCAGTTGAAAGGGTTTTTTCGCACTTCACGCAAGCCATCCACACGGCCACGATCAGGCAGGTCACCGGGATAAGAGATTATTCCGGTATTGTGAAATTCAAAATTAGTGAACAGCGGGCCATTGTGGCACTCCATACAACGCCCTTCTCCAAGAAATATTCGTAGCCCCTTTACCTCATCATTTGAATAAATGTCACCTGGCTCCCCCTGATCACCAAGAAGCGCCGCAGCATATTTATCAAACTTTGCCGGTGCCGGCACCAGCAGCCTTTCGTAGGCTGCTATAGCTTTCCCCACGTTGGCAAAAGTCTCATTAACCAGATGCTGGTCTGCCTTGCTCATCTGTTCCCAGGCGTTATACCAGGCTGTCTTAAGTCCCGGCCCGGCATTGTCAGGAAAACGGGAACGATCGGAAAAATCCGGCAACTCACCAAATATTGACTCATACATTTGTCCATACTCAGGATCCTGGGTAACCAATCGGGCAATGGCCATCCGATTACTGGCCTGCTCCTGTGGATCTTCCAGCGGGGATAAAGCCTGCGACCAGAGCGAATCCCGTCTGCCGTCCCAGTACAGCCAGGGACTGTAGGCAAGGCCAACAATACTGGGCGTATTCCTGCGAGACTGACCAATTGCTCTTGCCTTGTCCATGCCATCAGTAAAGCGAAGCTCAGGCTTATGGCAACTTGCACAGGAAATCTGGTTATTGCCGCTAAGTCGGGTATCAAAAAACAGGGCGTGCCCCAACTCCTGGGCAAGCGGGTCAGCCGAGGCTTTGTTGCTGGCATCCAGGGGCAATGCAGGCAGGTTCGAAAGTGACAGCGAACCGATCAGGCGCAACTCGTTTTCTGTCCAGGCCGCGGGCGGTTTGAAGGCAAGAAAAAGCCAACTGAGCAGACCTGCTGACAGTAACAGACCAAGGCCTAGAAAGGATCTGGAATATCTGGATAAAAAAGACAGTTTCATAAATCCAGAATAACAACGACCTTGTCTTTGGTAGCGCCGCTAGAAATATTCAACTCGAGTTCCCAGTGGCCCATCATGTGAAATCGCAATCCCTGTAACTGGTAATTGCCATTACCAACAGCCTTGATGGAAGGCGCAGTTGCCAACCCATGATTGTGTTGGGGCATGCCGCCGCTGACGGTTATTTCGGCATCACTGACAGCGTTGCCAGCGGCATTCTCGATATGCAGAATCCAGCTATGCATCTGATTGATCACAATAGGGTTGAGCTGACTTTCATAGCTTAATTTAAAAAGCCCTTTCTCGGATTCCAGCACAGAAGAAGCATCCGCCTGGGCGACAACATTCCATGCCAGCATTTGCAAAAGCAGCGCTATTTTCAAAAGCATCAATTTCTTAAACACACTATTTTTCCTGTTCTATTTTCTATTTTATCTTCTATCTTCTATCTTTTATCTTCTATCTTTTATCTTTTATCTTTTATCTTTTATCTTTTATCTTGTGACTTGTAACTTGTAACTTGT
>CBFICR010000026.1:0-40452 GCA_965661105.1 Pseudohongiellaceae bacterium | reverse complement strand
GATAAAGGTGACCCAGCTTTCTGAGAGAGAAAAGTATCGGCCGACAGGGGTGTTGATAAAGACACCAAGGTAAAAAATTATAAATAGAAGTGAAAATTTAACTCCTTTATCCTTTATCTTTTATCCCAACGATCTCCAGTCCTTCCCCTTCTGACCTCCACGTCTAATAAATACATCAATCTCATCATCCAGTCTTTACAGCGCTAAATTTACAGCTCTAAAAAATAAATTTAATCACCCCCCTGGATTCGATACTTTTTTGCGATCTGAAATTCACTAAATTTCTGCTTTGCATTTTTCTGAAAAATTATCACCACGAGGCATGATAAGAAATCGTGACGGTTCATTCAGGATTTTCCTATCACTAATAAATCGTAAAAATTGAAAGGTTGGTGAAAGGATATCTATGTAATCTGCGCTCCAAATAAAAAAACAATTAAAATCAGGAGTGCAAAAAAATGTTTTCGATTGAAAATATTAAACGCGATATACCGGCCAGTGTTGTTGTCTTTTTCGTGGCCTTACCGCTTTGTTTGGGCATTGCGCTGGCCTCTGGCGCGCCATTGTTTTCCGGGCTCATAGCCGGGGTTATCGGTGGCGCAGTGGTTGGTAGCATCAGTGGTTCGCCACTGGGAGTCTCGGGACCGGCGGCAGGTCTTGCCGTGATTGTGCTTGGGGCCATACAGGCGCTGGGTTCTTTTGAAGCCTTTTTGATGGCTGTCGTTATTGCCGGCCTGATACAGATTGCTCTTGGTTTTTTAAAAGCAGGGGTACTCGGCTATTTTTTTCCTTCATCTGTTATTCATGGCATGTTGAGTGGTATCGGTTTGATTATCGTTCTCAAACAAATTCCTCATGCCATTGGTTATGACACCAACCCTTCCGGGGATATGGGATTTACCGAAATAGATGGCGGCAATACACTTTCTGCCCTTGGCGAGATGGTTGGATTTATACATCCGGGAGCGGTGCTGATCACGATGATATCCCTGGCAATCCTGATTGCCTGGGACAAGCCGATGTTCAAACGCTATAAGCTCGTTGGTATGTTCCCGGGTCCAGTAGTGGCAGTATTTTTCGCGGTATTCTGCCAGTTGCTGTTTCGTGGTTTTCCTGATCTGTCGTTGAGCCAGGACCACCTTGTTACAGTGCCTGTCGCTGCCAGTTTTGGTGAATTTATCAATTTGTTTACCACGCCGGACCTGGTTCATGTCAGCAACCCTGCAGTTTGGACGGTGGCAATAACCATTGCCATTGTTGCCAGTATTGAAACCCTGCTCAGTGTTGAAGCAACTGACAAGATGGACCCGCTGAAAAGAACAACCCCGACTAATCGCGAGCTGGTAGCCCAGGGAGTTGGTAACACCATCAGTGGCCTTATCGGCGGATTACCCATTACCCAGGTTATTGTCCGCAGTACCGTCAATGTGCAGACCGGAGCTCGTACCAAGTTATCAGCAATATTGCATGGCCTGTTGTTGCTGTTATGCATAGCTTCAGTTCCTCAACTCCTCAACCTGATTCCGCTTTCAGTATTGGCTTCAGTATTACTGGTAACCGGCTATAAATTATCCAAACCGGCATTGTTCAGGCAGATGTGGAGTTTCGGTCCCCACCAGTTTTTGCCCTTTGTTGTTACGGTTGCAGGGGTGGTGCTTACGGATTTATTAATGGGCGTGGGCATGGGTATGGCCGTTGCCCTGATTATTCTGCTGCAGTGTAACTACAGAAATTCTCACTTCCTGAACATGGAAGATCGCCAAACCAGCAAGGATCGCCACTTCATTACCATGCATCTGGCTGAGGAAGTTACCTTCCTTAACAAGGGGGCAATAAAGAAAGAACTTGCCCAGCTTCCTGACAACTGCATTCTTGTTATCGATCAGAGTAACTGTGTCTATATCAATCATGATGTTGCTGAAATTATTTCAGACTTTATTCATACGGCGTCATCCCGAGGGATTACGGTGGAAATCATAGAACGAAAAAACAAAGCTCAATTGCAGTCACCTGACATGCAGGCAGCTGCCTGAGGTGACTTTTTTTGTAAATACCGGTGAGGTTTTAGATGAGAATACTTTTAGCAGTTAATGAGACAAATGATGCGGTTGAAACTGGGCGTTACCTGGCACACAGATTCGGTCAGCAAGAACTTGAAATAGATATCCTGTCTGTCATTCCTGGTCCTGAATTATTCAGACGTATCACTGGCACTGATCGGGCAAGTCAGCTTCAAATTGAAAAGCAGCAACGTTTGCACGAAAAGGTTTGCAGTCTGGTTGCCGGATTTGAAAACCAGATTCGCTTTAAAGCCAAGGTCAGGTCCATCCGCACCTATGTAGAGTATGGCGATGCTGCTGAAGTAATACTGAATTTTTCCCGTCAACTGCGTAGTGATTTAGCCCTGATCGGGATTCCGTCTCAACAGGGAATGCTGACAGCCTTCAGGGTGGACGGAGTAACACGCAGAGTCCTCAAGTGGGCCGAATGTCCTGTGGAGATGTTCCGTACCAGTAATTATGACACTGAGTCCAATCGGGTTCTGGTGCCCGTGCGCATCAGTGCCGAGGGAGAACTTGATGTGCCGCCGTTGGAAAAACTCAGCTGGCCCGCTGGCAGTCATTTGCACCTGATGGGTGTTATGCCTTCAGTCATCGAGGACAACATGGTAGAAGCCAATCAGGTTGCCTTGCTTTTGCGCATGCAGGAATTCAGGGACAGTTGTGGTGTAGCCAAAGCCAGATTTTCCCGTCTTTGTGAAGGGCTGGCTCAAGCGCTTCCTGATGAGGTGAAAATTAGTCATGAACTGGAAGAGGGCAGCCTTTCAGACATATTGTCCCGCAAGGTAAAAGAGCTGACACCCAGCCTGGTGGTTATGGATGAAGGATGGTCGAGTGGTGTGAAGGGCAATCTGTTCTCCAGCCTGGCACCGATGGCTCTGGTGTTGTCAATGCCATGCTCTGTCATTTCTCTGGCGCAGAACAGGGAGATGCTCCATCCAGTGAAATTTACCGAATCAGCCAGGCTTGCCCGCTAAAACGGAGGTCAATAGTAATGTATTTCTTTCAGAACATCCTTGTAGGAATTGATATCACTATAGAAGGTGATCTGACTCCTGGAAGTCAGGTGGCTCTGGATCAGGCCTTGGATATGGCAAAGACCAGTGCCGTCAAAATCAGTGTTGTGCACGTCATAGAAGGCTCTTCGCAGGCCGGGGAGATTATGTCCCTTCAGCCTCAATCTCTGGTCAGACGAAGAATGGAAAAGGTCGAGGGTCTATACAGCAGGCTAAAAGCAGACCTTGGTGATCTAGCTTCGCAGGTTAGCTTTAGCACCTGCTTCGGTACACACTGGCAAAAGCTTATTCTGAAAGTTGAAGAAGGGCACCACGACCTGGTTATGGTAGGAACTCAGGGTAGGGGAATTGCCGGTCGTACCTTGTTTGGCAGTGTCGGTAATCGTTTACTGCGCTACTGCCGTTGTCCGGTTTGGGCTGTAAAACCACAGGACCATACTGATATCAGATCGGTACTTGTGGCACATGACCTGACGCCTGTGGGTAGTAACTGTCTGCGTATAGCTGGCAATCTCGCTGATAACAGTCATGCCCAACTGAAAATTCTTCATGTACTCGAACTTCCAGAAGAGAAAAGCTTTCTGGGGACTATCAGTGAACAGGAACTGGAAAAGCGAAAGCTTCAAGCCTATGAGCAGATTGCTGAGCAATGCAAGGCGCTGACGATTCAGTCTCTGGTCGAGATTCATATTGTTAACGGATCGGCTCATGCCGAAATTATCAGTTTTCTGGAACACAACCAGATCGATCTGCTGTGTATGGGAACTGTTGGGCGCAGTGGCCTGGCCGGGATCATCACCGGAAATACGGCGGAGAATGTATTGCCCTGGGTGCGTTGTTCATTACTGACTATTAAACCCGACGAGTTTGTTAATCCCGTGGCTGCGGCTGCAGCCGAAACTGAAACCCTGGAATCCAATAAGAGGTCTGCATGAATACCAGTGCTAGTATTGAACGTTCCAAATCCAGCCCGGTAGATCCGCTTGAAAGAACCGGTCGTCTTGGGGGAGGCATTATATGTGATATCAATCGCAGGCTTCCTCATTACATAGATGACTTTCGTGCCGGAATAAGTGGCAAGGTCCTGGCTTCGATTACCTTCCTTTTTTTCGCCTGTCTTGCCAATGCGATAGCCTTTGGCGGCTTGACCGGTCTTATGACCGGGGGTGCCATTGGCACGGTTGAAATGATCGTTGCCACAGCCATTGGTGGTGTCGTGTTTGCCCTGTTTTCCGGCCAACCCCTCACCCTGCTTGGTGGAACCGGTCCAATCGTTATTTTTACCGGTTTACTTTATTCGCTGTGCCAACAACAGGGGTTGCCATTCTTACCCGTTTATACCTGGGTTGGGATATGGTCTGGCCTGTTCCTGCTGATATTGGCGGTGGTAGATGCTTCTGCGCTTATGCGGTTTTTTACCCGCTTTATTGATGAAATTTTTGCCGTATTGGTTGCATTGATTTTCATAATAGAAGCACTTGGCTCAATGATCGCTCCTTTTTTTGATTCATCCAGTACTCATGCCAGTGCACTGATGACAGTTATTCTGGCGCTGGGCACATACATGTTGGCGCGTACTCTGAAATCCTTCCAGAAAACACGATACCTGCATCGTAAATTCCGCGAGTTTGTCTCAGATTTTGGTCCGGCCATAGCTATTGGATTGATGACACTATTTGCCTTAAGCATGCCTGAGATCCAGGTTCAGCGTGCAGCAATGCCGGAGTCTTTTGGAACAACAACCGGGCGTCCCTGGCTGGTGGATATGTTTTCCTTGCCATTATGGCTGATACTTGGGTGTATAGGACCGGCATTGCTTGTGACAGTGCTGTTATTCCTCGATCAGAATATTACTACCAGACTTGTGAATAGCCCATTGCATGCATTGAAAAAAGGGCCCGGGTACCACCTTGATCTGGTGATTGTTGGTTTGCTGACTGTGTCACTTTCGGCTTTCGGACTGCCGTGGATTGTGGCAGCAACGGTGCATTCCCTGAACCATGTGAAAAGTCTGGCAACCACGAGCAGTGATGAACCGGAAAGTAGCGAAGGAGAGCATATTGTTTCGGTTACGGAAAACCGGGTGTCGGGTCTTGCTATTCATATTTTGATTGCACTCTCGATTTTGATGCTACCGCTGATCAAGGTTATTCCGATGGAAGTATTGTTTGGCCTGTTCCTGTTCATGGGTTTCAGTACTCTCAATGGCACGGATATGATGGCCAGAGTCAGATTGTGGCTTACCGACAAAACTCTTTATCCGCAGACCCATTACGTCAAGCGGGTGCCGATGAAAACTGTCCACCTTTTTACCCTTGTTCAGGTAGTCGCTTTGGCTGTGTTATGGATGCTTAAAAGCAGTCCGGCCGGAATTCTGTTTCCATTGCTAATTGCCTTACTTGTCCCTTTGCGTCTTTATCTGGGTCAGTTGTTCAAGCCCGCTTATCTGGAGCTCCTGGATGGTGATGAAGACAAGGACCCAAGGATGGACGAAGATGCTCTTGCCGACTTCAGGCCCTAGATTGACATAAACATGTCCCAATTGGTTTTTCAATTGGGACACCCATTGGTTCAATTGGGACACCCATGGTTCAATGGTGGTTCAATTGGGACACCCATTCAACATCTTCATACGGGACACCCATTCAATACTTCATTTCAAAGAAATGATGAATTGCTGGAGGATTTCGATTAATTGGGTATGAGTAGGTAAGAGAGTTGGTAATTTTCAGGCATGCGAAATCCTGCCATCCGATCGGAGCAGTTCATTTTGGCGGGTTAGGCTGCCTTTATGACAGAAGTTGCTCGTTTTTTAATGACTTTCAGAGAATTAAGCCCGCTTAGCATGAGGATGGATTCTTTCTGAATATCCAGGGCTAGTATCTGCCACTGAGCTTCTGTAAGAGCGAGTGCCGATAACAGTCTGGGCTTGTGTGCAGGAATATAACCTCGCTTGTCATTGCGCAGATACCGCCCGGTCCAGTCCACCAGATCGATGTAGTCTTTCAGATTGAATGGGATATCTTGAGAATGCTCTTGTTGTTTTTCCCGGAAAGGCATTAAGCGTGGGTGGTTGTGCTCAGTTTTACCCATGATCTTCGCCAGCCGTTGTTGTACAGAGGTAAAGTCAGATGATGATAGATCTTCGCACAGGCCTGCCCGGATTGGATTGAGATCCACATACGCCATACAGGAAATGAGAGCGCTGTCGTCCAGCAATGCCTGGGACTTAAAACGGCCTTCCCAGAAACGCCCTTTGCACTTGTCTTCCTGGTTGGCGCGACGGGCAATGTATTCGTTCAGGTATCCCATAAACCAGCTTATGCTGGTTAACCTTGCTCGCCAGAGTTCTGCTTGGGAATTAATGAGTTGTATTTCCGCGGGTAACAAAGGCTCGTTTCTAATATAGCGATGGATGAGAGCTGGGCCCTTGTATAGTTTCAACCATTGAGCAATGACTTCATCCTTTGACCATTTGGCACACCGGTCCTTGTCGACATGGAGAACCAGATGGTAGTGATTACTCATAATGGCGTAAGCGGCAATATCAATGGCAAAAACATCACCCAACAATTTCAAGCGCTTGACCAGCCATGGCTTGCGATGATCAAAATTCTTACCTGTGTAACGATCGGCGCCGCATAGAAAAGCGCGACGAACGCAGCGTGATATACAGTGGTAATAAGGCGTAACTTCCAGAGAAACAATCTGCGAGCGGGGACGAGTCATCCTGACTTTTCTTCCATGTTTTGTTCTTTCAATCAATATAGTTGAAATATCAAGAAGATCAAATTTAGGTGGGTGTCCCCATTCTTTATTCTTTTAGCCATTGAGTGACTCCATCCCACTTATCTTGTAAAATTGTGCAATTCTCGGGGCAGGGTGTAATTCCCTACCGGCGGTAAGACAGTTTTTAATTAAAAACAGTTAAGCCCGCGAGCGCCTGAACGGATTGGTTCAGGGTCAGCAGATTTGGTGAGATTCCAAAGCCGACGGTTAGAGTCCGGATGAGAGAGAATGAACGCGTGGACTGTTTATTTTTTATAAATAGCATGTAGCGTCCTGCTGTGTGCATTGCGTGTTTCTTTCTATTGATGCTCCGAATGGAAAAATAAAAGGAGCAAAATCATGAGTACTTATTCTTCTGGAAAAATCGCTTTTATTCAGGCCAGCTGGCATGCGGATATTGTTGATCGCTGTCGTGAAGGTTTTGTTGCGCGTTTGGCAGAGCTGGGTATTGCTGAAAACCAGGTAGATTTTTTCAGGCTGCCGGGTGCTTTTGAAATACCCCTTAAATGTAAACAGTTGCTTGGCTCAGGTGATTACGAATTGGCAGTGGCTGCAGGCTTTGTCGTCGATGGTGGTATCTATCGCCATGAGTTTGTTGCCCAGTCTGTTGTCAGTGCCCTGATGCAGGTACAGCTGGAGATTGAAAAGCCGGTCTTGTCAGCGGTGCTCACGCCAAAAGAGTTTGATGAGGAAAATACAGCGCACCAGAAATTTTTCTTTGACCACATGCTTATTAAGGGAAGAGAGGCCGCAGACGCCGCAGCGGCTTTGTTGGAGTCACAAGTTGCAAGTCACAAGTCGCAGGTGGCGTAGAAGAGCGGATAAAGGAAAAAGGTGGGCGGTGCAGGTTGGCGGCAGGTAACTAGAAAGAAGAGGTAAGAGGCAAGAGGCAAGAGGCAAGAGACAAGAGACAAGAGACAAGAGACAAGCAAGTACACTCTCAGGTTTCAATGGTTTTCTGTAGGTCGGATAAGGACCGCAGGGACGCATACGACAAGGCGACTATTTTAGTCGCCTTTTTTGTGACTTGTGACTGCTCTTAAGGCAGAACATACCAAAGCAACGCTGGTAACAGCATGAAAGACATGACAGTGGAGATGACGACCGTTGCTGCGACTTCCTGGGGCTGGCGGTCGTAACGCATGGCAAACAGGTAGGCAAATACGGCAACCGGCATTGTACACTGCATGATCAATACGCCTTTTGCCGCTCCCTCAAGTCCCATCATCGAGGCAATAAAATTGCCCGCTACAAAGCCCAGTCCAATACGTAATGCAGACAGCGAAATACTGCGGGTCAGACTGGTGATTCTGAATTGCGCCAGCGAAACACCCAGGGCAATCAGCATCATTGGAATGGTGAGGCCGCCAATCAGATTGGTGGTGTTATAAAGCCAGGCGGGTGATTTTATGCCGGAAAACATAAGGCTGACTGTCACTATGACAGTCCAGAACATGGGGTTTGTCATCAGCTCCTTGCCGGACATTTTGCCAGATGAAATGGACATACCTACGGTAAAACCAAATACGATATTAACGGTAAAGTAGGTCAATCCAAGGGCCAGGCCTTCATCACCAAAGGCCAGCAGGCAAAGGGGTAAACCCATATTCCCGACATTGGGAAAAATTTGCCCCGGCAGGAATGCGCGTTGGTCGAGTTTGAATATCCTGAGAATAACAAAACCCACTATGCCGAAAATCAACATGGTAAGAAATGCAGCCAGGGCCATGGAGAGAAAGGCCTCCTGCTCCAGTTCGATATCCATAAACGTAGAAAAAATAAGGCAGGGTGCGCCAACATTCATCACCAGTCTGGAGACAAACTGGGTTTCAAAAGGATGACCCTGTTTGACCCAGGTATAACCAATCATGGCGCACACAAACACCGGCGAGATGATGGCAAAAATGTCATAGAGCATAATGGTATTCCGCCGGATAATGCCGACTATCTGATCATGTTGGGTATGGCTTTATTCTGACCAGGCAGGCAGTTTTTTTCCGATTAATTGTTTTTTCAGCCTGGCATAATCCGGCAGGCCATTCTTGTAAGGTGGATAATCTTCGCCAAGAATCAGTGGCGCAAAATATTCTTTCGCCGCAGCAGTTATGCCAAACCCGTCTTCGGTAATAAAATCCCGGGGCATTTTTTTCTCAACGTTGGCAACATCCGCCAGGGCGGCTTCACCGATATGCCACTGGTAGGGAGAAGAGCTGTCCCTGACCACGGTGGGCATGACAGCATTTTTTCCCGCCAGGGCAAATTCAACGGCGGCCTTGCCCATGGCGTAAGCCTGTTCCACATCGGTAGCCGAGGCAATATGACGTGCAGCACGCTGCAGATAGTCTGACACGGCCCAGTGGTATTTATACCCCAGTGCCTCTTTCACCATATTGGCGAGCGCCGGAGCAACCCCGCCAAGCTGGGCATGACCGAAAGCATCGGTAGTACCCTGATCTGCCAGAAAGCTGCCATCTTCATAATGGGCGCCTTCGGAAACCACAATCGCGCAGTAGCCATATTTTTCTACGCAGGCTTTTGTTTTCGCAAGAAAGGCGTCCTTATCAAAAGCGATTTCCGGGAAGATAATGATATGGGGTGCATCACCTTCCTGTTCAGCGGCGAGTCCGGCGGCCCCGGCAATCCAGCCGGCATGACGTCCCATGACTTCCATGACAAAGATTTTGGTGGAGCTTTCACACATGGAGGCCACATCAAGCCCGGCTTCACGAATGGAGACGGCCACGTATTTTGCCACCGAGCCAAAACCGGGGCAGTTGTCGGTAATGGGCAGGTCGTTGTCTACGGTTTTTGGAATGCCGATACAGGTAATGGGGTAATTTATCTCCTGGCTGAGCTGGCTTACCTTGTGTGCCGTATCCTGGGAATCGCCTCCTCCGTTATAAAAGAAATAGCCTATTTCATGGGCTTTGAAGACTTCTATCAGGCGTTCGTATTCAGCCCGGTTTTCCTCGACACTTTTAAGTTTGTAACGGCAGGAACCAAACGCTCCCGCTGGCGTATGCCTGAGTGCGGCAATGCAGGCGTCGCTTTCAAGGCTGGTATCAATAAGCTCTTCACGCAAGGCGCCAATGATGCCATTGCGACCAGCATAGACCTTGCCTAATTCGGGATGGCTTCTTGCTGTCTCAATGACGCCGCAAGCTGATGCATTAATTACTGCCGTAACTCCGCCTGACTGGGCATAGAAGATATTGTTTCCAGACATAAACTACTCCAAAAATTTCAAGCAACTATTCTACTGAATCTTTGCAGGCTAAGACAGGATTGCCTTGGTTGTTACATTTGATCACGCTAATGATTTCTGATGTCTGGCTTGTGTCCGGTCATTCTGAGAAAATCCTCTCATGCATATTCATATTCTAGGTATCTGCGGCACTTTCATGGGCTCTCTGGCGGTACTGGCCAAGCAGCTCGGCTACACCGTTACCGGTTCAGACCAGAACGTCTATCCTCCCATGAGCACGCAACTGGAAGAGCAGGGCATTACCCTTTCCCAGGGCTATGATCCTGCCCATTTTTCCGGCCCCGAGGCTGTTCGCCCTGACATGATTGTCATTGGTAATACCTGTTCGCGTGGTAACCCGGCGGTGGAATATATCCTTGAGAATAACCTGCCCTATTGCTCCGGGCCGCAGTGGCTTTCAGATCATGTATTAAAAGATCGCTGGGTACTTGCGGTTGCCGGTACCCATGGCAAGACCACCACCACCAGCATGCTGACCTGGATTCTGGAATCGGCGGGGCTGGAACCCGGCTACCTGGTAGGTGGGGTTCCGAAAAACTTTTCCACTTCAGCACGCCTGGGCAAGGCGCCTTTTTTTGTAATTGAAGCTGACGAATATGACAGCGCCTTTTTTGACAAGCGCTCCAAATTTATTCACTACCGCGCCAAAACCGCGATTCTGGGTAATCTTGAATTTGATCATGCCGATATTTTTCCAGATCTTGCCTCGATTCAGGCGCAGTTCAATCACCTGTTAAAAACTATCCCTCAAAGCGGTCTGGTCATCGCGCCACTTAATAATGCCAATCTGGATGCGGTGTTTGCCAGGGGCATATGGTGTCCACAGCAATTTTTTACTATTGGTGATGATGCGCAGGCGCAATGGCGAGTGCAGCCCCTGGATAAACAGGGCGCACATTTCAAGGTCAGCTATACAGGCGATGAGGGTGAAGTACATGGAGAAGTAAAATGGGGTTTGCTTGGAAATCATAATATTCAAAACGGTGTGGCCGCATTGGCGGCTGCCTGTCACGTGGGGGTATCCCTTGAAGAGGGCTGTAAGGCGCTGTCTGCTTTTGCCGGGGTGAAACGCCGGCTTGAATTGCTCGGCGACTTCGCGGGCGTCAAGTTGTATGATGATTTTGCCCACCATCCGACGGCAATAAAGACCACACTTGATGGCTTCAGGGCGCGCCTTGATGAAACAGGTGATTCCGGACGGCTGATTTGTGTAATAGAAGCACGCTCCAACACCATGAAAATGGGCTACCATCAAGCTACACTGGCAGCATCACTGGGCGCCGCTGATCTGGTGATATGGTATAAATCAGAGGCCACCAGGCTGGATCTTGCTGCCATTAGTGAGGAATCCTCTACAGATTTTCGCAGCCTGTCGAACACCGATGAAATTATTGATGAGGTGTTGAAAGAGGCCGTTGCCGGGGATCATGTCCTGATCATGAGTAATGGTGGATTTGAAGGTATTCATCAACGGCTGGCCGAGGCTCTGGCAAAAAAACACTGAACAAACTGTTAGCGCAGTAAATAAAAAAAAGCAGGAACGAAGAGGCTAACATTGGAAACTATTCCACTTTTCCCACTCAACTCCATTCTCTTTCCAAAGGGGCGAATTTCCCTGCAGATCTTTGAATCCCGTTACGTGGATATGATTCGCCAGTGCATGAAAGACGGCACCGGTTTTGGCGTGGTGCTCATAGAGGCGGGTAGCGAAGTCGCTCACAAGGGCCAAAAACTCGATATCCACCGTATCGGCACCTATTCTACTGTGGTGGACTGGAATCAGCTGCCCAATGGCTTGCTCGGCATTACCGTGGAAGGCCAGACTACCTTCAAGATTGTCGAATCATGGCGTGAAGAAAATAATCTGTGCCGGGCTGAAGTCGTTTTCAGGGAGCAGGATTCCCAGGATTCCGAACCGGTGGATGTGGGTGAACAATTCCAGGAATACGTAGATTTGTTGCAGGGGCTGGCCAGGCATCCCGCCATTGAAGAACTCAAGCTGGACATCAGTTTTGATAATCTACGGGAAATTGCCTGGCGTCTGAGTGAGTTATTACCCATCGCGAACCGGGAAAAGCAGGCCCTGCTTGAGTTAACCGACCCCTTTGATCGCCTGGAGCAGATTGAAATCTACATTAATTCGATTAATCAGCAGGAGAATGGCGGACTTTAGCCCTTGTGCTGGTGGCTGGCTGGAAATCCGCCGCTCAATTCTTCATAATCGACCCCTTTTAGGGAAAATCCCATGCTTGATACCTTACTCAATCCCGGCGCTATGACCCAGTCACAATGGATGATTGTAGGAATTCTGTTTTTGTTGTGTCTTGGTATTGTGTTCTTTCTTTACCGAACTTTCCTGGTCATCAGGGAGTCGAGCAGGAAAAAATATAAACCCAATATCGGCTTGTCGCGCATAAAGGATGTGGAAAAGCAGAACAGTGAATCGCACGAACCCTAGCATCCTTCTGTCTGGAAACCTCCTATGAGTCGTAACCCTTTCCAACTGCTGGCTTTTTTTATGTGCCTGTCAGTGCCATTTTCCAGCAGCCTGGGAATTATTATTCGTCACGACAAGTCAGATATTGACTACCAGGTGGATGTCTCTGCCTATCCCCAGTTTTTTTACCTGCATACACGCTTTAACAACAAGATCTGCATGGCAACCTTGATCAATAGCCACTGGGCCATTACCGCGGCCCATTGTGCTGATCAGACCCCGCTGCTGGATACCTATAAGCGTCATGGTGAATATCAGGTGAGCATTGCTGATCAGGCCTACAAGGTTGCCGAACTGGTATTACATCCCCGCCATGACACGGGTAAGGAATTGGAGAATGTGGACCTTGCCCTGATTCGTCTGGACAGGGATGTGCTTGATATTGTTCCCATCAATCTCAACCGCAACACTGACGAGGTCAATCAGGTGTTTTCGCTGTTGGGGTGGGGCTTTACCGGTATTGGTACGGTGGGCATGAAAAGTAATGACGGCAAGTTCCGGCGTGCCCAAAATCGGGCGGTTGTGGCGGATCAATGGCTGGAGTTTGTTTTTGATGATCCCAGGCAGCCGGGTAATCTGGCGCTTGGTCTTGAAGGTGTTCCGGGGCTCGGGGATAGCGGCGGGCCTGCCTTGCTGGAAGCCGATAATTCCCTGGTACTGGCGGGTATCGCTCTTGGTGAGCTTGAAGTGGGTGAATCGCCAGCAGCCCAGGGCTTGTATGGAACGACTCAGCTTTATGAAAGGGTCTCCAGTCATCTGGACTGGATAGATTCTGTTATTTCTAAATAAATCTTTAATTTTATTCGTTATTAACGATAGTTAGCACTAACTATATATGTTCAGGATCAATGCTTTACAGTCTTGCCATGCCCGTGAAACGTGGGGGGCAGATAGACATTTCAAAGGTTTTTCTCTGGGTCTTCAGCTGGTAAAAATTCATTGAAAGCAAAAAGCTAACTATAAATAATTATAATTAGTATTTATATATCAGTAATAAATTCCCCGCGCGCCCTGCCGACAAAAAGCGCGCTTGTTATTGTGCAAGCGAACGATAGAATAAGCGCTATCTAGTTAGCTATTACCTATCAGGCAAGCGCCATGTCCAGCAAGAAACCTTCCATCAAGAAGCCCTCCATCAAGCAACTTGAATACTTTGCCACCATTGCCCGCTCTTCCAATTTTCGTAAAGCGGCTGGCAAGCTCGACATTTCCCAGCCTACCCTCACCAGCCAGATTGTGGCGATGGAGGAAGCCCTGGGCGTACAGCTTTTTGAGCGTTCCCGCGCCGGTACTCTGTTATCCCCTGAAGGAAGGGAGTTGCTGCCATTGGCAAGAGAGATTCTCGAGCAGTATCAAAACCTCATGGAAACCGCCAATAACAGCAACCGTGATATGGGCGGTACCTTCAAACTTGGTGTGTCTGGTTCCATTGGACCCTATTTATTGCCCCAACTGTTGCCTGTTCTGCATCAGCGCTACCCAAAACTTCAGCTGCATCTCAGAGAAGGTGATCCCGGCGAGCTGGAATTTGGTTTGCGCAAGGGCAGTTTTGATTTCATCATGACGGTCTTGCCCATGCAGTCAACGGAAAACCGCGTGCGACCCTTGTTTATGGAGCCGATTAAAGTGGTGGTGTCTCCGGAGCATGAACTGGCCGGGCAAGCACTTATTGGCGGCGAGGAATTAAAAGGGCAAACGGTGCTGAGTATTGATGATCATTTTCATCTTCAGCGTCAGATCACAGGGCTCTGCGAGCGCTTTGGCGCTCATCTGAAACGTGATTTCGAGGGAAACAGCCTGGATACGCTGTGCCAGATGGTGATGATGAATCAGGGTATAGCTTTTCTTCCAGCGTTATTCGCACAAAATGAATCGCACAAAGGCACTGGCTTGAAGATATTAGGTTTGCGAGATGAAACTGTGGCGCGCAATCATGTGGCCGCCTGGCGTATCAATTCCTCATCCCGGCATCTGTTTCAGAAACTGTCCTACGACATCAAATCCATTGCCATGGAAAAATTTGCCGGCATTCTCACGGAAGTGATCACTGAAGAAAATATCTAGTCAGTCTCAGATCACGCTATAACTCTTCATAATTAATCAGAGGCTATCTAGGCCGTCGGGGCAGGCATTTGTAAATGCCAGTCAGTGCGTTGCTGGAAGGCATGGGCCAGGCTGAACATGGTCTCTTCCTTCAAGTGGGCGCTACTGATTTGCAGTCCAATGGGCAGGCCTGTCTGACTAAAGCCGATGGGCACCGAAATAGTCGGTATGCCATAAAGATTAAAAGGCGCTGTATTGCGTGTCGATGGCTCTGCACCTGCTGCTTCGGCCGGATTGATCGCACTGTCTATCCTTTCCGGTAAGCCGGGAGCTGTGGGGGTAACAAGAACGTCCACCTCATCAAAGACCGATGCAACGGCATGACGCACACGCACCATGTCCTGATGTGCGCGGATATAATCTTCCGCACTTACTGCTCTTGCCGCCAGCAGACGTTCCAGGGTCACCGGATCATAATCCCCGTGATTACGTTCATCGTCCAGATATTCTTCATGCCAGGCCGCACTTTCAGCCAGTAGTGGCGCAAAATCAGGAACCGCTGGAAGACTGACGTCAACAGTCTGCGCGCTGGTTGTTGTTAATATCGCCAGCGCATTATTGACTGCCTGTTCTGTATCCGGATGCAGACGGGCAAAATAGTCTCCTGTTGGCAAGCCAATTCTCAGTTTGTTAACCGGCTGCATTAGTGCGCCGATATAATCTCCCGGTGAAGACATAATGCTGACCGGGTCCAGTGGATCGAAGCCTGCCATGCTCTGCAGCATATAGGCAGTATCTGCCACACTGCGGCAAAGCGGGCCGACATGATCCAGCGACTCTGCCACCGGAATAATATTTCTAATTGAGGTAAGGCCATGGCTGGCTTTCAGGCCCGTCACACCACAATAAGCCGCAGGCAGGCGAATGGACGCCAGGGTGTCGGTGCCCAAGGCAGCACAGCACATACGCGCCGCCATGGCAGCAGCAGAGCCGCCAGACGAGCCACCTGGAATATGATCAGGATTCCAGGGATTATGCACCGGAGCAAAATGGGTGATGGCCGAGGTCCCGCCCCAGGCGAATTCATGCATGTTGAGTTTACCCAATAATACACAGCCAGCCTCTTGCAGCCTGGTATAAATTGGCGCATCGACTTCAGGGACGCGATTGCGTAACAGGGTACTGGCTGCAGTGGTGAGAATACCCGCTGTATCGATATTGTCTTTCAGGCCAATGGGTATGCCGTGTAATGGGCCGCGCCATTGACCAGCATCCAGCTCCTGATCCAGTTGTTGAGCCTGCTGCATCGCCAGTTCGGCTGTCACAGTAATATAGGCATTGACCAGGGGTTGCAGTCGCGCAATGCGTTGCAGGTAAGCTGAGGTGAGTTCAGTTGATGAAATCACGCGACGACGAATAAGATCCGATGCTTCTACCAACGACAGTTCTGTTAGATCACTGGACTGCGCATATAGGGAAAAGCTTTGAAGCAGGGCGGCAGTTGAAAGGCTGCCCGCCAGAAAATTGCGGCGGTTTGTCATAATTTTCGGTTTTTGTTGATTCTTGATTTCCCTGATTCTAAAGGGTCAGATAGCAAAATACCTCCTTTTTACTTTAAAAAAATTGCTCTGTTTAGTATGAATGACTCGTATACACCTCCTTATTTAGTGGGACATTCTCCGGTTTTTGAACAATTCTGATTTTTTACCTATCAACCTAATAGGTATTTTCAATTTTCTTCCGTGCTTGCATACCCCATAGAATGACAGTGTTACTCAAAAGGAGCTCGACAAAAATGACTAGGAAAAAACTTTATTTATGTACCCTGATAGCTATTGGCCTTTCGCCACTGGCATCAGTGAACCTGGCAAATGCCCAGGATGCAATGCCCACCAATGATTACTGGTGGCCCAATCAACTTGATCTGCAACCATTGCGCATGCATTCTCCGGAATCCGATCCCATGGGAAATGATTTCGATTACGCAGAAGCGTTCTCGAGCCTTGACCTTGATGCTGTAAAACAGGATCTGGTGGAGTTGATGACTACGTCACAGGATTGGTGGCCAGCAGACTATGGTCACTACGGACCGTTCTTTATTCGTATGGCCTGGCATAGTGCCGGTACCTACCGCATAAGTGATGGTCGTGGTGGTTCAGACGGCGGCATGCAGCGTTTTGCACCACTCAATAGCTGGCCGGACAATGCCAACCTGGACAAGGCGCGACGTTTGCTTTGGCCAATCAAGCAGAAATATGGACGCAGTCTTTCATGGGCTGACCTGATGGTGCTGACTGGTACCGTGGCGATGGAATCCATGGGATTTGAAACCTTTGGTTTTGCTGGCGGTCGTGTCGATGAATGGGAGCCTGATGAAATCTACTGGGGCCCTGAAGGCGAGTGGCTGGGAGACCAGCGTTACAGTGGTGACCGCGATCTTGAAGATCCTCTTGCTGCAGTACAGATGGGTTTGATCTATGTAAATCCTGAAGGCCCGAATGGGAATCCTGATCCGCTGGCTGCGGCAGCCGATATTCGTGACACTTTTGGTCGTATGGCCATGAATGACGAAGAAACCGTTGCCCTGATCGCCGGTGGTCACACCTTCGGTAAAGCCCATGGTGCAAGAAGTCCGGAGAACTGTGTCGGACCAGAACCTGAAGCGGCTCCAATTGAAGAGCAGGGCCAGGGCTGGATTAACACCTGTGGTACAGGTAAAGGTCCGGACACTATTACCAGTGGTCTGGAAGGCGCATGGACTGTGAATCCTACACAATGGACTCACAACTACCTGCAGAATCTGTATAACTGGGAGTGGGTACAGACCAAAAGTCCTGCCGGTGCTACCCAGTGGATTCCTGCCAATGGCGCAGCTTCCAATCTGGTGCCTGATGCCTATGATCCATCTGTAAGGCATGCACCTATCATGTTCACGACTGACCTGGCACTTAAAATGGACCCGTCCTATCGTGAAATTACTTCACGCTGGCTGGATAATCCTGAGCAGTTCGAAGATGCCTTTGCCCGTGCCTGGTTCAAGCTGACCCATCGCGATATGGGCCCTAGCACTCGCTATCTTGGTTCCATGGCTCCTGATGTAGATCTGATCTGGCAGGACCCGGTCCCCGAAATTGATTATTCATTAATCAACGCCAGAGATATCGCAAACCTGAAATCCCAGATCCTGGATTCCGGTCTGAGCGTTCCACAACTGGTGAAAACAGCCTGGGCTTCAGCCTCTTCATTCCGTGGTACTGATATGCGTGGCGGCGCTAACGGTGCCCGCATTCGTCTGGCACCCCAGAAAGACTGGGCCGTGAATGAGCCTGCTGAACTGGCCAATGTACTTTCCGTACTGGAAGGTATTCAGACCGAGTTCAATGACAGACGTTCGCGCAGAAAAGTATCTCTTGCCGATGTCATCGTACTGGGTGGCGCAGCTGCTATTGAAAAAGCAGCCGCAGATGCCGGTTACGAAGTTGAGGTACCATTTGTTCCGGGTCGTGCTGACACTACCCAGGAATGGACTGATGCTGCTTCATTTGCAGTACTTGAGCCCAAGGCAGATGGTTTCCGAAACTACTTTGCAGAAGGTGATTCTCCTGCAGTTGAGCTGGTGGAAAAAGCCGATCTGCTGACTCTGACAGTACCGGAAATGAGTGTACTGGTTGCCGGCATGCGTACATTAAATGCCAACACCGGTGGTGCGCAGCACGGTGTCTTCACAGATCAGCCTGGCACGCTCAGCAATGACTTCTTCGTCAATCTGCTGGATCTGTCTACTGACTGGTCTAAAGGTTCCATGGAAGGCGTTTACGAAGGTCGTGATATTGCCACAGGTGAGTTGAAGTGGACTGGTACACCGGTTGACTTGATCTTCGGTTCCAATTCAGAACTGCGTGCAGTTGCCGAGTTCTATGCAGCAGAAGACGCACAAGAGCAGTTTGTGCAGGACTTCGTCGGTGCCTGGACCAAAGTCATGACATTGGATCGTTTTGATCTTGATTAAGACTTAACCAGGGAATTAATCGATGCAATAACAGATTAATCCCTCGGAGAAATGAAAACGGCGACATTATGTCGCCGTTTTTTTTATTCCAAAATGCCCTGACTGCGCAAATATTCTTCATAAGTCCCTTTGAAGTCGATGATGCCATCAGGTTGTATATCAATGATGCGTGTCGCCAGGGAAGATACAAATTCACGGTCATGGCTGACAAAGACCTGTGTGCCTGGAAAATTTTCCAGCGCCAGGTTCAGCGACTCAATGGATTCCATGTCCAGGTGGTTGGTTGGCTCATCAAGGAACAAAATGTTCGGGTTGATAAGACTGAATTTTCCAAACAGCATACGACCCTGTTCACCGCCAGAAATTACCTTCACTGATTTTTTCGCATCATCGCCGGAAAACAGCATGCGGCCAAGGGCACCGCGTACTAACTGGTTATCGCCTTTGGTCCATTGCTTCATCCAGTCAAACAGGGTCATGTCATCGGCAAAATCACTATGATGATCCTGTGCGTAATAGCCAACTAAGGCCTGCTCCGCCAGTTTTACCTTGCCGCTATCCACGGCTATGTCGCCAAGCAAGCAACGTAACAAGGTCGTTTTACCAATACCATTGGTGCCAATAATCGCTACTCGTTCGCCGGCTTCAATTTGCAAACTGAGGTTATCAAACAGGGAGTGGTCAAAGGCTTTGCTTATTTCTTCAGCGGTAATGGCTTGTCTATGCAGCTTGTTATTTTGCGTAAATCGAATGTAGGGGTTCATGCGACTGGATGGCTTGACGTCTTCCAGCTGAATCTTGTCTATCTGGCGTGCGCGCGAAGTGGCCTGCTTGGCTTTTGAGGCGTTGGCAGAAAAGCGGCTGACGAAACTCTGCAGTTCGGAGATCTGCTCTTTTTTCCTGGCATTATCGCTTAGCAGTTTTTCCCGTGCCTGGGTTGAGGCGATCATGTAGTCATCATAATTACCGGGATAGATACGTACTTCACCGTAATCCATGTCCGCAATATGGGTGCATACTTCATTCAGAAAATGGCGATCATGGGAAATAATGATGATGGTGCTTTTACAGTCTTTCAGTATTTTTTCGAGCCAGCGAATGGTATTGATGTCGAGGTTGTTGGTTGGCTCGTCCAGCAACAGAACTTCAGGTTCTGAAAACAGGGCCTGGGCAAGCAGTATGCGTAGTTTCCAGCCCGGGGCGATATTGCTCATCGGACCGCTATGCTGATGCAAGGGAATATCCAGACCCAGCAGCAATTCGCCGGCGCGTGATTCCGCGGTATAGCCGTCCAGTTCCGCAAAACGTATTTCGAGCTCGGCGACCTGCATGCCTTCGTCTTCTGTCATCTCGGGCAGGTTATAAATACGCTCGCGTTCGGCTTTAACCTCCCATAGCTCCTCATGTCCCATGATCACGGTATCGAGGACAGAAAACTGTTCGAAGGCAAACTGATCCTGGCGTAACTTACCCAGGCGCACATGGGGCTCCAGCATGACCTGGCCCGAGCTGGGTTTGAGTTCGTTACCCAGAATTTTCATCAGGGTGGATTTGCCACAGCCATTAGCGCCGATCAGGCCATAACGGTTGCCGTTATTGAACTTGGCAGAAACGTTTTCAAAAAGGGGTTTTGCCCCAAATTGTATAGTGAGGTTTGCGGTAGAAATCATACGTAGAGGTAAAGCCTGCAGAAAAATGAGGCGCGCATTCTACCAATTTTAAAGACGAAATGGCGACTTAATGCAGGTTAAATGGAGACTGATGAGAGATTAGGGAGAAAACCCTGATTAATAGAGGCGTTTGCAACTTGGCAACCATAGAATTTCGTTAAGTTGCTAAGTTGCAAAGGTTCCTTTAGTTACCACTCCAGATCATCGGGGATTTTATAGGCGGCGTAGAAATCATCATCGTCACTGCTTTCAGTTGATGGAGAATCATCGGCCTGGAAAATGACGGCAGAGGGGTCTCTTTGGGCAATTTTATCTGACACATTGATCGGCACCAGCACATACTGATCAGCCAGTTTCACTATAGCGATCATACGTCGGCGCAAATGATCCACCTGTTCTTCGCTGACCCAGATGTGTTTGCCTACCCTGGCATCGGTAAAGTGAAACTTCTCGTCGCCATCCCTGGGGATGAGATTGGTTTCGATTAGCTGTTTGATCTGGGCGGCGATGGCCGCCTCATGGGCTTTTTGGGTTTTCTCAAGATTTAATTGCCGGTCACGGGCTATTTTCTCGGCCCGCGCCCGTTCAAGTGCCAGCTTTTCTTCATCTACTTTGGGCTTTTTACCCTTATTGGCAAGCTTGCTTTCCTTGCGTTGCTCTCTGGATATTTGTTTGGCTTTTTTATCATCCACCAGGCCGGATTTTTTTAACTGCTCTTGTAATGAAATGGCCATGATGATCCTGCTTGCTTGTAAAAAAACTATTATAGGGCGAGAAAAGTTATTCGGACACCCAACTTCTGTACTTATGTCGCTATCCAGATTAGTCGTTTTGTATGCTATTTATATAAATGGCTGATTTCAGCGAAAAGCCGATCTATTAGCTGGTTAATATTTACTCAGACCCTTATTATTCTTGCGACTGAGGACCTGAAGCGGCAGGATCGCGGATGGTTCTGTTGAACTCCATTTCATCGATGGGCGCAAAGATCTGTTCCATCAATTCACCGTTCATGGTGTCGGGTGCTTGCAGGTTGTAAACTTTGGTATCACTGGTCCACACCTGGCTGTATAAATCCGGGTCGTTGACTGTAAGCGTCATTTCCAGTGTGTCACCTACACGCTGCCAGCGTTCTTCAATCAATGCGAAATCCGAGAACGGTGTGCCCCATTCATCCAGCCACGCGCGTCCATCAAGACCAACAGTTTTAACCACAAGGACGTCACCTTCCCATTCACCAACGGAATAGCCGTACCAATAAGGGCCAGCAACAATCACATCGGGTACATCACGGCCGTCGGTCCAGATAGTGCGCCAGTGCTTGCCCCATTCAAAGATCTGTATAACCTTGTTGTCCAGTTGAATGAACTCCCATGGTCTTCCATAGACGAGCGTTCTATACAAACCGGGAGGATTGGCATCACCAAGGGGATCGTTGCCAAAGGCAGGCATGGATTGACGTGGTCCCTTGCCGGGAATATTGCTGTCGAACCGGGTCTGGCCCTGGGTCGAGAAGGGTAGTGCCTCTGCGCTCCATTGCGACATCGGGTAACCCTGTGAGCCTGAGCCGCGCAGCCACACACCGTTCAGGTCAGCAGGCTGTGCCAGCAGGGAAGCCGGGAGCAATAATAATGAAAGTAGCAGTCTGGATATTCGCATAGCTTTTTCCTCCGGGTTAATCTTTCAGTGCGGAAACAGGAGGTTCGCCGTTGATCAATACTTCACAATTGAACAGGCATTCACCCACAGGAGCGCCGGTGCGAGACGGGTGAACCCTGAATTCCACCAGGTCACCGGGCCTGAAAGTGGCGCGGGTCCAGCCGCTGGAGCGCGACATCAGTACCGGGCTGGCCAGCTCAATAGCGTAATTGACGATACTGCCGTCCTCATTCTCAATATCCAGAAAAAGCGCCGAATGGGGGTTGCGCCAGCGAAATTCAGTCACCGTACCAGTAACGGTGATGAATTCTTCCTGCTCGTAGGAAACAGCAGTGCCGTGATGGGCGTTGACGGGCATCATGGCAATGGCTGCAATTGCCAGGGTAAAAAATTGCCAGCAGATGGTATTAATTTTCATGACTCATCATTCCAGAGATTGGTGTTGAATTTCAGTATATTCAGACAGCGAAAGTATGCAAGATTGGAGTGCCAATTCCTGTGTTTTTCCTTTTTTTAAAGTGTCACCCAGCGGGCAATTTTTAAGGAAAATCCACTTCAGGAGTAATACTGGTCAAAACAGTAATTCCAGGGATCAGACAGAAAGTCAGGACGCAGCAGCAATGTGGCTAAATTTTTTCAGGCAATAATAAGGCTTTAGCTTAGATTTCTGTTTTTATTCTCCACCCGCCATATCCACCAGCATTGAAGCGGGCATCGCCGGGATATGCAGTTTCAGGTAGGGTTTTTCCGAAGCCACATGGCAGCCGTAACACTGATCCATCATGCCGCGGTAAGCGCTTTCAAAGGCGACCGGATCTTTTTCATCAATCGTTTTCCTGAGCTGAGCCAGTCCGGTACTCTCTATGCCCTGTAGAATCGGTAACAGATCAAGTTGTTCACCAGAGGAAAGGCGGCGGGTTTGTTGCAGGCGTATTGTCCAGTTCAGGTGGGAACGGGTTTCATTTTGATAAAACGCTGCCAGTAGCCAGTTCTCACTTTTTCCTGCAAACCAGAGATTGGCGAAATGGTATTCCACATCAATCATGGTGTGGGACTGGTTTGGCAATACGCGCAAGGCACGAATGTCGGCTTTCAGGGCTTCCAGCTCAGCAGCGTCTGAATTTGACTGTGAAAATGCAGAAGGTATCAGGGCAAGGAAAGTGCCGGCACTGATAACGATAAATTTGATAGCGCTGATAAGTTGAATTTTCTTCATGAAGAAGCACTCTGGTTGTATTGAATCAACCGAAAGTATTATTCAGGGAAAAGTTCTTGGCAAGCTTAAATTGCGGCTTTCAATTTGAGCCGCAAAGTAGCCGTAAAAGTTAATTTTTATCGTGGCGGCCAGATCACATTACCATCGTCATCCACCAGCCCCATCTCAGCCAGTTTTGCAGCAACTTCCTCGCCAGCGCGGAGCGGTGATGCACCGTTCAGGTTGGCAGGGGGCACAATGTTGAGAGATTCAAAGGTGCCATTGGCAATATCAATCATGTCGGTAAAGCGAAGATTGGAACGCATGGGGCCATCATTTACCTGGATCGCTCGCGGCCAGAACACAGGCTGTTCACGCAGGCCGGCCCAGCCGATGACTTTTATGGTGTCGCCCACAGCGAAGTCCGATTTGGCAAAACCATAGTCTTCCTGCACGCCGGTGGGATGACTTAACAGACGCCATTTTTCACCCGCGGGGATGTCGCCGCCGGTGATTTCAATATCCATGGTGATATGGGGATTGCCCCAGCTGACTTTGGCGATTTTACCTTCAAAGATTTTGGTGTTGGAGCCAAACTCGCCAAACTGGGCTTGTGAACTATGGTGGGCAAAAAGTGCGCTGGTAAACAACATGGCAGTTGTTATGCAGGCTGTTAATGCAGTATTTAAAAAGGTAGAGCGTTTCATCCTATTTTCTCCTATTCCCAAACAATGCATCTGGCATTGCAGTAAAGTTCAGATTGCGTGCCTTCACCGGTAGCGGCATTCACTTGCCAGAAGCCGGTAAAATCATCCAGTGTAATCGAACAGGAATTTTTATCCTGCGGACCTTGTATGCCACTGATTTCAACATGGGTCAGGAAGCATGCTGAATTAGCTGCATTAGCCAGAATCTTTTGTTCGGAAGATTCTATACCGGTATTAAGCCTGATCCAGGCAGCGGCTTCCGGCTCCATACTGACACTGAGCTTGTTCACATCCAGTTGCTCAATAATCTGGTCGTAATCAATCTGTGGTCTCACGATGGTCGCTTGTGGTGCGTTGTCCTGATCTCTCGCTTGTAAAATCATCGTGGTAGCAACACTGGCAACGATGGCTACGATGACACTAAGAATGACTGTTTTCATTATTTTCTCCGTGACTTAAATCAATAGATAGGAAATAGGAAGAGGCGTTAGGGACGCTGCCAGCAAGTGCAAGCATAAACAAGGTGAAAACATACCACGATTTATTCATATGCCCCCCAAGGCTGATCATGCATACGTTTTATTGGTAAGAAGAATAAAGTTATTGTATTGGGCTTTCTTAAGGAGCCCCTGGGAAGACATGGTAGCAAAATTTTTGGAAAATATACTATTGGAAAGACCTGCTCCCTTTGCATTTCTTTACTGCTTGCCCTGCGTATTTTTACAATAAGAACAGGGGTTTAACAATTATACAGTCAATGCCAGACGCCTGGCATGAAGATGGAAACCTAAAAATCCTTGATTTTGTGGCCGCTTAAATTGCCCAGGGCGTCGTAGCAGGCATACTTGTATAAATCGTGCAGGGTAGGGTAATTAAAGACGGTGGCAATAACTTCATTGACGGTTTTTTCAGCTTGCACAATAGCCAGGCCGTAGTGAATCATTTCACTGGCGAGGCGCCCCATGATATGCACGCCGCGAATGACCATGTCGTCTTTGGAGACAATAATCTTCAACATGCCGGTATGAACCCCCATGATTCTCCCGCGTGGGATATTTTGGTGGTGAGCGCGACCAATCAGGTAGTCCATGTCGGATTCCTTCGCCTGTTCCTCTGTGATACCCACCATGGAAACCTCGGGGATGGTATAGATCCCATAGGGAAACACTTTCGGTAGCGCATCCAGATCACGGATATCAAACATATTGGATACTGCCACGCGGCCCTGGTCCATGCTGGTGGATGCCAGCGCGGGAAAACCGATGACATCACCTGCGGCATAAATATTTTCCTGGGAAGTCTGGTATTTATCGTTGACCACGATAGCTTCCCGTTTTCCCAATTCCACATTCACTTTTTCACAGTTGAGTAATTTTGTGCTGCCACTGCGTCCTGCCGCAAACAGGAACATATCCACATCAAACTCCATGCCGTCCTGCAGCCGGATATGAATATCGTTTTCTATATTTTCCGGAACAATCATTTCGTCAATGCAGGCATTGAGAATAACGTCAACGCCTTCTCCGCGCATATAGTCAAGCAGGGTTTGCGCAATTTCGTCATCAAGGAAAGGTAATATTTTGTCTCCGGAATTTATCAGATAAACCCGGGTGCCCATGGCGCTGAATATAGTTGCGTATTCACAACCAATGACACCGGCTCCTACAATACAAAGTGAATCAGGAATACGCAGGATATTCAGAATGCTGTCTGAGTCATGCACGATAATGCCGTCAAAAGGGATGGTGTCTGGTTGAAACGGATAGGAGCCGGTGGCTATCAGAATAAAGTCGCCAGTGATACGTTTTTCCCCATCATCGCCGCTTATGATAAGAGTGTGGCGATCTTCGAAAGATGCCGTGCCATTGAATAGATCAACGCCGTGACGCTCAAAATTCACCAGTACCGCTTTTTCCAGGGTTTCAATGACCAGGTTTTTTCTGAACAGGAAGTTCTGAATAGTGGTTTTCCCATCCAGCACCCTGTCCTGACCGTACATCCCGGTATCATACTTGCCAGAATAATACAGCGCAGATTCCTTCAGGGTCTTGGAGGGGATGGTGCCGGTGTTGATGCCGGCACCGCCATAACATTTTTCTTTTTCAATGATGGCGACTTTTTTGCCGAAATAGGCTGCCTTGCATGCCGCTTTTTCACCCGCCGGGCCGGTACCGATAACGATAAGATCGTAATTTTTTCCTTCAGGCATACCCACTCGCTTTCCGAAAACAGTTGTTGTCGTGGATGTTACTTTAACTGCCATGGATAAGAAACATCAGTGATATTCGCTAGTTAGGGGAAATAATAGATGCCTCAATTTCTCAAATTCCGGGTAGCAAGGCCGAAGATTATTCTTTGAGAATAAATATTGCATTTATCGATTACACGTGTAAACATAGGTTATTAGTGTAATCGTAAAGCCTGAATATGGGAGTCACAAATGCCCGAAACAGAAGAAATCACCTCATCCGTTAGTGATGCTGAATTGGAAATTCTGCAAGTATTGTGGGATGAATCGCCGAAAACGGCCCAGGACATAATCAAAAAAATGCATGGCCACCCCAGCACAGTCAAAACCCTGATTAACCGTTTGTTAAAAAAAGGTGCGCTGGGCTTTGAGGAGAAAAATCGCAAATATCATTATTTTCCTACTATTAAAAAACAGGCTTTTTATCAGGTTAAAACACAGTCTTTCCTGAACCGTTTTTTTAATGGTGGCGTGACACCGTTGGTGTCATTTTTTACCAGTCAAAAGAAGTTGAGTGAAAAAGAAATTCAGGAACTCAAACAGCTCATTGAAAAAATGGAGGCCGAAAATGAAAAGCCTTGATGCATTGGCAGATGTCCTGCTCTATCTCTGTATTCTATTAACGGTTCAATTTGTCATGATAATGATACTGCGCAGACCAGTACTGCGTTGGTTCGGTGCTCAAAATACCTATCGCCTGTGGTTATTGCCGTTACTCTGGTTGCCATTCACGCTTTTTCCATGGCAGGGGATGCTTGCTGGCTTTGTCACTTCCATGAATATGCCAGGTGCGTCAATGAATGAAGGGGCCAGCCTGGTTTTTTCCGGCTTGATAAACTTTTCTTCCTTAACTGAGTTCAGCTTGCCATCTGCTCTTTCCTACGATGAGATTGGATTTTCCAGCAACAGCATACCGTTACTACTGCTTTTATTGTGGCCGCTTGTCTCGCTGGGATTAGTATTTTGGTATGCCGCGCAGTATCTGGGCTTTGTACGGCTTGTAAATAAGATAGCCCGGCCACTTTCGACGCAGGAAGCACGTGAGTTAATTGGAAAAACATCACTACCAACTGATATGCCCGTGTATTATGTAAGTAATATCAGTTGCCCTGCCTTACTGGGTATTTTTAAGCCCGGGTTGCTGTTACCTGAAGGGTTTACTGAGCATTATGACGAAGACCAGCGTCATATTATTTTGTCCCATGAATCAATTCATCTAAAGCGCTTGGATAACGCCTGGAACCTGCTGGCAACGTTTTTAAGGGTAGTATTCTGGTTTAATCCTGTTTTTCATATTGCCTATAAACGATTTCGACTGGATCAGGAATTGTCCTGTGATGCCCGTGCTCTTGCGCTATGTAATTCGTTTCAAAGTAGACATTATGCCAAGACATTGCTGCAAACTATCTCCCGGGAATTTACAGTGAAACCGCCGCAGGTCATGGTGGCCTGGGAAAACCTGCATGAACTCAAAGAGCGAACCAAAAGGATTAATCAGCATCTGCAAATAAACCCTGGCGTCACTCGCAGCGTTATTTTATTTGCTGCAATTATCCTGGCAGGGGGTGGTTTGACTGCTTGTATGTCCTCTATTGAAGATGATGTGGTCAGTCAGAAATCAATGCCTGCTCCCCGTGAAGATATTTTATCAAGCGACTTTTACGCGACAATTAATAAAGCTAAACAGCTACAGCGCAATGGTAACTTTTCAGAGGCGTTAGCGTTGCTGGATGAGCTGGATGAAATGAATGAAGCAGAACGATTTGTGCATTGGCAGTTCCGCGCAAACCTGTATGAGCAAAACCATGACTATGATGCTGCAATGGCTATATACCGAAGTATTGAAGCCATTCCGGATCTAAACCAGGAAGCAACGCAGCTTGTGCTGTCCTACATGGGCCGTCTCAGCATGAAAATGGAGAAATACTCACAGGCCATAGAATATTTTAATCAATATAACGCATTGGCTACTGAACCTGATTTGAATGTGTTGTATCAGAACGGACTGGCCCATTACCAATTAGGAGATTATGAAGGTGCTATCTCTTTATTAAATAAAACACCTGAGCCGGAACGGCTTGATTCACATAATGTCGCTAAGCTACGACGCGCGTTGTACCTTGAAACGGACGAATTTGAAAAAGCGGAAACTCTGACCCGGACAATGATTGACACTTTCGATACGGATGAGGACCGTGAAGTATTGAAAAGTCTGCTGTCATATAAAGCAGAAGAAATCGACAAGGCAGCCTTGGTGGCTGGAATCGGCGACTCTCTGGGTCAGCAAAGTTACACAATCAAACTGGAGTATGCTTTCGAGATATTACCAATAGTGACCAAACAGCCTGTTTACCCAAAAGTGGCAGCGGATGAAAACATCGAGGGTTGGGTATTGGTCAGCTTTGACGTGACTGAGGAAGGGCTTGTTAATAATCCTTTCGTGGTCGATGCCGAACCTGAAAATTTATTCAATGAGTCTGCGCTGGCGGCGATATCCGAGTTTCGCTTTGATACCAGAGAGGTTCTGGGAGCAGAAATGACCGTTGAAGGTGTCCGTTACCTTTTCAGATATAACCTTACGCAATAAGCTGATTGAGAGCGTGACTAAAGTTACTTGGTCAGTTCATCCGCATTGCCGGAAAACAGTCGCGTGCCATCTTCAAGCACGATACCGCGGATGTTTGCAGTCGAGCTGCCATTTCGTGCCTGGAACCCCTGTACCTGAATCACTGTGCCTGCCACCAGGTGGTCGCGTTTCCAGCCGCGTCGAATCAGGTTGTTGGCGGCACTGGTTTCCAGCGCCCAGTTAGTGACGCTGCCATCCTCGTTCTCAACATCGATATACACCCAGCCATGGGGGTTGGACCACTGCATCCTGGTGACCTTGCCGGACAGCGAGACTGGCTTGTCGATATCAAATTCTGCGGAAAAGGAATGGTGTGCCAGCGTCGAGTTGGCTGACAGTAGTGCAATAATTGCGAGTAAAATCTTAAACTTCATATTAATTCTCCTGTTGCATTTGGGCACGATGCTCATCGCGCACATCTTTCAGGTGTTCAAGGTCATTATTATCTTCCAGACAGGCAACTTCCAGTAATTCTTCCTGCTGCTGGTTAAAAGGCATTTCAATGGTCCATGGACGCGTATAGGGAATGGGGTCTGCCACCGTGGCGCGATAGATGATTTGTGAGTCTGACACCGGCGTATAGGTTTCCACCACGGTCTGGGCATGACTGATGACATCGCCCAGCTCATTCAGCCAGGCCTTGCCATTGTAGTTGGAAGATTCCACCACCAGCGTGTCTCCCTGCCAGTGACCGACTGCGTCTCCCATCCACAGGCGTACAGAGTCCGGCAGGTGATCGCGGCCATCCAGAGGAATCACGCGGTAGGACATGCGCTCATGGAAAATAACCACATAGCCCGGTGGCTGCAGTATATAAAACGGGGAGGGCACATAGTGGGAGCGGGGAATGCCGGCGACAAAACAGTGGGCGGTGGGATCATCATAACCGCGCCAGGCTTCACGGCGCTCCCGTTGTTCTTCTCTGGCCCAGCCCTGATAGGGCAGGACGCCGTCAGCGGGGTCAATGACAACACCCCGGGCTGGTGGAAACATGGGCAGGTTTTCACGAACTTCCAAACCGTAATTGGCACCACCGGCATCAGCCATATAGTAGCCGGAGATATCCGGTGTGCCATCTGCGTGACGCTCAATAGCTGAAATCACTTCAGGTAATGGCAGCTCGGCTCCGGCGTCAGCATCAAAGGGAATATTGTCTTGCGGGACAGGTGCCGGGTACCACAAGTTGTCGACGCGCTCAAACTCGCCATTGGCTTCTTCAACTTCTGCCTGACACTGGTATTCCAGCAGGCGCTTCATTTCGGTTTGCCGAACCAGGGGAAACTCTATGGTCCAGGGTTCGGTGTATACCTGAGGGTCTTCAATAGTGGCCTGGTATTCAATAGTGTTTTCGTCAATCAGGGTATAACGTTCCGTGATAGTCGCTGAGGCGCTGTGAAAATTGCCGGCAGCATCAAGCCAGGTGCGATCATTCAGGTCGCTGACGGTGACTACCAGGGTGTCGCCCTCCCACTGCGCCCGTGAATCGCCCATCCAGAATTCAAAACCCGGGTATAAATGTTCCTGACCTGCGGTATAGATAAGACGAAATACCTGGGTCCACTCAAAGGTTATGGCAACATGCTCATCGGTTTGAAAAATCTGGAAGGGCCATGGCATGGCCATAATGCGCGGCACCCCGGGCAGAAAACATTTGTTAAGCGGATCAAGTTCGGCGCGGTTTGCAAAATTACTCTGGCGTTGGGCCAGTGCCTGGGGCTGGTAAGGAATGGTGCCGCCAGCCACCACACTCAGACCGGCTTGCATATCCTGACGTGCAACATGATCTTCCAGGTTATAGGCCGCTCGGGTCTGGGCCTGCCAGAATCCCTGCAGGAAAGGGGTACCGTCTGCAGTGCGTGGTATATCCTGGGCAAAGCTTGCCAGTGGAAACACCACGAGAATGAGATATAGCAGCAGAGTTCTTTTCAATACACTAGCCATGTTCAATACACTAGTCATAACAGTCTCCAGAGTGATGCAGGAAGAATAAAGTGCTGCTTAATGATTGTCCAACACGGCTTGTGGAAATAATATGGATGTGTCGGTTTTCTCCGGCACTGCTTCAGAACCCTTTCAAAGTATGGGAGTATTGGCTGTCGATATTGGGAAAGGGGATATTCATGATCAGGATTTTACTGACGGTACTGCTTCTAATGCCACTCACTGCATTTACCCAGACGGAATTTCAGCTCCCTGATGGCTCGCCTATGCGTGCCTATTTTGACGCCCCGAGCGATGCAAGTCCTCATCCCCTGGTTATTATCATGGGCGGAGGTGCTGGCGATGCCCGTATTGCCAGCAGCGCCTATCGTAATCATGGTGATGCCTTTGTTGATCGTGGCTGGGCCGTGGCAGCCCCGGTATCCCCTGACGGGCAGTCCTTCTGGGGTGACAATGCGGAGAAGGTGCGACAACTTATAGCCCTGCTCAAGCAGCGCGAAGATATCGCTGATGGTCCGGTATTATTGATGGGAATCTCCAACGGGGGTATCTCGTCCCTTGAAATTGCTTCCCGGCATGTAAATGAATACCTCGGGGTTATTGCGGTACCGGCACTGGCCTCAAATGCGGCGTCTTTACGAACACTGAAGGAGTTTCCAGTGTATTTGCGTATTGGCAGTGAAGATCGTTTGGGTTGGGCCAATCGTTATGATGGAACCGTTGCAGTACTTGAAAACGCTGGCGTCAAACTGGATGCCCGTTTATTACAGGGCACCGGTCATACCTTTGCCATGGACTGGGATGATCTCGATGGCTGGCTGACGTCGTTGCCTAAAGAGGAGTAATCCTGGTTTTGTCGAATGGCGCAGCGCTTATCCGACCTGTTTATCCTTTGAAAAATCATTGAGTGAGAATTTTCACAGGGTTACGGGAATTTGCCTGAGGGTATTTACGGAACAGTTTTTGTTTTTTTGTGTCGGATGGCGCTACGCTTATCCAACCAACGACCGACAATCGACATAATAGTCTTTAAAAATACATCTGTTGTCCCGGGTAGGGGATTTCCGTAGTGATTTTGTGTTCCTGCCACAGTTTCATGGACAGGGCATCAAGTGCGCTGAGTTCGCCATGAACCAGCATTCTGCGTGGATTATCCGGAATCGCCATTAGCCACTCAATCAGTTCGGATTGATCGGCGTGGGCAGAGAAGCCGTTGAGGGTTTCAATACGTGATTTCACCACCACTTCCTCACCAAACAAGCGTATTTTTTTGACACCGTCGATGATAATACGGCCCAATGTTCCGGCGGCCTGAAAGCCGACAAACAGTAAAACATTTTTTTTATCCCAGATGCGCTGTTTCAGGTGATGGCGTATACGTCCACCGGTACACATACCGCTGCCGGCAATTATGATAGCGCCATTGGGAATTTCATTAAGGGCCATGGATTCTTCGGGTGAATTGACATAGTTGAGGCGTGGCAGAAAGTTTTTCAGGGAGCCCTTATGCATTTCACGTATTTTTGCCGCATCCTTTCGGTCCAGCACATGCAGACATTCATCGTAGATATCGGTGACCTTGATGGCCATGGGGCTATCCAGAAACACCTGCCAGGGATCCAGTCGACCATCGTGATGTAACAGCCCGAGGTGAAATAAAATTTCCTGGGTTCTGCCAACCGCAAACGAGGGAATCATGACAACCCCTTTGGCTTCCCAGGTTTCTTTGAGAATCTGTTCCAGCTGATCAATGGTGTCTTTCTGGTTACGATGACTGCGATTTCCATAGGTACCTTCCATCAGTACCACGTCGGCCTTGTTCACCAACTTGGGTTCATTCATCAGGACCGATACTTTCTTGCCAAGATCGCCGGAAAAAACCAGTGTCTTTTCCTGGCCATCTTCCTCAAAGGTCAGGGAGGTAATGGCTGATCCCAGTATATGGCCGGCATCAGTAAAGCAAACCGAAGCCTTGCCGGTTTTACCGACAGGAAACTGTTCCCCGTAGCGCAGTGGTTTGATCAGGCCGAGAGCTTTTTCCACATCTATTTTGGTATAGATTGGCTCCAGAGGCTTTTTTCCCTTGCGCAGTCGACGCCGGTTTTCATGCTTGAGATCACGCTCATACAAGCCCACAGCATCGTTGAACATCACTGGTAACAGTTTGCTGGAACCATTGGTGCAGAAAATATCACCTTCAAAGCCATTATGGACCAGCAGCGGAATCAGACCGCTGTGATCGAGATGGGCATGGGAAAGAAACAGGGTGTCGATGGTGGTGGGATCGAAAGCGAATGCTTCCTTGCCGAGACGATGAATGGCATCGCCGCCCTGATGCATGCCGCAGTCAAGTAGCACTCTGCCTAGGTCTTCTGTTTCAAGCAGATAACATGAGCCGGTTACCTCTTGTGCCGCACCGAGAAAGCGTAAAGATGCCATAAGCTGATTGCCTCTGAATTAATATTTATTGTCCTGCCCCCATTACAACGCTGACAGCCGAGATGACGCAATGATAATTAACGCCTGATTTGATTTGGGATAACTGTCACAATATAGGGCATGCATGATCATACACAGCATTCTCATCATCACGAAACTTCAGATAACAGAATCGGTTGGGCTTTTGCACTCAATGCCGGCTTTTGTGTCATTGAATTTATTGGTGGTTTTCTTACCAACTCAACAGCGATCATGGCAGATGCTGTTCATGACCTGGGCGACAGTTTGTCCATTGGGTCGGCCTGGTTGCTGGAGCGTCTGTCAAAAAAAGATTCTGATCAGGTGTTCACCTATGGCTATCGACGCCTGTCGCTGTTTGGTGCATTGATCAATAGCATTATTTTGATAATAGGCTCGGCCTGGGTATTGTTTGTGTCAGTCCCGCGTCTTTTTGATCCGCAAATGCCAATGGCCGAAGGCATGCTTGGTCTTGCCCTGTTGGGTATTATTGTTAATGGCTTTGCGGCCTATAAACTCAGTGGTGGCAATACCCTGAATGAAAAAGTACTGAACTGGCATCTGCTGGAAGATGTGTTTGGCTGGGCAGCGGTCTTGCTTGTGTCTATCGCCTTGCTGTTTGTTGACTGGCCAATACTGGATCCATTGCTGGCGGTAATTTTTACCACATTTATTCTTTATAATGTCTACAAAAACTTCAAGGAAACCCTGAAAATATTTTTTCAGGCAGCACCGGCTTCATTACTGGTAAACAGGATTAATCAGGAGTTGAATAAACTCGAACAGATTGAGAGTATTCACCACGAACATTGCTGGTCACTGGATGGGGAGCACCACGTATATACCGCCCATCTTCAGTTAAGACTGATACTTTCTACAAGCGAACAGCAAAATCTGAAAAAAGTGATTGCTGAAAAATTACGACCCTTTAACCTGACACATACGACCATTGAGCTGGAATTTCCCGATGAAGCGTGTCGGGATTTTAAGGCATCCTGATTTGCATTGATTAGAAAAAAAGGATTCACCGGTTTGAATAATCCCTTAATGAAACTGATTCGCACTGTCCATGCCTGGGCAGGGATGACGCTGGCATTGTTACTTTTGTTAAGCAGTGTGACTGGCACCTTGCTGATCTGGAAAGAAGATTACGTCAAACTTGTGACACCCGCGGCACAGGTTGATTTCACTCCTACTCCGGCGGCGCTGGCCAGTATTGCTGAGGCTGTGGAAGCCAGTTTTGATAACAACGATATTCTCAACATTCAGTTTGCCACCGCCGAATTTCCCCTCACCAGGGTCACTCTGTATGACACCAACTATGCCTATATGGATATTCAGGGCAATGTAGTGGACGAGTGGCATATGAATGATCGTTTTGAAGAATGGCTCTATGATCTGCATCACCGCTTGTTACTGGACGACCTGGGGCTGACCATTACCGGTCTTGCTGCCATGGCGCTTATCATTCTGGTACTGCTGGGCGTGATTACTTTTATTCCCCTGCGTAGACAATTTTCCCGTGGCATCGTGCCAAAAACAGTCAAACGTGCAGAACTGATTTCCAGTCACCGCAATCTGGGCATTATTATTGCCTGGCCCTTGCTGCTGAGTTTGCTCACCGGGGTGATCCTGGCGTTTCCCTATGAAGCTGAAGAGCTGCTACTGGATGAACATCGTCGCAGCGAGGAATACAGTGATAATATGGTGGTAGGGCTTGATGATATTACCGGTGAAGGCAGCGGCGACTGGTTGCCTGCCATGGAGCGTACCCTGGCGGTATTTCCCGATGCGGTTATTCGGGGCGCCAGTGTGCCCTCGGGATTTTCCATTCATCGCATTCTTGCCGTGCAGCAGCCCGGGCAGTGGAATCGTAATGGCACCAGCATGACCTATATCGATGAAGAGGCGGGCTATATGGACCTGCGCATAGATTCATCCACCTTTCCGCTGGTTGAACGTGTTTATAATGCCGGTTACCCTTTGCATACTGGCAAGACAGGCAGTCTGTTGTATAAACTGTTCCTGTCCCTGTGCGGGATTGGGGTGGCGTGTCTGAGCAGCTTCGGGCTGGTGAGTTTTATTAAATCGAAACTCAAGCGTGCTTGATATTTATCAACAAGCGACTGGCTAAAGTCATTACCTTTGTATTAAAGATGTCAGTAATATCAGGCAGTGCAGTCGCGACCATGAAAAATTTTGCCTGAGTTGGCAATGCCAAGTACTATCATTCAATAATTGATGCATGTTGGAATTTGGAATTTGAAATTTGAAAATTTGAAAGTAGAACGCTGAATAAAAAGAGAGGGCGCCTCATTAATACAAGAATCCTGAAATTTACCCTAACAAGCCTGCTGATGTTTATGGCTGTTCCTGTTTTTGCCCATGGCGTGGCAGCCGGTGATGCCGATTTTATCCAACGCATCAGTGGCGTGGCGTTCATGCCCTATGTTTATCTTGGCGCCAAGCATATGTTTACCGGCTATGACCATCTGTTATTTCTGGCCGGGGTAATTTTCTTTCTCTATAAAATGAAAGACGTGGCGCTTTATGTCAGCCTGTTTGCGGTTGGTCACAGTGTTACCCTGTTATTGGGAGTACTGGGAGGTATCAGGGCAGATGCCTATATTGTCGATGCCATTATCGGTCTGTCGGTGGTGTACAAGGCATTTGAGAACATGGGCGGCTTTGAACGCATGGGGGTTTATATCAATACCCGGCATGCGGTGTTTTTGTTTGGCCTGGCCCATGGCTTTGGCCTGTCCACCAAGTTACAGGATCTGTCCATTGCCAGTGATGGACTGGTACCAAATATGCTGGCCTTTAATGTCGGAGTGGAGCTGGGACAGCTGGCTGCCCTGACCATTATGCTATTGGCCTTTCAGTTCTGGCGCCAGAGTCCCAGTTTTCTGAAAGGGGCTTTTGCTACCAACCTGATCATCATGTGTGCTGGCTTCATATTATTTGGCTACCAGATGACCGGCTATTTTATCGCCTGAAGCACAATCCAGATTTCTAACACGGAAACTATTCATGAATAATATCGAACCACCTTCCAGGAATACCTTAATCAAAGCCACCTTGGCCTCTATTGTGGCAGCAGCCATTATTCTGGTGCTTGTAGTTCTGCCTGCCGAATACGGTATTGACCCTACCGGCATTGGTGGTGCCACCGGTTTAACACAGCTTAATGCCGAACCGACGGTGACCATTGAGATCACCGACATCATCGGCGGCAATGAAGTGCTGCGGGAAGTGGAAATTCCGGGTTTTGGCGAACCGACCCCGTTGCCTAATCCTGCCGTGTTTCAGGATCAGGACACTCCGCCGAGAACCGACACCCTCACTATTGTGATTCCACCGGAAAGCGAAACAGAGGTAAAACTCTACCTGCGCGAAGGCAAGATGGCCGTGTACTCATGGGCCGTTGACCAGGGCGATGTCTATGTGGACTTCCATGGCCACGATGCCTCATTCGGACCTGACTTTTTTGTACGCTACAGGGAGCAGCAGGAAGGCGCCGGTGGCAATGGCTCGCTAACCGCACCGTTTCGTGGTGAGCATGGCTGGTACTGGCTTAACTACAACGAATATGAAGTTACTATCACCCTGACCGTGACTGGCTACCATGATCGGGTCATTGATTACGGTATCTTCTGATCATCGCTTTAGCTTAATCGCTTTGCCCGGAAGATTTGTGTTCAGTACAGGTCTTCATCGCTAGTTTATTGTTTATATTCACGGGGCAGAGTGATGGAATCTCTTATTCAGGTTGCACTAATTCTATTTGCCTTTGCCATTGCGGCACCCCTGGGCAAACTGACCCGTGTTGGTTCTGTGCTGGCTTTTGTCGGTACCGGTATTTTAATAGGCCCCTGGGGGCTGAAGCTGGTTACCAACAGTGAAGACATTCTTCATTTTGCTGAAATTGGTGTGGTCTTCCTGCTGTTCATCATCGGGCTGGAGCTTCAGCCAAAAAGACTCTGGGCCTTAAGAAAATACATTTTCCTGGCTGGCATCCTGCAGCTTGGCGGCACACTTGCCATCCTCTTTCTCCTATTAAGTTATCTGGGCTATCCCTGGCAGCAGTCGCTGGTTATCAGTTATGGCCTGAGCTTATCCAGTACCGCCTTTGCCTTGCGCCTGCTGGCAGATAAAAATGAACTGCAGACACCGCACGGCAAGTTGGCTTTCGGGATATTGCTGTTTCAGGATCTCGCTGTTATTCCATTTCTGGCCATGTTGCCGTTTCTGGTTACTTCCGATGCCGTCACCATTGAAGAAAGCCATTTGGCGGGTTGGCAGTCGGCACTGATTTTTATCGCCTTTCTTGTAGCTGGCCGTTATTTGCTTATTCCATTCATGCGCATCATAGCCTGGACCCGTGTGCAGGAATCCTTTACTGCCATGGCCTTGTTACTGGTGATTGGCTCGGCCCTGTTGATGGAAGAAATCGGTTTGTCCATGGGGCTGGGAGCATTCATGGCCGGTGTGCTGGTGGCAGACTCTGAATACCGTCATCAGCTGGAAGCCGACATCGATCCCTTTAAGGCTTTATTACTGGGACTGTTTTTCCTGGCCGTTGGCATGTCTACCAATGTCGGGGTTCTGCTGGATCAGTTAGTGCCGGTTCTTGTCAGTGTAGTGGTATTGCTATTGGTCAAAATTCCGGTGCTGTTCTTCCTGGGAAAAAGCTATTCACTGCCTTCGACTAACGCCGCAAGGCTGGGGGCGTTTTTATCCCAGGGCGGAGAGTTCGGCTTTGTGGCGTTTACCCTGGCTGCGGGATATTTGATTTTACCTGCCGATCTCAAGGATATGCTGATTCTGATTGTCACCATTTCCATGGCGTTGACCCCTTTGATGCTAATGCTTGCCAGCTTGCTGGTGAAGAAAGAGGCGGGTGATGATGCCAGGCACGATGACCTGATGATGGATGCCGAGGAAACCAATGCCATTATCATTGCCGGGTTTGGTCGTTTTGGCCAGATCCTGGGGCGTATCCTCAATGCCCAGAATATCCATTACACCGCCATTGATATTAATCCTGAACAGGTCAGGCTGGTGCGCGAGTACGGCAACAAGGTGTATTTTGGTGATGCCCGTGACAAAGGGCTGCTGGAAACCGCCAATATTGGTGATGCCACCATCCTTGCACTTTGCATTGATGATATGGAAGCCAGTCTGGCTATTGCACAAATGCTGGCCAGGGAATATCCACGCGTGAAAATTTATGCCAGGGCGCGCAACCGGCATTATGAAATCTTGCTGCGCAATGCCGGCGTCACAGACGTGGTCAGAGAGACCTTGCTGTCGGGTCTGGGTTTTACTGAATCGGTGCTGCTGGGACTAAACTTTGATGCGGAGCGCGTGAAGGAAATTACCGAGACTTTCAGAAAACATGATGGCGAGTTACTGGCCCAGCAAACCGCGTTGGTGTTGGACAAGACTTCCCTGATACAAACTGCCCAGGAAGCCGCAGCGGAATTAAAGTCCCTGTTACAATACGAGAAGCAGGAAGAAAAACAGGAAGAAAAACAGCAACCAAAAAAAGACAGCCTGCCGGGCGGCGAACAGGATAAATAATTTTCTGTAGAAGCTCTTTTAAACCCCGCTAACTAGTTTTCCTGTCCACCAGCACGAATTTCTTCCAGCATTTCCTCACTATCCCACTCAAAGGCGCCGGCCCACACGGTAGTCACCTCACCATTTTCATCCACCAGCCAGGAGCTGGGCACCGCGCCTATGCCATAGGTAGCAAAGTAGCCATTCAGTTTGACGAAGTTGCCGGGGAATTCCCGCTCGTACAGGAAATCGTTAATGGTGTCGGTGTCTTCATCGGAAGCAAAAATAAAGGTATAGCCTTCTGCTTCCAGTGCCTGGGCCGCGCGATTGATGGAAGGGATTTCGCGGATACAGGGCGCGCACCAGGTGGCCCAGAAATTCACAAAGACTTTTTCTCCTTCAAATAGCTCGATATCAAAGCCGCGACCATCCAGGGTCTGGAAAGTCTTGCTGTCCGGATCGTCATCCTGCGCTAAAGTCGCCAGTACGCCGTTGACCTGTGGTTGATATCCCTGGGTCACAGATTCCTCAGCACTGGACTCAATGGCTTGCTGTTCCTGGCTACAGGCTTGCAGAAACATAATCGGGACTATAAAAGTTAGGCCAAGAAGACTATTGCGGTTCATTATGATGCTCATGTTTGCTGTGAGTGGGCATGGTAAGTATAGCGCCAGTAGCAGTCAATTAATCAACACAGGGCTATGTTTATAGAGTCTGTTGCCAGGGCCGGGTGTGGACGTTGCTGTCAAAATCACGCTAAATTTGAAAGATTCTCCTGTTTTACGGGTCATTGCACTAATCGGTTTAACCGCTATATCATCCGGGAACCGGAATTAATACCGATCCTGTCCAAACAAGTATCTATAATGAGGAAGACCCAATGAAAACCAGATTACTCACCACCGTGATTTTTACAGGCCTGTTCAGCCTGTCCGCCCAGGCTGGCCTGGAAACTGGCGCTACTGCCCCCGTATTTACTGCCCAGGCGTCCATGGACGGGGAAGAGTTCACCTATTCCCTGCAGCAGACCCTGAATCTTGTAGGTCCGACCGTGGTGTATTTCTACCCCTCTGCCTACACCCAGGGTTGTAATATCCAGGCCCATACCTTTGCCATCAATATGGATAAATTCCGCGAAGCAGGCGCTTCAGTCGTCGGAGTCTCTCTGGACAGCATTGCGCGCCTGAATGATTTCTCTGCCGATCCTGAATACTGCGCCGGTGAACTGGCGGTAGTCTCCGATGCCGACGGCAGCATTGCCGCGTCCTATGAGATAGATGTGCGCGAAGGCCGCGCCGGCTTCAAGGACACCCGTGGTGTTGATATCGGTCATGGCTTTGCTTCCCGTGATACCTTCATTGTTGATGCTGACGGCACGATTGTTGGCACTATCGGTGGTGTTTCACCGGAAGAGAATGTAATGCAGTCCCTGGAAATGATTCAGAAGCTGGCAGCACGCTAGGATTCCACTCTCTTATTTGAAAAAACGGAGCCCACTGGCGCCGTTTTTTTTATTGGCTTGTTTTTTTACCTGGAATTTCAGTACAAAATATCAAGTAACCAACCTGTTTTCTGCTTAACCTCCCGCCTCATATCTGCTTTACTAGCACCTTCTTTTATTACCAGATTCAGTTTCAATGAAACCATTATGTGACGTTAGCGATTACAAGGCGCTGGCCCAAAGCCGGGTCCCGCGAATGTTCTT
>CBFICR010000025.1:0-44021 GCA_965661105.1 Pseudohongiellaceae bacterium | reverse complement strand
TCTCGGAAGATCAGACTTTCGATTAAGGTTTTATTTAGTTATTAAAAAAGGCCGCTGATGCGGCCTTTTTTATTTGTCTAATTTTTAGAGTTTCTTTCCTCTAATCTAGCGGAGAATGGAGAACGCAGTTCGCCCATTAAAGCTCAAATTTTGGTAGCGTCATGAGCGAAGGCTAATCGAGGCAAAAATGCGCGCAGGGAGGGAGTGTGCATTGAGCACATGACCGACTGAGCACATTTTTAACGAAGAGTAGCCGAGCGCAATAGCTACTATTTGACCTTACATTCCGAAGGATTCCACTTGGAATCATCAGGCTCTCTTTTGAAATTGGCACTGGTGGTATACAGCTGGGTCAGATGCTCAGGGTCTTCAAGGACCGAAATTACGGTCAGGTATTGCGTCCCATCACCGCCAACCAGGAGTTCATAATACTCTTTCAGCGTGGCCTGCGTGCCGTAAGGCACGCCATTGCGACGCAGGTATCCTGGCGCCATATCAGTGGTTACTGCATTGATGCTGCCACCTGTCACCGCGCCACCAAAACCGCCTTCCCGTTCTATCTGCCAGCTGGCTCTGGTGACTCCCTGCAGAGTACCGGCACCGGCATTATCCTGCGCCGGACCAAACTTGAGTAAGCGTGTCTGCATTCCGGCATCGGTTTCAATCTGCAGGACATTGTCGTTTGCCCAACTGATATTCAGGCGGGTAGGAATTCGCATCAAACCGCCGGCACCATAGGCCTTGCAGGCGTTGCCTGAAGCCAGATCAGCGTCAGGGTCCCAGGCATTGGCAATTTCCCGGCCTTTGGGCGTTAAGCCTATGCCCTCGTAGTCACCAGCATTAGCGACCACCATTCTGAAACGCCAGTCTTCAGTCACCAGCGACACCCAGTTACCGGTAATGTCAATGGCCGCCATTTCCCGCGCCGATTGCTGCTCTCGATCCGGTTGTGCTGATACATCGATAGCCGATAACAGGAGAAGAGTCGACAAAATACCTTTGATCATGCTTGTTTTCATGTGCCGCTCCTTAATCTTCCAGTGTCATGTAGGCTGCAGTTACAAAACTTTCCGTGGAAAAAATTCCCTGCCCCGCCCAACGTGGGTCATAGTCTCTGGTGGGTCTGGCAGCAAGGACTTCTTCCAGGCTCATGCCACGCTGTTTCATGTCAACGATACGATCCCTGATAATTGTCAGCATTTCACGCCAGTTGATGACATCACCAATATCACTGAGCCGGCCATGACCGGGAATGACGAGGGTGCCGCCGTCCTGACCATATTCCGGAATGATGAGATCAATTATGGAGTTGGCAGCATCAATAAAGCCCTGCAAAGTGCCGCCGGAGGACATATCAATAAATGGATAGAAGCTGGTGATATAGGCATCACCAGTGGTAATCACATCGGATTTTCGGAAAAAGATAATACTGTCGCCGTTGGTATGGGCATTGGGCTGATGAATGATTCGCACCCCTTCGCCATTGAAGTAGAGATCTTTCTTGTCGGCAAAGTAGGTCATGGTCGGCCACATTTCTGTTGTCATGCTATCGTCACTGGCCATATTCAACAGGACATTTTCATGGGCAAAAATGGTTGCCCCTTCACCGGCATTGGACAAGGCCGCGCCAACATTACCGCCACTGGGGGTAAATCCCGCCGCCTTTAATTCGGCATTGCCACCCACGTGATCACCATGATGATGGGTATTAATAATGTATCGCAGAGGTTGGTCGGACAACGCCCTGATTGCTGCCAGGTTTTTATCCGATAATTCGGCATACTGGGTATCGATGATCAGAATACCGTCATCACCGGTCTGTACGGTGATATTACCTCCGGCACCTACCAGCATATAAATATTGTCACGCACTTTAAGCGTCTGGATTTCTACTGCATCAAAATCGGTTTGTGCCTGTACTTTTTGGACAATAACCGTTTGATCAAGAACCATGGAAGTTAGCAAAGCCAAACCCAAAGCAGACAGTTTTTTTAATGTGATGTTCTTCATAATTACTCCTGCCCTGCCTGTAATTCACTGGGTTTTGGCAATTCCTGCAAACGCTCGATATATTCCGGATACATGGTTTCAGCGCCCCCCATGGCGGCTTCAACAGGAATATCATGACGCTCGGAATAAATCAGCAAATCGGTATTGGTGCCTGGCAGATGATGGGGAATATAACCAGGCTCCCTGACCATTTCGATCACCGGATCACAAGGATAATTACCCACCTGACTGTCGATGGAATAAAGATAATCCCGATTCCTGATGAACGGTTCATCCAGGTAAATGGGATCATCAATAATCACTGTCCAGGTCAGCAAATCGTCATGGCGAATAAAATATTCGGTCACCGTGGCCTGATCACTGCGGGTAACGCCATTACGGCGTAACCAGCCTTCCTTGAGATGGGTGGTTTTGATTTTTAACTGATGCCCGACCCATTCGCCGGTAGAAAACCCCATAGAGGTATGTTGTGCATACTCAGGCGGGTGCTCACGACCATCCATCCAGATGGTGCGCCGGGTTTGCCAGGCAAAATGTTGTATACGAATAGCGATTAACTGTTCAGTGATAGGATCGCGTTCTTCCCAAATGCGAATATTGGCAAAACTGCTGGCATAATCAGATGGATGGACACGACACTGGTATTCAGGCAGTGCGATCAGTGAAGCGCTCCAGCTCTGCGCCCGTAATCTGTCAGCATCATTAAGGGGGAGCCCGGCATAGTCACCAAGCTCGGGGCCGGGTAAGCGGTCAGGATAATCCTCGCTGTAATTACCTACCCAAACGCCAGAAAAGTTTTTCTCTGCCAGCGCGGAAAAGCTGGCAATGGAAAATACAAACAATAGTGAAACACGGCAACAGATTCTGCCCATGAAGTCCCCCTGACCGGTAAAAATACTAACTGTGATTTATGGTGATTATTGTAATTGAGAAACCCAGCTAACATAACGATGGGGGGCAATTCTGTCAAATAGAATGAGGGACTGAAGTTCAGGCTCTATATGCTAATGATTTGCCGCAGAAAGACCAACAGGCGGGACATTTTCGCAACAACCCGGTATCCGGAATTCAGGGAACAGGAAAATCAGAGCTTACTCAAAGAAGAACAAGGTTATCTCTGTGTATTATTTCGTGATCGCCCTCATAGCCCAATAAAGAAAAAATCTCTTCACTGGAATGACCGATGATAGTGGCAGCTTCCTGGGCGTTGTAATTCACCAGACCTCGGGCAACGGGAATACCCTTGTCATCAACACAGCTGACGACTTCTCCACGCTGAAAGTTTCCGGAACTCGAAGTGATTCCTACAGGCAGCAGGCTTTTGCCTGATTCCTTTAATACCCGAACAGCACCGGCATCAAGTGTGAAGACACCTTTCACTTTAAGATGGCTGGCAAGCCATTGCTTGCGCGCTGCCAGGGGCTCGCGTTCAGGAAGCAGTAAAGTGCCAACTTCATCCCCCTGGCGCAACATTTCAAGGATGTCGGGTTTCCTGCCATTAACGATGCAGGTAGCAGTCCCTGACCTGGCGGCAAGTCTTGCGGCCTTGACCTTGGTCAGCATTCCGCCACGACCAAGATCACCATGACCGGTGCCTGCGAAATCAAACAGTTCGTCATTATTACTCTGCGCCTGGCTTACCAGTTTGGCCTCTGGATTGTTGCGCGGATCTGATTCATAGAGCCCGTCCTGGTCAGTAAGAATAACCATGGCATCGGCATTGATCAGATTGGCCACCAGGCCGGCGAGAGTGTCGTTATCGCCAAAACAAATCTCATCGGTAACGACGGTGTCATTTTCATTGACTACCGGTACCACGCCCAGCTTGAGCAATGTCATCAAGGTGGTGCGTGCATTCAAATAACGCTTTCTGTTGGACAGGTCATCATGGGTTAGAAGAATCTGCGCGGTATGCAGATTAAATTTTTTGAATTCGGATTCGTATGCCTGGATCAGCCCCATCTGGCCAACAGCAGCGGCGGCCTGTTGTTCATGGATGGCACTGGGTCTGCCTTTTAATCCCAGACGCAATACCCCTTCAGCCACAGCGCCGGAAGAGACCAGCACAACGCAAAGACCGGCATCACGAAAACCGGCAATCTGCTTTACCCAGGCTGCCATGCTTTCCCGGTTCAGCCCTTTCCCGTCATCGGTGAGCAGGGAGCTTCCGATTTTGACAACCCAGATTTTGGCTGCTGTCAGTGTTTGTCTGTTACTCACCTTTAATCCCTTACGTATTCCACTTCAACATCATCATCAAAATCATCATCCAGGTCATCCTCAGATAACTGGTTTTTCCTTTCTTTCCAGGCTGTTTTAACCGCCTCGATACTCTGACGAATTTCAAACGCCATAAGCTGATCCAGTTCATGCTGTTGCTGGCGGTATTCCTCATCTTCCTCAAAGCGCGTATTTGCTTCATTAATGGAGCGCATCAGGGCTTCACTTAATTCCTTTGTGCCCTGGCCGGATACAGCCGATATCCTGTGCACAGGCCCTTTCCACCCCAGCTTCTCTACTATGGCACTGCAAACGGCATCAGCCTCCTGAGGGGGGAGCAGGTCAGTCTTGTTAAGTACCAGCCAGCGTTCTTTTTTTGCCAGGGCTTCACTGAAATTTTCCAGTTCCCTGATTATTGCCAGGGCAGCGTCAGCCGGGTCACTGTCATCCAGCGGTGCAATATCCACAAGATGCAACAATACCCGGGTACGCGCCAGATGCTTCAGAAAGCGTATTCCCAGGCCCGCCCCTTCCGAGGCGCCTTCAATCAGGCCGGGAATATCTGCCATAACGAAACTGTTATCTTCGCCTGCACGCACAACGCCCAGGTTGGGGATCAGCGTAGTAAAAGGATAATCCGCGACTTTGGGAGTGGCAGAGGACACAGCCCTGATCAGGGTCGACTTTCCGGCGTTGGGTAGCCCCAGCAGGCCGACATCCGCAACTACTTTCATCTGCAGTAATAACTGTCGGGTCTCTCCTGGCGTGCCATTGGTAGTCTGTCTGGGAGCGCGATTGGTGCTCGATTTAAAGCGCATATTCCCCAGTCCATGTTTACCACCTTGCGCCACCAGCAAGCGTTCACCGGGTTTGAGCAGGTCACCGATCAGCTCATCAGTGTCTACCGCATAGATGCTGGTGCCAACCGGTACCCGCACCTCAAGGTCTTCACCACTGGCGCCGGTACATTGCCTGCCGCGACCCTGCTGCCCTGATTTAGCGCGGTAGCGTGGCTGGAAACGAAAATCTACCAGCGTGTTAAGCGAGTCATCTGCAACCATAAAAATACTGCCGCCGTCACCGCCATCACCGCCATCGGGTCCCCCTTTTTCTATGTACTTTTCACGCAGAAAGCTCATGCAGCCATTGCCGCCTTTGCCGGCTTCGACCAGTATTTCTGCTTCATCCACAAATTTCATAGAAGGTGTCCTGAACCTGCCTGTTTCTGGTAAAAAAAAACCCTGTCATGGACAGGGCTTTTTCAATTCTTACTTAGCCTGCTAAGGATCAGGCTGTTGCTGTCTCGATGCTGACGAAACGACGGTTTTTCGGGCCTTTGACCTCAAATCTCACCACGCCATCAGTTTTTGCAAACAGCGTATGATCCTTGCCACAACCCATATTGGTACCGGGATGGAAATGAGTGCCACGCTGACGCACAATTATATTACCAGCAAGAACCTGTTCGCCACCAAAACGCTTGACGCCAAGTCGCTTGGAATTGGAATCTCTACCGTTATTAGTACTACCGCCTGCTTTCTTATGAGCCATGATGCACTCCTTTAAACCTTTAATTCATTAATAAGCTTAATTCAGCTTCGTGTGTTGCCGAATCAATCTTTCTTTTCAGCTTTTGCTTTTGCCTTGGTTTTTGCCTTGGCTTTTGGGGCTGCTTCCTTTTTAGGAGCCGCTTCCTTTTTGGGAGCTGCTTCTTTCTTTGCAGCTGCTTTCTCGCCTGATGAAATGCCGGTGATCTTTACTTCAGTAAACCACTGACGATGTCCCATCTGCTTTTTGTGATGCTTGCGACGATGAAACTTGATAATAGTGACTTTCTCACCGCGCCCATGACTGATAACTTCAGCAGTGACATTACCCTCAACATAGGGAGTACCAATCTTTACATCAGCACCTTCACCTACCATCAGGACCTTGTCAAAGCTTACTGTGTCACCAGTACTGGCTTCGATTTTTTCAAGCTTCAGCACTTCACCTTCTGAAACCCGGTGCTGCTTGCCGCCACTTTCAATTACCGCGTACATATTTTGCTCCAATAGCGCTATTGCTATTCAGATATTGTTCTTTTAAACCAGAATTAACTGACCTGCCTGTGTAACCCGGTTTCCTTTTAATCAGGAAGATCCAAGCCTGCATTTCCTCAACACCAATGGCTATCCCTACTACTATCTATCAGGACCCGCCAGTAACGAGGTGTTAATATTGCGCCTAAATGCAGTCAGGCTTTGGGCCGGTCATTACGAGGGCGGGAATTGTACGGGAACAACCCCGCTTTCGCAACATAATCAGGGGATTTTTTAGCTTTACCGGCGCCTCCCTTGCCGGAATCAGGATTAAGCCTGAAAAGCCCGTAATCCTTGACTTTAGCCATCCCCAAAACTAGCATGCGAAACACTTTTTTCAGAGCAGACTATGGCATCACGAATTCAACAGATCGTTGCTGATGATTTTACTGCGCTTAATAAAACGGTTGTAGCGCAACTTCATTCAGACGTCCCGCTGATCGAAAGCATCGGGCATTACATTATCGAGGCCGGCGGCAAGCGCATGCGCCCGGTACTGGTATTGTTGTGCAGCAAGAACCTTGGCTACAGCGGAAATGACCATATTGAGCTGGCCACCGTCATAGAATTTCTCCATACCGCAACATTACTGCATGATGACGTGGTGGATATGTCTGAAATGCGCAGGGGACGCCCAACCGCCAATACGCGCTGGGATAACCCTTCCAGTGTGCTGGTAGGCGATTTCATTTACTCACGTGCCTTTGAGCTGCTGGTCGGTATTGGCAACATGCAAATCATGGATGTCATGGCCAGTACCACCAATAAAATCTCCGAAGGCGAAGTCCTGCAACTGGTAAACCAGCACAACCCCAAGGCAACCGAAGCAGACTATATGCAGGTGATTCATAATAAAACCGCCATATTGTTTGCCGCCGCCTGCAAGACTGCCGGAATCCTTGCCGGCGCCAGCGAAACCATTACTGAACAGTTACATCAATTTGGCCTGCAGGTGGGTATTGCTTTCCAACTGGTAGACGATGTGCTGGATTTCTCCGGCTCCAGCGAAGCCATGGGAAAAAATATTGGTGACGACCTGGCCGAAGGAAAACCCACCCTGCCGCTGATTTATGCCATGCGGTATGGCTCGCAAAAGGAAAGCAAGCTGATTGAGGAAGCCATCAAGACCGGGGGACGCGAGCATCTGGAGGCAATAATCGCGGCAGTGGTTCGCTCCGGTGCTCTTGATTACACCCGCGCCAGGGCCAGTGAAGCGATAGATATTGCCATGAACTGTTTGAACTGCCTGCCGGAAAATAAGTACCGGGATGCGCTGAAGCAGGTGGCCGAGGCTGCACTGAATCGGGATAGCTAGTCCGTTTTTATTATCTGAATCCCATTAATCCCGGTTCGACCAATCTACCAAATCCAGCTCTTGTCCCACTATTTACCCCGCTATTTACCCCACTATAATGACATCATCTCCGCTCTGGATACTGCCGCTGCGTAGCACCTTGCACACCACACCACCGCGGTACCCCAGCTGCAGCGCCCTGAATAATTCCGGGGCCTTTTTTTCCAGCTTGTCATGGGGAGCCATTTCCCTGTGAATTTCAAATTCAGCCTCGCCAATCTGAAGTGTTCTGCCAAGGTCTGTTGGTAAAAACTCAAAACCCTTGATTAACAAACTGGAACCATGATCCAGCCAGGGCAGTTCCAGTCCGGCTTCATGGCAAACCTTTATCCATGACTCCTTGCTGAGCACCGCCACCTCACCTTGTCCAAGCAGATCAGACTTGTCACCCTGGAGCCCATCACTAATCGTCACTTGTGCGGCAAACACCTCCTCCCTGGTACCATCATCGGTTTTACTTTTGGCAATGCTTTGTAATTGGATTTTCATTGTCTGATCTTTCCTGGTCGGTATCACTGGACTGCAATTAAAGTTTATCAGCATCCATGCCGGGGTTCCTGTTAATCCGGATCTGGTCCAATGTGCTTGCTGGAAAACAAAAAAGTACCGGATTGAGCATAAAATCACCGATATTCTACTAATTCCTTGGACAATCTCCTCACTCCCCCCTATCTTGTGCTGCAGTCTTTATGATGACTTTTTTATCATTCATTTCTGTTATCTGAACCAAAACTATGGCCAAAAAACTCCTGCTTATTATCCCCGGCGTTCTAATTATCATCCTTGGGGCTGTCTATTTTTTTGCAAATTACCGATTAAAAACTGTGGTTGACCTGAGGGTTGAGGAATTAATCGCCACTGGTGATTATCAGGAAATCACCTATGACTCGGTTGCCCTGCAATTCAATGGTGAAATCACGCTGGAAAATCTTTATGTCATGGACAGCAATCTCAATGAATACATTCTGGAAAATATCCAGATACGCGAATTTGATTACTTTAATCCTGTCCCACACCACCTCCACCTGTCGGCACAGGGTCTGCGCTTTCCTTCAGCAGCACCCAGCTTCGGTGATGGTCCGAATAATTTACTGAATAATTATATTGCCAGCATGATGGATGAAGATCTGCTACCGCTCACCATGAACTATCGCTATAACTATCAACCCGAAGATAACGACCGCATGGATATAGAGGCAGATCTTGCGCTTCCCGCATCATTTTTCCTTAGCGCTGAAGCACAGATATTAAATGTGCCAATGGAAGGGATCAATGAAAATGCACCTGACAATGCAAATGCGCCAACCAGCGTTTCAGTAATGTTACAAAATGCCGATATCCCTGCTGCCTTGATAGCCTTGAGAGATGACGGCATGGTCGCGGATATATCTGCAATGCAGGGAGCGGCATTGGGGACAAGCGGCGATGAATACCGACAGCAACTGTTGGAACAGCTACAGGCAGCCGCCCTGTTTGTGCCCCCCCAAATGCAGGCACTGGCCCAGGATTTACTGGGCAATTTTGCCGAGTTTATGACGGGAGAAAAAACACTGCAGATAAGTATCACACCGCAATACAATGGCAATATTCAGCAGCTACAACTGGAAGTCATGGCAGCTTTCTATACCGGAAATATCGGGCGTATCGCCGAACTCCTGCAACTGGATATCCAGACTGTCGAGTAGAGTCTGAAAATATCAGCCTTGCGACTTTTCGAATTAAAGATTCAAATTGAAGATCAAGGTCCGGGCTTTATTCGACAGGCTCCATAACCAGTAAAGCGCCATCAGTTTCCTCAGTAAGGACATAAATCAAACCATCAGGCCCTTGCTGAACATCACGAATGCGTTGTTTCAGATCAGTCAGCAACCATTCTCTTCTCTGTTCTCCAAACTCATTAAAATTGATACGTTCCACATGTCCCGTTCCCGGCATGCGGGCCGTCATCAAGGCGCCAACAAACAAATCATTGCGCCATTGGGGAAACTGCTCCCCGGTGTAAAACATCAAGCCGGAAGTGGCGATGGAAGGAACCCAGAAAATTTCCGGCTGCACCATATCTTCACGCCAGGGTTGCTGGGAAACGCGGCTACCATCATAGTCACGACCATAGCTCACCAGCGGCCAGCCATAATTTTTTCCTGGCTGAATGATATTCACTTCATCGCCGCCCTGGGGTCCATGTTCGCTGGCCCAAAGCTCTCCAGTGACAGGATGAAAATCAATGCCTTCCATAGCGCGATGACCAATACTCCAGATCTCCGGCAAATAGCCTTCCCTGCCAACAAAGGGATTGTTTGACGGAATGGAACCATCATCATTGAGACGTAATAATTTACTAATATCACTCATCGGGTTTTGGGGATTTTCAAAGTCACGCCGAAAAGGAGAAGACATGAACACCGTACCATCATCGGCAAAACGCAAACGTGAACCATGGCCACCGGCTGTGGTACTCCAGGCATCGGCAACGAATACGTCTTCAACCTCTTCAAGTGCATTTTCAGCCTGGTTCAGGCGCCCTCTGGCCATTGCTGTGGTTGCATAATAATCAGCTCCTGCAGGGGGTGGCGCATTTTTCACATAGGTAAAATACACCAGCCGATTACTGGCAAAGTCCGGATGCAAAACGACATCCATCAGACCACCACCAGAGGCTACCTGTACTTCAGGAGCGCCACTGACAATGTCCGGATCAAGATTTCCATTCCTGATAATCCTGAATTGCCCGGCCTTCTCGGCAATCAGAATATTGCCATTGGGCAAAAATGCCATTCCCCAGGGATTCGCAATACCCCGCGCCACGATGGATACCTTGATTTTTCCCGCGGGCGACCAGGTATCGTAATACCAGGGCCCATCACCAAGAGTAAAAGGCTGGGCCAGCAGCGCCCCTGAAGCGGTCAGCAAGACCAGAATTGAAACCAGTTTTTTAATGTGAAACACCTGTCACCTCGTTAGCTTTTTGTTTTCGAATTATTTTTTTCAGCATAAACATCACGTCATGTTTTAATCGTTTCAAACCACAATAGAGCCCGATAAAACTGACACCAAGTCCGCCCGCCAGAAGAATCAGAACACCGAGATCCCATAGCGGGCGCTGGTGATACCAGAATGCAAAATCCAGACTGTGCAGGCCACTGTAGAGCCAGCGTTCTATTCTGCTATTGCGATGAATCAGGCTCAGTAGCTCACTTTTATGGGGATCTACATAAATCCAGCTTTGCGCAGGATCATTAAATTTGATGCGCAATACCGGTAGCGGTAACTGGTTGTTGCGGGAATAATAATAGTCATCATAGTCAGTCAGCAGGGCATAATCAGTGACCTGCGCGTCTTCAATACTTTCATCCAGCTTGCTCACCAGTTGTTCGGTGGCAAAACGCTCACTTAGACGAAAACCATCGGCTTCGATAAGCAAACTATTGGAATCCAGCTGCCCGATTATGTTGTAGGGCTGATGCAAACGGTCCCGCTTATCCATCTCCAGACCCGTTCTCTCACTGTAAAGAGCAAGATAATAAGGGGCAGCGCCAAGCCAGCGAAACTCTACTTCCTTGATATCTCGCTGTACGCCATTTCCCTGTGCCAGGGTTTGCCATTGGATTGCATCAAAGGCAGGAAACGCTGCCAGATCCAGAACTCCTTCCTGGTAGACTCCCTCATCAACACTCAACCCACGGGCATCAGACCAGGCAAAGGGCTCCATGGAAAGCATGCCGCTAAAAGACCAGGTCAACACGAAAACGCCAAACACCGTGCCCAGAATATAATGCCAGCGCATCAGGCCCCGATAAGGGATTGCCTTGCTTAATCTGAACGGTCTGACTTTACGCCACTGGGTAAAACTCATGACAAGGCCAAGCAAGGCCAGCACGCAACCGATGCCGGAAGTCCATACCACAATGTCATACCAAAGCGGCTGATTGGCTCGCAGGTCAGCAAAATAAAACCAGTGGGGAATGGTGCCAAGCCATGCCAGCAGACGACTCTGGCGCGTGGTGTAGACTGCAACCTGAGCTCTTAGCGGTGACACATAGGCTTGCGTGGCATAGTCATCTGCCACGCTGTATTTGAACAGCGGCAGCTCATTGGGTATGGCAATAGTCCACTGATCGGGCCGGGTCACCAGGCCTTCATAGGAAAACAACTCAAGCGGGATATCGAGAAAATCACTGGCGATTTGTGCGCCCTGCTCCTGGCTCAGGTCGGCAAGAAATTCACCATTGTCTGCCCAGATAAAGGTACTGGGGAAACGAGGTTCAGGGAATTCATACACCGGCCTTCCCAACACCGTCCGCAGGCGTGCCTCATAAGGGGAATAACCAAGCAGATCAACCGCTTGCCAGGGAGAAATGGCCACGTCTTCGAAGTTGAGGGAACTGCCTCCTTCAATACGCATTTCATTGGTGATACGCGGCATTCCGCCTGCGTAAATCATGACAAAGGCAGACAGAAACCACACCACAAAAAGAAAACTCAGTGGTATACCGATATAACGGTGGCTAAGAATAAGCAGGGTTTTAAAAGCCCTCATACCTTCTCTCCCCCCCCGGTGTGAAAAAGTGATAAGTGACAAAGCGGCTATCCAGATGATTGAGTGTAGCGAAATTCATCTACTGCATACAAACGAATAGTGTATTGATTTACTATTGGCCTCCCGTGTTACAAAAATCGCCTGACAGGATGAAAGCTACATTGACCAGGTTCCTCCACTACTTTTCTGGTTTGCGCCTTGCCCCTGCCCTTGCATTGGCGGGTATTTTTTCTTTGCAACAAGTAACTCTGGCAGCTGAAATAGAGGGACAGAGCATTCCAGATACCTACATGCTTGGTGACGACACTCTGGTACTCACAGGATGTGGAAAAAGGGAAATGCTCTGGAACAGTTTATATCTGGTTGCTATCTACCTTGAAGAAGCCACATCTGATGTGGACAAAATCATGTCTGACTCAAGCGCCAAGGCAATCCGCCTGAAAGTACTTTATGGCAATGAGTTACCCGAGGAATTACCCGAACTCTGGCGCGAGCCCTTGCAGGAAGAGATGAATCGGGAAATGTTGAAAACCGTGCTCAATCTTTACGATGAAATAAGCACCGGGGATATCGTGATATTCAGTTATCACCCGCAACTGGGCACCCGGGTTTCCCTTAATGATGAAGACGTAATTGAGCGCAATAACTCACTTCTGGTTACCACACTCCTGGAAAACTGGATCGGCGATGAACCGGTTTCACAAAACCTGAAACGTCTGTTACTCAGCCAGTCCTGCCAATAACTTTTAATAGCGCTGGTATTTTTTTATCACGCGTCGGTACCAGACAATAAAGCCACTGATGTACATAAAGGCCGGCAACAAACCCAGCACAATCCAGATATAGGGCAGCACCGGCCAGGATCCGCGAAAACGGCCAAAGTGCATATCAATCAGGAACAGCAGCCAGCCATCGGGACGATCAAAATCCTCCAGATCACTGTCCATGGCATTGATAATAAAATCAAAGGGCTGGGGAAAAGCAAAATACACCGCCGTGATGCCCCAGATAAACAGCAGCAACATCAGCCAAAAGCCAAGAAAACTATGTAACTGCCACAGCATACTGTGGGGACTGTTGCGTTTGATTAACAAGGCGTCTTTCCAGCGCCGCCTGCCCTGCCACCAGATTAGCGCCCCGCTGAAGACCATTAGCAGAAACAGTATGCCGCCAAAGGCATTCACCTTGCGACCCGTCGCGCGGTCCATCAGCAGATCATCATGCAGACGGGTCAGCCATTCCACCGTACGCACCTGCCAGGGATAGGTATCCCCCAGGTCCACGCCCGCATAATGATCAAAATAACGTGAGGATTCCTTGCCATTACGGTGCAGTGCCACATAGGTGGCACGGTCTGGACGAGTTGGCGCAACAATATTGGTGACCGTGTAGTCTGAATAGACCTGGCCAATGCGGGTGTCCAGCGCCTCACCCGATAACGCAACCCCTGTGTTCGAAGTGACCTCAATAGGGATGAACCAGCGGCTGAACTGGGGCCTGAGCACGACCGCCGAACCACTGACACTGATGACCAGGATATACAGCCCCAGGCCAATGCCCAGCCATAAATGCAGCTGGAATAAGGCCCGCCTGAAAAAGGTGGTATTGGGGGCCTGGACCCAGCGCTGCCAATTATTCATAAATATCCCCGCATCAGTTCAGGCAAGGATTATAGAAGCAGGTGCTCGAATTAGATAAGGCTAATTTGGGCCGGCTTGAATAGCAGGTGTAGCCACCGCTGCCCGGTTAATAATAATGTCCTGTCCGCCAAGTATTATCCCGGCATTACCTGTATTCGCCCCGGCAACAACAAGACGAAATTTAAGCTCAAAGATGCCCTGGGTTCGCTCAAGCACAGTAAGAATGCCAATAAGATTGGTATTAGCCTCAGGATTTATTGTCCAGTTACCACCGGCGCTGACTTCCCCTGCCCAGTCTGAATCCAGTTGCCATCCCTGTGCCTGCAACTGATCAGCAAAATGCTGATTCAATTCCTCAACGGACCAATCACCGGAAATACTGGCCTGGGTTTCAAAATCATTGGATGATCCTGAGATACCTCTCAATCCGAAAAATGGAGAACGTGGCCTCGCATTCTGGCCATCACCCTCTGGCATTTCAAGGCGCGGCAGGTATTGCTGATTTGGCATACCAAACCCGGGGCCATTTCCTGCCCGGTCTATTTGCATCTGACGCTGCTGATTTTGCTGCTGACAGGAAAACCCCGGTTGCATCATGGCCTGGTTCATCAGTCTCAGATTGATGAAATTTTCGCTGCCTTGTGATGAAGTCAAGGTCATGGTGCCATACCGGTCATGGCAGAACTGGTCATCAGCACCCAGTGGCTGGGGTGGTTGATCGGGATAGATAAATCCATTTTGCTGAGGTGTAAAATTTTGTGAAATCAGGCGTGTCCAGCCTGAATTTTCAAAACTTTCAGCCAAGTCCATACTGGCTTCCTCCACCGGAACTGCGCTGGAAAACACTACCATCTGGCTGAAATCATTATCCAGGCTGCCGCGCACCGTTATGGAATCAGGCAGATCAACCTGCGGAAAATCGACGGGTAAACCTGAATAAATTTGGCCACTGGTAAATTGCTCCACCAGCACCTGCGGCACCCCATCCTCAAATGCAGATGCGGCAAAGGTTTGTCCGGTAATCAATACTATAAAACCAAATACTATTTTCATCGTCTTCATCATTCCTCCCTGGATGAGTCTATTTGTAGCGATATACTCACGAAGTGGTTAAAAAAGCGGGTATAAATAATTCAGCGGTTTTTATTAATACTCTTCCTAACTTTTTTTTCAGCCCTCAGCGCCAGCGTACTTTCCATGTAAAAAAGTGCGGAAGGGTCAATGTTGTTTTCTTTAATCAAGCCAACCTGCTTTTTCATCTGGCCGTAATTACTGCCTAAGGCAATGCCCTGTTGCAGAAATACCAGAGCGACTAAAAACAGAACACTTTTTAGAATTTTTTCTTTCATCACAGGCTATTGGTAATCTCCGGAAACACCTTGTAAAACATCAGCCAGGCCATTAACAGGGTCAGGCTGAGATTTAGGGTTTGTCCACAAACATAAAGAATCAGTGGTTTACCGCCATGGAACTGGGATTTGAGTTCACGGAAATTACCCGACAGGCCGATACTGGCAAAGGCGAGACAGAATAACCAGCCACGCATATCGGAAGTGAAATCCAGCACCCCGTTTTCGATCAGCACAATGGCGGTATTCGGATTAAGAGATTCATAGAGCAGGGAAAATAATATACTGGCCCCAACAAAGCCCAGCACAAATTTTGGGAAGCGCAGCCATATTTCAGAAGCCCCTACAGTGCGGCCAGCATCCTTTTCCACTTTGGTCGCCCAATACACTGCGACCCCGAAAGCCAGAACCCCGATAAGAATATTCTGAATCATTTTGATGGTGGCAGCGACATTCAGCGCAGTATCGCCAAGAAAAGCACCGGCCGCCACTACTGCGCCGGTGGCATCAATGGTACCGCCGATCCAGGCACCACCGAGCACCTCTGGCATACCCACCGCATTGATAAAGGCAGGCAGGGCCACCATCATGATAGAGGTGAAAATCATCGACAGCCCGACAGCCGTGGTCAGTTCTTCTTTCGTCGCCTTGCATGCGGCAGCTGTCGCTATGGCTGCAGAGACACCACAGACCGACATATCAGCACTAATGGTTATGTTCAGGGTTTTGGAGCCAATCTTGAGTACCCTCTGGCCAAACCAGAAGGTGGTGATCAACACTACCGGCGTCACAATCCAGGCCACGAAAATACCCGGCAGCCCAATTGCCATAACCTTGCCAAATAATACTTCGGCACCCAGTAGCACCAGTCCGGTTTTAATATAGAGTTCCGGTTGCAGGGCGGGACGAACGAATTCAGGAATACCAAAAATATTGGTAATGATCAGACCCAGAAGTATCGCCCACAGCGCATAGCCCAGTCCCATGCTGCGAAACTCTGTCTGATTGGCCAATAAATAGGCAACAATGCTTACCGCAAAAATGAAAACAAACCCGGTGACAAAAACTGCAGTTGGCTTTTTCATCAACAACATGCCGACAGCAAATAAAACACACAGAGCAATAAAGAAAACCACCATTGAGATAAAAAAATGCGTGGAAAAAGCAGAGAATGGATTGACTGACCAGCGCGCAGGTCTGGCATCGTTGACCGTCTCACTGAGAAAACCGGTAACGGCATTGCCAGTATCGTTGTCAGCTGACCAGGCGTCTACGGAAAAACCGGCGGACGTTTGCGCACTTTGCAGCGCCAAATCTACCCGGGAATAAGGGACCATCAGGAAAGCAGCCAGGGCGAGCAGGATAATCACAAAGCCCAGTAGTATGGCGGTGGTGTCTTCTGTCCAGTTTCCCATTATGGCAATCGCTCTTTTTTCGGGTAGTGGAACCTTGTTAATGGAACCTGGTTATTGGAATCTGTCGAATACTGAAAGAAATTTAAAGGAACACGCTACCTGGCTTTTGCCCCTAGAATTCAAAGTCGTCTTCGTAATAACGCTCGAAGTAAATATCTTCCCGGGTAAGTTTACCCATGTACATACTTTCGACATCTTCTTCCACCCGGGTAATATAGTTATCCAGATCATTCTGATTCAAAGCCTCAATCAGGGCATCACGCCAGACGGCAGCATTACGGGTGTCGAGCACGCGTACTTTATTATCCTTGGCCCACTCACTGCCAATCCTGCCTCCAAGATGATAAAGGCGCTGAGCCACTTCTGACCGGTAGGGTTCTTCAAGACGCTCCTTGACCTGCTCGGTAAGACTTATCCAGCCCGGCGCAATACTGTAGCCATTGTAGAAACGGGTTATCCAAAGCAAATAATCTGCTTTGGTCTGGTATTGCTGGGCCAGCTCATCTTCTTCGAAGGCGGCTTCAAAATAGTCCCGAGGGTAAGCCATTTCAGGCCAGGCAAGCTTATCGATTTGGGTTGCACAGCCCCCAAGCCACAATAGCAGGGGGAAAACAATGAAGCTCCTGAATGATATTGGATGGTATTTCATGGATCGACTCTTGATTCCCGGCCCCTATTGAAACAGCCGGTCAACAACATAAGCACTGACATCACGGATTTGCTCTGGCGTAAGTGCCCCGGTAAAGGTCGGCATACTGTTCCTGCCCGTGGAAACAATAGTAATGGCATCACGGATGTCGGTGATGTTATTCAATGGCATGGCATTATTGTGGCCACCCATGCCGTCATCACCATGACAGGGTAAACAGGTTTGCTGGAACAGGGTTTGCCCGGCGTTATAATCCGGTTCACCTTCAGCAAAGACGACCGCAGAGGCCTCGGTGTCACTGTTGCCAAGCGACAACAGGGTATCCGCAGGACTGGCTTCTTCCATCTGACCGGATAGTGAAAACAGCCATAGACTGTCCCCTCTGGGCGACCCCTGAAACAGATTTCCGCCGGAATAGGCGGCGATGTACTGTTTGCCATCTCTTTCAAAGCTGATTGCCGGCGCATTCATGCCGGCACCGGTCTGAAAACCCCAAAGCTCCATGCCGGTATCAATATCCAGCGCTGTCAGACGACCATCATTGCGGCCCACAAAAAGCAGATCACCGGCGGTGGAGAGAAATCCTGAATAACAGGCATCCTGCCAACGGTACTGCCACACCAGTTTATTGGTGGTCATATCCATCGCCGCGACAATTCCAACCGTTGGCCGTTTGGAACCGCCAAACTTACCGCCGGTCCAGGATTTACCACTGTGCTCATCCGGTATTTCGACATCAACCATCGACGCGGCCACCGAAGATTCCGAGGCACAGATATACATGGTCTGTCGGTTTGGGTCGTAGGCACTGGGTGCCCAGTTGGCACCACCGGCGAGGCCGGGCTGAACCAGTACCGGCTCATAAAGGAAGGGCGTAAAAATCCTGCCCTGATTCACCAGCTGGGTGCCTTCCGGCGCGACATCAATAAACTGTGGAACGAAAGCGTCACCCACAGGATAGGGCTGTGTTGCAGAGGTAAATTGTTCAGGTATTTGCGGGACCGGCTTTTCTTCAACCCCTATGATAGGCTCGCCGGTTATCCGATCCAGAATATAGACCCAGCCCGTCTTGCCGGCTTCGGCAACGGCTTTACGGGTTTCACCTTCATACTCCATATCAAACAGAATTACAGGATTCGGAGCGTCATAATCCCACAGGTCATGATGCACCTGCTGGAAATGCCAGCGATATTCTCCAGTGCGCACATCAATGGCAACAATGGAGTCAGTAAACAGGTTATCGCCTTCACGCATGGTGCCATTCATATCGGGTCCGGGATTACCGGTGGAAAAATAAAGCAGGCCAAGTTCCGGATCCAGTGCCGGAGTCTGCCACACAGTGCCACCACCAAACTCCCAGGCATTGTTGTCCTGCGGCCAGGTATCATGACCAAATTCACCCGGGCCTGGAATGGTATAAAAGGTCCAGAGTTTTTCGCCGCTGTCAGCATCAAAGGCTTCCATCAGTCCGCGTACCCCTTTCTCGGCGCCGGAATAGCCGGTAATCACCATGCCATCATAAAAAAGTGGCGCCCCGGTAATACTGTAACCGTCCTGCCAGCGAACACTTTGCGTTTCCCAGGCAATTTCTCCAGTGTCTTTCTCCAGCGCTACCAGGCGCGCATCCAGTTGACCAAGAAAAACCTTGTCATCTCCCAGTGCTACCCCACGGTTGTCCCATCCGCAACAGACCGCTTCACCCATTTCTTCCGGATATTCGGAGTTGTATTCCCAAAGCATTTCACCACTGTCCACATCCACAGCAAAGGCATCACTGTCGCCCGTGGTGATATACAGCACACCATCCTCATAAACCGGAGTGCCTTCAGCAGAGTAACGGGTTTCAAGTCCGGAGCCATTGAGGTGAACACGCCACTGGGCTTTCAGCTCAGAGACATTGTCACGGTTTATTTCATCCAGTGGCGAGAAGCGCTGGTTATAAAAAGAACCGCCATTGGTTGGCCAGGCATCGGTGGGTGCTGCCACCAGAGGATCTGTTTGAAGAGGGCTTGTTCCGGGCGCCGGGGCTGACGTCGCAGCTGTACTTGCTGCGCTCGGGGCGGGTTGAACATCTGCCTGAGCGGTTGATTCGTCGTTTCCGCAAGCAGCCAGCAGCATGGCAAGCAGTAAAATTAATGGTGCAAGGAATTGATTTGTTGTTGTTCTCATGAGTCCCCCTCATCTACAGCCCAGGGCCGTAACAAATTCGTTTCAGGGATTATATAGAGTAGCGGGTAACTTTTACCACAACCGGTTTACCGCAAGCTGTTTCAGCAGAGTCTAACAGCACTTGTTCAGACCACGTTAAATGTGCGTCTGATGTAACGCAGGCCCAAAAACACAAAGGGCCAGATTATGGCGCTGGATAATGCCGAAATCATAAATATCAGATTAGGGGCGGTGTTCTGACTGTTCGCGGTAAGCACCCAGAAAGACAAAAGCTGGTGTATCCCCACCAGAATCAGTATCGTGCTGCTTTGCTGAATCGCGGTAAACATGCGCATACGCTGGTAAAGACTCAGCGCAAGATAAGCCACCAATGCCAGTGCCAGCGCATTCAGCCCCAGTAATGAACCCTCCAGAACATCCATAAAGAAGCCCACTATCCAGGCAGTAAACAGGCCGATTCTGTCTGGTAGAGCCATCACCCAGTAAATGACCACCAGAGCGACCCATTCGGGGCGATAGGCTTCGAGCCATTCAGGCAGGGGAAGCACGGTGAACAAAGCCGCCAGCACCAGAGTGCCGAGGATTATCCAGCCTCCATGATGTCTGTTGAATTTTGGTCCCATTTCTTACTGGCCCTGGATTATTTAAACAGTAACAAAACGTTACGGCTTCGTTTCAGTTGTGCAGTTGGCTCTACTATAACACTGGCAAAGGATTCTCCGGGGTCATGCACAACACTACTGACTACCCCTACCGGATAGCCGGCGGGAAAACGACCACCAAAACCTGACGTCACCAGAACATCTCCCTCCACCACATCAAAGGTATCGGAAATATTGTTCAAAACCAGTCTTTGCAGACTGTCCTGGGTACCCGAAGCAATGGCCCGGTTACCATTGCGATTGATCTGAACCGGTGTGGAATGCTGGGGGTCAGTGATCAGCAGTACCCAGCTCGCATAGGGTTCTACATCGACGATCTGCCCCATCAGTCCAAAAGCATCAATCACCGGCTGCCCAATATAGACATCATGCACACTGCCCTTGTTGATCAATACCCGCTTGGTAAAGGGGTCCGGCGATTCACCGGTGAGTTGGGCCTGCACTACCCGCTCATCCACAATACTTGATGCATTGAGCAGGTCATTGAGCCTTATGTTTTCTGCTTTCAGGTGCTCAAGTTTCTGTAACTCGAATTGCTGTTGCAGCAACTGCTGCTTTAAACGCTGGTTTTCAGCAATCAGGTAACTGCGGCTCTGTAAATTTGTGTTCACGGAATCCGATATGGAGCGCGGGGAATCTGCCAGCCAGTGCAAAGGCGTGACAAGGTATGACGCATAAAAACGGACCTGAGACAGATAGCTAAAGCGACTGTCGGCCAGCATCATAATCATGGACAGCAACGCCAGGCCCAGTAATCTATAGCCTTGGGATGAACCTTGAATGAATAGGGATTTAATTGATCGAGCCTTTACTTTCTGACTGAATATAAAGACGAAGGATAAAGGATTAAGGGGAAAAAGTGCAGATAAGAACTAAAAAATAGCGCTTTTCTTTTGGCTTTTATATTTCCCGTCAGCATCCCGGCCTGAGGCAGGGACCAGATGGATCCATGCCTGTGCATGATGCTGTACTTTGTTTAGGAAAATTAGGGTAATTGGCCAGGCTAATACTGTCAGCACTAATTCTTTCAGCGCTATTCCAGGGTTAACAAATCCAGATCGTGAGCTTCCATAAGCTCCATGGCCATACCGCCGCCCCTGGCGACACAGGTCAATGGATCATCTGCAACGATCACCGGCAATCCGGTTTCTTCGCTAAGCAACTTATCCAGATCCCTCAGCAGCGCGCCACCACCGGTGAGCACCAAACCACTTTCTGCAATATCGGAAGCCAACTCGGGGGGTGACTGTTCCAGAGCACTTTTTACTGCCTGCACAATAGCAGACAAAGGCTCCTGTAACGCTTCAAGAATTTCATCACTATTCAGTATGAAGCTGCGCGGCACACCCTCTGCAAGGTTGCGGCCACGAACATCAATCTCGCGGATTTCATCACTGTGGAAAGCACAGCCGATTTCTTTCTTGATTCGTTCGGCCGTAGCGTCACCAATCAAACTGCCATAATTGCGCCTGACATGAGTGGTAATGGCTTCATCAAAACGATCACCGCCAACACGCACAGACTCGGCATAGACCACACCATTGAGCGAGATAATGGCTATTTCCGTGGTACCTCCACCGATGTCCACCACCATGGAACCACTGGCCTGATCAACCGGGAGGCCGGCACCGATGGCTGCTGCCATGGGTTCCTCGATCAGGCGCACTTCACGCGCTCCGGCACTCATCACCGATTCACGGATAGCGCGGCGTTCAACCTGTGTGGACTTGCAGGGTACACACACCAGCACACGAGGGCTGGGCCGAATAAAGCTGTTTTCATGGACCTTGTGAATAAAATGCTGCAGCATTTTTTCTGTCACCTGGAAATCAGCAATTACGCCATCCTTGAGGGGACGAATTGCCGTAATATTGCCAGGGGTTCGACCCAGCATTCGTTTTGCATCCGCGCCAACAGCGGTGACTGTCTTCTGGCCGTTATGAATACGGATAGCGACCACAGAGGGCTCATTCAGGACGATGCCCTGATCCTTGACATAAATCAGGGTATTTGCAGTTCCCAAATCGATCGACAGATCGTTTGAAAACATACCGCGTAATTTCTTCAACATGGATTTTGATTACCTTATTCTCAGTAATAATTAGTTATGAATGATAAACCTTTATAAAATAACGGTAGTTTTTTATAAAAAAGATGTTTCTTTAATAATAAGTGCGGAGGGATTGGCTCTAATAGTTATTCTTCCAGTATAATCAGCCGCTTTAGCTCGGGCAACTCTAGCAATCACAACTACTTAGGGCAAGAATTAAATCTGAATTGTCAGATTTAAGTCACTATTTGAGCTGAATCATGCCCATATTAATTTTTGGAGTCTGACATGTCTATTGAACTAGGCGACGTAGAGAATATTGCTCACCTGGCCCGCCTCGATCTTACCGAGCAAGAGAAAGCCGAAGCAGCCAGCAGCATGTCCAATATTCTGAACCTGATCGACCAGATGCAGTCTGTGAATACAGATGACGTTGCTCCCCTCGCCCATGCGTTTGACGCTGTCCAGCGCCTGCGGGAAGACAAGGTTACAGAGACCAATCAGCGCGATGAGCTACAAAAAATTGCACCGGAAACCGAACAGGGTCTGTTTTTGGTTCCCAGGGTCATAGAATAGTAATCACTTGTCAGTTCCGACTGAATGCGATGTAACCCTTTTTTCCAATTTTAACTTTTTCCAATTAAACACTGTTCACCTGTAACACCATGAGCAGAACAAGCATCAGGATTATTTAAGATGATTGAACTAGGCCTGGCACCATTATCCAGAGCACTTGCCAAGGGCGAGTTTTCAAGTGTTGAACTGACGCAGGCATACCTGCAAAAGATTGCACAGGAAAACAGCGACTTGAATGCCTACGTTACTGTCTGTGAAGAACTTGCCCTGTCCCAGGCCAGGGCTGCGGATGAAGCCAGGAGTCAGGGCAATGCAGGGCCATTGACAGGGATTCCTATCGCACACAAGGACCTGTTCTGCACCAAAGGCATTCGCACTGCCTGCGGCTCAAAAATGCTCGACAACTTCATCGCACCTTATGACGCTACCGTGGTGGAAAATTTTATCAAGGCCGGAACCGTGACCCTCGGTAAAACCAACATGGATGAATTCGCCATGGGGTCTTCCAACGAAACCAGTTTTTATGGCCCGGTAAAAAACCCCTGGGACCGCAACCTGGTACCGGGCGGTTCATCCGGCGGCTCTGCTGCAGCAGTGGCAGCGCGCCTGTGCGCTGGTGCCACCGCCACGGACACCGGCGGCTCGATTCGCCAACCTGCCTCATTTACCGGAATCACCGGTTTAAAACCCACCTATGGCAGAGTTAGCCGCTGGGGCATGGTGGCTTTTGCTTCCAGTCTCGACCAGGCCGGCACCATGACCCAGTCTGCCGAAGATGCCGCCATGATGCTTAATGTAATGGCCGGAGTGGATCTCAAGGATTCCACCAGTAGTGACAAGGCCGCGGAAGATTACACACTGGATCTGGACAAACCATTACAGGGACTGAAAATCGGTATCCCGACCCAACATTTTTCCGAAGGCCTCAATGCCGATGTGGAAAAGTGCATCAGGGATGCCATAGCAGAATTTGAAAAACTCGGCGCGACAGTCAAGGAAGTGAGTCTGGACAACAGTCATCTTTCCGTGTCGGCCTACTATGTGATCGCGCCAGCCGAGGCATCAGCTAACCTTTCCCGCTATGATGGCGTGCGTTATGGCTACCGCTGTGAAAATCCCGTCAATCTGGAAGACATGTATAAACGCACCCGCAGCGAAGGTTTCGGGACGGAAGTGAAACGCCGCATCATGGTCGGTACCTATGCCCTGTCAGCCGGATATTACGATGCCTATTACATCAAGGCACAAAAAATTCGCCGCCTGATCAAGAATGATTTCCAGAAAGCATTTGAGGAAGTGGATGTCATCATGGGGCCTACCTCCCCCCATACCGCTTTTGCCATTGGTTCAAAGAATGATGATCCTGTCACCATGTACCTGGAAGATATCTATACCATTGCGGTGAATCTGGCGGGCTTGCCCGGCATGTCGATCCCGGCTGGACTGGTCAATGGCTTACCCGTGGGACTGCAAATTGTAGGCAAGGATTTCGCCGAAGCGCAATTGCTGAATGTGGCACACAAATTCCAGCAAGCCACCGACTGGCATACAAAATCACCGGTAAAATAACAAGCAATTGATTTGAAATTTAAAAGTTAAAAACGGCTGCATCGTAAAAAAGTAAAGAGAGATAATAAATGGAATGGGAAACAGTTATAGGACTTGAAGTGCATGTGCAATTAGCCACTGCCTCCAAGTTATTTTCCGGCACCAGCACTGAATTTGGCGCGCAGCCCAATACCCAGGCAAACATCTATGATCTGGCAATGCCGGGCACGCTGCCGGTATTAAACGCCGAGGCCCTGCGCATGGCGGTCAAATTCGGGCTCGCCATTGATGCGGAAATCGGCAAGACATCGGTTTTTGACCGGAAAAACTATTTTTACCCTGACCTGCCCAAAGGATATCAGACCTCTCAGCTGGACTTCCCAACGGTAGGCAAAGGCCAACTGGTCATCGACATGGAAGATGGCACCCAGAGAACCATTGGTGTTACCCGTGCCCACATGGAAGAAGACGCCGGCAAATCCCTGCATGAGGATTTCCATGACAAGACCGGTATCGACCTGAACCGTGCCGGCACGCCTCTGCTGGAAATTGTGTCTGAACCGGATTTGAGAAATGCCAGGGAAGCCGTGGCTTACCTGAAGAAATTACATTCAATCATTTTGTATCTGGGAATTTCTGACGGAGATATGTCACAGGGCTCAATGCGTTGCGATGCCAATGTATCAGTTCGTCCCATGGGCACCACCGAACTGGGTAACCGGACCGAAATCAAGAACATCAACTCTTTCCGTTTTGTGGAAAAAGCCATCAATATAGAAGTAGAACGCCAGATCGACATCATCGAAGACGGCGGAAAAATTGTGCAGGAAACCCGTCTCTATGATGCGGATAAAAACGAAACCCGCTCCATGCGCAGCAAGGAAGTGGCTAATGACTATCGCTATTTTCCCGAGCCGGATTTGCTGCCCATCGTCATTGATGATGCCTACATAGAGGCTGTGCGCGCCACGTTACCGGAACTCCCTGATATCAAAAAACAACGCTTTCAGGATCAGTATGCCCTGAGCGAATATGATGCCATGGTATTGTCCAGCGATTTGGCTACGGCTGACTACTTCGAAGCAGTAGCAAAAGAATGTGGTGATGCCAAACTGTCAGCCAACTGGGTCATGGGTGATCTGCAGGCCAGCCTGAACAAGGATGAAATCTCTATTGCCCAAAGCCCGATCAGTACAGACGCACTGGCGGGTCTGATAAAGCGTATCAAGGACAACACCATCTCTTCCAAGATTGCCAAGACCGTGTTTGAAGCCATGCTGGCAGGCGAAGGTGATGCTGACAGTATTATTGAAAGCAAGGGCCTGAAACAGGTAACGGATAGCGGCGCCATCGAAAAAATGGTGGATGAGGTGATTGCCAACAACCCGGCGCAGGTGCAACAGTTTAAGGAAGGCAAGGAACAGGTGATCGGTTTCTTTGTAGGCCAGATCATGAAAGCTTCCCAGGGCAAGGCAAATCCAGCCCAGGTTAACCAATTGCTGAAAGAAAAACTCAGTAGTTAAAGAATAAGACAGTAATCACGAGAGTTATAAAATGAAAGCAGAGAAAAAAACCGGCGCTGACAGAACTCAGCCAGCAGTACGTGACGAATGGTGGAGTGATGAGCGGGTACAGTCCTTTCTGGAACTGGACACCTCCCATGATGAGGCGCCAGATTTTCATATTCTGCAGAAGGCTTATCGCGGCATGGTGCCCGAGGCTTTTTCACGTTTTATCCAGTTCTTCATCGCCGCTGGCCGCAATCTGAACGAAGCCGATATGCACGGAAAAACCATTCTGAACATTGTTTCAGAGCATAGAAATTCCGGCGAATATGAAAAGATCCTGAAAAAAGCCGGTGCCAAATAACAAAGCCCGGCTTGGCTATGGGTTGGTTATGGGTTGGTAATGGGTTGGTTATGGGTTGGTTAAAAAGATTAGTTCAGGAGGTCAGTTAAGGTTTGATCAGGGTTTAGTGACGTCTTGGCCTGCCGCCACCCTTTCTGTCACCGCCCCTGTCACCTTTACCACCATGTTTACTGCCTTCCTGTTTGAATTTGGAAGGGCGTGAAAACGCGGGCGGTTTGGTCAGTAACTCTTCAGGGGGATGTTCACAGGGCAGTTTCATACCGATGGTTTCTTCAATGCCAGGTAACAGAAAAGACTCATCCTCATCAGCGAAACTGATGGAGGTGCCCAACAATCCGGCACGACCTGTGCGCCCAATGCGATGCACATAGTCTTCGGCCTCTTCCGGCAAATTGAAATTCACCACGTGGGATATCTCGTCAATATGCAGGCCACGACCAGCCACATCTGTGGCTACCAGTACCTGGATGGTATCGTTTTTAAATTCTTCCAGAGTCCGTACACGCCTGGGCTGTGAAATCTCTCCAGACAACAAGCCGACACTGACTTCATTACGATGAAGATTATCAGCCAGACGCCTGGCCTGATCACGGCGATTGGTGAAGACGATAACCCGCTCACCGGCCTCACTTTGAATCAGGTTATAGAGCAAGCTGTACTTCTGATCCGTAGTCACCAGATACACCAGCTGATTCACATTGTCTGTAGTGAGCTGCTGTGACTCTACTTCAATTTTAACCGGGTTAACTGCCCAGCGATTGGCCAGCTCCATAATATCTTCGGTGAATGTGGCACTGAACAGCATGGTCTGGCGGAATTCTTTTTTCGGTGTCGCCGCGACTACCTGACGCACCTGGGGAATAAACCCCATGTCCAGCATACGGTCTGCCTCATCCAGTACCAGCAGCTCCACCATACTCAGATCAATATTTTTATTTCTGACAAAGTCCAGGAGCCTTCCCGGTGTTGCCGCGACTATATCTACGATATCGTTTTCCAGTTCCCGCTGCTGTTTCTGATAATCAATGCCACCCACCAGAGTCGTAACATTGAGGTTGGCATACTTTGTCAGCGCAACAGCATCCTTGGCAATTTGCATAACCAGCTCTCTGGTTGGCGCAATAATGAGTGCACGCGGTTCGCCCACAAAACGTTCTTCTTCGATGGGATTTTTCAGCAGATCATTAATAATGGTTGAGAGAAAAGCAGCAGTCTTACCAGTACCGGTCTGGGCTTTACCGGTGACATCGTGACCTTCCAGCGTTACTTTAAGACTTTGTGCCTGAATAGGCGTGCAGAATTCAAACCCCAGATCGTCTACTGCCTTGAGTAGTTCTTCCGGGAGATCGAAGTCTTGAAATTTAACTTTTTCTTCACTGTCAGGCGCGACAGTGGCTGGAATTGAATCGATGTTTTCAGTTGTCACAAATGTACTACCGTACCGCTCTTTTTATTTATTTATATGTTGTTTACTAAATTGGTGCGTATCATAACCAAAAGCCGGAACTCATGATATGAAAATATGTAAGCAATGCCAGCAAAACTTCCCTGATCATGCCAATTACTGCCTTCACTGTGGCAATCCGCTGGAATTGATAGATAAAGAACAATCGGCTCAAATGAGCCCGAATAAAATTTTCGGCTCCTGGAAGCTGTTCTGGTTCAGTCTGGGCGGCAGTCTCTTACTGTCGTGGATACTGGTAGTGGTTTTTCACTTGCCGGTATTTATTCTAGGCGCATTCCTGCCACTGCTCTGGTTCAGCAGTAAAAAATAGGCCCAGAGGGCGTGATTAAATCAGCCTCGGCAACGATAAATAATAAAAGTCTGCTCTCCGTCTACTACAGGCGTAGATGGAACAATCGCGTCACCTCTATCAGCCGCCCTGTTGCGCGCTAAAATTCTTAATTCCCTGGCTACTTTCTCATCGTTCCTTTCCAGCAAGGCGCGGTCAAGCACTTCTACAGTAGTAGTTCCGGTTCTCGTGCAATTGGTGACTTCTGCGGCAGTTAGAATAGCGACATTCTCACCCTCGGCAGTAAGCTTGACCCATGAACATGAAACCAGGGCAAAGACTGAGCCCAGACATAATATCCTGATTAAATTTCTCATAGTACTTCCTGTATTCAATTGATTAATTTACTGATTGGTAAATAAATTATATTAGAGAGTCATCCTAGTCACGATTAAACTTGACGTTCACTTCAATACTGACCAGTTCTTTCGCCATATTCAAGTACTGATCCATCCCAAAATCGGTTCGATCGAAACTGCCAGTTGCCAGCATGCCAATACTGCTACCAGTGAGCTTGCCATCAGCTCCCCCGAAAAACTGCACATGCAGGGTCCAGGGCCTGGTAACACCAATGAAATTCAGCTCGCCATGGAAGTCCGCGCTATTTTCGCCGGTCACCTCGACACTGGTCGTGGTAAAGGTAGCTTCCGGATATAAAGACGCATTAAACCAGGCACTGCTGTTAACCAGGGTTTCCACGACATCACTGTCGGCCATGGAAAGACTGCCCATCTGAACCGTAGCGGTAAGTCTGGAATTACTCAGATCATCAAAATCCATTTCCAGGGTTGCGGAATAGTTATCAAAACGGCCCACCAGATTCAGGTAGTCCTGCTGCATAACACGGAACAACACGCTGCCATACTGTCGGGTCAGGGTATAGGACTGGGTTCCTGGGGAGTCCGCAGCACTTGCTATACTGGATGTTATTGTCAGGACAATTGACAGGCAAAACAAAGTTATGACGGCGATAGATTTCTGTAGCAAACGACTCATTATTGCTCCTGATAAAAAAATAAGGACATGGAAAAAGACTAGAGCCGCCAATTCTTGCAGGCCACGTTCCCAAGGTCAAATTTAGCCAGACAAAACCCGGACAAAGACCTGCCTGATGTCTTTGCCCGAGTTATCAGTGTTACTTGATGGGTATCTGTTTACTTGCAGGTGCCACATCTCCCTTGGGAATCGAAAGAGTCAATACACCATTGTCAAATTCCGCCTTGATCTTGCTTTCATCAACATTTTTCCCAAGATTAAAACTACGAGCATATTTGCCATAGCGACGCTCCTGACGAATAACCCGCCCCTTGTCCTTTTCTTCTGCTTCATCCTTGTGTTCTGCTGAAATCGTCAAGACATTGTTGTCTATGGACACACTAATGTCAGACTTCTTGACACCTGGAAAATCCGCCTTGACCGTATAATTTTCATCATTCTCCTTGATGTCCACGGCAATACTTCCGACATCCATACGGGTTTCAGGCAATAATCTGAAGCTGGGGAAATTGTCACTAAAAAAACTGTCATTAAAGAAATTGTCTAAACCAGTATAAGCTGATTTCTTGGGTACGAGGTTCATTTTTTTCTCCACAAAAGGTTCGCTAAATTTAATCCCGGGCCGGGTTGATACAGTATGATTGCTACGGGATTAAAAACCCGGCTTATTGAGTAATCTGAGGATGGCAAGAGACGATTTCAAGTTTCCAAAGTAATGGAATGCAAGGTTATTTGACGCAGATCAAATTGCGCTTGAGAAACTAACTACAGCAGGGGCAGCCAGGCTTTTTATTAATCTTTATTTCTCTAAACTGCATGGAACTGGCATCCAGAAACAGCAAACGTCCGGTTAACGGGGTACCGATACCAGTGATCAACTTGATTGCTTCCATGGCCTGAAGCGATCCGATAATACCCACAAGAGGAGCCATGACACCGTTTTCTGAACAACTTAAGGCCCGATCATCGCCTTCCTGATGCAGGCATTGATAACAGGGGCTGTCATCGCGACGATTATCAAAAACGCATAACTGCCCTTCCATGCGGATAGCCGCACCGGATACCAGAGCAACCCGCTGCTTTACCGCAGCAGCATTGATTGCAAAGCGACTGGAAAAACTATCAGTACAATCGAGAATAATATCGACCTGGCTCACTACCTGCTCCAGGGCCTCACCTTCTAGTCGCTGCTTCAACGCTGTAACTTTCACACCATCATTGAGTTTACTTAAGGTATGCGACGCTGACGCCACCTTGCTCTTGCCAACACTTGCGGTGATATGGGCAATTTGTCGCTGCAAATTACTCAGATCCACCTCATCATCATCAGCCAGTATCAGATGCCCGACACCACTGCTGGCCAGATACATGGCCGCCGGACACCCCAGTCCGCCAAGCCCCACGATCAGCACCGTGGCATCCAGCAAAGCCTGCTGCCCGGCAATATCCATCTGCGGCAACATGATCTGGCGGCTGTAACGAAGGAGTTGGTCGTTATTCATTAAAAACCCCAGATGCAGGAGGCAAGAGACAAGCAACCGCCTTTGTTGAAGTCATATGTATAACCGGGTATCTACAATTTATTTTCACAAAACCATTCTCAATAAAGCCTGCCCACAAACAAGGAACCATTTCAGCCACTCTCTTGGAACCTTCTCACCTTTTTCCTTTATCCTTTTTCCTTTATCTTGCTTGCCTCTTGTCTCTTGCCTCTTGTATCTCTGTCTGTCCTTTATCCTTTATCTTTTATCCGCCCTATAGTTATTCGCTCATGTCCAGCAAGATCCCTGAGCGTCTCTATCTCACTATAACTGAACGATGCAAACAACTCCCTAACCTGTTCACCCTGTTGATAGCCATGTTCAAGCATGAGCCAGCCTGAAGGTTTGAGAAATGATGGACTATTGCTGATGATGTGCTGAATATCAGCAAGCCCCTTATCTTCCGAGACCAGGGCATCTATGGGCTCAAAGCGAACATCACCACGTTGCAGGTGAGGATCATGCTCCTCTATATAAGGGGGATTACTGAGGATGGCAGCAAAGGTTTGTCCGGCCAGGGGCGCCAGCCAGCTGCCCTGAAAAAATGAGACGTTGGTTATGTGCAGTATGCCAGCATTTTCCTGCGCCAGCTCCAGTGCTTTCACAGACTCATCCGTGGCTGTCAGTTGCCAGCTGGCACGGCTGGACGCCAGCGCCAGGGCAATGGCGCCCGAACCAGTGCCCAGATCAGCCACGCTGACACTGCCATGCTCTGGCAGTTTTTCCAGCGCCGTTTCCACCAGCAGCTCAGTATCGGGCCGGGGAATAAGCACATCATGGTTGATTTTCAACTGCAGATCCCAGAACTCCTTTCGCCCGGTCAAGTAGGCAACCGGCTCACCTGTCTGGCGGCGCCTGATCAGTTCGAGATAAAGATGCTGTTCAGGCAGGGCAGGAATATGATCGGGCCAGGTATACAGCCAGGTTCTGGGTTTGCCAATGGCCACGCCCAGTAACAGTTCGGCATCAAGCCTGGCACTGTCACTATCTGGTAATGCACTTTCACCATCCATGATCAGTTGTTTGATTGTTGCCATAATCCTGGCCGTCAGTAATCCAGAAACAGGTTTAACCAGACATCTCGGCTAACTGGTCTGCCTGGTTTTCAGTAATCAATGACTGGATGATTTCACCGATATCACCAGCCATGACGTCTGCCAGACGATTTAACTTCAGGTTTATGCGGTGATCAGTAATACGACCATCGGGGTAATTATAGGTTCTGATTTTTTCCGAGCGATCGCCACTGCCTACCAGGTTACGACGGGCATCGGATTGTTCCTGGTGCTGCTGAGCCTCTGCGGCATTCATCAGTTTGGCCTGCAACAGGGACATGGCCCGGGCACGATTCTTGTGCTGGGAGCGTTCATCCTGACACTCCACCACAATGCCCGAAGGAATATGGGTAAGTCTGATGGCAGAGTCGGTTTTATTCACATGCTGCCCGCCAGCGCCGCTGGCGCGAAACGTATCCACACGCAGATCGCCCTTGTTGATTTCTATGGCTTCCACATCATCAACTTCCGGCATGACGGCGACGGTACAGGCTGAGGTATGCACTCTGCCCTGGGTTTCAGTTTCCGGCACGCGTTGCACACGATGAGCGCCGGATTCAAACTTCAGCTGCCCATAAACACTTTTGCCCTCGACGCGCGCAATGATTTCCTTGTATCCACCATGCTCGCCGAGACGTTCGTTAATGACTTCCATTTTCCAACCCTGACTCTCGGCATAACGCGAATACATACGAAATAAATCACCGGAAAATATCGCCGCTTCATCGCCACCGGTGCCGGCGCGGATTTCAAGGAACACATTGCAACTGTCCTTGGGGTCTTTAGGCAGCAGGAGTTTTTGTAGTTCAATATCCAGTGATTCCAGCTGATCCTGGCACGACAACATTTCCTCTTCGGCCATTTCACGCACATCGGGGTCACTGTCTTTTTGCAGCTGTTTTGCTTCTTCCAGACTGGACTGTGCCAACTGGTATTTTCCAAAACACTGCACAATTGGTTCGAGCTCGGCATATTCCTTGGAAAAATTTCTGAATTTTTCCTGGTCAGTAATTACCTCCGCATCACTCAACAAGGCTTCCAGTTCCTCGTAACGTTCCTGCAGGGTTTCCAGTTTACTAATGATCGAAGGGTTCATAACTGCTCAATAGGGTTGGTGGTGATTCTTTTGCTTTTCTTTTATAGATGTCTGGTCTATTTATTGTGTTCTTGTCGGATGGCGGTCTTGCAGATCTTGTCCGAACTGCGTGCTGTTTTTATTCCTGTCGGATGACGGCCTTGTCGGCCTTATCCGACCTACATGTTTTTTGCTTGTCTCTTGTCTCTTGTCTCTTTCTTAAACTTCAGCCTTTCGTATTCTTCTCGTCTTCAGGATCAAACTCATTCACTTCCTCGTTACTGGCTTCCAGTTCAAACAGCTCCTCTGCCAACTGAATCAATTCACTGCGACCATCAACACTGGCTTTTTTCATCTGCACACTCGGCGCATGGATCAGCTTGTTGGTCAGCAAACGTGCAAGATTGGCCAGGACTTTTTCCGGTACTTCCCCTTTCTCCAGGGATTTGACTGCCTTTTCAAGTTCGGTGTCCCGAATCTGCTCGGCTTTCTGGCGGAAATTTCTCAGGGTGGAAACAATGCCCAGGGTTTTCTGCTTCTCTTCGTAATTTTCTACCCCTCGGTCGATGATCTTTTCTGCTTCACGGGCGGCATCCTGACGATTCTTCATATTGTCATCGATGACCTGGGCCAGATCATCAACGGTATACAGATAGATATCATCCAGTTCGGCGACTTCGGCTTCAATATCCCTGGGCACGGCAAGATCCACCATAAATATTGGCTTATGCTTGCGCGCTTTCAAGGCACGCTCAACAGCCCCTTTACCAAGAATAGGCAGCTGGCTTGCGGTCGAACTGACCACGATATCCGACTTTTCCAGTTGCTCGGGAATATCGGAGAACAATACTTCTGTTACCCCGTATTTTTCTTTCAGCTCAAGCGCCCGTACCAGGGTGCGATTGGCAACAGCGATATTATTTACACCGGCCTGACGCAGGTGCTGCACCACCAGTTCAATAGTTCGCCCGGCGCCAATCATCAAGGCATTAACCTGTGACAGATCACTAAAGATATGTTGCGACAGAGTCACGGCAGCAGAAGCGACTGATATCGGGTTCTCACCAATGGCCGTATCTGTGCGTACCTGTTTCGCGACAGCAAAAGTGCCTTCAAACAGACGATTCAGATTGCTTCCCAGTGTGCCGGCTTCGCGCGCTACATCATAGGCAGATTTCAGCTGACCCAAAATCTGGGTTTCGCCCAGCACCATGGAATCAAGACCACTGGCAACTTTCATGGCATGGCGAACGGCATCATTGTCTTTATAGACATAAACACAGTCGCGAAGATTTTCCGGCTGCAGCTGGTGATATTTTTCCAGCCAGGACTGGACATGCTGCCTGACCACCTCAATGGAGTCTGAAGAGGCTTTGCCTTCTCCAGGCTCACAGTAAAGCTCTGTTCTGTTACAGGTAGAGACGATAACCAGTTCATCAAGACCTACGTCAGCGCAGGCCTGCTGAAGTGCGTCATGCATCTTTTCAGGGGCGAACGCGACCTTCTCGCGCACATCGACGCTAGCGGTGTTGTGATTAATGCCAAGCAGGAAAGTAGCCATGAACCGGTGTTATCAGGAAAATCTGCCAATAAACCGCGTATTCTACTCAATACAGGGGTTCGTGCCTATTAACAAAGATTATTGCATAGCTGGAACGATTTACTGATTATCAGGGTCTGAATAAAAACATCCGATTAACAGCCGTCCTGCGTAAGTATCATTAGTATCAATGTGAAGCCGGCATTGAGATGTTCTGCCTGATATAGCTATACTTGACACCGCTTATGACCAAAATATTCCCTTTTCAGAAAAAACCTGCAGCCTTGCCTGGCGGCTCATTGCTATTGTCCCTGCTTCTCTCCGGTCTATTGTCTGCGTGCGCCAGCTCACCAGATGAAAGCATCACTGTGTCAGATAGCAGCGAAGTCGTGGTAGCTGAGGCTCCATCGACGTCCTCAGCAGAGCAAAGCCCGCCACAGCCAATACCGGCGCCGGTGGATATTGAGTATGGACACTTTTCCGAAGACATACTTGCCCGGGTCATTATTGCCGAAATGGCAGGCCAGCGCGGATACAACCAGAAAGCCCTGAATGACTATATGGAACTGGCACGCGAAACCAATGATCTGAATATCATCAAGCGCGCCTCGCGCATTGCGTCTTTCCTGAGAGATGTGCCGGCCTCTATTGAAACTGGCAGTTTATGGCTTGCGAAAGAGCCGGATTCCCAGGAAGCACTGCGTACCCTGGCTTTCCAGATGGTGGCCATGGGCCGCTACCGTGAAGCCATGGATCATCTCAGAAACCTGCTGGCCCTGGGCGCCACCATCGATTTTCGCCTCATCACAAACCAGACTGCGATGGACAATAACGCAGCACTGGTAATTGATGCCCTGATCGCCGATTTTGAAGATCTCACCACACTCTATCCCGCCAACCAGTCCCTGCGTCTGGGCCTTGCCCATCTCTACCAGCAGAATGATCAGGTTGAGCAAGCCTATGAATTAGTGCAGGTGCTGGCACAGGAAATGGATGACAACCCCGAAGTGGTCATCCTCGAAGTGGACCTTCTGGAGCAAATGGGCAATACGGCGTTGGCAGAAAAACGTCTGGAACAAAGCCTGCGCAATAATGAAAACCATAAAGAATTACGCTTTCAGTATGGCCGTAAATTGCTGGACGAACAGCGATACCGGGAAGCCCATGACCAGTTTCAAATTATCGTGGAGCAATTTCCTGAAGACTACGACATGCTTTATTCCCTGGCTCTGATCAGCATGGAAATTAATATGCTGAACGAGGCGAAACAGTATTTTCAGCGCCTGGTTGAAAAAGCCCAACGCCTTGATGATGCCCACTATTATCTTGGTTTTATAAACGTTCAGGAAAATAATCCGACTGAAGCCATAACACATTTCATTAATGTGAATGGTGGTGGTAATTTCCTTCAGGCTCAACGCAGTCTGGCAGAACTTATGATACGGGCGGGGCGCTACCCGGAAGTGAAAGCACGCTTTCAAAATATTCGTTTCCGCAATCCCGATTACAATATTCCCCTGCTCACACTGGAAGCCAATGTGCTGCTGGATGAAGGTTTGTATACCCAGGCCAGTACCGTACTCAATAATGCCGTCGGCGCATTTCCCAACAATATCCAGTTATTGTTCCTGCGCTCGGTCTACGCCCAGGAGGTCAATGACCTGATGCTGATGGAAGTTGACCTGCGCAAGATAATTCAGCTGAATCCCACCAGCCCTGTAGCCTATAACAGCCTGGGGTATACGCTGGCTGATCGCACAGATCGCTTTGATGAAGCCTATCAACTGATACAGCGCGCCGTTGAACTTGCTCCGAATGATCCCGCAATCATAGACAGCCTTGGCTGGGTACAGTACCGTTTGGGCCTATATGAAGAAGCACGGGAAAATCTGGACAGAGCCTATGAACTGTTCCCTGATCATGAAGTGGCAGCCCACCTTGGTGAGGTACTCTGGGTTATGGGTGAAAAATCCGAAGCCAGAAAAGTCTGGCGCAAAGCGCTGGAATCACAACCCGATAGCGAACACATCCGCAGAGCCATGGAGCGACTCACGTCTGACTCCTCAATTTAAGCGTTTTTGTTCCGGCCGCTTGCTTGCTGGCCTGTTTTTTTTATTGCTGAGTTCATGTGCTTCCCTGACACAGGATTCCCCCTCTCTTTACAATGACGATTACGCGCGGATTCTGCTGCAGCTGGAGCAATGGTCCCTGCGCGGCCGGCTCAATATTAGAAGCAATAATCAATCTGATACGATTAATATCAACTGGCAGCAACAGGCCGCAGATTTCGATATCAATCTCAGCGGCACACTGGGTATGGGGGCGGTAAGAATAAACGGCAACAGTGGTGGGGTCATCATTGAGAAAGCCGGGGAAGATCCAATCCTGGCCAGCAACCTGCAGGAAATCAGCAGTGATCTGCTGGGTTATACCTTCCCTGCAAACTCCCTGCTCTACTGGATCAAGGGGCTGCCTGCCCCGGGCAGGAATGCCGAGGTAACCCGAAACCCCCAGGGTCTGGTGGCCACTCTGTCCCAGGCAGATAACCAGGGCACCCTCTGGGAGATACAGTACGATAGATATCAGGATTATCAGGGTGCCGTCCTGCCGGGGCGCATTCGACTGGAACAATCCCCCTATCGTCTGACTTTCATCATTAGTGCCTGGGAAACTGAGGTGGCGGATTCCGCCGGGGACAGTAAGTGAGTACCCTTATCCTGCCGGCGCCAGCCAAACTCAACCTGTTTCTTCATATTACCGGCAGGCGTGCTGATGGCTACCACACCCTGCAGACGGTATTTCAGCTACTGGATTACGGTGACAAGCTTACCTTTGGCGCCAATAGTAGCGGACAAATCAACTTCACCTGCAGCGACCCTGCACTGGCAGGCCAGAATAACCTGGTGGTTCAGGCTGCCAACCTGATGTTAGAGAAAACCGGCATTACCCGGGGGGCGGATATCCATCTCGAGAAAATACTGCCCCAGGGGGGCGGTGTGGGGGGTGGCAGCTCTGATGCAGCTACTACCTTGCTTGCACTGAACTCGCTCTGGCAATGTGGTCTCGGCATTGATGAACTGGCCCAAATGGGACTTTCCCTGGGCGCTGATGTCCCGGTATTTGTCCGTGGCAGGTCTGCCTGGGCAGAAAATGTGGGTGAATCCCTGCAAGTTCTGGATTTGTCTGAGCGTTGGTATATAGTGCTGACACCGGATTGCCAGGTCTCCACAGGGGAAATTTTTTCCCATCCGCAATTGACAAGGAACACCTACCCCATCAAAATACCCGCCTTTCCGTTTTCGGGCAGTAAAAATGACTGCGAGTTGCTGGTTCAGAGCCTGTATCCACCGGTAAAAAGGGCACTGGACTGGTTATCCAAGTTTGCTGAAGCACGCATGTCTGGAACCGGCGCAAGTGTATTTGCCAGCTTTGACACGCAAGCGCAAGCACAGGAAGTGCTGAATCACCTTGCCCGGCAGACAGAAACAAGCGGAACGAAAATTGGTTCGGCATTTATAGCCAGGGGCGTTAACCTTTCCCCGCTTCATCAAGCCTTGCTTGATTAAGACAAGATTTAGATTTTTTTACGAGTTACCGGGGCGTAGCCAGGTGGCAAGGACATAAGACACAAGGTAAGGATCCTTAGCCGTATATTTTTTTATTAAGAAGATTTTTTACAAACCGATTACTGGGGTGTAGCCAAGTGGTAAGGATATAAGACACAAGGTTTTGATCCTTGTATATTTTTTATTGAGAACAGTTTTACAAACCGATTACTGGGGTGTAGCCAAGTGGTAAGGCACAAGGTTTTGATCCTTGCATGCGGAGGTTCGAACCCTCCCACCCCAGCCATTTACATTGCATTACATTAATAGCAAGAACATATAGCCAGATCGCTGAATGATCTTAAAAAAAGATTTTTGATTAAAGTAGATTTCTCATTCCAATCAAACATCAAACAGCCTTAAATAAAGCACTGAGAAAAGCACCAAGGAAAAGCCCCATGGCCAACAACTTGATGGTATTTACCGGTAACGCAAACCCGGAACTTGCAGAAAAAGTCGCAAAATGGCTTGGTGTGCCGCTGGGGCGTGCTGATGTGCAGAAATTCAGTGACGGCGAAATCAGTGTAGAGCTGAATGAAAATGTACGCGGCCAGGATGTGTTTATCATCCAGCCAACCTGTGCACCAACCAACAGCAACCTGATGGAACTGTTATTAATGGCTGATGCCCTGCACAGATCATCAGCAAACCGTATTACGGCGGTAGTACCTTATTTTGGTTATGCACGTCAGGACCGCAGGGTAAGATCAGCCCGTGTGCCTATCAGTGCCAAGGTAGTTGCCGACATGATCAGCGCTGTAGGTATCAATCGACTTCTTACAGTTGACCTGCACGCAGAACAGATCCAGGGCTTTTTCCAGATTCCGGTGGATAACGTCTATGCATCGGCACTGCTGGTAGACGAAGTAATACGTCAGAACTACAAGAACCTGATGGTGGTATCACCGGATATTGGTGGTGTGGTCAGGGCTCGTGCGTTTGCCAAGCAACTTGATATTGAACTGGCGATTATCGATAAACGTCGCCCTAAAGCCAACGAGTCCCAGGTGATGAACCTGATCGGTGAAGTTAAAGACCGTACCTGTCTGATTGTTGATGACATGGTCGATACTGCCGGCACACTGTGCAAGGCCGCCGATGCCTTGAAAGAAGAAGGCGCATTAAAGGTCGTTGCTTACTGTACCCATGCGGTACTGTCCGGCAATGCCATGGATAATATTAATAACTCTTCACTCGACTCGCTGGTGGTTACCGATACCATCCCCTTGTCAGAGGAAGCAAAGAATTGCAAAAAAATACGTCAGCTCACTCTGGGTAAATTCCTGGGCGAGTCAATTCGACGTGTCAGCAATGAGGAATCTGTCAGCGCCATGTTTGATAACACCTAGATTGTAAAATCACGGTTTATCTTCAGGCATTACAGATAAATAAAACATTCCGGACTATTGGTCGCGAATACCCGGAAATTAATCAGGAGACATACATATGTCCAGCAATGAATTTACTCTCGACGCCAAGCCTCGGGAAGACGTAGGGAAAGGTGCGAGCCGCCGCCTGCGCAGACTCAACGGCGAAATCCCCGCCATTATTTATGGTGCCGGTAAAGACCCTCTGTCTATTACCCTTCGCCATGATGACATCTTCCATGCCGTTGAAGATGAAGCCTTCTTTTCCTCTATTCTGGAAATCAATGTGGCCGGCGCCAAGGAAAGCGTCATTATCAAGGATATGCAGCGCCATCCGGCTAAACCCGTAATCATGCATGCTGACTTCCTGCGCGTGCGCGCTGACGTGGAACTGACAGTGAATGTACCACTGCATTTCATGAACGAAGACACCTGTGTTGGGGTAAGACTGGAAAATGGTCAGATCGGCCATCTTATGAATGAGCTGGAAGTCACTTGTCTACCGAAAAATCTGCCGGAATATATCGAAGTCGATATGGCTGAATTGCACGTAGGCGATACTCTGCACATCTCCGACCTCAAGTTGCCGGAAGGCGTTAGCAGTGTCGAATTGTCCCATGGGGAAGAAAACGACCAGGCCGTTGCCGCCGTCACCGAGATTCGTCTACAGGCTGAAGAGCCCGAAGAGTCTGCTGATGCAGCAGACGATCAAGGTGCTGATGACAGCGCTGATGATTCTTCAAACGACGAAGATAACAGCGGCGAATAAACCGCCTACTCCATGAGTAACGGCATAAAACTGATTGTTGGCCTGGGTAATCCAGGCCAACAATACCGGTTTACCCGGCATAATGCTGGCGCCATGTTTCTTGAAACACTCTGTGATGATTTTCATGGTGAACTGCGCCCCGAAAGCAAGTTTTTTGGTCTCGCAGACCGAATCACTATTGCCGGCCATGATGTACGCCTGCTTTTTCCCACTACTTTCATGAATAACAGCGGCCAGGCTGTATCCGCCATGGCGCGCTACTATGATATCGCCACACAGGATATTCTCGTTGCCTATGACGAACTGGACCTTCCCGTTGACACTGTACGCCTGAAAAGCGGCGGCGGTCATGGCGGGCACAACGGGGTCAGGGATATTGCCAAGGCCCTGGGCAGTAATGAATTTCAGCGACTGCGTATCGGTATTGGCCGACCCACAGGCAAAGGGATTGATTATGTTCTGGGGGTACCGTCGAAACAGGATGCCGATGCCCTGCAGCATAATATCGATGATGCCATCAGGATTCTGCCGCTGTTGGTGGAAGGTCAGTTTCAGGCTGCCATGGGAAAACTTCATACCAAAGCAGATGTGAACGACAACAACAAAAAGACTAAAGAACCGAACCAGAAGGATCAGAATAATGGGGATTAAATGCGGTATCGTGGGCTTACCCAATGTTGGTAAATCTACACTTTTTAATGCTCTTACAGAGGCAGGTATTGCCGCAGAAAACTTCCCTTTTTGCACTATCGAACCCAATGCCGGTATTGTTTCCATTCCTGATCCACGACTGGATGCATTAAGCGAAATCATCAAGCCACAGAACACGATTCCCACCACCATGGAGTTCGTTGATATTGCCGGGCTCGTTGCCGGCGCTTCAAAAGGTGAGGGTCTGGGCAACCAGTTCCTGGCCAACATCCGGGAGACCGATGCCATTGCCCACGTGGTGCGCTGTTTTGAAGATGACAACGTCATCCATGTCGCCAACACCATTAACCCGGCCAGCGATATCGAAATTATCAATACCGAGCTGGCGCTGTCAGATCTGGAAACCGTCGACAAAGCCCTGGACAAGGTAAGCCGCGTTGCCAAGAGTGGCGACAAGGATGCGCAGAAACAAACAGCCCTGCTACAGAAAGTCCAGGCCCACCTTGATGGCGGTAATCCGGTGCGCAGTATGGGGCTGTCTGCCGATGAACTGGCTGATATATATACCCTGCACCTGCTAACCATCAAGCCTACCGTTTATATTGCCAACGTGGATGAAAGCGGCTTTGAGAATAATCCCTACCTGGACAAGGTCAGGGAAATCGCCGCAGCCGAAGGCTCTGAAGTGGTGGCTGTGTGCAATAAACTGGAATCGGAAATTGCCGAGCTGGAAGCCGAGGAGAAACTGGAGTTCCTGCAGGAAATGGGCATGACAGAGCCTGGTCTGGACCGCGTTATTCGCGCCGGCTATACCCTGCTTGGTCTGCAGACCTATTTCACCGCCGGCCCCAAGGAAGTACGCGCCTGGACCGTCAAAAAAGGCGCTACCGCGCCAAAAGCAGCGGCGGTTATCCATACCGATTTTGAAAAAGGCTTTATCAGAGCCGAAGTCATTGGCTATGACGACTTCATCGCCAACAAAGGCGAACAGGGCGCCAAGGATGCCGGTAAATGGCGCCTGGAAGGCAAGGAATACCTGGTAGCGGATGGCGATGTCATCCACTTCAGGTTCAATGTTTAGAGCTGATGTTCCTGATCATGTCGGATGACGCTGCGCTTATCCGACCTACAGAAGAGCACAGTGGACTGTTTTCTTGACAAAAAGCAGGTAAATCCCGAAAATGCGCATCCTTCTTTGACAGAAGAAACCCAACGAAATTTAAATTTCGTGATGAGGGTTTCGAGTATGCGTCAGATGGAAATTTAATTTGGGAAAGCACTCGCAGGTGTATACGTATACATCGAGACTGCTTTCCCAAATTAGAATTTTCAGATGGCGTATAATCGGAAGCCGTAATAGAAATTTGGCTACGTAGCTCAGCTGGTTAGAGCACAGCATTCATAATGCTGGGGTCACTGGTTCAAGTCCAGTCGTAGCTACCATATAAAACAAGCACTTACAGGGAACTCCTGTAGGTGCTTTTTTATTTGGGTAAGCACCGGGTAAGCAAAATCTATTCATACCTAAGCGCGTATGCTGGAAGTGTATTTGCCACTTTCACTGTATTTGCTGCCACTGTTAGCCAGGCAATCGACAAGGCAATAAAACCCGCCAGCACACACAAAGGAAAAAGCAGCAAAGTATCGATTTGATAGGGAAAACGCTGCAACCACGCAAGCATGGCCCAGAGCGCCACTGGCCAGGCAATGACATTGGCAATCAGTACCGGTTTCGAAAACTGCCACATCAACAGGCTTACTATTTCCCTGACCTCGGCGCCCATGACTTTACGAATGCCGATTTCCTTAGTACGGCTATCAGCAATAAATGCTGCTGATCCATACAAGCCAAGACAGGCTATAAATATGGCGAAGAGTGAAAAGGCAATAAACATCTGCCCTTCTCGGCGCTCCTGGGCAAATTCATTTTCTATGTAGGGATCAAGTATCTCGGCATAGAAGCTTTCATCGCCCATGACCGTTCTCCAGGTGTCTTCCAATGCCTCCAACATGTTCTGAGGGTCGCCCCTGTAACGCACAGACATAACTGTGCTGAAGTTCGGAGCAAGGACGCTGAGTTCAGGGCGTGGCTCTGCACGCAGGGAATAATATTGTGTATTGGCAGACACACCGATAATGGAGTACGTATTATCACCTCGAGGTATTGATAATACTCTGCCAAGTGCAGTTTCTGAGTCTGAAAAGCCCAGGTACCTGACGGCGGATTCATTAATAATAATCGGCCGCAATTCATTATTATTTGCCGAATCCCTTTCTACAGAAAAATTGCGCCCGGCAACTATCTCGACTTCATAAGTGTCAAAATAATTTTCATCAACGAAGGTATTGGCCAGGATAAAACTATCATCAGGCAGACCTTCAACTCGATAGGACGAGCTCATTCTGGCGAAAGGACTGGTTTCCATGGGATGATAGCCAGAGAGCGTGGCATTGACCACATTGGGTAGCAAGCCAATCTGTTCTCGCAGAACTTCTTTACGCTCTGCCACGTCTGCCCTGTAAAACAAATCCTTGATTACAATGATATTTTCTTTGTCAAAACCGGGATCTCTTTTACTGATGAACTGGACCTGAAGATAGATAATGGTCGTGGCTATTATCAGGGCTATCGAGATTCCAAACTGGAAAACCACCAAGGCATTTCTTAGTGTTATGACTTGCCTGCTGTCTGATACCTTTCTCAGGTGAAACACAGTGGCAGGATTAAAACTCGAGATGATCAGTGCAGGATAGAGTCCACCAGTAAAACCAACAATTATTAGCAATAAAAGAAGATTAAAATAGCTGCCTGGCGATGTGTAATCTACTGCTAGTGATGCTGAAAGCAGCATCTCGAAAACCGGTAGAGCGAGCTCCATGAGCATAATGCCCATAATCATGGATACGGTGACTACCAGAAAAGATTCACCAAAATACTTAAGCATCAACTCCCTGCGTGTTGCCCCTACTACTTTTCTGATTGCTATGTCTGGCGCCTGTTGAGTTGAGCGCGCTATTGCGAGTACGGTAAAGTTAATACTGGCAAGCAAGACAATAAGCACGGCAATGACGGAAAAGGCTTGCACCGTCGCGAGATTGCCACCTGTAGAAATATCCTCAAATTCTGAGTCTAAATAAATATCCTTGATATTAGTGATGTCATAGATTAACCGGTCATGCGGTTGAGTATCTGGATCAGGACTCATGGCAGAAACATCGGCAGCCTGATCTGTAAAATCATTCATTCGACTACTGATATCACTCACGTTATATCCTGGTGACAGTTTTATATAGCTGGCCACCGGAACCTGATTCCAGGTATTGAGCACATCCGCATCACGGGTCTCATCCAGACGTATCAGCGCTGGCAGGTCCAGAACAGTATTTTCTTCCGATATTCGATAAATCGCAGTCACTCTATAATCGATATCTCCCGCTAGCTAGCCAATGGTCACAATTTCACCAATCGCATCAGTGGTACCAAAGCGCTGTATAGCGGC
>CBFICR010000024.1:0-44760 GCA_965661105.1 Pseudohongiellaceae bacterium | reverse complement strand
TGTTCCCAGCGCAGACTGACCCTGGGTAATACCCGTCGCCACAATCTGCATATTGGAACTACCACTACGAGCAACATTCAGATAATCCACATAAAAAATTCGCGTCTGCAGACCACCTGGCAATACCTGATAAATATTGCCCTGCTTGTTAATAACAAAACCGTACAGATCACTTACCTGATCCAGGGCTTCCTGCAGGCTGACATTTTTTAGATCCAGTGCAGAAATAGAACCTGAAACACCAGGATGCACCGCAACACTATAATCTGTGCCGGAAGTCAGCAAGGCAAAAAACTCCCTTGCATCCATTGCCTGTTGCACAACAAAATCAAATCGTTCCTCAACTGGCTGCAAAGATTCACTGTTTAGCGTTAATCCAGGCACCAGCGCCTGCAAAACATTCTCAGGAGGTTGACTCACAGGGTCTGAATCCACTGCAACCGTAGTTACAAATCCCTCTTCTATAGCGTTCTGTATATCATCCATAGTGCCCAAATCGACCCCGGAGTAATTCCCCGCAGAATTGCATCCGGCAACCAGTAATAATACTGACCACAGAGCCAGCCATCGCTTACTTAAATGACAGCTTATCGAATGAATATTGATCATATCGTAGAGCATTTACTCTTCACCCTTTGTTAAAGTCTTGACGGATCTTCCGTATAGTTCCAGGATTTGATCCTCTCCAGCCACCTGCAAGGTCACGGTATTCTTGTCTATTTTCACCACTTCGGCATTACCGATGACATCACCCTCTCGGACCTGTCTTGAATTAATAACGGCTACTTTCATATTCGGCCTTAATAATATGGAAGTGACCTTGTAGGACGACACCAGACTAAAAAGGTTCGCCTGCGGCTGACTTCCGGCAGTCGAAAATAATGGCGCCGTCGGGTCTCTCAGTATTTCTTCTTCTGCACCATTTCCTGCGCTACCCGTTTGTGCACTAGCCTCAAAACAATATACGCCTGATACATTCACCAGCAGCATGATAATGAAATAATAGAACTTCCTGTTTAACCCAGTCTGTACGCTAAACACCGATCCACTCCTGCTGAGTACTAAGAGTGAAAATATCCAGCGTAATTCTGGAAACAGGCCATTGAGTCACTTCATAGTTGAGCGACTGCCAGAAAAAACTGGATTCCAGATTTTCCAGACTGCGTAGATAGCGAACGGTTTCAAGATAATCCCCTTCAAACACCATGCGCAGACCATGACGAAAAACATTTATCTGGTCAGCCGGACTTTCTCCCGGCGCAAGCTCTATAGCTGACGAACCTACCAGAGGCGCCATCGTCCTCGAATTTGCACTTGTCATTATCGAGGATGGCAGATTTTCCAGGCTGACCAGTTTCAACGTGGTTTCACGTTGTAATATTGTCGAAAGCACCTGAGCCATTTGCCTTGGCTGAATTAACTGGCCATACAGCTTCCTCAGCTCGTTATCTATTTCTATGGTTTCCTGCTGAAGTTCCTGCTGCCTGTTCCGGGCAAAGGCATTGGGATCACTGCGATAGTTATTCTGAATACTCACATAGCGTGTGGCTTCTTCTGTAATCTGCGCGTTCAAAATTGTTGAACGTCTGTCAAGCTCATCCTGATTGGCGTTCATGCGGTCAAAAACCAGAATCAGCCACGCATAACCAATAACAAGCAAAACCACGCCAAGCAAAATAGCCCGCTCACCAAGCTGCCTTGCTTCGATAGATGCGATGACCTTTTTAATATCCGGTGTATTCACAATCTTACCTTTGGCCTGCCCCGTCTGTTGAAATTCCAGTGGCAACATCAAACGTCATGATGGTATCCAGCTGGTTTTCTGCAGTGGCATTGGAGATCTTTAAAGTCTGGAAAGTCTTCCCGTTATAGGAAGCTCCATTCCTCAAATTTTGCAAGTAAAGCGGTACGTTTTCCGCTCTGGAAACCTCACCCCCTAAAAACACACTTTCACCACCGTTACGTAAATTAATCGAGGTTAATCTCAAACCATCAATATGGTAACGGGCAAGGTCTGCCAGAAATTCTGAAAACCCCGTTGTATTACCAATGTCTCTGCCATCAAGAAAATTCAGCAAGGCTTTTTTCCCCGCCAGATTTTCCTGCAAGGTTTGCACTGAACTGGCAAGACTGGAATCTTCACTTTGCACACCATAGGTATCAATCAAGGCATTGGTTCTTTCCCGGGCCTCATTCAAACTGGCCTCCAGCGCATCAACCTTTCCTTGCAACGAGTAAGAGCTATAACCCTCAACAAGGGTAGCCACTACCAACAACACAGCAAACACCACCACAAGGCCAGCCATGTTTTCAAAATCAAGCCAGTCCTTCTTCTTTCTGAACTGGGGTAGATAGAGATTTATTTGTTGATTCATGCGGCTACCTGCATATCCCGCATGGCACCACCAATGGCAAGGATGCATGACTGTTGTAGCGCTTCGGGAAATTCGTCTTCATTATGAAACTCATTTGCCAGTTTCAGACCGGCTACTCTGGCAACCATCAAGTCATTCAGTTGCTTCACCAGCACATCACTATCATTTTCCCCGGGAGCAATAAGGATGCTGGTAATCGGCGTTTGCCCCATCTGGCTTTCGTAGTAATCCAGAGAGCGCTCAATTTCCAGCACCAGCCTTTCTTTTACCGATACCCACTCTTCTGAATTTAAAATAGCCTGATCAACCCGTGTATTAAGGTGGCGGGTAAGATAGATATTTCCTGCCTTGCAAAGGTTCAGCGTGCTGCCACTGCTGCGCAGATCTATAAACGCAAGACCGTTGCTGTCATCACTGAAATTATTGGAAATATTCATTAACACCAGCTCCGGAATATCAATTGATTTAAGTTCCAACCCGGAGTTCAGAACAAGATTGACGATTTGTTTGATTCTAGCTTTACGTGTCGCCACCACATATACCATGTCATTTTGACCACGGTAGGCATCTTCAGGAACCGGGAAAAGCGTCACGGCCAATTCGTCAACCGGGCTATCAACCAGGTCCTTGATCTTCCATTTGACGGCTGATTCCATTTCATGGGGCTCCACTTTCGGAGCCTCGACCAGAAAAAGCTTATAGTCCGAATGAGTCAACACGAAATTGACACCAGTACCTTCCAGATCCAGTTTCTTCACTTCACGCCCAAGAATATTTTCTTGTTCTTTGTCGGATTCAGCGGTAAATTCTTCACAATACTTGAGGACAGGTTTGCTTTTTTCCTGGACGACATAGGCAATAGTTAATTTATCTGCACTGGCGGAAACCCCAACCAATCCAGCTTTGCCTCTTTTTTTGCCGAAAAATTTAAACAATTCTCTTTCCTCTGCCCCGGTTTTCATGACATCCCGGTTTCTGTTTTGGTCCCGAATAAAGCAATCCCATTCGTGAAACATTGCTATTCAGGTTATGCCAGCTAGTCGACCAGCATTATGGAAGCCAATTTTAGGCACTCCTGCCCATGGAACGTATGGGAAAAACTCCCTTAATTGCCTGTTTTTCGCTCAATTCACCTTTATTTTCAGGGTTTTTGTGTCAGTATAGAGCAGTGACACACTTTTTACCTCGAATATACAGTAAATACAAGCATTATCCCTTTATTTTATAAAGACATTTTTATGTTCAATCTAGTATTTTTCGAACCAGAAATTCCTCCCAACACAGGCAATGCCATGCGCTTGTGCAGCAACACAGGCTGCACTCTGCATTTAATTGAGCCCCTGGGATTTGCCATTGATGACAAACGCCTCAGACGGGCAGGACTGGATTACAGTGAATATAGCGATTTGAGGACATACAGGAATTGGGGTGAGTTTCTTGAATCCTGCGCCCCCCAGCGCCTGTTTGCGCTGAGCACCAAGGGCCATGCCCTGTATACAGAGCCAGACTTTCAGGAAGGCGATTACTTTATTTTTGGCCCCGAAACCAGGGGCTTGCCGGAGGAAATACGTTCGGCTGACGAGGTCACACAGGTGCTGAAGTTACCAATGCAGCCCGATAGTCGCAGCCTCAATCTATCCAATTCAGCGGCCATCATTATCTACGAAGCGTGGCGTCAGACAGGCTTTAAGGGCATGGATCCTGTAACGAAATAGTGCCAAATTAGCCGGAATAAAGCGCCACAGAGCGCAAAACAAAAAGCAAAAAAATGCCGCGAAGGGCAGATTCCCTTGCGGCATTTTCGTTCGTTTTGCTAACTTTCTGTTTTGCTGACCAACTGTTTTGCTGGCTATGTGTCTTGCCACTATCTTGTCAGCCAGCTTCTCAGCCAGGCATTCAGTGAGACTCGGAGTCTGGCGAATCAGCGGCTTGCCCGGGTGCAGCCGGATCAGCAGCTTGCTGCCCTTGCTTTGCTGCCAGCTGTTCAGCCTGCTGCTGCTTGGCCTGCTGATAGATGTTTTCAAAGTTGATCGGCGCCAGTAACAGGGCCGGAAAACTACCTCGGGTTACCAGGGCATCAATGGCTTCCCGACCATAGGGGAAGAGTATATTAGGACAGGTAATAGTAAGTACTTGCTCTAGCTGATCGTTATTGAGTCCGCGGATTTCAAAAACTCCTGCCTGCTGAACCTCAACCAGGAAAACTGTCTTGTCGTCCTGTTTTACATCTGCTGTCAGGCGTAAAACAACCTCGTAAAGTCCCTCATCAACTCTGTTACTGCGATTATTGATATTGAAGTTTACCTGGGGGCTATACTGCTGACGAAACACGTTGGGCGTGTCAGGTGCCTCAAAACTTACATCCTTTACATAAACTCGTTGTATAGCAAAACGCTGCCCTTCCTGACCTTCCTGTCCTGCCTGACTAGCGCCCTGCGCTGCTGCTGGTTGCTGCTCTTGATCGTTCTCTGCCATGTTCTGCCCTTATTTCAATTATGTGTTGATTCTGAATTTGTCTGTTTAGACTGGAATTGATTTTGAATTTTCCCCGGACTGGATTTACCTGACTGCCGGCAGACCCTGGGTTTGCCACTCTGCCATACCGCCTTTCATGCGATTAACAGCACTGAAGCCATTTTCGGTGAGAGTTTTAACTGCTTCACCGGACTGATGTCCCATCTGACAAACCACCACAAGCGGTTTATCGCGGTATTTTTCCAGTTCAACCATGCGGTCTTTCAATTTTGCTGAAGGGATATTTATGGCGTCCACTACATGGCCGGCATCAAAGGCTTTTTTGTCCCTGATATCCAGGAACACAGCATTCTCCCTGTTGACCAGCAAGATGGCCTGATGGGGACTTAAAGCATCTCCTGCTTTTGCTGTCAGGTACACCACCAAAGTGGCAACCAGTCCAAGCCATAATCCGGAGAGGATCCAATGATTAATTAGAAATTCAATAAATTGCGCCATTAGAATTCCGAAACTGCCAATTCCAAAGAGGCACGGAGTATACACGCCAACATTGTGGAAGTCAGGTAAAGTTTCCTCGCAAATGGGCTTTTCTTTGCCATATGTTACTCGCAAGAAAACGCTTAATTAGTGATAATGCCCATCTACTTATTTGTCTTTGTTTCCAGGGTATATATGACTAATTCCGCCGGACCCACCCTCCTGCTAATTCTGGATGGCTGGGGTTATAGTGATACTGAAAAACATAATGCCATCAGCCAGGCCAAAACACCGGTATGGGATCAATTGCTGCAACAATACCCCCACACCCTGATTCAGACCTCGGGACTCAAGGTTGGACTGCCGGAAGGACAGATGGGAAATTCGGAAGTCGGCCACATGAACCTGGGCGCAGGCCGGGTTGTTTATCAGAGTCTCACTCGCATCGATAAGGATATTGTCGATGGTGACTTCTATAAAAACCCTGTGCTATGTCAGGCAGCTGATGAGGTCATTGCCAACGATTCTGCCCTGCATATTATCGGCCTGCTTTCTCCAGGCGGCATTCACAGTCACGAAAACCAGATAGCCGCGATGGTCGATCTGGCATATCAACGCGGCTGCCGGAAAATTTTCCTGCATGCCCTGCTTGATGGTCGTGACACACCTCCGCGCAGTGCAGCCTCCTCCCTTAAAAAATTCGAGGATAAATTTTCAGCATTGGATTGTGGTCAAATCGCTTCTGTGAGCGGACGCTTTTTTGCCATGGATCGTGATAAAAACTGGGACCGCGTAAAAAAAGCCTTTGATGCCATTTGTCATGGCGAAGCTGAACACGAATATTCATCGGCCAGTGCTGCGCTTGAAGCAGCTTACAGGCGTGATGAAAATGATGAATTTGTTCAGCCTGGCTGTATTAGCGCAGAACACGGTAGTGTTTCTATTAACGATAAAGATGCCGTTGTATTTATGAATTTTCGTGCCGATCGCGCACGTGAACTGACTCGTGTTTTTACAGACAGGGATTTCCGGGAATTTGATCGCGGTAGCATGCCGACTCTCAGCCACTTCGTCACGCTGACTGAATATGCTGAAGATATTGAAGCTGAGTGCGCTTATCCCCCACAAAAATTGAATAATGTACTGGGCGAATATCTGGCCAATATGAAGAAAACCCAGCTGCGCATTGCCGAGACCGAAAAATATGCGCATGTCACATTCTTTTTTAGTGGCGGCAGGGAAAAAGAATACGAAGGAGAAACACGAATACTGATACCTTCCCCCAAAGTTGAGACCTACGACCTGAAACCGGAAATGAGCGCCCCGGAAGTGACCGACAAGCTCGTGAAAGCCATAAAAAACAGAGAGTTCGATGTCATTATCTGTAATTATGCCAATGGCGACATGGTCGGCCATACCGGCGTATGGGAAGCCGCACTGAAAGCGGCTGAAGTTGTCGATAGCTGTCTGAAAAAAATTGTTGATGCAGTACTTGAAGTAAATGGTAACTGCCTGATTACTGCCGATCATGGAAATCTGGAACAAATGGTAGATGAAGCTTCCGGGCAACCACTAACCTCTCATACCAACGGACCAGTACCACTGATTTATGTCGGAAAGCAAAACCTTACATTAAAAGATGGCGGTTCATTGTGCGATATAGCCCCCTCTATTCTCACCTTGACAGGGCTACCGCAACCAGAAGAAATGACCGGCACCACACTGATTCAATCAAGCTAATGCATCGTTATCTTTTATTGAAAAGCATTTTTTTTATTACTTTCGTCCTTTATTTCTCTGCTACTTTCAGTGCACAGAATTCAAGCCAGGAACAACCCTCAGCCGAAGCCCTGGCGGCGATTAACAAGGCAATTACTGATGTGCAGAATGAAATTGCCAGGCGAAATTCCGAGCGCGCCTCGGCTTACCAGCTTCTGGAAAGCACTGAAAAAGAAATGCTTTCATTAAATAATGAAATTTCTCTTGTTGAAGCTGACATCAGACAAAACACTTCTGAAGTTGAAAAGCTGCAGGCTCAAAGAAATGATTTATTGCTAAAAAAAGACAGCCAGCAGGATCTCATTGGAAAGTATTTACGCAGCGCCCATCAATCCGGCCAGGAAGAATATTTCAAATTATTACTTAATCAGGAAGACCCGGTACTACTTTCAAGAACGCTTCGCTATTATCAATATTTCAATGAGGCACGTAGTCAAAAAATAGATGAATACGGCGCCATTATCGAAGCAATAAGTGATGTCGAAAAAGACATCCAGAACAGAACTCTCATACTCAGCGACAAACGCGCCCTGCTAAGCACCCAGCAGTCTTCGATGCAGGAAAGAATCATGGATCGTCAAAAGTTACTCGACGAACTCGATACCATTCTGACAAGCAGTAGCAGGAAACTGGAAGCACTGGAGTCAGAGAAAGTTGAAATGGAATTGCTGATAGAGGAGCTGCGGCGCTCAATTGCCAACCTCAGACTTGGCGACCAGGAGCAACCATTTGCCAGTATGAAAGGCAAGTTGCCCAGACCAGTCGATGGTCAATTTAAAAATCGCTGGGGAAGCAGCTATGGCCTGGGAGATCTGAATTGGGAAGGCGTCACTATCGAGGCTGGAGCAGGTGACGAAATCCAGGCTATTCACCGCGGCCGCGTAGTCTTTTCTGACTGGTTTTCCAGCTCTGGCCTGCTCTTGATAATTGACCATGGGGATGGTTATATGAGCCTCTATGCCCATAATCAGGAGCTTTACAAAGAAGTAGGTGAGTGGGTAGTTGGCGGTGATATTATTGCGGCTGTAGGCAATACCGGTGGTGAAGCAAGTTATGGACTGTATTTTGAAATTCGCCATAACGGGGATTCGGTAAATCCCTCAACCTGGTTTCAAACCAGGAATTGACGTTAACAGGGCGTCGTAGCTGAACCCCGGATTAACCCGGAATTTGTCACACTTTTTCATATTTATTTTTACAACAAGCCCTGCAACTAAATGATATTTTTCCCTGTCTTATGCGTAAGGATTAACATATCAATATATTCCATAGTCATAGCGTCACAAGAACCCAAATTATGAATAACAACAGATTTCCTTATTTATTAACCGCCATCCGCACTGGCATTTTGTTCCCGCTTTGCCTGCTGTCTCTTATTTCTGCCCAGACCTTTGCCCAACTGGAAAATGAGAATGAAACGGAACTCCTTTTACCGCTGGATGAAGTGCGCCTTTTCACCGAAGTACTTAATCGTATTCGAAGCGCCTATGTGGAACCCATAGATGACAAGACGCTACTGGAAAATGCCATCAAGGGAATGCTGGCAGGCATTGATCCCCACTCAACCTACCTTGCTGCCGATGACTATGAACAACTGCAGGAAAGTACAACCGGCGAGTTTGGCGGTCTTGGAGTAGAAGTAGGTATAGAGGACGGCTTTATCAAGGTAATCTCACCCATGGATGGCTCGCCAGCTGATCGCGCAGGTGTGCAGGCAGGTGATCTGATCATCAAGCTGGATGACACTCCAGCCAGAGAAGTGACTCTTGGCGATACCGTCGACCTGATGCGCGGAGAACCCGGCACTGACGTCGTTCTCACCATTTTACGTGAAGGCGTGAGTGATGCCTTTGAAATTACCGTAACCCGCGAAATTATCCAGGCCCGCAGTGTGCGCTCACGAATTATTGAACCGGGCTATGGTTATATCCGCGTGGCTTCATTTTCCGTAGACACCGGCGAAGAAGTAAAAACTGCCCTTACAAAATTTCACGAAGAAAGCGAACTGAAAGGCGTCGTCCTTGACCTGCGTAATAACCCCGGTGGCGTATTGCAATCAGCAGTGGGTGTAGTCGATGCATTTATCACCGACGGCCTGATCGTCTATACCGAAGGCCGGGTTGAAAATGCAGAGATGCGTTTTGAAGCCTCAACCGAAGATCAAAGCCAGGGTGTTCCTCTGGTTGTACTAATTAATTCCGGTTCTGCTTCAGCTTCAGAAATCGTTGCCGGCGCCCTGCAGGATCATCAGCGCGCCATCATTATGGGAACAGCAAGTTTTGGCAAGGGCTCAGTACAAACGGTACTTCCGCTGACCAATGACCGTGCCATCAAACTTACAACAGCCCTGTATTTCACGCCCAAAGGCCGCTCCATCCAGGCTCTGGGCATAACCCCGGACATCATAGTCGACAGAGGTCAGGTAACCCGTATTCCGGATAGTCTGATTTCATATCGCGAAGCAGACCTGGTAGGCCACCTGGCAAATGCTAATGGCGAGGAAGATGGAGAGGATGACAACGCCGGGCAAAGCGAGGAAGAAGCCGTCATTGCCGCTGAAATCCCACCACAGGAACCCCTTGAAGTCATCGTGCGCGATTATCAGCTCAATGAAGCCATCAATGTGCTGAAAGGACTCAACATCATTCGTCCCCGTGTGATGGCAGAATCAGAAACGCAGTTGCTGGAAGATATAGAAGGTACAAGCGCGAGATAAGTCGCAAGTCGCAAGTCGCAAAAAAGGCGACTAAATTAGTCGCCTTGTCGGATGCGTCCCTGCGGTCCTTATCCGACCACCAGAAAACCATTGAAGCCTGAGAGAGTGGTTGCTTGTCTCTTGTCTCTTGCCTCTTGCCTCTTACTTTTGTCTCTTCTTTACAATTCCCAGCCGCCTCCCTGCACCGCCCACCTTTATCTTTTTTTCTTGAGACTTGTAACTTGCGACTGCCTACCAGCCGCAAGGTTGGTAGTATCGACTAGTAGTAATATTCAGTATATCCCGGCAGCAGGCTGTAGCGGGAGTTCAGAAACGCCACAATGTCTATCAGTTCTGTTACCAGCATATCCTCCTTCAGATACATGGGTGAACTTGAGGTACGTCTGCGTACTTCCCGTGGCAACTGATCCAGGTATCTTTCTGAAATCACATGATCAGGGTTGATAATGGAGGTCGCCAGATCGCCATAGGTTTTGGCAAAGTAGAGCTCACCACCCAGCTCGACAGTGACTGGTCTGGGACCGGAGAAAGCTGGCAGATCGACTCCGTTCACCTCATGACACTGGTTACACTCAAGTCTTAGAAATGCCTGCTGGCCTCTTTGAATATCCCCACTGAGAATAGGAAAGCGGAAGCTTCCCACCTCATCAGGATAGGTACGGCAACCACTTAACAGCGCCAGTAAAAGTACTACAGAAAAAACACTCCAGTTCTTTCTCACAATTATCACCTCTAAAAAATTATAAAACGAATAACAGGCAACCGATTTGGTTACCTCGCCTTTGCTTACCTCGCCAATGCTCATCCTAAGGGGATATGAAGATTAGCGTTTTGATTTAAGTCAGCTAAGCTGCGTGTTCTGAAAGCTCTATGCCTACAGCGTATCTTGGGTACCGAAAATTGCCGTGACCTGGCTCGCCAGGAAACCGCCGCTTCCGTTACAGGCAGCTAATCTGGCATTGTCTATCTGACGCTCACCACATTCACCACGTAACTGTTGTACCGCTTCAATCATCAGGAACATACCATACATGCCAGGATGAACACAGCTCAACCCGCCGCCGTTGGTATTCACCGGCAAAGAACCTCCCGGGGCGATATTGCCATTTGAAACAAAAGCACCGCCTTCGCCTTTTTTACAAAACCCCATGTCTTCGAGAAACAGGATCGTGTTGATGGTAAAGGCGTCGTACAACTCGACAACATCAATATCTGCGGGGCTAACTCCAGCCATGGCAAAAGCAGCCGCGGCAGCTTCTTTTGCCGCAGTGGTGGTCAGGTCAGGCATGCAGGAAATAAGATTATGATCCGTACGACTGCCCACGCCCAGCATATAAACCGGCTTTTTCGGGAAATCCCGTGCCCGGTCTTTGCGCACCATGATCATGGCGGCGCCGCCGTCACTGATCAGGCAGCAGTCAAATTTCCCCAGGGGGTCAACAATCATGCGGGCATTCACCACGTCTTCAACAGTGAGAGGCTCGCGCATGGTCGCGGCTGGATTGAGCTGGGCCCAGGCCCGGGCTGAAACCGCCACTTCGGCCAGTTGTTCCCTGGTTGTACCGAATTCATGCATATGGCGATTCGCCGCCAACGCATAGGGAGTGATCGGATTACGTGGTCGATAAACATCTTCCACAGTATGCATGGCAGGGGGATGGGTAAAAGGGCCGGTAGCGCTGTTGCTGCCGTAACAGATCAGGGCGACATTACACAGGCCAAGAGTAAGAGCCGCTGCCGCCGACTGCATGGAATTGACGAAAACTGAACCACCGGTGTTGGTACCATCCATGTAGGTAGGATTGATACCCAGGTATTCGGCTACAGTCAGCGGGGTCAGCATCTCGACAAAATTGGCACTGAAAATGCCATCTATTTCATCTTTTTGAATGCCGGCATCGGTAATGGCTTTATCAATGGCTTTTGCCATGATTTCCATATGCGTGTGGCCAGGCAAGCCGTCAAACTCTGTCAGGCCGACACCAACAACGGCTGTTTCACCTCTAAGCGACATTACCATTCCTTGTCCCCCTGTTCCTTGTTATAAAAAAGTACAGCGGGCTTATCATTGATCATGCCAACGTGAGCGCTCACTTGCATGCCTATAGTGACCTCTTCGGGGTCAACATCCACAATACGGCTCATCATGCGCGGACCTTCCTCAAGATCGATGAGGGAAATATTGTAATCGCCTCCTTTTTCTGGGCGTTGTCGGACAACGGAACTGGAATAGACCGTCCCTCTGCCACTAACTGCTACCCACTTTAGGGCATTGGAACCACAGTGATGGCAAAGAAGCCTGGGATAAAAAACATGCTGCCCACAATCCTTGCATTGCTGAATCCTGAACTCTCCCCTGGCGAGATTTTCTTCGTAGGTTTGCAAGGGTCCCGGGTTTTCGATGCTCTCGTTATTCTTGTTTTGATGCTCAGCCAAAATGACATCCTTCAGGTGTTCTGTATAAGCGGGCAATTCTAGCATTACTCGGAACCGCACTAACAGACTGCGTGAAATTGACTTTACCCAGTGCCTCAGTCATGCTCCGCCCCTGTTGAAATCAGGGCCAATCAACATAGGGCCTGAAGTCAAAGAGGCTTGGTGAATATCCATGGAATTTGAAGTTTCAGTACTCAGCGTCACGCTGTTAATTACCGCCGGTTTTCTGGCTGGTTTTATCAACACCATAGCCGGTGGTGGCTCGATGTTAACCCTGCCGGCGTTCATGATTTTTGGTATGCCTGCGGACATTGCCAACGCCACCAATCGCGTCGGGATTTTTCTGCAATCCATTGCCGGGGCCAAGAGCTTTCACAGTAAAGGCAAGCTGGCTCCCTCCACCATTGTGCCCACATTAGTCCCGACTCTGGTCGGTGCCCTGTTCGGCTCTTTGCTGGCGTCGTACTTGCCAGTATCCTGGCTGAAACCAGCTCTGTTAAGCACCATGCTGGGTATGGCCATCTTAATGGTCGTCAGGCCTTCCGTCGTAGCACCACCGGAAGGCACGCCTGCCTTTACACTCAAGGAAAAACCACTAGCGGCCATAGGCCTGTTTTTTGCCGGCTTTTACGGTGGCTTTGTGCAGGCCGGAGTGGGTTTTATCATTATCGCCGCTGTGGCCGGCGGACTGCGTTATGATCTGGTGCGCACCAATGCTCTCAAGATGGCCATTACTGCTGCTTTAACTGTGGTCGCGCTGGGGGTGTTTATTCTCAGAGGTCAGGTGTTATGGATTCCCGGACTGATCATGGCAGTCGGAACCGTGGCGGGTGCCATGGCAAGCGTACAATTTGCCATTAATGTCCCGCAGTCTGTATTGAAGTGGGTATTATTTGTGATGGTAATTATAGCCTGCGTTGCAGCCTACTTCAGCTGAGTGACCCTCCCGATTCCGCAGACTTTTCAGAACTGTGTTTTTCATGCCCAGAACTGACAGGCCCTAAATGCAGTTCCTGACAGACCTTGCGGATTAAAAACCAGGCAAAACCCCCGGCCAGAATATTTCCCAGTGCCGCACCGGCAAAAAGACCTTTCAGGCCCCATAATTGTGAGCCGAAATATGCCAGCGGGATATAGAGAAGCATTAAACGGGTAAAAGTGAGCAGCAGTGCGGTTCTGGGTCGTCTCAGTACATTCAAAGACACCATAATGAGTACCACCACACCGTGTGCACCATAGGTAAGAGGAAGGATCATCAGGTAGGTGGTGATGACGTTGGTAACCTCAGGATTACTGCTAAAGGTGCCAGCAATCGTATCGCCCAGCACCAGTAATAAAACATAAATCAGGCACTGGAAAACCAGAACAAATTTCAGACATCCCATCAGCGCTGAATAGGCGCGATCCTGTCGCCCGGCACCAATATTCTGTCCAATAAACATCGGCAGGGTAGACGACAGCGCCATCACAAAAATAAGACTGATGGTTTCCACCCGGCTGCCAACCCCAAAACCCGCCACAACAAAATCACCAAAGCGGGCCACCATCGCAGTCATTATGGCTGCCGCCAGCGGTGTCATTATGTTGGCTCCCATCGCTGGAACTCCTATCCCCAAAATCTGCAGCCAGTTCTGGCGTAAATGCAGCCAGCGTGGCCTGGAAAAATCCAGCAGCTTTTCGTAAAAACCCAGCACTATAAAAGAAATGATCAGGGTAATACTGGCGGCCAGTAAGGTGGCTACGGCAGCACCTCGAATACCCATGGCAGGAAATGGACCTATCCCAAAGATGAGCAGCGGGTCGAGAGTAATGTTCAACACTGACAAACAGCCCGCCAGGGTTGCCGACATCTTGATATTGCCCATGGAGCGAAAAGTACTGTTACCAATCACCACCAACATCAGTGGCGGCAGTCCCAACAGCAATATATTGAGGTAATCCCGAATATAGGGCAGGGTTCTGTCATCGGCTCCCAGCAGGCGAAACAGCGGATCAATAATGACACTGCCAAGCATCGCGACAGTCACCGCAAAAAGGGCGGCAAACATCAGACCGTCACTAATCAGGCGCGATGAGTCCGCAAAGCGGCTCTCACCAATAAGCCGTGAATTGAGTGAACTCATGCCCATGCCAATGCCAAGCGCGAGGCTGACATAGATCATGTGAACAGGAATAACAAAACTGGCGGCGGCCAGCTCAAGGGTGCCCAGGCGGCTGATATAAAATGTATCCACGATCCCCATCAGATGCATTGCCAGATTGCCAATAAGAGCTGACAGGGTGAGCTTTAGCAGCAGAGGTCTGACAGGTTCGGAGACGATTAAACGGGATCTTTGGGCGGTTTTACTACTCATTACTTTTTCAGCGCGTTTTCAACTGGTGACTGGCGAGGCAGCGTAAAACACAAACAGGCAGAAATAAAGAACGGCTCTGATGGGTTTTCATTCGTTGACTGCTGCGATTCTAATACAAAAACCAAAAGCAAAAAAAAGAGGGCTTGCGCCCTCTTTTTTCAGGAAACTGATTCCTAGTACTCGACGTAGGGAATCATTCGCCCAAAGATAATTACACCCACCCAGATAGCAAGTGAAAGCGCTGCGATTACCTTGGCTCGGAAAGGTGCATCTTCACCATCAGCCAGCTGGCTTAATTCCTTGTGTTCACCAAACCAGAACCACAAGGCATTAATACCGGCAATCAGAATCAATCCCATTTTCCATTGAAAAGCGATATTTGGAAAATAGCGAAATGGATCAGCACATAAAAAAGCAAGACCCGTTGTCAGATTGACGGCAAAAGCAATGATGGCAACCGGAATATATTTCATTGCTGCCTTCATATTAATAAAACGGCCAAATCCTATGACGCGCATATCAATTACCAGCAATGAACCAAACAGGAACGTAATACCAATAAAATGAATGGTTTCCATCATTGGAAACATCCAGAACTGCTCGCGCATTTGTCCACCTAACCAGGTGGATTCAAACCAGGAGGCTAATGGTGCATAAGTATCATAATCCACAGTACATACCCCCTTATAAATAGGCCATTAAGCGGCCGGTTATCATTGCGCCAAACCAGCAGGCGATACAGGCAGCTGATGCTACTTTAGTCATCGTTTCGCTGGTGTCGCCCCTGACGCTGTTCATTACTACCTTCATCAGGATACCGCCAACAACAATGCTGCCAATCTTCAACTGGAAAGACCCCTGAAAGAAATAGGTAGTCGGCGTATTACAGAAAAGAATCAATCCGGAAATCAGATTAATAATGAATCCAATCCAGCCAATAATAAATAATTTATCATAAGCCAGAATTGAAATATCTTTTGCGTAGCCCAACACCCTTAAATTCAGAGCAATTACAACACCCATTACAATCGCCATGCCGACAGCATGACTGGAGAGAACGATGGGATAACCCCACAGGGATTCACGAATGAAAATCCCCAAAGCCCCCTCTTCAAGCCAAATTAAAAAACCCATAGCTAATACCCACTCATCAATCTGGTTTCAAGTTCCAGAATTACAGCACAAAGCAGTGACCAGGAAAAACAAAAGCAAAATCTGAATAATGATTGGTTGATCAATATCAAGGTTATGCGCCGTGTGTAACCGGTCTTATTATGCACCCCTTATTATTAGCAGCTGTCTAATATCGGACTGTAATGCAAAGCTACGGTCCCAAATTATTCATAATCTGCCAGCTTGTCAGAAAAGAACTCGCGATTCTCTTATCCAACACTGTCGCAAAGCCTCTAAAAGACTCGCCTAAAGTAAACCACATCCCGCCAAGATTCAAGCAGACACTGCAGGTCATGCCAGTGTTGTCGTATTTTTACAGGCAATTGGTTTTACCGCTGGCAATTGTAATGCTATAGCGCCAAAAAGTGTGCAAAGATTAAGGAAAACAAAGGATTCTTTGTGTCATCATGGCATATTAATTAATCAATAACGTGCCTGCCGGGTAGAGGTAACAATGGAGCAAAGCCGACTTCATGCACTCGATGCTATTCGGGGGATTGCACTGTTACTGGGTCTTTTATTGCACGGCAGCATCTCTTTCTGGCCAGGCCTGGATAGCTTCGGGTTTCCGGTTTCCGATACCTCCAAAAGTATGACACTGACATACATGTTCTATGTATTACACATGTTTCGTATGACGGTATTTTTTCTTATTGCCGGCTTCTTCGCGCATCTTTCTTTGACACGCAAGGGTTACCAGGAGTTTTTGAAAGACCGATTAAAAAGAATTGCTATCCCCATGGTCTGCGCATGGCTTGTGTCATTACTATTAATGATTCCCATTGTGCTTTGGGCTGCCAGCAAATTTTTCGGGCCTGACAACTCGCAGATATTGCAAAGCGCACAGCAATCAGCACCAGCACAACCCCTGTTATTACAATTTTGGTTTCTTTACTACCTGTTATGGTTTTATGGCTTTGCCATATTTTTTTCATTCTTGCTGAAACACCTCAATCCTGGTGGCCAGATTATGGATCTTTTTACCCGGCTTATTTATAGCCTGTGTAAATTTTCGGGAATAGTCATATTAAGTGCCAGTATTTCCGCCTGGATTTTTTACGTCAGACAAGATTGGCTTTTCTGGGCCGGCATCCCAACCCCCACCGAAGCCGTCTGGAAAGAAGCGCCGGCTTTTTTTATTTATGGGATGGCGTTTCTGTTTGGTTGGTTATTTGATCGCCAGCGCGAATGTCTGGAAATCCTTAAATCTCACTGGCCCCGGTACCTGATACTCGCGATAGCATTAACTGGATTTAGTTTTTCGCAATTAACCTATCCTGCATTTGTATATATAGAGGTCCCCGGGACAGAAAAGCGCACATTTGCATTAATTTATGCCTTCGCTTCATGGAGCTGGGTTTTCGCATTGATCGGTGCAGGTATGCGATTTTTTGGTAATAAAAGTGAAGCAAGACGTTATATTGCGGACGCCTCCTACTGGGTTTATATCGCCCATCTGCCATTGATTTTATTCTTACAAACCCTGCTCATGCAGGTACCCTGGCACTGGTCAGTCAAGTTCCCGGTGATCCTGTGCATCAGCACCGCGCTGTTATTCTGGAGTTATGAGAAATTCGTCCGCTACTCCTTCATCGGTAAAGCTCTAAATGGCCCGCGACATCGAAAATCCACAGTTCAGGCAACAGCTACAACCATTAACAATGGAACCTAGACCAGCATGCAGGCGACCATGGCAGAAATCATTGCTGGATCCGAGCAATAAATTCACTAGTAATTTTCTCTGCATGCCTAAAACTTGATCTCTGGCAAACCACAGGCCTGCCTCTTTGCCTGATAATAAAAAAATGAACGAAAAAACATCTCCCTCACCCTGGCAGCGCTGGCTCAGACATCCGCAAAAGATGTCTTTCCGCCGCATCCTTTTCCAGATCCATCTATGGAGTGGTATCGGGCTGGGCTTGTATATATTTTTTATCAGCATCACCGGCAGCGTTCTGGTTTACCGGAATGAGCTCTATGTCATCTTTACGCCTGAACCGATACTTTCCACTTCCACCAATGCACTGCTGAGTGATGCCCGGTTAAAAGCAATTGCAGTGGCAGCCAACCCCGGCTTTAGGATTTCACGCTTCTACCGGGCAGGCAATCGGGACCAGGCAGTCATCATCTGGCTGGAGCAGAATAATACAGTCCGAAAGCGTTTATATGATCCGCGTACTGGCGAAGATGTTGGTAGTGCCGTTGAAACCGGTGTCAGCATGGTGACTGGCCTTATACAGATTCACGATAATTTTCTTGCTGGCCCAACAGGTCGAAAAGTAAACGGGGTCGCTGCTATCGCCGTTACCCTGGTCATACTTACCGGGATTGTGATCTGGTGGCCCGGGGTGGCGCGCTGGCGTCGCAGTGTAACGGTGCGCACAGATCTTGGCTGGAAAAGACTAACCTGGGATTTACACAGCATGATGGGATTCTGGAGTTTCGGCTTTCTCCTGATATTTTCACTTAGCGGTATTTATCTGTGCTTCCCGGAATCGTTTCATGCTTTCGCTGATCGTCTCTGGCCCGTAACGCAGGAGAATGCCGGTCGGCGCCTGATCGATAGCGTCCTCTACTGGCTGGCTTTCCTGCACTTTGGCCGCGTCAATGGCATCGGTCTTCCCTGTGACGGTCCTGGCTTGTGTGACCAGTCAGTTAAAGCGGTATGGGCATTCTTTGGTCTGGCCCCGGCAGCGATGTTTGTGACCGGGGCAACCATGTGGTGGAATCGGGTACTGCGGCGCTGGTTAAAAAAACGCTAGCGTTTTATTCTGCCAGTAGCCTGATTACCTGACCATCTCCAGATAGCCACGTCCCACAACAGCGCCACTTGTGGTATCAAGTATTTCCACTGCGCCCTCCCAATACTGAAAAGTCACATCCATTAATTGATCTTCAAACACCGCCTGTATCAACCAGTCATTTTCCTGAAAAACCATATGCCAGCCGGTTGCATATTGTTTGCCATCAGGGGCCTGCCAGAAATTTTGTTCTTCCAGGTGCATTTGTTGTGGTGTAATTGTGCTTTGTGTTCCCATCAGGCTGGTGAGGTTGCCACCACTATTGGGATGAGCATTACCGTTCAAGTCCCTTAGCTGGTAATACATTACTTCCTTACCGTCATCGAACTGCAGGGAAAACCAGTCCCAACCTGTTTGATCTGCACCCAGTGCACTGGTGCTCCATTCACGGTCCAGCCAACTGCTTCCGCTTACCTCATGGCGCTGACCATCGAGATAAACCTGCCCCCGGGTTTCTATGCGGGTGACACTGTAATAGTAGGAGGCATTGCCCGGTTCAGGGGTTTTCTGACTGAGGCCATTGCTTCCCTGCAGGACAGGGCTTTTTTCGGCCGCCAGGTTTAGTGACAGGGCAAACTCATCAGTAATTACTTCCAGCTCCCAGGGAAATTCATTGCCTGCAGAAAAAAGCTGCCAGTCATTAATCCAGACTCGAAAAGGATCCAGCCTGGCGCCTGCCAGTCCGGGCTCCTGGCGCGAAAAAATTTCTGCCGCCAAATGCTTTTCAGTACTGATATCACTGATCGCCGCATGACCCATCCAGATGGCATTGGTACACCAGGCGTTGCTTGCTTTGCAGCTATCATCAGCCTCTGGTCTGATGGCACTGGAAAAAAATGTCACCTGGTATCCAAAGCGTCTGCCTGTCGGTGTTTCCACGTTGCCAGTAAAATACCACCATTCATTACGAAAACCCGGGTGCGCCGCATGGTCCGCAGGAAAATCAAAACGACGTGCCTCACTGGCACGCAAAAAACCTTCGACATTACCACTGGCGAGCACATCTGCAGCGGACAGCCGTTGTGTGAGCATTTCCTCTTCTCCATTACTGCAAGCCAGCAGCAATAGCAGAGACATTAAATATATTCGCTTGCTCAATACGTCCTCATGGAATATGTGAACTCCCTTTGTCGGATGGCGGCCTGAGTGGCCTTATCCGACCTGCAAAAATTTCACTTTGTTTTATCATTTAACAACCCAGGTAATCTGCATTCTGAAGTTTTTTATGCTGCTATTCTTCCCTGAGCGCCATCGCAGGCATGATTTTGGCGGCACGCCAGGCTGGATAAACGCCGCCAAGCAGGGCCGCTACCAATGCCAGCAAGAATCCCTCGATCAATACCGACTCCGGTAAAAAATGTTGCATGGACCAACCAAATGAACGCCGATTGATCACATCAATTAACACCTCTGACATCATCAACCCCAGCGGCAATGCCAGCACACCGGCACAAAACCCCAACACTGCTGTTTGCTTCAGAATAAGCGCACTTACTTGCCATGGCGTCATGCCCGTGGCACGCAAAATGGCAAACTCGCGCAGGCGTTCCAGCTGCAAGGCCATCAAGGTTGAAACGACACCAATAAATGCCACCAGGATCGCCAGAAATCTGAGCACATTGGTGATCGCGAATGTTCTGTCAAATATTTGCAGGGTTATCTCTCTTAACTGCCGGTTTGAAACCAGGGAAAAGCCACTCCCATAAGTGGAGAGGATTTCACGAACGGCCGTCTGAACAGATGCTTCATCATTTGGACCGTCAATTTCCAGAGTCAGGCGGGTTGGAGCCTGACTGACCCAGTATCGTTCATAAAGAGAGTCATGCATTTGCACCATGCCAATGCCGGAGGTGTAATCAAAAAAGATTCCCTTCACTGTAAATGGTGTTAATCCATTTTCAGTTAACAGGTTGATGGAATCCTCAAGTTCGATTTTTTGCAGATAAGCCAGTGGCTCAGAAATAAAAATACCCTGTCCATTATCAAAATCACTCAAACCAGTGTCGGTGGCTTCCTTGAGGTAAAACTTCTCCAGGGCAGGAATAGCATTGACACCCAGACGCAACGGGCCAAATTCTGATTCCACCTCTTGCAGAACCGAAAAATTCAATCCCTCAACGCCATCAATTCGTGCAAGTTCATCCAGCAGCTCAACAGGAAAACCCTCCTGCAATGTATCGGCTGATGTTGCGGTAAGCTGAAAGTCTCCGGGCAGTGACTGTTCCAGCCAGATAATTACCGTGCCCCGAAAACTACCCACCATAACACCAACCCCGACAGTGACAGAGACTGCCACGCACAGGGCCGCCACTGCCAGACCGGTTCGATTGATAGCACTGCTGGCGTTACGCAAGGCCATAACCCCGGAAAGCCCAATCCAGCGCTGACTGATCATCAGTAATAACTGTAACAGCAAGTAAAGCAGGCCAGGCACCAGCAGACAAAAACCAAATACCATCAGTGTCAGGGCAACGAAGCCAGTAACCAGTGAACCGTATTCCGGCATCAGCATCACGCGGCCACCAATCAGCAAAAGTATGCCTGGCACAGCCAGCAAGTGAAGCCTTTTCTGCCACTCACTATTAACTGCGGCCTGATGCTGCAGGGTCACTGGTCGGCTTAGAGCAGCCCGCGTAGCTGGCAAGACAGAAGAAGCGATGCTTAGCAACATGCCCAACCCCAGGCCTTTGATTAACACCCATGGATCTACAAAAAAACTGGTTACAGGAAGCTCAAAGTACAAATTATCCACTGTCGATGTGACCATGGTAACCAGGAAACGACCAAGCAGAAAACCTGCTGCTACGCCCAGTACACTGGCAATAAAACCCAATGCAGCATTCTCAAGAATCACCAGGGTAAAAACCTGCTGTCTTGTTACGCCCTGGGCTCTGAATATTCCCAATGTCTGTTGACGCTGAATAACCGACAAGGTCACCGTGTTGTAAATCAGCAATCCGGCTACCAGCAATGACAACAGGCTCATGGCCAGCAAGTTGATATGAAACGCCTCGCTCATCTGTTGCAGGTTGTCATTGCGGCCCTGGACTTCAACCAGCATAAGATTGGCAGGCAACCAGCTTCGCAACTGCGCGACGGTCGTGTCATCCAGCGTCAAATCGATACCATCCAGACGACCTGGTCGATCCAGCAAGGTTTGTGCGGCCGCAATATCAGCCAGAATAAGATTACCCGTTGCCGCTTCATCCTGGCTTTGAAATACGGCAACAAGCTCAGCTTCGTGTGAACCGTTCATGGTACGCAAGGTGAAAGTGTCGCCTTCTGAAAGATCCAGGGATTGTGCGAGGTTTTTTTCCATAACCACGCTACCGGTCCTGCCAATGGCTGCCATAAAATTGCCAGTTACCGCGAACATCTGATCAGGCAATCCGGGACGGCTACGCTGCATTGCCGCTTCGCTGATTACATCAATACCGAGCAGCGTGAGTTCCTGCCCATTGACTCTTACCTGACCACGCAGGGAAGGAGCGGCTTTTTGCAGGCCAAGTTCTGTCTTTACTCGAGTAAACAGGGCATCAGGCAGACCATCGGAACCGCCACTTATCTGATGGGTTATCTGCCCGCTGAGAAGTTCCAGAGACTTATCGAATGCTTCACGGGCACTATTATTGGCAAGATCAACGGCGACTACCATCATGACTCCGACAGTAATGCCAAGTATGTTCAATACGGTTTGCCAGCGCCGTTGCAAGGCATAGCGCATCGCACTACGCCACAGTAATGCTGTACCGGTGATCACTTTGCCCTCATATAAGTCACCAGGCAAAATCACCATCTCGCTCCGAGATGGCACCGTTTTCCAGAGTCAGAACCCTGCTGGCAGTCCTGGCGACAGCAAGACTGTGAGTCACCAGCAGCAGGGAGCTGTTACTTTCATCAAGAATGTCATGAAGCACCTGCAGTACATCTTCACCTGTTTTTGCATCCAGATTGCCAGTGGGCTCATCAGCGAGAACAATTTCAGGTGAATGCACCAATGCCCTGGCAATGGCAATGCGCTGTTGTTCACCACCGGATAAACGGGAAGGAAAACTTGCTGCCTTGTCAGCCACTTTTAGTCTGGATAAAAGCGCCATGCTCTTTTCCCTGGCTGATGCTGACCCCATACCATTAAGCTCGAGTATCAGGGAAACATTTTCAAGGGCCGTCAGGCTGGGGACGAGATTAAAAAACTGGTAGATGAAGCCGATATGCCGACGCCTGAACAAGGTGCGCCGGGTTTCATTGAGTGCGGATATATTGTGCCCATTGAGTGTAACCGTACCCTGCTCAGGCAGATCAATACCACTGATCAGGTTAAGTAAGGTGGACTTACCCGAACCACTGCGTCCCAGCAACGCGACTTTTTCATTTTTACTGATCTGCAGGGACACTTTTTCCAGCACACGATGTTGCAGAGATCCTTCCGCATAACTGTGGCTGATCTGGCTTAGGGTAATAAATGAGCTGGGTGAGTCTTGCTTGCTATCTTGTTGATTCATTAATCAGGGGCGCCGGCTGTGCAATACTATAACCTTGCACATAATCTACGCCCAAATCAACGAGCTTTTGTAATATTTCCTTGTCTTCCACAAACTCGGCAATAGTCAGTTTGCCCATGGCGTGAGCCATATCATTAATGGCTTTAACCATGGCCAGATCAACAGGATCAGAGACGATATCCTTAACGAAAAAACCATCGATCTTGACAAAATCTACTGGCAGGCTTTTCAGATAGGCAAAAGAGGAAAGACCGCTACCGAAATCATCAAGGGCAAAACTGCAACCCAGGCGCTTCAATGTTTTAATGAACTGGCTTGCCTTGGCAAGATTAAGTATTGCGGCCGTCTCGGTAATTTCAAAACATATTTTTTGTGCCGGGATATTTGAGCTGGATAACTGTTCAACGATTTCATTGAGAAATTTTTCATCACTCAGGGATTGCCCCGACAGATTGACTGCACACATTTCCAGCTCATCAAGTTGATCGGGATACTTGTTGAACCAGCTAAACATGGCGTCCAGTACCCAGCGGTCAATTCGTGTTGCCAGATCATAGCGTTCTGCGGAAGGCAGGAAAGATTCAGGGCCAACCAGGGTGCCGTCGCGATCGCGCATACGCAGCAGCAACTCAAAATGAACATGGCCTCTTTCAAGTTTCTTATTCAGTTTGTCTACGTGGGTAATGGTTTGTTGCCAGAGTTCGAGCCTGTTTTCATCAAGGGCAGCATTGATGGTTGAAACCAGCTTCATTTCACCATGGCGCTCTGCCAGTTCCTGATCATCAAATTGAAAAACATGTATTCGATTCCTGCCACCATCCTTGGCAACATAACAGGCAGTATCTGCCCGGCGCAGGACATCAGAAATAGATTCAGCTGCCTGGGAAATCGGTGTTAGCCCGATGCTCACAGCAATGTTGAAGGTACTGTCTTCCCATACAAAGCGAAATTCCTGTACTACCTGGCGAATATTATCTGCAGTAATAATGGCAGTCTTGAGCGGGCAGTTTTCCAGCAATATGCCAAATTCATCGCCACCCAGTCGCGCCAGAGTGTCATTGCGACGTATACAGCGATGCAAGACCTGAGCTAACTGGCGTAACATTTCGTCACCAGCCATATGACCGCAGGTGTCATTAATTACCTTGAATTGATCAAGATCGAGATAGCAAAGAACGTTTTCAGTTTTCTGTTCGCGAGCAAGATCAATAGTTTCCTGCAGGCGCTCTTCAAATTCACGTCGGTTTACCAGCCCCGTCAACTCATCGTATGTTGCCTGGTAACTCAACTGACTGGAAAGTTCATGGGCTTCAGTAACATCAAGCAATGCACTGCAAATGACTTTTTGTCTGTCCAGCACCAGCGCTTTGGTACTCAGCGACAGCCACATGGCAGGCTTATTTTTTTCCTGAAAATATATTTCATGATTTTTTACATCATGCCCTGCGCTTAAAATTGACAGGACACTGTTGTCTTTACTGTAGCGCTTAAATAAGTCCAGAATATTGCCGTCGGAGAGCTCCCGGGTACTTTGCCTGAACAGATCAAAAGCCTGGCGATTGGCATATTGAATTTGTCCATCTGATACACGGCTTATAATCAGGGCGACAGGTGAAGTATCAGCAATTACTCTGAAACTTTCTTCTCCAAGGCCCATTGATTCTTCTGCTTCTACCAGCATGGAGATCTCCCGGGCGAAAAATGCGTTATAAACTTTGTCTTCGTAATCAAGCGCCACCAACGAAATGTCTACCGGATACAGGTATCCGGCTTTGTGTTTGTGTTGAGCCCTGAAAGATAATTTCTCGGAGAAAACTTCTGGCGAGCTTGAGGCTTTAATGGGAGGTTGTGAAAAAACTGGATCAAGATCCATTATTTTCATTTCCAGTAATTCAGCTCTGCTGTAGCCGCTGTCTTTTAAAGCAAGCTCATTGACATAAACTATTCGACAATCTTGGTCATATACATAGACAGCTTCATTCGCATTTTCGAGCATGAACCTGCTCAAGTCCGCGTTGACATCGGCTATCTGGTTTATAAAGCCGCGATTAACCAAACCAGACTTCATCGTTTCTGCAGCTCCATAGTATTGCTGATAATATTTCCAAACAAAGATTAAGCGCCGGGAGAGCCGGGAAAAGATATCCTGCTCAATACTCTTTCTTGCCTCCAATCCTGTTAGTCAATTCCAGAAGTCAGCTACCTCCTTCCAATAAAACATCATTCAACACCCGTAATTTCCAACTGTACTGAATGTGGAAGGTAATAAAGTTGACTTACTTCTCAGCTTGGCTCATTTGTTGCGCACAGTCATATTGACAGGAGCACCAGATTACCTCTTCAGCCCGCATCTAGGAAGAAGTAATCCCTTTAATATCAATAACCTAATAGCTAATTAAGGTCTTCCTGATATTGGATTGGCATAATGGAAGGGAATCGCGCAATTTTGTTAATGTTGTGGTTATAGTTACTGGTGTAATCGCTCAGCCACAAAAGTACTGATGTCGACCAGTTCCTGGTCAGTAAATACATCAAACGCGGGCATAGTATTCCTGCCATCGTTTACCACCAACATGATCTCGCTCAAACTCAGAGTATCACTTAGTGCCGGGCCTGCGCCCTGACCACCCTGCCCGGTTTCGCCATGACAGTCACCACAGGCGTTATCATAAATGGTACTGCCATTATCAAGATCAGGCTGCAGGGCAACATCCGGTGAAATAGCGCTATCATCCACCGGTGCCTGGGCATAGAGGCTTATTGGCATGAATGAAATCATTAATACGAATAAAAGCTGAAGTCGTCTTAACGATATAACCAAGGACCTGAATGTAGGCATGAAAGTAATTTCCCAGAGATAATTAGTTCGGCGCTCTATTTCGAAATAGAACAGATTGCATTTTTATACTTATAGCACCATTGTATATGGGTTATAGCGATTACCGGGCTTATCTGTAATCTCTTCTGCTATAAAAGCCATGGATCTGTACTTTTATCAGGCATACAGTGTTTTCTTGATATAACACAAGCTATATACATGACATTATGAGTAGTCTTCTTTTCTAATTAAACATCAGACTCCCTGAGGAAAAAATAATGGCTTCCATGAAAAAACCACATATGGTTGAAATACTAGAAAAAGACTTTCATATAGTCCATGACAAGATTGTAAAGGCCAAGGATAACTACGTTGCCAGCCATGAGAAAGAATATAACCAGGCCAGGCGGGCAGTGGAAGCAACCAGGAAAAAACTTGCTGCTGCAAAAAACCAGGCAGCCAAGGCAGCCAAGGCAGCGCAAAAATCAAGCTCCAAAACAGCCCATGATCAACTGAAAAAAGCCAAAGCCGCCGCATCCATTATTGGAGATTCCTTGCATGAAGCGAAGAGTCTGATGAAAAGCAAGGAAGCCAATCTGAGGGCTGCAAAACCATTCGAGCGCAAGCTGGCAGCCAGAGCCAAAGCACTTGAAGCCTTTGAAAAAGAGTGGGCTAAAAAAATGAAGGCAGAGGAAACTGCAAGGAAGAAAAGGGCTGCAGCAGCAAGAAAGAAAAGAGCAGCACAAAAAAAGACCACAAGGGCTTAATTAATAGTCGCCACGGCCTTTCCTTGAATAGCGCAATCCAGCAACCGCTATAAAAGTCGGTCCTGTATCCATCCGGAAATATCTTCAATTTCTTCAGTGCATACACTATGTGGCATTGGGTAGGTTTTATACTGAGGATGATAGCCCAGCTTTTTAAGGTGCTTCACGGTATTTTCTGCCATCCATTCAGGCAACATGGGGTCCAGTGTGCCGTGAAAAATCTGGATGGGTAGACTGCCATTGGAAGGATGCGGGGTGATGGCTTCTGCAGTTGGGAAGAAGGTAGAGAGTCCAAGTATCCCTGCCAGAGGTTTATCATAGGTTAGTCCGGCCTGCAGGCAAACTGCGCCGCCCTGGGAAAACCCCACCAGAATTATCTGCTCACTGGCAATCCCCCTTTCTATCTCCCGGTCTATCAATTTATGGATGGCGGCAGCCGAACTCAGCAACTGGCCGGCATCAATATGCCGTTCACCATGCTGCAGAATATCAAACCATGCCGGCATCACCGTGCCCCCATTGATGGTAACAGGAATGGAAGGCGCATGAGGTAAGATGAAACGAGCACCTTTATCACGGGGTAATCTTAACTGGGGGATGACTGGCTCAAAATCATGGCCATTGGATCCGAGTCCATGTAACCAGATAATGGCCGCGTTGACATCGCTTCCGGTTTCTACTTCTACTGTTTTCAATAATTCCATTGCTGCATTGTATGTCGCATACTTGCTAATCTTCAAACTCAAATAGCAATAAAACCAATTGCAGGACGATTATCATGAAAGAGTCCCCTTTTCTGTCACGCTGGCCGGTTGAAACCCCTGATGTCATTCAGCTCTATTCCATGGCGACACCCAATGGGCAAAAAGTAAGCATTGCCCTTGAGGAAATGGGGCTATCCTATGAACCACATCTGATAAATATCATTAGCGGCGATCAGCATGATGCGGAATTTATCAACATCAGTCCTAATGGAAAAATTCCCGCTATTATCGACCCTGTCGGCCCTGAAGGGAAAACAGTGACGCTTTCCGAGAGTGCGGCAATCCTCATTTATCTGGCAGATAAAACCGGGCAGCTACTGCCACAAAACTACCTGAGTCGAATGGAGCATATGCAATGGCTTATGTTCCAGATGGCGCATATCGGCCCGATGCTTGGACAGTTTGGGCATTTCTATAAATTCATGGGCGATAAGCTAAAAGATGGCTATTCCCTTGAACGCTATACTAACGAAACCAAACGCCTGTTAAGCGTGCTCGACAAACGTCTCGACAATAAAAAATATATTATGGACGAATACAGCATCGTCGATATTTCCATGGTGCCCTGGATAAATTGTTGTGCAGAGTTTTATGATGCCTGGGATTATCTCGAGATGGGCAGTTTTACAAATGTTGAGGCGTGGCGAAAGCGGGTCAGTGAGCGACCCGCGTATATCACAGGAAAGGAGGTTTGCAATTTATAGTTGTGTCTTTTCAGGACTAAACGTGATGTGCGAACAGGAATAAATAGTAGCACTGCCTACGATACCAATAATACCTGCTATAAACATTATCAGAGCAACAGCCCACTGCCCGATTTCAAGCCATAAATAACAACACAAAAGCCCCAGCGGAATTCCCAGTACAAAACTCAGTATTCCCGAAACTGTCTTGATTTTCTTTAGTGATTCTACCGAAGCAACAATAAAAAAGTGGCAGTAAGGACAGCTTTTCGATTTATTTTCTGCAGAAAAAGCAAAACGCAAAGGAAGTTTTTTCTGACAGAATGGACAATCCATTGGTTTTAATCCCGACGCTGCATTCATCCTGATTGCCTCTTCTGCGGTTTTTATATTTGGCTTTAATTAACTTTCCCTGTGCCAAACTTGATAAAGACGTTCTAATTTGAAGTATTAATTTAGCCGTGAACCTGGTCAGAAGGATACTTCTGATCTTTTTATATTCCTGTATTTCTATATTTTATTTTTCTTGCTCTTCTACCTTACCTTCGAGATATAGCCAGACACCCTTGTTCCGGTGAAAGGCAGATTTCTCATGGTGAATCTGGTCGGGACCATCATCAACCGAATATATTGCCTTGAATTCAACCCGCCCCAGATCACCTTTTTGATTTGCATCGATGATTTCCAACGCTTTCCAGACATGCCCTTCGGCAATAAGGTCAGCCATTCGAATATTTTGTGCCGTTGCGGGATGCCAGGTACGCACCAGATACTCCCGATGGGAACTTTCACCAAGGGCATAGGCAGCATAACGGGAACGCACAAGCTGTTTTACTGTTTTTGGTTTTGCCGTGTAATTCAAAAAAGGTTCACAGCATTTGCCAAACTGCCTGCCGCTTCCACAAATACATAGGTCACTGGATTTCATTTGCTGATTGTATGCAGAAAAAGATTCACGGTACAACTTAAGATCTCAATCTTCACGAACAATCCAGAGAGGATCAATAAAAGCCGTCAAGCACAGGAGCAATCGCACTTTGCCATTACTGCGGGAGGTAATTTTTACCAATGGACATGCCGCAGATACGTGACAGATGTGTGTAGGAAAGACCGGTTTCATCATGCCAGGTATTAAATGCATCCTGACAATTTTTCAAATCTTTTTTACTGGAAGGGTTGTCCCTGATTTCAAGACCGGCAGCTTTTAATCTGCCAACCACATCGCTACTCAATACAAAGCCATCTTTACCCATAAATCGAATGAAATACATTCCGGTATTACCACCCAGTCTGGCGCCGTGTTTTTTCATATAGGCCATCAGGCCCACCTGATCCTGAACCGCCCACTTGGCAAAGTGAGTCGCAAAAGAGCCATATTTAGCCGCTTCTTCCATCAGAAAAACCGCATTCTCCTGAACTGCCTGTATCTTTATCCGGTTACGTACAATACGTGTGTCGTCCTGATAAGCATCCCACTTTTCCGGTGGCATATGAGCAAGACCACGAGGATTGAATCCGTGGAAAGCCTCCTCAAAACCATCCCACTTGTTCTTGATAACCTTCCAGTTAAACCCTGCATTGAACACGCAGCGGGTCATCATGGCGAGGTAACGGTCATCACCCAGCGCGGCAAGCTTTTTCGGGGAAAGCGGTTCTTGAACTGCAAGCAAGTCATCCAGCGCTTTCTTTCCGCCTTTTCTTTCTGCGGCCAGTTGCTGAATTTCCTTAAAGGGAGTCAATATCATAATAACCCGGAAAAAGGATAAAGGATAAAGGATAAAAGAGACCGGATAAATTCGCAGAGCGTCAGACCTTACCTACCTGGAAAGTTTAGAGGCCCACCTTTTTCCTTTATCCTTTTTCCTTTATCCATTTAAAAAATTATTCAAACAATGCCTGATTCACATAATTAGCCACATCCCTGATCTGCTCAGGGGTCAGTATGTTTTCAAACGCAGGCATTTGCTGATTCTGGCCACGGCTCATTACGGTTGCGATGCGTTCCAGATTGGTCGACACATTCTGCAGAGAGATGCCTTCCGAGTGGCCTCCTCCCAAACCATTATTGCCGTGGCAGGCCGCGCAAACCAGGTCAAAGGTTGACTGACCAGCTTCCAGATCGGGTTCACCCGGGGCAATTTCCACTGGCGACATGTTTGCCAGCGGATTCACTGCCTGTTCAAAGGGCAAGGATTCAATTTCACCCTCAAGAGAGAAAAGCCACAGGCTGTCGCCGTGTTCACCTGATGAATAAACAGTCCCGGCTGACATCACGGCAATATATTGGGTGTCTCCATGCATGAAGGTAGTAGCCGTAGCATTTACGCCAGCATCGGTCCTGAAAGCCCAGAGAATATCGCCATTGGATTTATCCATTGCCGTTAAACGGCCATCACTGCGACCGGCAAGAATCAATCCGCCAGCAGTATTGATCGAACCGCTCATGCAACCTTCTGTCCATTGACGCTGCCATTGCAGGCGATTGGTTTTTAAATCGATGACCGAAAAAATTCCCCGGCGGGCGATAGAAACCCCGGTCAGTGCACCGGCACCCATCCAGATACGATCATGCTCCGGCTCACCCTGAAAAGTCTGGTTACCATCACTGGAAGAAAACGCCGTGTTATCAATGCCACAGATATACATGTGATTAGTTTCAGGATCATAGGAGGAAGGCGCCCAGTTCACAGCCATCTGTGGTTTGTAGATCACCAACTCAGTCCAGAACGGGGTGAAAATTCTGCCCTGGTTTATCAATGCCAATTCTTCCGGTGCAATATCAATTTCCTGGGGAACAACAGCATCACCAATGGGATATGGCTGTGTCGCTGCCGTTTTCTGGCGCGGCTCCTGAGGTACCGGTCGCTCCTCAATACCAATTAGTGGTTCACCGGTAATACGATCAAGTATATAAACCCAGCCGGTTTTTGATACTTCGGCGATCCCCTTTCGTGTCACGCCATCATATTCTGCATCAAACAAAATAGTCGGATTAGGCGAATCATAATCCCAGATGTCGTGGTGTACCTGCTGGAAATGCCATTTGTAATCGCCAGTGTAAACATCGAGCCCGATCATCGACACCGTGAACAGATTATCCCCTTCCCGGGTCGAGCCATTAAAATCCGGCGCCGCATTGCCGGTTGAAAAATAGACCATACCCAACTCAGGATCCACTGTTGGTGTTTGCCAGATTGGCGCACCACCATACATCCAGTTATCGTTATCCGCCGGCCACGTATCATGTCCGAACTCATCAGGGCCGGGAATAGTATAGAAGGTCCAGATCAAGTCACCTGTGGCAGCATCATAAGCTTTCACTCGTCCACGAATACCCAATTCACCACCCGCAAAACCGGTAATGATCATGCCATCAAAATACAGGGGTGCACTGGTTATTGCATATCCTTTAAGGGGGTCTTCTGCCTGGATTTCCCAGGCCACTTCACCGCTTACCTGATCCAGAGCGACAATTTTTGCATCCAGACGGCCAATGAAAATCTTGCCTTCACCCATTCCCACGCCACGACTAACCCAGCCACAGCAAACGTTCACACGGTTCGGATCAAGGTTAGCGGTGTACTGCCAAAGGTGTTCTCCGGTTTCCACATCAATGGCAAAAACATCATTTTCTCCGGTGATGGTATAAAGCACGCCTTCGTAATACAGCACTTGAGCCTGACCACTGTGGTTTGGTGCAGTACCGGACTCCAGATGCGTGCGCCAGTTGGCTTTAACACGGGATACATTGGATTTATTGATCTGATCCAGTGGTGAGTAACGCCAGTTATAAAGATTACCGCCATTGGTTACCCAGGCCTGTGATGGGGACTGTATCAGGTCTTCACCGAGAAACTCTGGCGAAGGTGTAACCTGGGCATGGAGCTGCATAAATGGCGTAATAGAAAAAAGGCTGAACAGTAAGAAATGAATGCGGATGATTTTTTTCATTATAAAATTCTTTGACGTTAAAACTATTAGTGAAGAAAATTCTGACACAATCCTGATGCTTGATGCAGACACCATTCACCTGCAGTGAGTATTCAATGCGTGATCAGGAAATTGAACTTTTTTGTGACGCCTGCGAAGTCTGCCTAAAGCAAAAGGTTGTTATTATCCGGGATATAAAGTCATTTTTTGACTGATAAAAAATATGGCAGAACGCCTCCCATGCAAGCTTGCAACAAGAGTCTGCTGAATAATGTTACCGGGCCATTAATTGCTCTATAAGAGCGGCCGTATCCAAATGCACATCACCACCGGCGCCACGGCCAAACCTCCCGGCTTGCCCCATAGCGGCATCAAGCACAGTATTTCCATTCGCATCCTCAATACTCAGATCAGCACCGTTTTCGGCAAGTAATTGCACAACACTGTTCCAGCCATTGGTCGCAGCACCAAAAATAGCTGTCTGGCCGAAATCCTCCTGGGCATTTACATCTGCGCCATATTCAAGCAGCAGACTTGTCGCTGCGTAAGATTCTTCTTCATTTCGAAATCTTCCCCGGGTATCAATGGCGCTGGCACGATATCCTGCTGCAACAATCAGCGGAGTTACATCATTTTCCTGGGGCAGATCTACAAGGGCGCCATGATCGAGCAGCAATTTCATAGCGGGAATGTCAGCCCCCCGGGCTGCACGAAAAAGCGCTGTGACTCCGGTTCTCAATAAGCCATCGGCACCACGGTCTGCACCCAGCGCACGATAAGGCGGAAACAGTTTTAACTGTAAATTCGGGTTACCACCGTGCTCCAGAATCATCTCAATTATTTCAAGTGGCGTAGACAGGTCCCCGGATAATCGGTCAGGACGGCCACCGTGAGGGATAGTGCTGTAATCCACAGCAGCATACAGTGGATTTCTTCCATAGAAATCCCACTTGTCCAGCCAGGCCCCTGCTTCAATTAACAGTTTTGCAGAATCCCACTTGGCATTCAGTGTCGCCATTAACAGTGGCGTTACGGACTCAGGATCCGCTTTATTGATATCGGCTCCACCTTCGATCAGCAACCGGGTACATTCTGTACACCCCTCCCGTGCTGCATACAGCAGGGGAGTTAGCCCGCCAGCTGGTAATACTTTCATGCGAGGCTCAGCGGTGACCTGCCGCTCCCAGTTATTGGGCATGGACTGAGCATCAGGATCTGCACCATGCTCCAGCAAAAAGGCAACCATAGCTGGCTGTTTTTGAGCTGCAGCCCACATCAGGGCGGTCTGACCACGCCATTTTTCTACAGCGTTAACATCCGCTCCAGCCTTCAGTAAAACTTCAGCGGCTTCGATATTATCAGTGCGAGCAATAATCATGATCGGGGTTTGATCATCAGCGCCTTTTTCATTGGGGTCAGCACCCGCATCCAGCAGTCGCTCAATGACATCCGGGTTTCCGATGATGGTTGCCTGGGATAGTGGTGTAGCACCATACTCATTTCTGATGCTCACATCGGCGCCGCGTCTGAGTAATGAGCGAACCAGCTCTTCATCGTCGTGATAAATAGCCCAATGCAAGACAGTGGTTCCATCAGACTGAGCCTGGTTGACATCAGTGTTACGACCAATCAGTTCTCGCGCCGCCTGAGTCTCCCCTGAACTGGCCAGTTCCAGCAGTTGGGCTTCGTTGCCGTCCTGGGGAAAAACGGATAAGGGATAAAGGATAAAGGATAAAAGTCCCGCGCAGAAAATACTTCTGAAGTGAATTCTATTCATACTATAAAACCCGAACCGGTAGTCGCCAGGCCCAGTACTCCTCTTTTATCTTTTTATCTTTTATCTGTGTTTAAACTTCTTCGAAGCGTCCAGTACTGTCACCAAAGGATTCTTCATGTATACCAATACGGTCCAGAACAGTCAGCATCAAATTGGAAACAGGGGTTCTTTCTGCAGCCTGAATATGCTGTCCGCCCTTGATAGTGCCGCCACCCTTTCCAACAATGACAGACGGCAGAGGATAATGATCATGAGCATTACTGTTACTCATATTACTTCCATATAACATAATGGAATTATCCAGCATGGATCCTTTATCGCCATCAGGCATCTCGGCGAGTCTGTCAACAAAACGCGCAAAGACACGACTGTGATATTCCTGAATCCTCAACAGGCGAGCTATTTTATTCGCGTCATTCTGATGATGCGACAAAGGATGGAAGGCGTCAGAAACACCCACATGGTTATAAGTCTGATTACTGACTTCTGCTGCCATCATCATGCTGGCAATACGTGTGATATTTCCCTGATAGGCAAGCAAAATAAGATCCATTTGAAGATTGATATGATCATCAAAAGACCCAGGTATGCCGGACGGCGCATCGGGAAGTTCCATATGTGACATATCATGCTCTGCCGTTTTCTGCACCCTGCGTTCTATTTCCCGCACAGTTTCCAGATAATCATTCAACACCACGCGATCAGTAGCACCAAGCTTTTTCGCCAGCTGACTGGATTCCTCCATCATCAAATCCAGAATACTACTGGTCTGTTTCGCCAGACGATCTCGTTCCTGGGCATTATCACCAACGCCGAACATGGTCTGGAACAATTTACGCGGATTATTCTCCATCGGTAATGGCGTGGTTGGTGTTCGGAAAGAAATGGTTCCAGCATAACTGCAGCCATAGGCACGATCACAGGAACCGGCGGCACCACTGGTTTCTGTTGCCACTTCAATAGAAGGGAGCGGTGTATCCTGACCAATATGCTGGGCAGCTATCTGGTCAACCGTAGTGCCCCCAAAGGGTTCATGACTTACTCTTGGTGCAGCACCGGTTAACCAGGTGCCAGGAGTAATAGCATGAACCGGACCATAGGCTCGTTTATTTTCCAGGTTTGAAACGATCGTCAGATAGTTTTTGTGATTTTCCAGTGGTTGCAGGATAGATTTCAGTTCAAATTCGCTACCAACGGTTTCCGGCGTCCAACTCTGCATCACCGCCCCATGGGGGAAATAGAAAAAGCCCATTCTTGGGGCTGTATTTGCGGCGGTTTGCGCCAATGCTGTACCTGCCGGGATCATTGCTTCCAGTAATGGCAGGGATATACTCGCGGCAGCACTTTTCAAAAAAGTCCTTCTGGGCATGTGCTTTTTGGTAATGAACATCATTCTTCTCCTAGTACAAACAGAACTAACAGTGTGATTACTTAACTATTTATAAGCCACTTATAAACCACCGACCTGCATGTTCTCTTCCGGTACAGTGATTTTCCTGAACTGATCACTGTTGATTATTCCCATAACTATTGATGTAAAACTGTAACCATCTCTGGCTGAATTTCTGACAATCTCTCTCACCGCAGGCATATCATGATACTCCACAGAACGCCCGAGTGAATATGTCATCAATTTTTCGGTAAATGTCTGCACAAACTGCCCAGGCCGGGCTACCAGTGCTTCTCTCAAATCATTAACGCCATTCAGTGGCGTACCATCCGCCAGCTGGCCGGAAGCGTCAATAGGAATATTTCCCGCGTCACTGTCCCGCACACGCCACTGGCCTATGGCATTATAGTTTTCCAGTGCCAGTCCCAGGGGATCCATCACATCATGGCAACCGGCACAGGCAGGATTGTCCCGATGAACTTCAAGGCGTTCACGTACTGTGAGGGAAACAGTCGCTCCTTCAGGTGTCTCCGGAAAGGCCTCAACATTGGGGGGCGGAGCTGCCGGTGGAACACCCTGAAAGTTCTCCATAATATAGGCACCTCGAATCACCGGTGTAGTGCGGTTGGCATAGGAAGTCACCATTAATACACCACCGGTTCCCAGCAAGCCGAAACGCTCTTCATCTTCCAGCATCACCTTGCGAAACTGGCCACCCTTCACATCGCTGATGCCATAATGCAGGGCCAGGTCTTCATTCAGATACGTATAGTCAGCGGTAATAAGCTCCAGGATACTGTTGTTTTCACGAAAAACACTACCGGCAAAAAGGCGAATTTCCTCGCGAAATGCTTCCAGCAACCCAGCATTGTAGGCAGGATAAATCTCAGGGTCCGGATCAATGTTTTCAAGATCACGCAGACGTAGCCACTGAAACACAAAGTTTTCAACCAGGGATTCGGCTCGCGGATCCTGCAGCATTCTCTCAACCTGGGCATACAGAACCCTGGTTTTACTCAAATCATTTCTAGCTGCCAAATCTATTAATTCCTGGTCAGGCGTTGAACTCCAGAGAAAAAATGCCAGGCGCGATGCAAGTTCAAGATCGCTAATTGCAATGACATCTCCTGGCTGGGCATTCTCTGGGGGGATTTCCGCTCTGAAGAGAAACTTGGGGCTGGTCAAAATAGCCATCATGCCGTTTTTTATCCCGTCATCAAAGGAGCCCTGTTCCCTGCCGGCAGCATAAAAACGCAACGGTGCTGCCAGGTCTGCCTCTGTAACTGGTCGGCGAAATGCCTTTTTTGCCAGGTTGGCAAATATCTGACGCGCACATGCCAGTTCTGTGGAGACCGAATCAGGCTCACAGACCATCACCTTGCGACGACTGGGAGTATCAATAACCCCCGCCGAGGTAATTGGCCCCTTGATTTCCAGACCTCTTGCACGAGCAATTCTGCTCATACCACGATTGCCGCCCAGGTCATGGAGGAACTCGTCTGACTCTGCAAAACTGCGAGCTACAAAGGCAACCCCGATCTCATGCACTCCAGAAGTCAGAGATACCGGAATATCGCTGAAACGACCATTGATTTCGGCTACAGCCGGCGCCTGGATTTGATCCAGCATGCGCAAATCTTCACCTCCACCAATATCACGTTGAAATATTTTTTCGCCATCCACGGTAACAATGACTGTATGGTTATATTCCATACCCAGGGTATAGCCCGCGCCGGCCATGCCCAATACACTTAGTGAGTACTCACCATCAACAGGGAAAACATGTTCAACCAAAACCCCGCCCCTGGTGCCCATTGGCAGGCCAGCGATATGCCCGGCCTGGTTAGCTGGATCCATGCGATAAACAGTGCTTTCGTTTCTTGGGAACGGGTTACCTACAGCCTGCTCACTAACAACCCTGGCGGCAGCGATATATTGATCAAGGAATGAGGGAGAAATCTTGAGCACGCTGGCGATATTGTCAAAGCCGTCACTATTATCATCCTTAGGCAAGGACAGCTCAGTGTTGAGCATTACTCCAGTAATGTCATAAATTGCATTAACGTATTCTGTCCTGTTCAAGCGATGTAATCCCACTCGCCCCGGATCCGGCTCCATGGAGGCATGACTATCCAGCACTTTTTCCAAACCGGCAATCAGCGCCCAGCGCTCTTTCTCGGTTGGCTGTTCCTGGCTCGGTGGCGGCATCACGCTGTTGCGAATCTTGCGCAGTACCATTTCGAAAGTTTCAGCCTCAGCGCCGACATCCTGTGGCCCCACAAGAGTGAAGTCGACACCTCCAGCATAATCTTCAAAGTTATGGCAAGTGGTGCAATATTTATCCAGGGTAGACCAGCTTTCTTCAAGGTCATTTACTGCCACCTGATAATCAGCTGATGCTGCCATTACTGATATGCTGCTCAAGCCCGACGTCGTGAGCACAATCAGAACCCTGCTTGTCAGAAAGCTTAGTGGATTTTTGAAAAGTGTTTTCTTCTTCATAGAAATTTATGCCTGATAATACGAATTTCTCTACCTTTACCTGCTTATACTTGCTTTTATCTGCTTATAATTTCGTGTATTTGCGGCTAATTGCACCGGATTACCGGCTAATTCTTTTATTTACCGCAAATTAACCCAAGTTTGCTTATACACATTCCTGTACTAATTTCTTTACTAATTTTTTTTCTAATTCCTTTACTAATAGACCTGTTCTTCCTTGTATCTCTTACATGTCCTGGTACATGTCCTGGCATGCGTTTGCAGGCCAGATATTTTCAGCCTTCACATTACTCTTACTTACCCAGGGCCATAAAATCGTATTACGCTGTGGCAACCTGGCTAAGTATTCTGATTCCATTTAATTATATTAACATATTGATTTTCAAAACATTTTTTTGGAGCTATATAATGCCCCGAATGGCTCGTCCCGGAATGTGGTACCAGGTTCCACGGTATAATAACTGCACAAACAAACTGGCATCGCCATAAACACCAGCGTATTCCGACATTGGTGATGCCGCCATGAACTGGTCGAGACTTCTGCCCGATCTGTATGCATCGGCAACTTTTTCATAGGCAAGGTCGAGCATTTGCTGCTGAACCTCGAGTGCCGGACGTTGCTGCACCCCGCCAACAGCGGGAACAATCAGGGTCTGCGCATCAGTCATCTCCAATAAACCCGTCGTGGTTTGCTGAGCCCCTCCGATCCAGCCACCGGTCACATAATCCAGAAGTGGGTAAGCGCCCACTGTCAACATATCGCCCAAAATAAGGACATTTGATTCGCGAAAATAAATATAGATATCCCCATCAGTATGGAACTGACTAATAAAGCCATAGTCGACAGTGGCATCACCCAGGGCCAAGGAGGCTTCTTTATAAAAAGGTGAATTGGCCTGGGCTACGGCCGGCATTGGATGATAATGCTGATCTTCCCAGGACACATAAAAATCATTGTTTTGCCAAAGCCGGGTATTTTCGTGGGCAATAATACGTGTTCCCAGTGAGCCAAAATGCTCATTCAGACCACAATGTTCCGGTCGCCAATTGGTATTAAACATAGCTACAACTGGTTTTCCCTGGCCCAGACGATCAATTTCAGCCAGTACTGCCGATGAATAGTCACGGTGGCCACCATCCACAACCAGCACAGAGTCAGGCCCCACAGCCACTACTACATTAGATCCCGCTCCGGATATCAGGTGGATATTGTCTCTTATCAGGGAAGTTTGCAGTGTCGTCTGGGCTGCCAGCATCAGTGAGGGTGACACAGCAAGACCGACACCACACAAAGCCGTGCCGGCCAACAATCTTCTTCTACCAGGCCTTTGTATTACATTGTTTTTATTACTTTTCATGCTGGCTGCCTGCCCCTCCGGGTCTATTTCTAAAATCCCTGAATTCAAGTCTGGGAAAAAATCGCGTTCGTTATCCCAATAGTGTTAACGACAATATATCTCTATGGCGTTAGTCGAGCTGTGCTTTTTCCTGCCACTTACTTGCTGAATACCTTTTGAATTTTGCCTTTTTACGTGTCGGCAATCCCCTGCGATTCAACGCAGACAGGCATCAAGCCTGTCACTCGCGCATATAAACAGTGAGGCAAAAGGGTAGCTAGGATAAATAGCCGGGAAACCTTTTTCAAGCAAAAGCAGATGGGGTCAGGTGGTGCATTTCATATGCCCGCCCTGTATCTGCTCTTTTAATCGAGGTTACTGAAATCAGGCAACTGCAGACCCTGTTCCTGTAAATACTCATCATAAATCGATTCGCTACAGGAATATTCCATAATGGGTGTATCCGGAGAATATCTCAGAGAACCGGTAATACGCACTGGTTCTGTGTAAAGCTTCTCATCTGTCAGCAACATTTCATTGGTCAGATACTTCTGCTCAGTCCCGTCTGCGCCGGTAAGGCTTACTACGTTCCAACGCTCCACTATGGTTGCCTCATCAGAATTTGGAGTACGTCGCATATACGGATATTCGCGCAAATAACTGGTTTCTATCACCAGGGTATCGCCTTCCCAATGCCCGACCGAGTAACCCATACCGGTATGAAGGATTGGTTCCGGCCTTGGACTTCCCTCCAGGTATATTTTTCGATACTGGAAGTAACCTTCCCATAACATATTAATAAAACTATCCGTTTGTACGATTTCTACCGGGAAAGGTGCCCCCCAGATACTTCTTGGCAGACCCGGTTTTATACAAAAACCACCCGGGTCATCAGAAAGATCAAAAGAGGCAAGGTATTCATCATACATTTGCCGGGCTCTATCGTTAAAAGGTAACTCCCTGGTAGCCGGTGCCAGTTGAGGAGCACCAGGACCAAAAGCCGGAAACCAGAGCCCACTGAAATCCGGTTGGGAGTGAGCCAGAGTCGAGCCCAGCATTAATAAGGTTATAAGAAGTAGGTTTCTGGTCATATTTTCCCCCAATGGTTTTCCCCATCACTGATAGTGCTAATTGTGTACAGCAAGTAACCTGCCGACTTTGTCAAACGGCTAAATCTAGCATAGTTAAACTTCACATCCCCAATAATTTTACCCGACTCGCCAATTCCTGTTTTTTCTTTTTTGTTTTCCTTTTTCAGCTCTTCAAGCTGTAGCCAGCGTATATCCACCAATGATGATAAAGCCTGCGCCAGCAATATAGTGCAGGTATTTTTCATTAATATATTCAGACAATACACTACCTGCAAGCACGCCTATCGCAGATGCCAGAATCAGTGCGAAGGAAGCTGCCAGAAAAACAGTTAGCTTGTTTACCTCCTTATCGGCAGCAAAAAGCATAGTGGCAAGCTGAGTCTTGTCACCCAGCTCAGCAATAAATACTGTCGTCATCACTGTTAGAAAAATTTTTAACTCCACTGCTTTACCCTTTTGCTGGATCAAAAAAAAGCCGGGTAGCTACCCGGCTTTTAAAGTTAAGGCTTTAAACTATATTTAATCGGGCTTTCTTGCGATAAAAACAAATCGATCTACATCCCTGCCATATATCGGATCAGAGATTGAACGGGCGTGATCATCTGCACTCGTGCTCAGTAAATCAGAGTCTGTTACGATTTCCAGACCGGATGCTTCAATCCATGAGCGAGCATCAGATTTCATCATCCTGTGCATCATGGCATTTTCCATGCCAGCCATACCGATATGATCAATAACGGCGACCATGCCACCGGGCTTGAGCACATTATAAATAGCCTGAAAATAAGGCGCGGCGCGTTCACCATTAAAATGATGAATATTCAGGGCAGTAATGGCACGATCAATCGAGTTGGATGGATAGTCAGCGACTTCTTCAAAAAATGCTTCTGTATTTCCAAGACTTGCGGCTACATCTTTCTGAGCCTGCCCATTGTTTCTTTGCAGGGCACGTGGACCAAACTGTGCAATTACCTTACCCCGAGGTCCGACAGCTGCTGACATGACCCTGCTATACCAGCCACCACCGGCACCAATGTCCATGACGGTCATTCCCTGATCAACCTGAAGAAGGTTCATGACCTGATACGGCCGACGTGATCCATCTCTGGCACGATCTTCTTCCGGACGATCTTCAGATAAAAGCTTGTCCATAAAGTCCGGTGCCACTTCGGCATTCACCACATGTGCAGTGAATAACAGGCAAAGCATCAGCCCAGACTTAACAATTAACGTTTTCATGTTCCTACCCCTCGAACTAAAAAATTAGAAAAAATAAATACTACGGATACAGACTTTACTCAAAGCAGGTACCAGTAACGTTTTTGATGTACCCACAGATTGCAAATTGGCCATCGAAAGTAAACTACATCCAGTCAGGAATCAAGGAAATCCCAGAGCTTGCAACCCAATTTCATAATTCCTTCAATAATTATTCCGGTAAATAGTGCTTATTATCAACCGGCTTCATGGTCGCATTCGCAATCAGACCAATACACAAAAGCGCAGCCATAAGGTACATTGTGTTGTTATAGAGACTCGATGTAGGATCAATAGTGCCAGCTGGCGCTATCTCCATCAGGCTAGCAATGGTAACAGTTTGCGCCGAAACAAGCTGCGAGAGCTGGTCAAGCCCGGCACCATAGTGGGCCTGGAAAGCGGCTGGATCAATCTTGCTAACCAAATCAGCAATTGCCCGGGTTACCGCTGACTCGCGTAGTGAGGTTATCGCCAGTGGCCCAACAACACCCGCAGTGCTCCAGGCAGTGAGCAAACGGCCATGAATGCCACCAACATACCTGGTGCCAAAGACATCGGCAAGATAGGCAGGGATCGTGGCAAATCCACCCCCATACATAGTAAAAATAATCATGGTCGCTGCATAAAACAGCACCAGCCAGACCACTGCCGGATTGGCACTGACCTGTTGCGCGGCAAATGGCACGGAACAATAGAGTAAAATTCCCAGCGCAAAAAATATCCAATAAGTATTTTTGCGACCAATATAGTCTGACAAGCTGGCCCAGATAAAACGACCCGTCATGTTAAACACCGAAATCATACTGACGTAAATGGCAGCAAAGGCACCGTCCACAATGCCAGGCAAGGTGGTTCCAAAAATTTCACTCATCATGGTACTGGCAACCCCTAACACGCCAATTCCGGCAGACACATTCATGCAAAGCACGATCCACAATTTGTAAAACTGCGGAGTCTTCATGGCTTCTTCGATATCCACATTATGGGATGTCATCATTTTACTGGCACTTTCATCACCCTGAGGCGGCGTCCATCCTTCGGGGCGCCAGTCTTCTGCCGGAACCCGATAGGAGAACGAGGCAATCAACATGACAATAAAATACAGAATGCCCAGAACGATAAATGTTTCAGCTACGCCCGCTGATCCGGTTCCCACCACATAGACCCCTTCCGGTCCGGGCACCAGCATGCCAGCAAGCTCATTAGCACCAACCACGACTACTTCCAGCTGCTCACCTGCACGCTCAACAAAGCGACGTCCGGCTTCAGTGATCAGGCTAACCTGATCGACAGTGCCCAGATATTCCGGTGCTTCATAAAAAGATTGTATGAAATATCGTTTCAATGGTGCCCCTATCATTGCTCCACCACCAAAACCCATGATGGCCATACCTGTTGCCATGCCCCGGCGATCGGGAAACCATTTGATGAGAGTACTGACAGGGGAAACATAACCAAGCCCGAGACCACATCCCCCGAGAACACCATAGCCAAAATACAGCAGCCATAACTGATGCGTAAATATACCAAGGCCGCCAATAAGGTAACCGCCACCCCACAGTACTGCCGCTGCTGTGCCCATCAGGCGTGGACCCACCTTATCCAGCCAGTGTCCGGCTAACGCGGCGGCAAGACCAAGAAAAACAATCGCAACAGAAAATATCCAGGTGACGTCCTGAAGACTCCAGTCTGCTGAGGAAGAATTGACTACGCCAAACAGGCGCGTCAGTGGCGGGTTATAAATACTCCAGGCATAAACCGAACCAATACAAAGATGAATCGCAATGGATGCAGGAGGAACTTTCCATCGATTAAATCCCGGGGCAGCAATAATTCGCTCTCTGGATAACAGCTCTAACATCTGCCCACCCCTTTTTTTACTTGCCGGTATATCATATTGATAAAAATCATCAGCTGTTTTGTCCTCTCAGGACAACAGGTCGCGCCCTAGGCCAACCAATTCATGTAAACAAACATAAGCGCTACCAGAGTCAAAATTGTAATAGTCCCTAAACTCCAGTAACGAATAAATTTTGCAGGATGATCTTTAGCAGCTACATCCGGTCCAAACATTGCCTTATGATTAAGGTATGAAAAAACCGGCGCTACCACAAAGCCCATTGAAGTAACCCAGGCAATAAAGGTACCGAAATCATCAAGCAGGACAAATAACACACCCATGACAAGAAAAAGTTCAACAGCAATGAAGCCTAGATATAGCGTGCTGAACTTTGCGGATTTTTCTGCATCACTAACCGGGAATATTTCTACCAGTGCTGCCGCGGAAGATCGTGGCAGCAAATCTACCAGCGTTAGCAACGTGGAGAACATGACAGTAATTGCAGATAAGGCAATTACCGGATAGATCCAGTCACCAATAGTTGAAGTAAACAGACTAATCAGCTGGTCGGCAAAAGCCGCGCCATTGGATTCAACTGCCACACCATTTATGTACATCACCAAGGTTCCCAGCGTAACAAAGCAGATGGCCAGAAAAATTGCCGTGCCGTAACCCACGTGAAAATCGAAAGTAGCTTCCTTCACAGTGACAGGCCGTTGCAAGCGTATGCTTTTTGCTTTTACCCAAAGGGACAAGCCAACAGAACCGGCTGTTCCAGTGGGCATCCAGCCAGCAACTGCAATAAGAAATAATATCGTCGGGGTGTCAAAAGTCAGATCGGCGGACAGGCTGGCCCCATTGGTATCAATGCCCACGGTCGCCACTATTGCCGCTATTACCGTTCCGACAGTAAACAGAATTACCAATACCCGGGTTATATCTTCCAGGACAGAATATCTACCAAGTGCAAGGATTGCCATACAGATAAAGACCAGTCCGAGCTCCAGAAAAATACCGGCTTCAAAACCAAAAACACTACGAATTATGGCTGCGGTGGTCACTGTTACGCCGGATATAGCAAAGGTATATTCAAATATTTGCATAAAGAAGAACAGGACAACTACCCACCTTCCCATGCGCTTGTATCCTTCTACCAGAGTATCTCCGGTAGCGGCAGCATAGGTAGCACCAAACAAAAATGTGGGATACTTAACCAGACATACCAGAACTGCATAGCCAACCATGATCAGTCCATAGGTTGCTCCCGCAGTAGGAGAGGACACAAGATGGGAAACGCCCACCGCCAATGCAGCATAAAGCAATCCCGGACCGATTTTTTCCTGAAGCCTGTTAAACATACCTTCCCCACTATGACATTTCTTTTTTATTATTAAATTCAGTAGCGGACATACTTTTTGATATCCGATAAATTTTAGAACTTACTTTTGTGCTTTCCTTTTTCCTTTTTCCTTTTTCCTTTTTCCTTTTTCCTTTTTCCTTTTTCCTTTTTCCTTTT
>CBFICR010000023.1:0-46828 GCA_965661105.1 Pseudohongiellaceae bacterium | reverse complement strand
CAAACCGAGAATTTCAACCGGTATTGAAGGTCCGGCCTCTTTTATCTGCTTTCCGGTTTCATCAATCATGGCCCTGATTTTGCCAACCTCATGACCTGCCAGAATTACATCTGACATTTTCAGAGTCCCATTCTGAACCAATACTGTGGCAACTGGTCCTCTACCTTTATCCAGGCGGGACTCAATCACAACACCCTTCGCAGGACAGTCCACAATCGCTTTAAGCTCAAGTAACTCAGCCTGCAAAAGTACCGCCTCAAGCAGTTCCGGAATGCCTTTGCCAGTATGCGCTGAAACTTCGATAAACTGGGTATCACCACCCCATTCTTCCGGGGTCAGGCCTTTGGCCGCCAACTCATTCTTGACACGGTCTACATCGACTCCTTCTTTATCCATTTTATTGATAGCGACTACTATGGGCACTCCTGAGGCCTGAGAATGCTGAACGGCTTCCTCAGTCTGAGGCTTGACGCCATCATCGCCAGCTACAACCAGAATCACGATATCAGTTGCCTGGGCACCACGTGAACGCATCGCACTGAAGGCAGCATGGCCCGGTGTATCAAGAAAAGTAATCATGCCGCTATCAGTATCTACATGATAAGCACCAATATGCTGGGTAATACCGCCAGCTTCGCCCTGTGTGACTGATGACTTACGAATATAATCAAGCAGTGAAGTCTTACCATGGTCAACATGCCCCATTACTGTTACTACCGGCGCCCTGCTGAGCTCTTCACCTTCATATTTGATAGATTCAACAAGATTTTCTTCAAGCGCATGATCCGAAACGGGTTTGGCTTTATGCCCTAATTCTTCTACAAGAAGTATGGATGTATCCTGATCGAGCATATGATTCAAGGTGGCCATGACCCCCATGCCCATCAGGGATTTTATCAGCTCACCACTTTTAAGGGACAAACGCTGGGCCAGATCTCCAACAGAAATAGCCTCGGGTACTTCTATTTCCCGTGAAATAAAGTCTGTTGGCATTTCAAATTTATGCTCTTTCTGTCCCTGGCTAAGCTTGCGTCGGCCTCTTCTGCGCGCAGTGTCATCAAACTCCTGATCATCATCAAGAATAAAATCATCACTGGAACGTACACGCTGGAACTTCTTGGCCTCTTCATCTTTCTCTCTGCGACGCAGACTGGTTTTCTTCTTGTCGAGGGCTTCAGAATTATCCTTAATACTGTCTTTTCGCGTGGCGCCTTTTTTATGGTCTCTACGCGGTTCGCCTTTTTCATCCAGCGGAACATCTTCCGCCGCATCCTTTTTCAGGCTGAAAGGTGCTTTCGATACAGATTCTTTGCTTCCTGCGCCGTCATCCTTGGCAGATTTTTCACCAGACTTTTCAATCTCAAGCTGCCTGGCCTTCTCCAGCGCTTCTTTTTCCTGTTTTTCTTTTTCTTCCAGAGCGCGCTGTTCCGCCTCCTTCCGCTCAGCTTCCAACTGCGCCTCTTCTACGCTGCGTTTTACATAAGTACGCTTTTTACGAACTTCGACATTGACGGCCTTACTGCGGCCCTGATTATCGGAAGTCTTTAAAGTCTCGACAGTTTTGCGCTTGAGAGTAATCTTGCGTGGTGTGGCACCACCAGAGGTATCTTCGCCATGCTTGCTTTTCAATGACATGAGCAGGGCGGTACGCTCTTCATTTGTCATCGTATCTTCAGCTTTAGTCTGAGGCAGGCCGGCTTCCTTGATTTGCTCAAGTAATCGATCTTCCGGAACACCGACCATTTTGGCCAGTTCAGTGATTGTTACATCTGCCATTCAACTCACCCACTATTTGCTGCTTTAGTAAAACCATTTAATTCCTGATGATTATTTACCATTAAATATTCATCAGGATTCCTCTTTTGAAGATTCCTCAACGGACTCTTCTTTTAAATCTGCTGCATCATCTTCATCGGCGAACCATGGTGCTCTGGCAGTCATGATGAGCTGACCTGCTCTCTCTTCATTCATGCCTTCAATTTCCATTAGCTCATCAACTGATAATTCTGCAAGATCTTCCATGGCAAGCACTTCGATTTTTGATAATGCCAGAGCCAATCCGTTATCCATGCCTTCCATATTCAACAGATCATCTTTAATTCCGGCATTGGTAATATCTTCTTCAGAAGCGATTGCACGGGTAAGCAAGGCATCTTTTGCTCTTGAACGCAATTCATTGGCAATTTCTTCATCAAAATCCTGAATCTGGGAAATTTCATCGAGAGGAACATAGGCAATTTCCTCGAGAGTGGTGAATCCTTCCTGCACCAGAATTTCCGCTACGTCATCATCAACATCAAGCGCATCCACAAAAGTTTTAATTGTGCCGGCAGATTCCTGCTGTAATTTCTCGGCAGCACTTTCCTCGCTCATGACGTTTATAGTCCAGCCGGTCAATTCACTACTCAATCGAACATTCTGTCCGTTTCTACCAATCGCCTGAGCCAGATTTTCTTCTGCAACAGCGACATCCATAGTATGAGTATCTTCATCAACGACAATAGACGCGACCTCTGCAGGTGACATTGAATTGATTACCAGCTGGGCTGGATTCTCATCCCAGAGAATAATATCAATACGCTCATTGGCGAGCTCATTAGAAACTACCTGAACCCTTGAACCCCGCATTCCAACACAGGCACCAACCGGGTCAATTCTTCCATCATTGGTTTTAACGGCAAGTTTCGCGCGCGATCCCGGATCCCGGGCTGCTCCCTTGATCTCAATAATTTCTTCAGAGATTTCCGGTACTTCAATTTTAAACAGCTCAACAAGCATTTCAGGTGCAGTTCTGCTTAATAGCAACTGCGGACCCCGTAATTCTGTACGTACTTCGAGTAGTAAAGCCCGCAATCTGTCATTGATGCGGAATGTTTCCCGCGGAATAAGGTTTTCCCTGGGTAAAAGGCCTTCTGCATTATTTCCAAGGTCAACAATGACATTATCCCGAGTTACCTTCTTTACAGTGCCGGAAACAAGCTGTCCGATCTTGTCCTCATACTCCGCAACAACAATCTCTCTTTCAGCTTCACGAACCTTTTGTACGATTACCTGTTTGGCAGTTTGCGCTGCAATACGGCCAAACTCGACGTTATCGATTTTTTCCCTGTATACATCACCCACTTCGAGATTCGCATCTTTCTCTGCGGCTTCCTCTGTAGTGAACTGGGAACCCAGCAAAGCCATCTCATCATCACCAACAACTGTCCAGACACGATATGTCTCGTAATCTCCAGTGTCTTTATCAATGATTACCTCGCAATCGATTTCTTCATCCACGTAACGTTTTTTGGTCGCAGAAGCGAGGGCTGATTCTATGGCACTAAAAATTACGTCCCTGGAGACACCTTTTTCATTGGAGACAGCATCAGCCACCATTAAAATTTCTTTGTTTATCATCTTGTTGCTACCCTTAAAAGCTTCGATTCAAGCGATCTTCCAATTTAAGCTACCATCTGTTGCAGTTTACTATTGGAGTTCTGCAACGACACAATTGCATTACTATTTCTGCAAGCTCAAACCTGGCTTACCAGATTTGCTTTATCAATTAATTCATAAGGAATCGTATATTCCTCGTCACCAACTATCAGCACGATTTCGTCATCAACAACTGTTTTCAGTTGTCCGGTAAACTTCCTTCTACCGTCAAAATTTTCAGTCAACCTGAGGCTTACATGCCATCCCAGGTATTGTTTAACCTGTTCAATGCTAAAAAGTGCCCTATCCAGGCCAGGTGATGACACTTCCAGAGTATATTCACCGGTAATCGGGTCCTCCACATCGAGGATACTGCTGATCTGCCTGCTAACCTGGGCACAGTCTTCTACATCTATTCCCGCTTCCTTGTCGATATACACTCTCAACATGGAATGTCTTCCCTGAGGGGTGTATTCAATACCCCAGAGCTGAAATCCCAAGGCATTGACTGCTGGTTCCAGCATTTCCATCAACTCTGTACTTCTGGTTCCCATGGTAAGTAAATACTCCTAGTCCCCGTTCAAAATACCAGTCAGGAAAAACAAAAAATGGGCCATTGGCCCACTTATAACTACAACAATTAACTGTTTTTGACCTAATAAAAAGCCCCTTGAAGGGGCTTTAGAAATACTGGCCAAAAAAAGCGACAGTAAGAACAGAAATTAATACTGCAATCCTTCCGGGTCGTAAAGCGCAGTCCGACAACATACACGAACCTGCTATTCTTTATGAGTACTGTATTAGTACTGCAGAGCCCAAATAACTTCTGCCTGGTAAAGTGGTAGCGGGGGCAGGATTTGAACCTACGACCTTCGGGTTATGAGCCCGACGAGCTGCCAGACTGCTCCACCCCGCAACAAAACTTTGATACTACTAAAACCTGTTAAAACCTTAATTTCCGAAACTCTGGCTGACCCTCGGAAAGGGCGCAAATTATAGGTGTCCTTCACTGTATGGTCAAGGTACATCTTCATAAAGGCCAGACTATAAGTGATTCAGGAGCCTTCCGGGCGCCCTACCTGCTGTATGTTATGACTTCGATCAGCTTTTATGGCTTTTCAAGAGTCAGGTCCAAATCCTTGTTTAAGGATCTGTGATTCAGCAGCTCTGTGAGCTCCCTGCCTACTGTGTGTCATGACCTCGATCAGTTTTTATAACTTTTCGAGGGTCAGATCCAAATCCTTGTTTCGGGATTTGTGATTCAGGAGCCCTGTGGGCTCCCTACCTACTGCGTGTAATTGCTTCGAGCAGTTTTTATGACTTTTCTAGGGTCAGATCCAAATCCTTGTTTTGGGATTTGTGATTCAGGAGCCCTGTGGGCTCCCTACCTACTGCGTGTAAAACACCTGATGATTCTACTTTCTCGGATTATTTACACTTTGTAGGGTATTTGGTGCCGAAGGCCGGACTTGAACCGGCACGACCGTAGGTCACTACCCCCTCAAGATAGCGTGTCTACCAATTCCACCACTTCGGCTTATTCTTCTGTTGTTCCTGGTATTGTCTCGGGAGCTGAGGGAATGTCACCAACAGATTCGGTTTCAACTACCGGAATATCGCTTTCTGTTGGAAGGTCCGCAAGACTTTCTTCTGTAAACGCCTCAGCAAAGGGAATTTCATCTGCTTCACTGGTTGCTGTTGCAGGCGGCGCCTGGGTAATCTCATCCAGATTCTGGATCAAACCACTATCTTCTATACTTAAGTCTGCCTGTTGTCTGGCCACAACCGCCAAACCAAGGCTGGTTATGAAAAAGACTACAGCAATGATGGACGTGGACTTACTCAGAACATTACCAGTACCCGAACTACCAAAAATGGTCTGCGATGAGCCACTACCAAATGAGGCACCCATATCTGCCCCTTTACCCTGCTGAATAAGTACAAGTCCTGTAATGGCAATGGCTGCTATTACATGTACAAAAATAATTATTGATTCCATAATTTTCTCAAAAATCCTGCTAATTAAAGTAACTAGCTGTCGTTATATTCACTCTACGAAACTTGCACAAATACTGATAAATTCTTCGGCTACCAGAGATGCTCCACCCACCAGTGCGCCGTCTATATCCGGCTGAGCAAATAACGTGGCCGCATTGGCACCTTTAACACTGCCGCCGTAAATAATTCTAATCTGCTCACCAACACTCTCATCCTGTTCACTAATCGTTTTGCGAATTAATGAATGGACTTCCTGTGCCTGCTCAGGACTGGCAGTCAACCCTGTACCTATTGCCCAAACCGGTTCGTAGGCAATAACTGCCTGTTTAAAGGCATCGATACCAGCATGGCCCAGGACCGCATAAAGCTGTCCCAAAACCGTTTCCGCCGTGCTGCCCGCTTCTCGTTGCGCCTGAGTTTCTCCGACACAAAGCACAGGTATCAAATTTTCAGCCTGTGCGGCAATAAATTTTTCAGCGATGAACTGGTTGGTTTCGCCAAAAATTTCTCGTCTTTCAGAATGCCCAATTATGACATGAGTACATCCTGTATCACTAAGCATTCCCGCTGAAATTTCTCCGGTAAATGCTCCTGATTTTGCCGGGTGAACATTTTGCCCCCCAAACTGGATCTTGCTACCTTCGAGCTTTTCCCTGACTTGTTGCAGGTAAATCGCCGGCGGACAAATCAGAGTCTCTACTTGCATACCTTCCGGCAATTGCACACCTTTCAGTCCGGAAATTATTGCGTCTAGCAAAGCATCATTGCTTTGACTGAGCCCATTCATTTTCCAGTTAGCCGCTACCAGCCCTTTTCGCATATTCAAGCCTGCCTAGCTGACAGATTTTAGCCTGCCAAAAATGGGCGCCAATACTAACCAAGATGGGGGTAACATGCAACAAAGCAAGACATTGGTATAGAAAATTCAACAATTAATGTGCGGCAATCTTAGCAGCGATGAATGTACAAGCGGATGCACCGTGCTTCTCAGCTATCCTCAAGCCACATCCTTTTGCATTTCCTGGGTTACCACTTCGGAAATTTGAGAAGCCAGCCTGTCTACCTGATCGCGGTCTTCGCCTTCCACCATCACTCTGACGACGGGCTCTGTACCCGATGGGCGCAACAATACTCTGCCAGTGTTCCCGAGCTCTGCTTCCGCTTCGCTGACGGCCAGCTGAATAGCTTTGTTCTCCATTACGCCGCTACTTTTACTAATACGAACATTAATCATGGTCTGCGGAAACTTCGTCATACCATGCTTCAAATCATGCAGATTTTGGCAAAACACCTGCATTGCTGTCAGTACCTGTAATACAGAAATTATGCCATCACCGGTGCTGGTAGAATCCAGACAGATAATATGACCTGAAGATTCCCCTCCATACAACCAACCCCGAGTTATAAGTTCCGCCATAACATAGCGGTCTCCCACCAGAGTGCGTCGAAACGGTATCCCCTGTTCTTTCAAGGCAATTTCAAGCCCCAGGTTACTCATCACTGTACCTATGATGCCCTGATCACTACCCCCGTTACCCAGCTTGCCCAGTTTATAACGTGCAATAATGTAGAGTAGCTCATCACCATCAACCAATTCACCCTTGTGATCGACCATCACAACACGATCACCATCACCATCGAAAGCAATACCCAGATCAGCATTTTCCTCCAACACTTTGGCGACCAGTTTTGCAGGCTGTGTAGAGCCACATTCATGATTGATATTAAGTCCGTCTGGTGTCGCTCCAATGGTTACAACTGTTGCACCCAGCTCCCTGAATACATTGGGAGCGATGTGATAGGTTGCACCGTTGGCACAATCCAGCACAATTCTGAGGCCATTGAGTCGCAAATTTCCAGGCACGGTACTTTTACAGAATTCAATATACCTGCCGCTGGCATCGACTATCCGTGATGCCTTGCCCAACTGTTTGGATTCAACCGTAGTAAGCTCATCGTCAAGAACTTCCTCAATAGCTTTTTCTATTTCATCGGGAAGTTTCGTGCCTTGTGCGGAAAAAAACTTGATCCCGTTATCTTCAAAACCGTTATGGGAGGCACTGATGACTATGCCTGCCTGTGCCTGGAAAGTTCTGGTGAGATAGGCAACCGCCGGTGTTGGCATTGGTCCCAGCAGATTAATGTCCATTCCGGCTGAGGTGAGCCCCGCTTCCAGCGCAGACTCGAACATGTACCCGGAAATACGGGTATCTTTACCAATGAGAATTTTACCGCCGCCTTTACGGGCAAAAACCTTACCCGTTGCCCATCCTAACTTGAGCATAAAGTCGGGGGTTATAGGGTAAGAGCCGACTCTTCCCCTGATGCCATCGGTACCAAAGTATTTTTTATCGCTCACGTCTGTTTCCACCTTGCACGTTATCGAGGATTATTATTCTTGCTGATCAGCTTACTTTCAACACTTCATTGCAGATTTTTAACGCATCTACAGTCTCGGCAACATCATGAGTACGCACCAGCCTCGCGCCATGCATAACCCCTATAACTGCCGCAGCAATACTGCCAGGAACCCTGTCCTTTTCTCTGCGGCCGGTAATGGTTCCGATCATTCTTTTTCTTGAAATGCCAATTAACAGCGGCAATTTTAACGCTTGCAACTCACCAAGTCTGCCCAGTAATTCAAGGTTATGCTCAAGTGTTTTTCCAAACCCGAATCCCGGATCAAGAAGGATCCTGTCATTGCCAATACCCGCATCATTACAGGCCTTAACCCGTTGTCCCAGAAAGTCAGCAATATCATCAACGATGTCATCATAAGCGGGAGCATCCTGCATATCCTTCGGTGAACCCTGCATATGCATCAGACAAACCGGTAAATCAGCAATAGCCGCAGCTTCCACAGCCCCATTCCTGGCCAGTGCCCTGACGTCATTGATCAAACCTGCGCCGACAGCAGGACATTGCCTGATCAGCTCCGGGTTACTGGTGTCCACAGAGATTATTACATCCAGATTACGCTTTACCGCTTCCACCACTGGAAGCACTCGATCCATTTCCTGCTGACTGGATACTTCTTTTGCTCCAGGCCGGGTAGACTCACCACCGATATCAAGGATAGCCGCACCGGCATTAACCATTTTTTCAGCGCGCTCCAGCACTTTTGAGAGGGATACCAGGCCACTGTCACTCATCAGTTCACCTCCGTCGGAAAAAGAGTCTGGAGTGACATTAAGAATGCCCATGACATGAGAAATAGACAGGTCGAGCTTTTTGCCTGCAAAATCAAATAGTGGCGAAGATGTAGTCATACTTTTAGTTAGATTTTTTTTAGCCGGGCCAAATAAAAAAGGAGCTCAGAAGAGCTCCTTATCAGCATTACCAGCATTACCAGTTTTGTTGATATTCCCGCCTAGTGTTCCCCTGCCGGACCACCGATTGGCTTGTTGGAATCCTTTTTACTCTTGCTGTCTTTACCATCTTTTTTGCTACCGTCTGAATCATCAGCTTTAGCTCGAATAGTCGTTCCAGAACCATAGTCATCATCATGCCAGCCTTCCGGTGCACGGGGTTTGCGCCCTGCCATAATGTCATCAATCTGCCCTGCATCGATAGTTTCATATTCCATCAGGGCATCTTTCATGGCATCCAGTTTATCCCGATTTTCGGTCAGGATCTCCTGTGCACGGGAATAACAGGAATCGATAATACTGCGCACTTCTTCATCAATTGCTTTAGTGGTATCGGAAGAAAGCACTTTGCTTTGACCGGCAGAGGAGCGTCCAAGAAATACTTCATCTGCCTCATCATCATACTGCAAAGGACCAAGGCGTTCAGACAGGCCCCACTTTTTAACCATGTTGTGAGCCATCTGGGTTGCACGCTGAATATCATTGGATGCACCGGTGGTTACCCCTTCTGCGCCCAGGGTCATTTCTTCCGCAATACGACCACCATAGAGGCTGCAAATCTGACTTAGAATACTCTGCTTGCTATGGCTGTAACGATCTTCTTCCGGCAAGAACATAGTGACACCTAATGCCCTGCCACGAGGAATAATGCTGACCTTGTAAACCGGATCATGCTCAGGGACCAGACGGCCCACTATCGCATGTCCTGCTTCATGGTAAGCGGTATTTAATTTTTCCTTTTCTGACATAACCATGGACTTGCGCTCTGCGCCCATCATTATCTTGTCCTTGGCCTTTTCGAATTCTTCCATGGTAACCCTTTGCTTGCTGCCACGAGCGGCAAACAGAGCGGCTTCATTCACCAGATTGGCCAGGTCAGCACCGGAAAACCCTGGCGTTGCCCGGGCCAGCACTGCCTCATCAACACCTTCAGATATAGGCACTTTGCGCATATGAACTTTCAGAATCTGTTCACGACCACGAATATCAGGTAATCCAACCACAACCTGGCGGTCAAACCTGCCTGGTCGTAATAGTGCCGGATCCAGCACATCCGGTCTGTTGGTAGCGGCTACCACAATGACACCTTCATTGCCTTCAAAGCCATCCATCTCAACCAGCAACTGGTTAAGAGTCTGTTCACGCTCATCATGCCCACCACCAACGCCGGCGCCACGATGACGGCCCACGGCATCGATTTCATCAATAAAAATAATACATGGTGACTGTTTCTTGGCCTGATCGAACATGTCCCTGACCCGGGAAGCACCAACACCCACAAACATTTCGACGAAATCGGATCCCGAGATAGAAAAGAACGGGACTTTTGCTTCACCGGCGATTGCTTTGGCCAGGAGTGTTTTACCTGTGCCCGGCTGTCCTACCATAAGGACACCGCGAGGAATTCTTCCCCCCAGACGCTGGAATTTGTCGGGCTCGCGCAGGAAATCCACCAACTCTTTGACATCTTCCTTGGCCTCATCAACGCCGGCTACATCAGCGAAAGTAACCTTGACCTGATCTTCGCTAAGCATCTTCGCCTTGCTTTTGCCAAAGGCCATCGGACCGCCTTTTCCACCAACGCCACCCCCCTGCATTTGCCGCATAAAGAACATGAACACGGCAATAATTATGAGAATTGGAAATGAGGCTACAAGCAATTGTGTCCAGATACTTTGCTGATCTGGCTCCTGCCCCCGGATTCTCACATTATGGGAAAGCAGGTCATCGATCAGCTTGGGATCCTCAATATAAGGTCTAATGGTATTGAAGCGTGTACCACTGCTTTTCATACCCATAATATTGACACCGCTAATGGTAACTTCGGTGACATTACCTTGCTGAACTTCACGAATGAAATCAGAATAATCCAGTTGCTCGGCATTGGTAGGCTGATTGAAATTATTGAATACCGTCAGCAAGACTGCCGCGATAATCATCCAAAGGAGTAAATTTTTTGCCATATCATTCAAGGGAACTGCCCTCTATATCTCTTAATTGCCACTAAAAAAACAAGGGTTTTCAAATGCTTAACCCCATCCAGCCCAAGATCTCTGTATATTTTGATCTTTAATTCTTGCATGAAACGGAGGCTTTGCCTACCAGAATCGGGCTCTGCACATTAACGTGGGAACCTGTATTACCAGGGTATCCCTGACTTCATCATACTCTCATGATCAAGGCTTGAAGCCTTTTGCCAAAAGGTAGATTTCTCTGGAACGTGACCGGGATGCATCGGGTTTTCTATTCAACACCTGGGAAAATTCCTGTTTTACTTCTTTCAGCAGGGACTCAAACCCTTCACCGTGAAACACTTTTGCGAGAAAAACACCACCCGGTTTGAGAGTTATACGGGCAAAGTCCAGCGCAAGTTCAACAAGATGCATTGATCGTGGTTGATCTATAGCAGCCATACCACTTAAATTGGGGGCCATATCTGAAATTACAAGGTCAATACAGCGCTGGCGTGTCGAGTCACCCCCGTTTACCAATGCCAGAATGTCATTTAGACAACTCTCTTGAGTAAAATCTCCCTGAACGAAACTGACCCCCGGGACAGGGTCCATCGGCAGAATATCGGAGGCTATCACCTTGCCTTTATTGCCCACCAGCTCAGCGGCCACCTGAGACCAGCCACCCGGAGCTGCACCCAGATCAACTACTGTCATGCCTGACTGAATGAGACGGTCGGATTTATGAATTTCCAGCAATTTATAACTGGCTCGAGAACGATAGCCTTCAGCCTTTGATTTTTGCACAAAAGCATCATCAAAATGCTCTTTAAGCCAGTTTTTGCTGCTTTTCGATTTCGCCATTATTGCATTTACTGTAGAATTCACAGCCCTTTCGCCACCAGCCGGACACAATACACCAGCCATGAGTCTTGATAACAGGTTACAGAAGAAATTTCGCAGTATCGGCCATCACCTTAATCCCGTGGTGATTGTTTCCAATGGATTGTCAGACAATATTATTGCCGAAATAGACAGAGCATTATCAGACCATGAGCTTATCAAGGTCAGGGTAAATGCAGCTGACCGCGAGGACAAGAAATCGCTGATTGGAGAGATATGCCAGTTACAAAAGGCCGAACTGGTGCAAACTATCGGGAATATTGCACTGATCTACCGTGCCGCTGCCGAACAAAAGCCTCATCTTTCAAATATCTGCCGCCATCCTGAAATATCCGGGTAAGGTTTCCAGTTTAGCTCGACTTTACGGAAAACGTTAACTTTTCAGTAATCCTGCGTTTACGCGTTTTCTGCATATAAAGCTACAGGTGCTCCACTTTTTCAATTTCGTATGACACTTCACCGCCAGGTGTATTAACACTGACTTCATCTCCCTCGGCTTTGCCCATAATGGCCCGGGCAATAGGGGAACCAACAGAAATTTTCGCGTTTTTCACATCAGCTTCATCTTCACCAACTATCTGGTAAGTTACTGAAACCTCTTTATCAATGTTATACAGAGTGACAGTTGTGCCGAATATTACCTTGCCGGTTGCTGGAATAGCCTTCACATCGATTATTTCGGAATCTGCCAGTTTGCCTTCTATTTCCTTGATCCGGCCTTCACAGAAGCTTTGCTGCTCCCGGGCCGCATGGTATTCAGCATTTTCTTTCAGGTCACCATGTTCTCTGGCTTCCGCAATAGCCTGGGTAATTCTTGGCCGCACGTTGCTTTTCAGGTCGCTAAGCTCAGCCCTGAGAGTTTCCGCTCCACCAATAGTCATCGGTACTTTTCGCATATCCCTACTCTCTTTCTTACCCTTATCAGGTCATTATCTGATCTGTATCTGTTTGGTGCCGACACAACCAGTTCATTCAGTTGCATATAGTCAAGAGATAGCACTTCCTGAAGCTGTCAGCATTACAACCGGCATAAAGTATACCGCCAGCGACATCAAACAATGACATTTACTTCCAGATACTACTTATTGATACCAGCACTGATACTTCGAAATTGCATGGCAAAAATCAGGACTTATGTTCTGCATGCAGGTGCTGCAGGCTATTTACTGAGGTATCGCCGCCAAATACAAGCGCCTCATAAACGGCTTTTGCACTGGCGATGGTGGTTGTACAGTAGACACCATGACGCAGGGCCGTACTCCGTATTGTAGCGGAGTCTGCGATTGCCTGGCGCCCCTCCGTAGTGTTTACGATAAGGTCAATTTCATCATTTTTCAACATATCGACAATGTGGGGTCGACCTTCCATCACCTTGTTTACCGACTTCACAGGTATTCCCGCGTCCTCGATTATTTTTGCCGTCCCTTTTGTCGCTACCAGACTGAAACCCAGTGAATGTAAATTTTTGGCCAGCTCTGCGATTTCCGGCTTGTCAACTTCCCTTACACTGATAAATGCCTTTCCATCCAGAGGTAAATTCAGCTCACCCAGTCCTTGTGACTTATAGTAAGCCTCGGCAAAAGTTTCTCCAGTCCCCATGACCTCACCGGTCGATTTCATTTCAGGACCAAGTATCGGGTCAACACCAGGGAACTTGTTAAACGGGAAAATAGCTTCTTTCACCGCATAGAAAGACGGCACAATTTCATGGGTGAAATTCTGCGCCTCCAGAGAAATTCCAACCATGCACTTGGCCGCAATTTTTGCCAGGGACACGCCAATACATTTAGAGACAAATGGTACCGTTCTGGAAGCACGGGGATTCACCTCAATAATGTAGATTTCCCCATCCTGATAGGCCAACTGCGCATTCATCAGGCCAATCACACCCAGTTCAATAGCAAGTTCAATACACTGCTGTCTGATTTTGTCCTGAACTTCCATCGGCAAACTGTAGGGGGGTAATGAGCAGGCGGAATCACCGGAATGCACGCCAGCCTGTTCGATATGCTGCATGATAGAACCCACAACAACCTGCTTGCCATCACTGACGACATCCACATCCATTTCAATTGCAGAGTTCAGGTAATGATCGAGTAAAACCGGACTTTCATGGGAAACATCAACCGCGCTATTGATATAGCGTTTAAGTTCAGCTTCGTTGTAGACGATTTCCATGGCACGCCCACCCAGTACGTAGGAAGGGCGGACAACAAGCGGGTAGCCAATTTTTTCGCCTTCCACCACAGCCTCTTCCAGACTTCTAACGGTACTGTTAGGGGGTTGTTTCAAATTCAGTTTCTGTATCAGGTGCTGGAAACGCTCACGGTCTTCTGCCCTGTCTATGGCATCTGCAGTGGTACCAATAATCGGCACACCAAGTTTTTCAAGCTGGGTAACCAGTTTTAGAGGCGTTTGTCCTCCAAACTGGACGATAACACCATCGGGTTTTTCAATGTGAACAATCTCCAGCACATCTTCCAGAGTGACCGGTTCGAAATAAAGCCGATCAGAAATATTAAAGTCAGTGGAAACTGTTTCAGGATTACAGTTCACCATGATGGCCTCATAACCCTCTTCACGCATGGCCAAAGCCGCGTGTACACAGCAGTAATCAAACTCGATACCCTGACCAATGCGGTTCGGACCACCACCAAGTACGATGATTTTTTTCCTGTCGCTTACATTGGCCTCACATTCCTCTTCATAGGTGGAATACATGTAGGCAGTCGCCGAGCTGAATTCCGCAGCACAGGTATCAACGCGCTTATAAACCGGGTGAATGTCCAGGCTATAACGTTTTTTCCTGACCTCGTCTTCACTGACACCCATAACATTGGCAAGCCTTTCATCGGAGAAGCCCTTGCGCTTAAGACGATAAAGAACATCGTGGGTAAAATCTTCCAATGAGGCTTTTTCCAGCCGGCTTTCTTCCAGAATAATGTCTTCAATCTGAACCAGAAACCAGCGGTCAATAGCGGTATGTTCAAACAAATCTTCAACGGACATTCCCGCTCGAAAAGCATCTCCAACATAGCGAATTCGATCACATCCAGGGTCCTTTAATTCCCTGAGCAATACTTCCTTGGCATTGCTGGCTTCTACATCAAGTACCGGATCAAAGCCGCAGATGCCAATTTCCATGCCACGCAAGGCTTTTTGCAAAGACTCCTGGAAAGTCCTGCCTATAGCCATCACTTCACCGACAGATTTCATCTGGGTCGTAAGTCGATCAGGTGCCTGCGGGAATTTCTCAAAAGTAAAACGCGGAATCTTGGTGACGACATAGTCAAGTGTTGGCTCAAAAGAGGCCGGTGTTATGCCGCCAGTAATTTCATTACTGAGCTCATCCAGGGTAAAGCCAACGGCCAGTTTTGCAGCGACACGTGCAATTGGAAACCCCGTTGCTTTGGAAGCCAGGGCGGAAGAGCGCGATACCCTCGGGTTCATTTCAATGATTACCATGCGGCCATCTACAGGGTTTATACCAAACTGAACATTTGAGCCGCCGGTTTCCACACCAATTTCCCGTAGTATGGCAATAGCCGCATTACGCATTATCTGGTATTCCTTGTCGGTCAGCGTCTGTGACGGAGCGACAGTAATGGAGTCGCCGGTATGAATACCCATGGGGTCAAAGTTTTCAATGCTGCAGACAATGATGCAGTTATCATTCTTGTCTCTGACGACTTCCAGTTCGTATTCTTTCCAGCCAATCAGCGATTCATCTATCAATAGCTCATTGGTCGGGCTCAGATCCAGGCCACGCTTACAGATCTCTTCAAATTCTTCCTTGTTATAGGCAATGCCACCGCCACTGCCACCCATGGTAAAGGAGGGCCGGATAATACATGGGAAACCAAGCAAATCCTGGGCTTTATAGGCATCTTCCATGCTACGGGCAATGTAATGTTTGGGGGTTTCCAGTCCAATGGCTACCATGGCATTGTCGAACAGCTCCCTGTCCTCTGCCTTGTCGATAGCTTCCTTTTTAGCGCCGATCAGCTCGACACCATATTTCTCCAGTACACCTTCACGATCAAGATCAAGCGCACAATTCAGTGCGGTTTGCCCACCCATGGTTGGAATGATGGCATCGGGGCGCTCTTTGGCAATAATTTTCTCAACGGTGCGCCATTCCACGGGCTCTATATAGGTCGCATCAGCCATATCGGGATCGGTCATGATGGTAGCCGGATTCGAGTTCACCAGAATAATCCGGTAGCCTTCTTCGCGAAGCGCCTGGCAGGCCTGGGCACCTGAATAATCAAACTCGCAGGCCTGACCTATAACGATGGGGCCGGCGCCTATGATGAGAATACTTTTAATATCAGTTCTTTTTGGCATGATAAATTACAGTCTTGTCCTTGTTTCTATTCGGCCTTGCTTGCTTGCATCAACTCAATGAAATGATCAAATACGGGGGCTATATCATGGGGGCCCGGACTGGCCTCAGGATGTCCCTGAAAACCGAATGCAGGCTTGTCTGTGCGATGAATGCCCTGCAATGAACCGTCGAAAAGAGATTTATAGGTAGCTGTGACGTAATCAGGCAGGCTTTCTGCATCTACGGCAAATCCATGGTTCTGGCTGGTGATGAATACCTTGCCTGACTCAAGAGACTGTACCGGATGGTTAGCACCATGATGGCCCAGTTTCATTTTTACTGTTTTCGCACCACTGGCCAATGCCAGCAGTTGGTGTCCCAGACAGATCCCGAATACCGGCAGATCGGTTTCCAGGATCTCCTTGATAGCGCTAATCGCATAATCGCAGGGCTCAGGATCACCGGGCCCATTGGAAAGGAATACACCATCAGGTGACATTGCCAGAACTTCACTGGCGGGCGTCTGCGCAGGTACTACAGTGACTTTACAGGAACGATCAGTCAGCATTCTGAGAATATTTCGTTTCACACCGAAATCATAGGCAACCACGTGGAACTGCCCTTCCTGACCAGGCTTGCGGTGGCCTTCATTTAGATCCCAGGAACCTTCTTCCCAGGAATAGGATTTTTCACAGGTAACTACTTTTGCCAGATCCATTCCCACCAGTCCGGGATAGTCTTTTGCCGCAGTCAGCGCCACTTCTCTATCCGCATCACTCTTTTCCAGATCAGCATCGAGCTCGCCACCAGCAATAATACAGCCATTAAGTGGGCCATGATCACGCAGGATACGGGTCAATCTGCGAGTATCAATTTCAGCGATAGCCACCACTTTGCGCAGCTTCAGAAATTCACTCAAGGATTGTTCGTTACGAAAATTACTGGCCAGCATAGGCAAATCACGGATTACCATCCCTGAGGCCCAGACTCTCTCTGACTCATCATCCTCGGCATTGGTGCCGGTATTCCCGATATGGGGATAGGTAAAAGTAATAATCTGCTGGGCATAGGAAGGATCTGTAAGGATTTCCTGATAACCACTCATGGCAGTGTTGAATACCACTTCACCAGTGGCTTGACCCTCAGCACCAATGGATATCCCCTCAAACAGGGATCCATCTTCCAGGGCCAGTATGGCGGGTTTATAGTGCATATTCTCCTCGTTAGGCCATAGGGCTTTTCATTTTACTTCTGCGAGCCAATTTCAGCTCGAAGAAAGCTTCAACCAGTAAAACTGGCTGAAACAGTTAGTGAGTAAATAGAGAATTCAAGACACCTACTAAAAGACTGTTAAATTAAAAGTCTAAAAAAAAGCGGAATAGGCAAACCTATTCCGCTTTTCTCAATTCTTTTTCAGTACTTTTTTCAGAATTTTAAACCGTTGTAAATGTCTTCGTACTGAAAAGGCATTCTATGAAAAACTCCCCCATCTTGTCCAGATTAGAAAGGGAATTTATGGAAAAAAATCATCTATCGCCGATAGATATGCCAGTAAAGAGCCATTCTTACCAGTAATTAAAGACTCAACACATCCTGCATATCATACAAACCGGATTGCTTGTCCTGTAACCAGAGCGCCGCTCTGACTGAGCCGGTAGCATAATTCATGCGACTACTGGACTTATGGGTTATCTCAACCCTCTCACCTTCACCGGCAAACATAACAGTGTGATCGCCTACAATATCGCCTGCACGAATTGACTCAAAACCGATGGTAAGACCATTACGTTCGCCAATATTGCCTTCACGTCCATAGACAGCGACATCGTCAAGGTCACGTCCGAGAGCATCGGCAACCACCTCACCCATTTTTAGCGCTGTTCCAGAGGGGGCATCTTTTTTATGGCGATGATGCGCCTCTATTATTTCCACATCACTGTCTTCACCTATGACTTTTGCGGCCTGCTCCAGCAGTTTCAGACAAAGATTTACACCAACACTCATATTCGGGGCAAAAACGATAGCGATCTGCTTACTGGCTTCTGCGATGGCTGCTTTCTGCTCATCCGAAAAACCGGTGGTACCAATGATTATCTTCTTATTACCTGAGACACAAAATTCCAGGTGCTTCATGGTGGCAGCGGGACTCGTAAAATCGATCAGCACATCGAAATCATCAAGGGTTTCACCAAGATCATCAACCGCATAGACACCCAGCGGTCGCAGTCCGCACAAGCTGCCAACTTCTTCTTCAATACTGGGGCTGTTATGGCGGACAGACGCCGCACCAAGGGTTACCCCCTCGGTTTTACTGACAGCCTCAACAATCGTTTTTCCCATACGACCGGCAATACCGGCCACGGCAATTCTTAACATAGTGGTTTCCGAAAATAACGCTTATCAGGCACTGTGATCAGGACTTCAATGTATCAACAAAACTTTTCACACCATCAAACCAGCTGGATTTTTTGGGTGACTGTTTTTTGCCATGACTTTCATGTATTTCCTGAAATTCTGCAAGCAATTCTTTTTGCCTTTTGGTCAGATGCACCGGAGTCTCGACCACGACACGACAGAGCAGGTCGCCGGGAGAGCCGCCTCGCACAGGAGTGACCCCCTTGTTACGCAGGCGAAAAAGCTTTCCTGTTTGTGTTTCTGAAGGAATTTTCAGCTTTACCTTGCCTTCCAGAGTCGGCACTTCAAGCTCACCACCGATGGCCGCATCGACAAAGCTGATGGGAATTTCACAATGCAGGTTGCTGCCGTCGCGCACAAAGATGGAATGCTCCTTGACGGCTATCTGAACATACAGGTCTCCAGGAGGCCCGCCGTGAATACCGGCCTCACCCTCTCCTGTCAGACGAATCCTGTCACCATCATCAACGCCAGCCGGTACTTTCACAGACAGAGTCTTGGTTTCCTCGACATTTCCACGGCCATGACAGATATGGCAGGGTTCCTTGATGGTTTTGCCTGCACCCTGACAGCGAGGACAGGTCTGCTGAACTGAAAAAGGTCCCTGACGCATACGCACCTGGCCCATGCCGTTACAGGTAGCACAGTTCTCCGGTGTCGTGCCTTTCTTGGCTCCGCTACCGTCACAGGTTTCACAAATAGTGGTAGTTGGAATGCGAATCTTGACTTCTGTGCCACGAACCGCATCTTCAAGGCTCAGGCCCAGCGTATAACTGAGGTCTGCACCGCGCTGAACATGGCTGCGACCACGGCCGCCACCGCCAAAAATATCACCGAAAATATCGCCAAAGATATCACCGAATCCCTGCGCACCGGCACCACCGCCCTGAGCGCCAACACCGGCATGCCCGAACTGGTCATAAGCATTGCGCTTTTCCCCATCGCTGAGTACTTCATAGGCCTCGTTGGCTTCCTTAAAAAGCCTTTCGGACTCATCATTACCTGGATTACGATCCGGATGATGCTTCATGGCAATACGACGATAGGCCTTCTTTAATTCGGCACTATCCGCACCCCGTTCTACACCCAGAACTTCGTAGTAATCTCTTTTATCCATACTAAACCCGAATACGAAAAAACTAACGTGAGCTTATAGCCCACGTTAGTTTTATCAGTTAGCGTAAAAAGCTCGAAGATGAAGACGCGTTATTTTTCGTCTTCTTTAACTTCTTCGAACTCGGCATCGACAGCGTCATCGTCACCGGAAGAGGACTTACCGGCATCAGAGTCCGACCCTTGAGCGCCTTCAGCTGAAGCCTGGGCTTCTGCGTACATGCGCTGAACCAGCCCACTGGAAGACTCTGTCAGCTCTTTGGTCTTGGCTTCTATCTCGGCCAGGTCATCCCCTTTCAGGGCTTCTTCCAAAGCTGTAATAGCAGCTTCGATTTTTTCTTTCTCATCAGCTTCCACTTTGTCGGCAGCTTCTGTCAGCGTCTTTTTGGTCGCATGAACCAGACCATCTGCCTGGTTACGAGCAGTAATCAGCGCTTCAAACTTTTTGTCTTCCGCGGCATGAGATTCTGCATCCTGTACCATCTTCTCGATTTCTTCATCAGACAATCCACTGGAGGCCTTGATGACAATGGATTGCTCCTTGCCGGTAGCGACGTCTTTGGCAGACACATTAAGAATACCATCGGCATTCAGGTCAAAGCTGACTTCAATCTGGGGCATGCCTCTGGGTGCCGGCGGAATGTCAGAAAGATCAAAGCGTCCCAGCGACTTGTTCTGTGCCGCCTGTTTGCGCTCACCCTGCACAACATGAATCGTCACTGCGGTCTGGTTATCATCAGCAGTTGAGAAGGTCTGCTTCTTGTTGCAGGGAATGGTGGTGTTCTTTTCGATCAAAGTACTGGCAACACCACCCAGAGTTTCAATACCCAGGGATAATGGCGTAACGTCCAGCAGCAATACATCAGTGACATCACCGGCAAGTACCGCGGCCTGAATGGACGCGCCCATTGCGACGGCTTCATCAGGATTAACGTCCTTGCGGGCTTCCTTGCCAAAAAATTCAGTCACTTTTTTCTGTACCAGTGGCATACGTGTCTGACCGCCTACCAGAATGATGTCATTGATCTCGGACACACCCAGACCTGCATCTTCCAGAGCTGTTTTCAATGGTCCCAGCGTACGCTCAACCAGGTCTTCCACCAGGGATTCCAGTTTCGAACGGGTGAGTTTCACTACAAGATGCTTTGGTCCACTGGCGTCTGCAGTAATATAAGGCAGATTCACTTCTGTGGACTGGGCAGATGACAACTCAATCTTGGCTTTTTCTGCCGCTTCCTTCAGACGCTGCAGAGCCAATGGGTCATTATGAAGGTCCATGCCCGAGCTTTTCTTGAACTCATCAGCCAGGAAATCAATCAGGCGCAGGTCAAAATCTTCGCCACCAAGGAATGTGTCACCGTTGGTAGAGAGTACTTCAAAGGAATGCTCACCATCAGTTTCAGCAATTTCGATAATGGATATATCAAAAGTACCGCCACCAAGGTCATATACCGCAATAGTGGAGTCGCCACTTTTCTTATCCATACCATAGGCAAGTGCCGCAGCAGTTGGCTCGTTAATGATGCGCTTTACATCAAGGCCTGCAATTTTGCCGGCATCCTTGGTAGCCTGCCGCTGCGAGTCATTGAAATAGGCAGGCACAGTAACAACCGCTTCGGTCACCGGCTCACCCAGGTAATCCTCTGCAGTTTTCTTCATTTTCTTGAGTACCTGCGCAGAAATCTGCGGCGGCGCCATGGTTTCACCGCGCACTTCTACCCACGCATCACCATTGTCTGCCTTCATGATCTTGTAAGGGACCATCTTTATATCTTTCTGCACAACCGGGTCATCAAACTGACGCCCAATCAGTCGCTTGATAGCAAACAGCGTATTGTTAGGGTTTGTTACAGCCTGGCGCTTTGCCGGCTGTCCCACCAACGTTTCGCCATCTTCGGTATAGGCGATAATTGAGGGAGTTGTGCGATCACCCTCAGCGTTTTCAATTACCTTGGCTTTACCGCCTTCCATGATAGAAACACAGGAATTGGTTGTGCCCAGGTCTATTCCTATAATCTTACCCATAATTTTTACTCTCCAGCGTAAGCTTGCGCTTATATAACTTTATTACCGTCTATATTGGCCCTGCATCAGATAATTCAAGACCTGAGAAGGCTTTATTTATAATTTTTTGACTCTTTGCCTGTGTTTTTGACTATGCTTTAGAGCTCTTCGCCACCACCACCATGGCTGGACGTATCACACGACCGTTTAGCAGATAGCCTTTCTGGACCACTGTTAATACCGTATTCGGCTCAACGTCGTTATTTTCTACAATTGACATGGCTTCATGCTGTTGTGGATCAAAAGGCTCGCCTTGCGGGTCCAGTTGCTCGATATTGTTCTTGCTCAGGGTCTCCGCAAATCCTTTCAGGGTAAGCTCTACCCCTTCATACAATGCCTTGACACTTTCATCATCGGCATTCGGCACGGCCTGCAGAGCGCGCTCCAGGTTGTCCATTACCGGCAACAATTCAGTGCCGAATTTCTCCAGGGCAAACTTGTGAGCTTTCTCCACGTCCTGTTCACAGCGACGCCGCATGTTTTGAACCTCAGCCTGGGCTCTGAGCACCATATCGTGTTGCTCAGCCAGGGCAGCTGCAACAGCCTCCTGTATTAGCTCGTCAGTTTCAGTGGGAGCTTCCGCTGTTTCGCCAGCTTCTTCGGAGTCAGATTCAAAGGTTTCACCTGTTTCCAGCGTAGCCTCATCCCTTGTTTCCCCATTTTGTTCATCAGGGGTTTTATCAGCGCCTTCACCTGCCATCTTGTTCCTCCAGCCTAGTTCATTGATACAGCGACAGAATATGCTGGAATATGGGGGCAGCCAAACAATTATCAAGGGAAAAAAATCATTGCCGATTTATTCTGAAAACTGTACTAACATCAGCATAACAACTCGCTATAATCCAACTATGCTGCAACAACTTACTATCAACAATTACGCCATCGTCGACCAGCTCGAAATTGAGCTTGAGTCAGGCATGACCGTCATCACCGGAGAGACCGGCGCAGGGAAATCCATCATGCTGGACGCCCTTGGCCTGGCCCTTGGCGATCGCGCCGATCGTGAGGTAATCCGTGGCGGTGCAGAAAGAGCCGATATCAGCGCCTGCTTCTTTCTGCAAAAAAACCGCGAAGTCGCAAACTGGCTCAGGGAAAATGATTTTGATCTGGCAGAAGACAATTGCATCCTGCGTCGGGTCATTTCCAGGGATGGGCGCTCGCGTGCCTATATCAACGGCCAGCCCACCACACTGAACAACCTGCGCGACCTCGGTGAAATGCTTATCGATATACACAGTCAGCATGAACACCAGTCATTGTTGAAAACAGCCACTCACCAGCGCCTGCTTGATAATTATTGCGGACTGCATCAGGAAGCGGCAGAAGTGAGTTCCCTGGCCACAAAATGGCGGCAACTTAGTCAGGAACTCCAGGGTATTCGCAGCCGGGCTGAAGAATCCAATGCCCAGTACCAGTTGCTCAGTTATCAGGTCAAAGAGCTGGAAGAGCTGTCCCTGGGTGAGAATGAACTGGAAGCACTGGAAGAAGAGCACAAAAAGCTCAGTCATGGCGAAGCCTCAATTCGGGTTAATCAGCAAGTGCTGGACCTTTGCAGCGAAAACGACGAATTCAACCTCGAGCAATCCCTGGGCAAAGCCATTTCCATGCTCCAGGAGATTCCCTATGCCAGCAAGCAGACCAGCGAAGCCGGAGAGCTTCTCAATACAGCCTTGATTCAGGTAGAGGAAGCCTCCTCAACACTCAAGCATGCCATTGACCAGTTTGAACTGGACCCCCAACGCCTGGAAGAAATAGATCAGCGCATGGGACTGATTCACCAACTGGCTCGAAAACATCATGTGCCTGCCCACGAAGTACCCGCACTGACCCAAAAGTTGAGCGATGAGCTTGATGGTCTCAGTGAAGCAGATGTGCAGATAAGCCTGATGGAGGAAGAGCTGGGAAAACTTGGCAAGCGTTACTCCGAGCTTGCAGGAAAACTGAGTAAGGCAAGAACAAAGGGGGCAAAAAAACTGGCCACTGAAATTAATGTTCAGCTGGCAACCCTGGGAATGAGCGCCGCCAGCTTCAGTGTTGCACTGACCAGCTTTAGTGACACCACACCAAGAACCAGTGGTCTGGAAGGAATCGAATTCCTGGTCAGCACAAATCCCGGACAACCTCCTCGCCCTCTTGTAAAAGTTGCCTCCGGGGGCGAACTTTCCCGTATCAGTCTGGCCATACAGGTAGTGACTGCGGCAACCTCCACGATCCCGTCGCTGGTATTTGACGAAGTCGACGTGGGAATCGGTGGTGGAGTCGCCAAGGCTGTCGGAGAACTCCTGCGCAAGCTTGGCGACAAAGGACAGGTTCTTTGTGTCACTCACCAGCCCCAGGTAGCCAGCCAGGGTCATCAACATTTGTATGTCAGCAAATCATCCGGAGAAGACTCCACTGCCACCCAGTTGCGCCTGCTCAATCAGAAAGAACGCGTTGAGGAAATTGCGCGTATGCTGGGAGGAGAGGAGCTTTCTGATCAATCACTGGCCCATGCGGAAAAGATGCTGGGATAACCCGGTCACAAGTCACAAGTCACAAGTCACAAAAAAGGCGATCAAAGATCGCCTTGTCGGATGGCGTCCCTGCGGTCCTTATCCGACCTGTTTATCCTCAAAAAAATCTTACATTTTACATTTTGCACTGTAGGTCGGTATTTGCCTGAAGGTATTTACGGAATAGTCTCTTGCCTCTTGTCTCTTCTTTTACCATCCCCTACCGCCTCCCTGCACCGCCCACCTTTATCCTTCCTATTGAGACTTGTAACTTGTGACTTGTAACTTGAGACTTTTGCCTATTCCTGACAACCGGCACACAAGCCATAAATATAAAGAGAATGGTCTGAGATAGTGAAGCCGTGTTTGTCCGCTGCAGCTTTCTGCTGCTTCTCGATCACTTCGTCGTAAAATTCTTCTACTTTTCCGCACTTGGTACAGACAATGTGATCATGGTGATCTTCGGGGGTCATTTCAAAGATGGAATGACCCCCTTCAAAATGATGCCGGGTAACAAGGCCCGCTGATTCAAACTGGGTAAGTACACGGTAAACAGTGGCAAGGCCTACATCTTCATCAGCATCCCGAAGGGCTTTATAAACATCCTCGGCACTCATGTGGCGAGCCTCCGCAGATTCGAGTATCTGCATGATTTTTACCCTTGGCAGGGTAACTTTCAACCCCGCTTTACGTAATTCCTGATTCTCTCCGGTCATTATACTGCTGCCTCTTCCTGACGATGCTCTTGGATTATTCGCCACTTAACAAGATTGATGAGTTTCATGTATTATGCCTTCTCCGGTTTTTATGTGAAAGGCTGAACACACGTTGCGATTTTATAACCTGATCATTCCTGTGGTTTTTTCCCTGCTGTTAAGTAGCTGCGGCAGTGTTACCTCGTTCGCCTTTCCCGGGGTTTACCGCCTTAATATCCCCCAGGGTAATATCATTACCCAGGAAATGATTGACCAGCTGCGCCCCGGCCTGACCAAACGTCAGGTTAATTTCATTCTCGGCACCCCCCTGATAAAAGATACCTTTGACCAGGACCGGTGGGATTACCTTTACAGCTTCCAACCAGGTGGTGGTGAGCGAGTTCAGGAAAGGGTAACTGTGTTTTTTGAGAATGATCAGCTTACTCATTTCGTTGGTGATTATGAACAAACACCGGAAAACGAACAGTTTGGCAAAGTCAGCGCTTCAGAATCCAGCGGCGAAGTAACTTCGCTAAACCAGTAATACCTCCTCCTAATACTCACTGCGACCTCACTTCCCAGTGCGTTTTTTTTGGACCCTGTCCAGTCTCGCCTGCTTCGGATCCTTCAGCAGACTGCGATAAATTTCAACGCGATCATTGTCTTCCAGTAAATATTGCTCTGGCCGTGGCAGGTCGACTCCATTTAATGGCCTGGAAAAAATCCCCATATCCGCACCAGTGAAATCCACGCCTGGAAATTTCTTATCAATAGCTGATTGCTTGACCGCATCCAGTGCAGTACAACCTTTTGCTACGCGAAGACTGATTATCATTTGGCGCTGAGGAAGTGCAAATGCTACCTCAACATGAATCAGTTCTTCTTGCGATGCTGTGGATGAGGAATCAGCTATTGCCATAAAGTACCTCAGCGCGTTGGCAAATGGCGTTCACCAGATTTTTACTGGTACTGTCAAACAACTGCTTCAGCGCTACATTCACCAGGCCGGATGAAAACTCAAATTCCATCTTCAAACTGATTTTACAGGCAGCGTCACTCAGGGCATCAAAAGACCAGGTGGCATCAAAATGTTTAAACGGTCCTTCTTTTAGCGCCATCTGCATGCTTTTGTCAGGGACAAGAGTATTGGAAGTGGTAAACCCATAACGCAGCCCCAGCTTTCCCAGCACCAGACGTGCAGTAACTTCTGCCTCGTTTCTTGAAAGTATTTCAGCTTCAAGGCAGCCATCCATAAAGTCGGGATAGGATTCAATGTCATTAACCAGGTCAAATAACTGACTGGCACTATAGGGCAGCAATGCACTTTGGTTAATTGTGGTCAGTGACATGAGGGTGACCTTGTTTGTCAGAAACCAAACAGGTTATGGGCAAAATATATGCGGGAAACATTATTGGCAAAAACTGCCAGCAGAATTACCGGAATGAATGTACCCAGAGAAATGCCGATATATTTTTCCAGCAAAGAATCCGGATAATCACCATCTTCGAGTGACGCCTCTGAATGCAATCGATGCTTTTTCCAGCGATAACAAACAAATAAACAAACCATGAACCCCATTAGTGGCAGGATGGTTTCGTAGAACACATCATAGATCAGGTCAAAAAAAGATTTGTTCAGACCGCCATAGTTGAGAAAGCTGGTAAAAAAATCACTCATACCAAATGACACGGTGGTAATCACAATAAATACACTCATAAACCCGGCAATAATCGCACAGGCCTCGCGTCTGGATTTATCTTTTTCATCCATCAGATAGGCAATAGGAATTTCCGTTATCGAAACCAGTGAAGTCAATGCGGCAAAAAATACCAGGGTAAAAAACATGGTGGAGACCAGACTGGCCCCAAAGTAACCGACAAAATTCTGCAGGGACAGGAACACCTGGGGGAGATAGCTGAACATCAAGCTGATACTGCTGTCCGAAAGCTCGTCCGCATTCACAGAAGGATCAATGGCAAACACGGCCGGAATTACCAGCAAGCCGGCAAAGAAAGCAACACCGGTATCGGCAATCGCCACCAACCGCGTTGAGCTCACCATTTTTTCTTTTTTATTGAGATAGGAACCATAGGTAATGAGGATTCCCATCCCCAGCGAAAGCGAGAAAAAACCATGATTCAGTGCAGAGTTAATAACACCACTATCAATTTTGGAAAAATCCGGAATCAGATAAAACACCAACCCGGCAGAGGCATTGTCCAGTGTGAGCACAAATCCGATGAGCAGGACCATCATGACGATTAATGTCGGCATGATGATTTTTGCAGCCCTCTCAATGCCGTCATTTACCCCGCGTGCCAGAATAAAAAATAACGCAACCATCAGAGGAACGAGATAGGCAAACATAACTGGTGAACCGACAGTTTCACCAAAAGTATCAGGGTCCGCCATTGTGGAAAGGTTGCCAATGGCGGACTGCAGCGTATAGATCAGGATCCATACTGTGATAACAATATAGAAAACGCCGATAAAAAACGGTGTGACAAGACCAAGCCCACCCACCATACGCCAGGGTTTACTGCCATTGGAAAGCGCATGAAAGGCGCCTACAGGGCTTTTCTGAGAGGCACGTCCCATGGCAATTTCAGCAAGCATGACGGGAAAGCAGACAAAGGCAATAAAGAAAATATAGATCAGCAAAAACGCACCACCACCATTTTTGGACGCCATGACAGGGAACCCCACCAGGTTACCAATACCAACGGCAGAACCGGCTGATGCCAGGATAAAACCCAGTTTTGAACTGAACTGACCTCTCAAAACCGACATGAATACCCCCTGTTTGTGGATGACTGAATTAACGTACCGGGTGATTGAAAAAGAGTGTACCAGAATTCATTAAAGACTCTGATAGGCAGAGCAGGTTATGGCGCCTATAATGGCGCCCCATGGCCAAAGCAAAGAAAAGCAAAACTACAGACAACACCATTGTCGTTAACAAGAAAGCCAGGCATGACTATTTCCTGGGTGACAGTTATGAGGCGGGAATTGCCCTTATGGGCTGGGAAGTGAAAAGCCTGCGCGAGAAAAAAGTCCAGTTAGTGGATAGCCACGTCATAATCAAAAATGGCGAAGCCTATTTGCTTGGTGCGCAGATTAATCCTCTGGATACAGCCAGCACCCATGTTGTTGCCGACCCCACGCGAACCCGAAAGCTGCTATTGCACGCCAAAGAGCTGGCCAGAATATTTGCATCTATTCAGCAAAAGGGGAATACCTGCGTTTGCACCAAGCTGTACTGGAAAAATCACCTGGTAAAATGCGAGATTGTTCTCGCCAAGGGCAAACAGGATCATGATAAACGTGCCAGTCTCAAGGAAAGAGAATGGAATCTCGAAAAGCAGCGGACGGTCAGAACGGGTAATCGCTGAAGGCTTTTTTATCCCCCCCCCCTGCTGAAGGCTGTTTATACTCCCGCGCTGAAGGCTCTTTATACTCCCACGCTGAAGGCTCTATTAAAATCTATTGCCCGGCTAATTCCCGGTAAAGGCCTGGCAGGAAGCGGCCCGGGTCTCCCCAGGTACTGTCAAATTCAGCGGTAGGATTAGCCGCAAGTACGGCATCCAGATCCAGCCCCCGGGAAATCATTTGGGCTACCCGATCCCTCACAGTCTTGACCATATTAATATAGGACTGAACATCTTCGCGTTGGCTGACGATGCCATTGCCAGCAATAAACCGGGTGCTGTCATCGGCAAGTGCCAATGCCATTTCATTGCCTTCAACAAATCCCTCTATTGAACCGCCTGCCAGCACCGGGTAACGTTCCGGGCTAAAGAGATCACCCAGATGAATGACGTTGGACTGCTGGTAGTGGACCATAAGATTGCCCGGAGAATGGGCTGGTCGCGCATGCATGATCGTCACTGTTTCACCATCAAAATAAAGTGTCATGCTGGAGTCATCTGACAACACAATGTCTGGCCAGGCGGCTTCCGGAGCCGGTGGTCCGCCGCGCTGACCCGCCATAAGCACGCGACGCACTTCTTCATGAGCAATGATGACAGCGCCACTTTCGCCGAAACCTGCATTACCATCGGTGTGATCAGGATGCACATGCCCGTTAATCAGATACTCGACCTCGCCTCCAGAAATTTCAAGAACCCTGTTTCGAATAGCCTCGGCCAATTCCGGGCGTTTGCTGTCCACCATCAATGCCCTTCTATTTCCTGCCAACACACTGATATTGGCATAGCCACCGCCACTGAGCATCCAGACGTTGCCACTCACATGTTCCATCTGTAAATCATTTTGCGCAGATAAACCCAGAGAAAAAAGGCTAAAAAAAAGGACGCCTAGAAAGCGCCCTCTGACAGGTAGATAACTAATCATTGGATCAAAACCCTGTCCATTTGATTGAGTAGTAAATTTCATTGATCAGACTTCCAGCCTGCCTGTGCTGTTGCCAAAGGATTCCCGGTGTATACCGAATTTATCCATTAGTCCCAGGTACAGATTTGCCAACGGTGTATGGTCTGCAAACTTCAGATGTCGCCCACCCTCAAGCATACCGCTGGCACCGCCCACCAACAGGACAGGTAGCGGATCAAAATTGTGTTCATTGGCATCACTCATACTACTGCCATACAGGATCATGGAATGATCCAGCAGACTGCCATCACCATCCGGGGTAGCCGCCAGTTTGTCAAAGAAGCCTTTGAGTACCGTAATATGGTAGTTATTAAGCACGGCAAACTGATCCTTGTTTTTCTGCTCATTGGAATGATGGGAGGCATTATGAAAACCTTCATTGACCCCACTGCGCGGGTAGCGAACATTACTGCCTTCTCCCGCCATCATCAGAGAAGATATGCGGGTGATATCAGACTTGTATGCCAGTACCTGCAGATCAAACATCAGGTTTATGTGGTTTTCAAAGCCACTGGGGATGCCCGTTGGCGCATCCGGAACCTCCAGTGATTCCGCCGACAATCTGGCATCTATCAGAGCAACACGGCGCTCAATTTCCCGTACCTCTTCAAGGTATTCATTTAACCTGACCCGGTCGGCACTGGGCAGCTGAAGGTTCAGGCTGGCGACATCTTCCCGAATAGAGTCAAGCAGACTCGCCGACTGTCGTCGTCTTTCCCTGCGCTCGGCATCAGTGGTGCCATCCCCAAACAGTCTTTCAAAAACCAGTTGCGGATTATTTTCCATTGGCAATGCAAGAGAAGGCGTTTTCCAGGACAGGGAGGAGCGATAGGAACAGGTAAAGTTCACATCCCCGCAGGTGTTATTGGAAGGCTCGATAGCCAGTTCCACCGATGGCAAGGGTGTGTCCTGACCCAGCTCATCTGCCATTACCTGATCAATGGATTTACCGACAAAAGCGCGATCACCGGCTACCGGGTGAGCTGCAGTAAGGAAGGCCGCGGCAGCACGCTCATGATTCTGGGCCCCTCCACTATCTTCGCCCTTCTCCGGCCCAACCGGAGCATTCGCCAGACCACTAATAATAGTCATTTGACTGCGATAGTCTTCAAGCGGCTTCAGAATCGGGGTGAATTCAAAGTCCCTGCCTGTTTTTTCAGGTGTCCAGTACGCCATTGTCGCGCCATGGGGAATATAAATATAGCCCATACGCGGCGCAGGATTGGCAGCCGTCTGGGCAAGTGCAGTCTGCGCAGGAATCATGGAGTCCAGCAAGGGTAAGGCAATAGCCGTGCCAGCTCCCCTTAAAAGAGTGCGGCGCGACAGGTGTTTTTTGGTAATAAACATTTGGCTCTCCGGAATCAATTCTTGCCGTGCTTCTCACGTATACTGATACAGATTATTGCTAATACTATAAACCTAGCGCCCGGCAGTCTCCAGTCCGGCTTCATTGCTGGTTCGCCGGGTGAAGGCGTCACTCAGGGCGATTTCCTGCACCAGGGCACTGAAGCGAAAATCATCTTTTTCTGCTTGCCGCACAACTTCACGTACCGACGGCATATCGTAATACTCTACTTTTCTCCCCAGTGCATAGGTCATCAGTTTTTCAATAAAATTTTCAACAAACAGATCACTGCGCGCCATCAATACATCAAACAATCCATCCGGACCATTAAAATCGGTGCCATCCCAGAATGTTGCCGAGGTATTCACCGGGACGCCTGCGGTCTGGTTTCGGAATTTGCCGATGGCATCAAAATTTTCCAGGGCAAAACCAATGGGATCCATCATGTTGTGACAGGACGCACAGGCCGGATCAATACGGTGCTGCTCAAGACGCTGACGCAAGGTAGTGGGCGCTTCTCCAGCCTGGGCTGTTTCTTCAAGGTTGGTTTCTACACCCGGCGGCGGTGGCGGTGGCGGCGTCCCCAGCAGATTTTCCATAATCCAGGCGCCTCGAATGACCGGTGAAGTACGATTTGGAGCCGAGGTAATGGTAAGGATGCTGCCATGCCCCAACAAGCCATGTCTTCCGGTTCCCGCCAGATTTACCTTGCGAAAATGACTGCCGCGAATGTTTGGAATGCCGTAATGCTGTGCCAGGCGCTCATTTACAAAGCTATAGTCTGCAGTTAACAACTCAATAACCGGGCGATCTTCGAGGATTATTGACTCAAGTAATAGTTCAGTCTCACGACGCATTGCTACCTGCAGGCTGCCATCAAAATCCTGCGCTGTCGGATTAACGCTGTTGAGCTGACGCAATGACAGCCAGGAAGCGGCAAAATTTTTCACCAGGGCATCCGCCCTGGGATCCCTCAGCATTCGCTGTATTTGCTGCTCCTGAACCTTGCTATCAGCCAGAGCTCCTGACTTCGCCGACGCCAATAACTCTTCATCAGGAATGCTGCTCCAGATAAAGAAAGATAATCTTGATGCCAGTTCATAAGGCTGCAGCGCGTAATTCTCGCCAGCATTGATTCCCTCGGGTTCAGTTTCAAATCGGAAAATAAACATGGGATCGACCAGAATCCGTGCCAGCGCATATTGAATACCCGTATCAAAATCCCTCAGTTCACGACCATCCCGATAAAAAGCCAGCAGTGTGTCCATGGCACGTTCGCTCACCGGTTGCCGGTAAGCCTGGTAAGCCAGGTCTTCCAGTATCTGGCGTGCACAGGGTTCCTCAGCTAAAACGCTGTCAGGCGTGCAACTGAAAATTGCCTGTCGGCTGGGCGTATCCCCTGGCCCGGAGGCATTCAGCGGACCATTGATAGATACTGCACGAACCGAGGTACTGTTCGACCAGACGGTATGCAGGTCATCCACTCCGCGGGGTGACTGGGTTTGTACAAAGGCAGCTTCTATTTTATGGGGACCTGCGCTTATCGACAGACTGATCCGACTGGAGGCTCCGGCAGGAAACAATGCAACACGTTCGCCATCAATGACCAGTTCAACCGGATCTTCTATGCCAACAGGGTCGAGGGAGAAAGCGGCGTTGGCGCCGGTACGACTGATACTGAATTCATAGTCTGCATCCAGTGGAAAAACATGCTCGAAAGCCGCCCCACCTCGCGTTCCGAGCGTAATTCCTTCCAGGTGGGCCGACTGATCCTGCCGATCTGCCCGGTAGGTATCTGTTCTGGCGCTGGCTGTCATATCGCCCACTGCCAGACGACTGATCTTGTTTGCTGCAGAAATATAGGACTGCATCAGTGCCGGGGAAACACTCAGGGCACTGGCGATATTATCAAAGCCTTCGCTGGAATTATCAGCAGGAAACATTTCGGAGGCATCCACGGGCAATGCAAGGAGGTCACGAATGGCGTTCTGGTACTCAGTCCGATTCATGCGATGTAGAAGCGGCGCACCGGTATTGGGACTATCGCTCCAGGCACTATCAATGGCATGGGCCATATCTGAAACAAATGCCTGCACTTCCTTATTTGCAGGCCGTTCTTTGCCCAGTGGCGGCATCATGCCGGCCTTGAGTTTCAGCAGCACTTTTTCCCAGGTCTGTGCGTCACTTAACAGGTTATCTGTATCAAGCAGGTCAAAGGCAAGACCACCAGCGAAATCATCAAAGTTATGACAATCACTGCAATACTCTTCAAGCATTTGCAGATGCTCAGGCTCAACGGCATCAGACTGCCCATAGAGCGCAGTGGACAGACATGAAACAAGCAATCCAAAACCAAGCAAATGCGCCTTTTTAGAAAGCAACCAGGGCCTGTTCATATTAATACTCATAGGCTATACCGGCCTCATCCATCAAGGCCTTTAACAAAGCAATGGTTTCAGGTTTTTGTTCAGCGCCAACAGCTGCCAGAAAAACGCCTTCCGCCCAGCGCAAGGCGGTGCGGCCTACAGCATCCTGTGCATCCAGCTTCGCCCCCTGGGTGGCGAGATATTCGATAATATTGTTTGACCCCCGGTTGGCAGCACCAAGCAAAGCTGTCAATCCCATGGAATTGGTGGCGTTAACGTCGGCGCCAAGACTCAAATTGAGTTTTACAGCGTCAAGCAGGGCCTCGTCAGACACGGTATAGGTTTGGGCAACAGTCCAGTTAACCCCGGCGGCAGCCATCAGCGCTGTGGTTCCTTCGTAGGTGGTGATGTGAGGATCAGCGTCGTACTCCAGCAACATTGCCATAACCGGAATATCCCCGGCCAATGAAGCCCTGATAAAAGGCGTTTGGCCTGTCATGTCGACCCAGGACACATCGTTTAATGAATACAGCCATTTCTTTTCCGGCGGCCACTCCTTGGTGCGGGCGTTGACATCAGCCCCCGCATCAAGCAAGCGCTTGATCATGGCAAGAATGGGTTTTCTGTTGACCCGATTATCCTGGGGGTCATCTTCCAGGTCACTGTTCATATCCAGATTGCGATAATCCACGGCGGCAAATAATGGCGTGCGGCCATAAAAATCATCAACATTCACCCGGGCTCCGGAATCCAGTAACAACTCAGCAACCTCAAGCTGGTTGTTCAGCAAGGCCATGAGCAAGGGGGTAATTTCATTGGCCTCCCTGAGTTCCAGGTCAGCACCATTTTCAACAAGCAGTCTGGCCGCCTCGAACCTGCCATCACGGGCGGCATATAGCAGCGGTGTCATGCCGCCTTTTGCATCATAACGCTCACCACGATGGGGAACGCCGCTACGATTGATGCCCACTCCTTCCGAACCACAACCGGTACCTTTACAGGGAGGAATATAGGCAGGGACTGGTCCCAGGCGGGTGCGTGCATCAACATTAGCTCCATGGCGAATGAGCAGGTCAATTACCTCTGCATGCCCTTCACGAACGGCAATCATTAATGCCGTCTGCTGAAATTCAGGATCTCTATAATCAACCAGGGCGCCGCTGGACAATAGCAGGTTAACGACTTCAGGCTTGCCAGTGTGCACCGCCGTCATCAAAATAGTTTCACCGTTTTCTGACAGGGTATTGGGATCGGCGCCTGCTTCCAGCAACCAACGGACTATTTTTTCATTACCGTTCTGGGCTGCCAGAAACAGGGGTGAGATGCCATTACGATTCAGCACCAGTGGATCTGCACCAGCTTTCATTAATAAAGAAACGGACTCCTGCTGATCGCGCAGTACAGCCCAGTGCAATGCCGTCGTGCCATCATTGAGACGGCTATTCACATCTATACCTTGTTCAAGCCACTGCGTAACTTCGGCTACCTGGCCTTTTTCAGCCGCACGAACGAGTTCCGGATGCGCACTTACATTGCCACAAAAGAACAATGACAGGCAGATACACAGACCCGAAATAGCTTTAGGCAGGTTTGCTTTTGGAACTGAGTTCATATTATTTCCCAAATCTTCCTCCGGGAAAAATGGATAACCGGCTGTAACTAAATGTAAGTAAATAGGTTTGCTCAAGCTGTTTAACACCGAAGCAATAACTATGCATATTGCTTGCACATTGCCGCGTAATTATTATCACCAACTACATTCGCACTATATAACAATGCCTATTGTCATCTCAACAAAGCTGAATAAGCAAGAACGCCAATCACATCGAAAAACCCTGATAATAGCGACTTCAGAACAACAATCACACCGCCCCGCCTGACACCTATAAATGATCATCCGGTCAATAAAAGCAGGTTGCCTGCAGAATTGATTCTGCTACATTACTACTTCAGTGGTGCACATATCAGCCCGTTGAAGACGCGAAAACAGAAAACCTGATTTACTGTAAATCAGATGAGGCTCTGTGTGACCACTATAACTATAACTATTTAATCCCTTTTAATCTGTAAGTCATAAAATCAACCAGTATGACCAGCACTGGAAAACTATCGAACAGCCCATGAAACTGAATCTACGCTACAAAGGTCACAAAGCTCAACAGTCCCATAAATGGGTGATAACTATCTTGCTGGGCTTAATAAGCGGAATTTGCCAACCCGTCTGGGCACAGCCAAGGGAGTTTATTGAAGGCGTTCATTACCAGGCGCTTGCCAAACCGGTGCAGACCGAGACCGATGCCGACAGAATCGAGGTGCGTGAAATTTTCTGGTATGGCTGTCCTGAATGCGCCACCCTGGAACCTGTCATGACTGACTGGGGTGAAGGCGTAAGAGGCGACCTGGTATTACACCGGATGCCGGCGATCTGGAATGACATCATGGCATTGCATGCGCGCATTTATTACAGCGCCATTGCCGTTAATGCAGTAGAAACTATCCATCGAGCCGCTTTCAAGGCCATACACCAGGACAACAACCCACTGCGCACCGAATTCGGGATCAGGGAACTGTTTCTTGCCAACAGTGTCACTGCCGAAGCCTTTGATATAGCCTGGAATTCCGTGGAAGTGAATTCACAAGTAGAGAATGCAAGGCAGCGTACTGCTGAATACGCCGTTGAAAAATTACCCAGCGTTATTGTCAATGGCCGTTTTGAAGTAACCCACAATAAAGCCATCTCCAATCATATTGAGCTGAACATTGCCGTCAATATGCTTGTTCGACGTTTGCGCGACGAGCGACGCACTGATTTTTAACCTGGCTCTTAACCTGATATTCAACCTGACAGGTATCTCAGCCCGCTATTTATTCTGGCGCAATTTCAAACGCAAACAAGGCGTTGCCCGGTCGACCAACGATACAGCAATTACCTGACAGCATATATACCATACCATCTACCACCACCGGTCCGGATGCATCAAAAGAACCACCTTGCGCCTCTACGCCATTGATGGTTTCAAACTGCGGATTACTGTCAAAGGTCCATAAAACTTTTCCGTCCCCGGCGCTATACACCCGCATGCCACCATCGGCCGAGCCACTAAAGACTGCACCGGGAATAGCCGTGACAGCAGCTGACTGCGTTGCCCGACAACCACGACCGGTCTGACAGAGCAGGTCCTGCGGAGGTGCAACCCAAACCCCCTGACCACTGGCAAGCTCAATACCGTGAACACCGCCAGAGTCGGGATTACCGTAACCGCCTACACCAACATAGGCCATGCCGTTAGCGACTGACATGCCCCACCAACCACCGGAGGCGCTGCCTGGAGCAACATAGTATTGCCAGACAAGTGCGCCGTTATTATTCGGATCAAGGGCATGGGCCATGCCGGACTTCTGCGGAATAACCAGCAGTTCCCTGCCATCAGATGTTGAGGTAAGGATGGGTGAGGCAGAAAAATCCACATCCGGCCCTAGTTCAAGGGGACAGTTGGCGCTATTGGTGTCGCTGTTGCGACTACAGCCGGTGATAAAAGCATCATTCGGGGTCATCTGATTCACCCAGACAATCTCGCCAGTTTTAAGGTCCATGGCAATCACTGCATCCGAGGTAATGGGTGCGGGATCTCCATAAGCATTACCGGTAGCGGTATAAAGCAGCCCGCGGTCCGGATCAATAGTGGGGGCATTCCAGATACCTGCTCCGGACGGACCGTATAGCTGGACCCCGTTATCACTCAAGCCACGGGGTTGTGGTTCATCCATGGTGTAGGTTTTCCAGAGTATCTTTCCGCTGTTGGCATCAACTTTGGTAATACTGCCGCGGAATGTACAGCAAGGATAATCCGGGCCGGACGAATTGGTTTCCTCCACAACCCCTGCGGAAGGCACATACAAATGCCCCTCAAAAAGAGTGACGGAACCCGTGCCACGCACACCGGGATGATCTTCCACCCGTGACACCCAGATTTCTTCACCATTTTGCGCATTCACCGCATAAACATTGCCACGCAGATCCTGAAAGAACACGGCATAGCCATCACCACCTTCAGGCAGGTTTATCGGACCGACAGACAAGGCACTGCGCACACCATTTCGCGGCAGGTAGGTCCAGTAAGTACAACCGCTTTTTGCATCCAGTGCATAGATGGCACCCGCCTTGTTACCAACAAAAAGACGCCCCGAGACGACAGCCGGTTGTGCACGTGGCTGATCCTCCCCTGGCAGTCCAAACACCCATTTCAGACGCAATCTATGGATATTGTCAGCACTCACACCCGCATCCAGAGCCGCACGGGCATTACGATGATCACTGCCCCAGCCATTCCAGGCGGGTGCAAGTACAGGATTTCCCATAACAGGATTATCTGCACACAGGTTCGTGGTCATGGTCAGATTCAATTCAGACATGGGGCGTCCGCTAATGTGTTCTGATAATGACTGCATCTGCATATTGGTCAGGCCCGATGCCTGTATACGCATCACTCCCTGCGTTAGCACACGATAAATAGTTTCAGGGGGTTGCTCTTCCAGAACCGATCTTGCAGGGGCTCGAACGGCTTCATTAGCCGGCGCCTCATGACATGCAGCACAACGCGCGGCATATATTTCACCAGGGTCCTGCGCCAATACCGTTATTGGTAAAGACAGCAATGAGCCCAGCAAAACCCATTCAGCCAGACAGCCAGAAAAACGTAAACTTTTCATTCTTGATCCCCCTCGATCAGCAAGCCATTGAGCCACTGAAATCCCCATGCTTTATTAAATTGCTTAATACCACTGCCCGAGCCAAAGCTTACCAGAGCACTATCCTCAATTGTTGCGTTTTTTGCGTTTTGCAGGGGAGAAGCTTCATGCTATTCTCATTCGCTCTAATTCCCACAGTCTTAGGTTAAGACGGATATTTCGGGAACCCCGGGGGACAAAAATGAAAAAAATTACTGCAATATTTGCCACTGTACTGCTCTGCGTAACTGCAGGTGCCGCACTTGGCCATCATTCCTTTGCCATGTTTGACCAGACCACCAAGGTCGAATTCACCGGCATTGTTGGCGAAGTACAATGGACCAATCCCCATGTCTGGATCATGGTAGATGTTCCATCAGATGATGGCACTGACATACGCTGGGGCGTGGAATTTACCAGCAAGGTTCACCTGACCCGTCGCGGTTTTTCACCGGACTTCTTTAATATCGGGGATGAAGTCACTTTTTCTGTCAGCCCCTATGCCGATGGTAGCCCTGGCGGCAGGTTCTTCTGGGTACAACTGGCTAACGGCACCTATTATTGCGATGTCGGCGCAGCTCAACGTGTCTGTCAGGAAAGAAACTAACTGCGTTTTGTGACAAACTCATTACCGGAAAAGCATTACCTATCAGCCGAAACAGTCTTATGAAAACATTCTCAGTAACAACCATGACATTAATCCCTAATACATTATTGAGCTGCGCCCTTCTTCTGGCTACCCAGTTTGTGAGTGTCGCGGCACACGCTCAGGATGATGTTGTTTATCCTGCCAACGCCAAAGATGTCAGTTATGCCGAACTGGATCAGTTACCTGACTGGCGTGGACTCTGGTTTCCTGCCTTTGGCCAGGTCGGCGGGGGGGAACCAGTGCTGATTGGTGAAGCCAGGGCCACCTGGGAAATGCATCAGGCCAGGCTGGCAGCGGATCCCAATTATGAAGTCCCGGAAACTTCAAACAACTGCGAACCTGACGGTTTTCCCTACATCATGAATTTCCCCTACAGCCTGGAGTTTCTGTTTACGCCAGGAAAAATTACCGTGATTCAGGAAGCACTCATGCAGGTACGCCGGATATTTACTGACGGACGACCGATGCCATCCAGAGATGAACTGGACGCTAATTACTTTGGCTATTCACGAGGACATTGGGAAGGCGACACTCTCGTTGTCACTACCATCGGCACCCAACCCGGCCAGCGTCTCGGTCGGGCAGGAATCACTAACAGTGATCAGCTCACCGTGACAGAACGAATTTATCTGGATCCGGAAGATGAAGACCAGCTCCATCTCGACTTTACTTTCGAAGATCCAAAGGTACTCGCCGAACCCTGGCACCTGACCTATACCTACCGCCGTGATCGCACCTGGGAACAGATTGAATATATCTGCTCACAGAACAACAGACATATTCTTGATGCTGATGGCCAGACTCTTCCACCCGAGGAACTGCGTTAGTAATCAGCCTGTCACAGATCAAGCCCGGTATCAGCCGGGCTATTTATTGTTCAACTAATACTGCCTTTATCTGATTTCCAAAATGGTTTTCAGAATTAATCCTTTTCATCCGCCCTGACGTAAAAAGAACATCTACCTGCTGCAATTAGCAAGCAGTTCTGCGGATTGATAAGATAGGCTTATGTCACTAAAAGAAAAATTCCAGCAGACCCGGCAGGTCTCAGAAAACCTCTGCACCCCTCTTTCCATAGAAGACTATGTGCCCCAGGTGGTTGACTATGCAAGCCCACCGAAATGGCACCTGGCTCATACCAGCTGGTTTTTCGAGGAAATGATTCTTAAAAACTTTCTGCCCGGCTACCGTGAATTTGATCCCCGGTTCGGGTTCCTCTTTAACAGTTACTACAATCATGTGGGTGAACGACTGGCCCGATCAGCACGCGGTGTAATTACCACACCCGACGTCGAAAAAGTTTATCAGTACCGGCAATATATCAATGAACATATGTTGGGGTTGCTGGACAACTCACCAGCACCGCAAGCCGAAACCCTGACCACTTTGGGCATCAACCATGAGCAGCAGCATCAGGAACTGTTGCTGACAGACCTGAAGCTTACCCTCGGGCATAATCCTGTCCTTCCGGTGTATAACGAGTCTGCCAATCTGGTTGACGACAGCAACCTGGAAAGCGGATTCGTTGAAATAGAGGAAGGTCTATACGATATCGGCTATGACGGAAACGATTTTCATTTTGATAATGAGTGTGCCAGACACAAAGTTTACCTGAACCCATTTCAGCTCAGTAAGGCACTGGTCACCAATGCGGAATATCTGGCCTTTATTGAAGATGGTGGTTACGAAAAATTTCAATACTGGCTTGATGATGGCTGGCATTGGATGAAAGAAAACACAGTCCAGTCTCCCCTCTACTGGCAACAAAAAAACGGTGAATGGTTTTACTATACCCTGGCCGGCCTGCAACCAATAAACCCCGATGCAATAGTCAGCCATGTGTCTTTTTATGAAGCCAGCGCCTACGCCAGCTGGAAAAATATGCGCCTGCCTACAGAGTTTGAATGGGAGATAGCCAGTAAGGACTTTTCCTGGGGCAAGCGCTGGGAATGGACAAATTCTGCCTACCTGCCTTATCCCGGCTTCAAGATCAGTAAAGATGCAGTCGGCGAATACAACGGCAAATTCATGATCAACCAGATGGTATTACGGGGTGCATCGGTGGCCACCGCGCAGGATCACAGCCGGCCAAGCTATCGAAATTTTTTTCATCCGCATCTGCAATGGCAGTATTCCGGAATACGGTTAGCTGAGTAAGGAAGTACAACAATGATAGAACAATTCAGACAGGACGTTAACGCGGGGCTAAGTGCAGAAAAGAAATCTCTGCCCTCCCAGTATTTTTACGATGCTACTGGCGACGAGCTGTTCCAGAAAATCATGTCGATGCCGGAATATTATGTGACCCGGGCAGAAGATGAGATATTCAAAAACAAAACCCGGCAACTTATTGACGCTCTGAATATCAGCACGGACAGTTTTTTTGAAGTCATTGAACTGGGTGCGGGTGATGGCAAGAAATCCAAAAAACTGCTCAAAAAACTAATTAACGAGAACTATGATTTTGCTTATCACCCGGTGGATATTTCTGAAAATATCCTGAATCATCTTGAGTCTGTCCTGAAGAAAGAAATCCCGGATCTTGTTACTCACCCAAAACAAAGTCTGTATTTTGATGCCCTGGCCTCGCTAAACGAATCCCCCCATAAAAAAGTAGTACTGTTCCTGGGATCCAATATTGGCAATCTTGACGATGAAATGGCTACAGATTTTCTCTACCAGATGGGCGCCAATTTTCGACAGGGCGACATTTTGGTGTTGGGAGTAGATCTGAAAAAATCACGGGATATTGTTCTACCTGCCTATAACGATAAAAATGGCATTACTGCCCGTTTTAATCTTAATCTGCTGGCGCGCATTAACCGTGAGCTGGGCGCAGATTTCGTGCTAAGTAATTTTGATCACCGTCCGGAGTACCATGAAGATGAAGGTATTGCTTTTAGTTACCTGGTGTCACTAACCGAGCAGAATGTCTTTATAGAGAGCCTCAACAAACGCTTCAAATTCAGCGCAGGCGAAAAGATACACACAGAAATCTCACGCAAGTATGATGAAAAGACTCTCAACAAAATCATTGCTCATACGGATTTTGTCATCGATGGTAAAATCACCGATTCAAAAAATTACTTTGCGGATTTTATCCTGAAACGCAACTGAGCTTTATAGTGAAACAGATTGACCTTCCAACATTGGGCGGCGGGGCGACCCGATTCTACCTGGATCAGCTCAAACAGCTTTACCAGGCCACCCATGGCAATAAAAATCTGGCTCCCATTGTGCAGACGCCAGTGGATTTTGAGCAGATTAATGCTTTTCTGCCAGACAGGTTCATCCAGCTTACGCCCCTGCTGGAAACTCTGTTCCTCGATATTGAGCAGAACGGTGCTGATCTTATTCTGATTCCGAATATCACTTTACATGCTGCCGTTGACCGCCTGGCGCTTACTGAGCAAACACGCCAGAAAATAATCCACCCCATTCATGTCGGCATCGAAAAGCTCAAGGAGGAACAGATCAGGCAAATTACACTGGTCGGCACCCGGCACACAATGCAGTCGACACTCATCGCGCAATATTTTGATCGCCAGGGTATTGATGTCTTGCCATGCGCTACTGAAGATATCGAAACACTGGACCGCATCAGGCTTGAGGTTTTTAACAAGGGCTTTAGCAAAGCCATGACTGACATGACTGAAGAGATGAATAATGTCTTAAGTGGCTATGGGAATATCGTCATCGCCTGTACCGAGCTTTCTATTCTCAATATTGAGCATGACACCAACAGCCATTTCGACCTTGCCAGGCTACAGATCGACAAGGCGATACAGCTTGTCTAATCGACTACCTTGACGCCCTTCCAGAAAGCCACCCTGTCCCTGATCTGACTGGCAGCTTCATAAGGCTCGGGATAATGCCAGGCCGCATCAATATTCTGATTCCCTTCAACCTCAATTGTGTAATAACTGGCTGTGCCTTTCCAGGGACAAAATGAGGTAGTCTTGCTGTCAGCAAAATATTCCCTGTTGAGTGATGCTGCAGGAAAGTAGTGATTGTTCTCAACCACTACCGTGTCATCACTTTCTGCCAATACCGTATCCTGCCACATAGCTTTCATTCATTTTTTTCCTCTTAAAAATAGTCTGTACATGTACGTAATTTTTTGATCAATTGTTCACATTTTTCGCTCGATGATTAAACAGCAGCGTCATACAAAAACCGGTAAAGGCAAAGCCCGCTACCACGGCAAACACATGCTGATGCCCTGCAGCTCCCGGTGAACTGTCAATCAGGTAGCCCATGACCGGCCCCATAAAAATATCTGGCGTAAAACCAATAAATGACACCAGCCCCACAGCACTGCCGGTATAGATTGCTGGCACACCGGCATCACCGAAGATGGCAAAGTACAAGCCCCGCAGGGCATAAATACCGGCACTGGTGGAAGCCACCGTCACCAACAGCAGCCAATAGATACCGGGCAATACCCCACCTGAGGCAATAAATCCGCTGCCCACCATGACCAGGGTAAAGCTGCATTTCAATATCAACGAGGCATTAAAGCGATCGGCCAGCAGGCCCGCACAAATCGCGGCAATTGGCCGCATCCAGAAAGACAGGGTACCAATCTGTGCCGCTGCGACTTCATCGTAGCCAAATGCATCGCGCGCATACAGGGCAAAGTCATCGGTACTTTTATAGGCCACATAGGCACATAAAATGATGACGGCCTGACACCAGACGGCAGGCATGCGCATTACCTTCGCCAAACCCACTTTGCTGATGCCTGCCCTGTCACCAACAGCCTCGGATGTGTTTCCGGGCTCAGCTACAAACACCCAAACCAGCAGAGCGGAAAACACATTCATGCCGGTAAACAAAAGAATTATGGTACCCAGGGCATTACTGCGCTGAACAAAGGTGGCACTGTTTACATCGTCCGGCAGAAGCGAAGCAAAGATAAACACCGACGCGGAAGACATCACTGCAGCAAACAAACCGCGCCCTGCATCCAGCATTCCAAACGATTGTCCCTGGCGATCGCCACCCAGTTCACGGGTGGTTTTAATCAGCGCGGCCCAGAACAGGAAAATGGTGGTCAGCCCCCAGAAGCCATAGAGCGGTGTCAGTATGCCAATAGGCGGAATACTGGCCAATACCAGTCCACCCAGGGAGGTGGCCAGCAGTGCTGCCACAATCAGTCGCCGGGCAGAAAAGCGATCCGCCAGTGGTCCGCCGACAAAGTAGGACACCATTGCTATCACCCCATAGAGGGAAAAAGCCGCGCCTAACTGCAGATTGGTGATCTGGAAAATATCGAGAAAGGTAGGACGAAAAATGCGTGACAGTACAAAAGGTAATAGAAAAATTGATTCACCAGCAATAATCAGGGAGCCCAGCGCCAGCCATCTGGAGACATCTTTACTGTTTGCCCTGACTGACGAAATAATAGACTCCGCTTTAGATTGGCGCCATGCCTAATACATCGTGTTGCTATTTTTTGATTCAGCAGGCACTTTTTGAATGGCGTCCCAATGTTCAACTATCTTGCCATTACCATCAAACCTGAAAAAATCCATGGTCACGTATTCATCATTTCCAGGCCAGGTTTGATGGGTATGAAGAGCAACCATGTCTGCTTCGGCAACCGCCCGCATAAACTTTATTTGTTTACCCGGGTACTGCTTTTCCATCTCGGTGAAGTAATCGATAAAAGGCTGTGCGCCATCATCAACCAATGGGTTGTGCTGGATATACTCATTACCAACGTATAATGCCACTGCTTTCACCGGATCACCCAGATAGGCGGTGCGATAGAAATCGATAGCGTTCTGCTTGTTAATCGCAGGATCATGTTTCATTGTGTAATTACTCGACCTTCAGGAGCCGCTGTCTCGAGACTAATCATTTATTTATAGCCTCAAGAACAGCATGCTTGAATTCCTACCTGTCAACGCAGGTAAAACTGGCCGCACTATTTATATCGCCACGGCCATTATATCGAGGCCATTCAGGATAATGGCATACCGGGCGCGTACGACCGGCTGTGGGCTGGTTGGCGTCACTGGCCACCAGTTCACCCGGTGCCTGACCTCTTTCCACCCAGGCTTCCAGCGCATCCAGACTGGACAGGCGGGCATTAAATACCCCGGTGACATGTCCCATTCCCGGAATCGTATAAAACTTCACAAAGTCGGAAAGCACCTCTTCATCATAACGCTGCTGTAAGCGCTCCCAATACTGAATAGAAGAATAGACAGGAATAAAATCATCGACCCTGCCATGAAAATAAATCAGCTTGCCGCCATTGTCCCGAAAGCGATCAATATTGACGCTGTTGGCACTGATCAGTTCTACCAGTTCACCGATGCGCCCGGCATACTGCGCCGGATCAAATTCATTCATGGTATCCAGACTCAGGTCCTGGGCGATGGCATAACGTGGCGTGGCATCACCGGGTCCGTATTGAAGCGCCTGCTGAGGCCCTTCCCGTCCCAGATTAGTACTACCACCGTCCATAAAAGTAGAGCCCTCAAAAGGCGTCCATTTCGGAAAAATAGAGGTTAGCTCATCATCCGCAAAGACACTGAAGCCAAGGTCGTATGGCGTATCAAGGACATTGAGGGCTTCAATCTGGGCATCAGACAGGCAACGATCACTGGTATCAGCACCGTTGTCACAACGAATCGGATTATCCGAACTGGTCAGTCTGAAATCTTCGGTCTCTTCCAGACAGGCCTCTACATTACTGATGATGCCATCTTCGGCCCGGTCCAGATCATCACAGGCAGCATACACCGCCCCCACATAACTTTCGATTTTTGCCGGACTAATCCAGCTTTCACCATTGTTGGCCAGCAGGGCTCGTGCATAGCGATTGGCAGACAGATGCAACATCACCACGTTATGTGCCGGGTAACCTGCTACTGCACCGTGATAATCATCAGGATAACGCTGCACAGCATCGAACGCCTCATGGCCACCCTGGGAGCCTCCAATAATATAGTTGTACTGGGACGCCGTACCGTAACGTGCCTGCACCAGATGCATCGCTACATCATGGGTTTTCTTGATTTGCTCATGACCGTAATTTCGTAACGCTTCTTCATACAGGAAAAAGCTGCCGTCAAAGCCGGGTAAGCGCGACTTGTGGCCGGAATCACTGCCAAGGGTAACGTAGCCCCGCGCAAGCGGTGTGGGTTCGGCTTCAGGCTGCTTGGCATAATGTCCCAGGCCTGTCACGACACGACCATTGAAGCCGCCACCGCCCAATTGCAGGGACTTTCCATTCCAGTTACTGGGCAGATTCACCTGGAACTCTATGTCCGGTGCGTTATAAGTGACCGGATGGATATTGCCTTTCACCTGACAGAATTCACCATTGCCATTATCCCGGGCATTGGCACGTATCAGTTCGGCAGAAAAAATAGTCGCGCCAGTAGTGCCAAGACCAATGCCCGATGCAGGTATTTTCAGACCATTGAGTGCATCGCAGGCTTGTGCCGCATTCAGACTGGCCAGTTTTGGTCGCCAGGAAACATCCTGGGCCAAGGCGCCTGCGCTGAAGCAAATACCCGCCAACACAGATACCAGGCCTTTGATTATTATTGAGTTTTTAGCAGATGTTGCCACGGATTCCCCCTTCTCCAGATAAATAGTCAACAGGCAGCAATATTCCTGTTTTTTGCACCCCGTTGCAAATGCTTAATATAGCCCCATATAGAAGAATAAGGATGTGATAGAATGTCCTTTCTTCTGGGGGTGATTTGGATTCGACGCCGGTACTAAAACCCAGGGTGCATGTCGAGAGGGTAGTAACTCTCGTAAATCAATTGCTGCAACTTTTTTAGTTGCCAACGACGATACGTACGCTCTAGCCGCTTAAAGACCTTAAGTTAGGCTAGCGATTGCCAAGGGATGCCTGTAAACCGGAAGCAATTGTCATATAGAACAGGATCGCGCCGAAAGTGTGTTTACCGCCTAGGTGTTAAAACTTTAGTAAACTCGCCTCTAACACCCTGCCAGTCGGGCGGTGAAAGGCTAACTCAATAGACATGGCTAAACATGTAGACCTCTAGGCAGAGGGCTGACGGACGCGGGTTCAATTCCCGCCGCCTCCACCAAATAAAACAACCCGCTTCTGCAAAGAAGCGGGTTTTTTATTGTCCGCCGAAAAGTTCTTAAATATTCTGTAAAGTCTTAATCAGGCAGACACGATCTGGTTACGCCCCTTCTTCTTGGCTTCATACATCGCGTCATCACAGGCCTTTACCAGCAAGTCAACTTCCGATCCATGTTCAGGGTAAGTGGAGATTCCAATACTGATGGTTATATTGATGGTGTTTTCTTCAAACCTTACCGAGTGGGACTCAACTTGTTGCCGCAGACGTTCTGCAAGGACCAAAGCCTGCTCATTATTAAGTTCCGGTAGCAACAGGAGAAATTCTTCGCCACCAAAGCGGCCGGCATCATCAGCTCGCCGTATAATTTTTTTAAATATTCTGGCTAATTCGATTAAGACCTTATCCCCTGCCTGATGCCCATACTTGTCATTAACCAACTTGAAGTGATCAATATCAATCATCATCAACGACAATGATCTGGAATATCGCATGGCCCTTTCCACTTCATTATCGAGCTTTTCG
>CBFICR010000022.1:0-48563 GCA_965661105.1 Pseudohongiellaceae bacterium | reverse complement strand
TAAAAACTCATGTCACGTCGGATGACGGTCTTTGGCCTTTTCCGACCTACAGGGAATGTCCGGCAAACTATCCTGGCCTCCACCCCTCCGTAGGTCGGATAAGCGCAGCGCCATCCGACGCCATATTGAAAGCGCTACCATGTCGAGTAAATCCCAATGTCGGATGACGGCCTGCGGCCTTATCCGACCTACAGAACCACGGAACATCAGAAAATGGAAAACTTCGAGGGCGACAGCCAGGATGATCGCTTTTAGATCGTCCCATCAAGGTCAAAATTTTGGTAGCGTCGCGAGCGCCAGCTAATCGAGGCAAGAATGCGCGCAGGGAAGGAGTGTACAGTGGTACATGACTGACTGAGCACTTTCTTAACGAAGAGTAGCTAAGCGCAGCAGCTACTGCAGAAGTATGGTTTTAAACAACTAGAACAAGAAGCCAGACCAGGCCTACTAAAACCAGACTTAAAAAAACCGCTGCACTCCCAAGGTCTTTGGCAAGTCCAGAGAGTTCGTGGTGTTCGGGACCAATTCTATCTATTGCCGCTTCAATTCCTGAATTCAGTATCTCCACAATCAATACCAGAAAACAGACGCTCACCAGCAGTGCTTTTTCTACTCCACCATTGCCCAGATAAAGACCCAGTGGAACCAGAATCAGACACAGAACCACCTCCTGTCGAAAAGCCGCTTCATTACTCCAGCATGCGCTGAGTCCCTTGAAAGAATTTCGAGTGGCGGAAATGACCCGCCTAAGTCCTGTTTCACCGGGCTTAGCCATTGAAGAACATTTCCTTGAGCTTTTCTCCCGGTTCTGCGGCGCGCATAAATGATTCACCCACCAGAAATCCGTAAACCCCGTGACTCAGCATTTCTTCAACATCTTCGCGAATATGGATACCACTTTCGGTAATCACTGCAACGCCTTCCGGAATATAAGGCAGTAAATCATAGGTGACCCCAAGACTGGTTTTAAAGGTATGCAGATCCCGGTTATTGATACCGATCAGTTCGGCATCCAGAGCCAGGGCTAATTCCAGCTCTTCACGGTTATGCACTTCCACCAGAAAATCCAGCCCATAATGCCTGGCACTTTCTGCCAGCTCTGTCAGCTGAGCGGGTGACAGGGCAGCTACGATTAGCAAAATACAATCTGCACCGATCGCACGCGACTCGGCAATTTGCCAGCTATCTACCATAAAATCCTTGCGGATAACCGGTAGCTTGCAGGCCTGTCTGGCCTGTTCCAGATAGTACTCATCACCCTGGAAAAAATCCTTGTCCGTAAGTACGGAAAGACAGGCGGCGCCATTTTCAGCATAGCTTGATGCTATGGCTGCCGGGTCAAAATCCTCCCTGATCAGCCCCTTGCTGGGAGAGGCTTTTTTTATCTCGGCTATTACTGCCGGTCTTTTTTGCCGTATCCGTTCCACTAGCGCATTGGTAAAACCACGACATGGCTGCGCATCCTTAATCTGTAGCTCCAGATCTGCCAGCGAAGATATCGCTTTCCTCTGGCTCACTTCTTCGGCTTTACGGTCGAGTATTTTTTTTAGAATCGTGGCCTGGTTCATAAATTCGTCACATCTTGCGGACTCAAGCGTCCAGGAAATTTTTCAGCATCTGATGGCCATACTCACTAAGGATTGATTCCGGATGAAACTGGACACCTTCGACCGCTAAAGTTTTGTGGCGAACGCCCATGATTTCTTCCAGGCTGCCATCGTCATTTTCAGTCCAGGACGTTAATTCCAGGCAGTCAGGCAAACTTTCCTTTTCTATCACCAGCGAGTGATAACGGGTCGCATTAAACGGATTTTCGATACCCCTGAACACCCCTTTTCCCTCATGATGAATCGCGGAAATTTTGCCATGCATAACGCGTTTGGCTCGAATGATTTTTCCGCCAAATGCCTCGCCTATACTCTGATGACCCAGGCACACGCCCAGAATCGGAATGTTTCCTGCAAAATGTTTTATTACAGGCACGGATATTCCCGCTTCATGAGGCGTACAGGGGCCAGGAGAAATGACTATTTTCTCCGGAGCCATGGCTTCTATTTCCTCCAGGGTAATCTCATCATTTCGGAATACCCGGATATCTGCCCCTAATTCACCAAAATACTGCACCAGGTTGTAGGTGAAGGAATCATAATTGTCGATCATCAATAACATGGCGCTATAGCCCTTCTTCTGCAAGCTTCACGGCATGAAACATCGCCCTGGCCTTGTTCATGGTTTCTTTCCACTCCATTTCGGGAACAGAATCTGCAACGATGCCTGCCCCGGCCTGGATATAAAGTGTCCTGTCCTTGATCACAGCGGTGCGAATGGCAATCGCCATATCCATGTTGCCATTCCAGGACAAATAGCCCATGGCACCACCGTAAACGCCACGCTTAACCGGCTCAAATTCATCAATAATTTCCATGGCCCTGACCTTGGGTGCACCACTGAGTGTTCCCACTGGAAGCGTTGCCTTGAGAACATCCAGTGCGGTCTTGTCATCCGCCAGTTCACTTTCAACATTCGAGGCAATATGCATGACATGGGAATAGCGCTCAACAAACATCTGTCCGGTCACTTCCACCGAGCCGGTTTTGGATACGCGCCCGGCATCATTTCGGCTCAGGTCAATCAGCATAAGATGCTCTGCTATTTCCTTTTCATCGGCGAGCAGTTCCTGCTCGAGGGCCAAATCTTCCTCTTCTGTTTTGCCGCGTTTGCGCGTCCCCGCCAGGGGCCTGACAGTAATTTTGCCATCTTCCACTCGAGCAAGAATTTCCGGTGAGGCACTGACGATATGAAAATCGCCCATATCCATGAATACCATATAGGGAGATGGATTCAGCTGACGTAAGGCACGGTAGACATTGATGGCTTCGCCGTCATAGGGAAGACTCATTCGCTGGGACAGCACTACCTGCATAACATCGCCGGCGACAATATAGTCCTTGATCTTATCCACAGCATTTTCAAAGGCTTTTTGTCCAAAGCTGGAGACAAAATCAGCTTCGCCCACTTCCCTGTCACTGGCGACACTTTTTACGCTTAGCTGCTGGTCGAGCTTTTCGGCCAACTCATCAAGTCTTTCCATAGCATGCCCATAGGCATTTTCGAGGGACGGATCCTGGTAAACCATCAGCATCAGCTTGCCACGCAGATTATCCAGCACCACCACTTCCTCGGATAACATGAGAATGATATCCGGCGTATTCACTGTATCCTCTGGCGCGGAATGGGCTACTTTTTTTTCCACATAGCGCACGCTGTCATAGGCAAAATAACCCACAAGACCGCCATTGAAACGAGGCAGCTCCTCAAGTTCAGGAACCCTGAAACGTTGCTGATATTGCTCAATGAAAACAAAAGGATCTTCGGTCTCACAGGACTCAGTCACCTGACCATCAGTTTCTAAAGTGAGCTGATTGCCATCCACTTTCAACAACGTCCTGCAGGGCAAACCAATAATGGAATAGCGGCCCCACTTTTCTCCGCCCTGCACAGACTCGAGAAAATAGCTGTACGGACCACGCGCCAGTTTCAGGTAGGTGCTCAGGGGCGTTTCAAGATCGGCAAGAATTTCCCGGTATACAGGTATACGGTTGTACCCCTGTCGGGTAAATGCTTCGAACTGCTCGGGACTCATTTTCTAATACCTTACTCGTTGCCCTTCATACTAATTACCTGACGTGGAGCCAAGTTCACTGCGCATAGCGGCAATAGTATCAGCATAATTATCCGTACCAAAAATAGCTGATCCTGCCACAAACATATCTGCACCGGCGTCGGCAATTTCTGCGATATTGTTAATGCCCACACCACCATCAACCTCGAGGCGGATATCATGGCCACTGTCATTGATCAGCTTGCGCACTGCTCTCAATTTATTCAAGGTTGATGGTATAAAAGCCTGGCCACCAAACCCCGGGTTTACTGACATAAGTAGAATAATATCCAGCTTATCCATCACGTATTCCAGACAATCAAGCGGCGTCGCCGGGTTTAAAACCAGACCGGACTTGCAGCCCTGATCCCGAACAAGTTGCAGGGAACGGTCTATATGATTAGTGGCTTCCGGATGAAAGGTAATATAGGAAGCCCCTGCTTTGGCAAACTCCACAATCAAACTGTCCACCGGAGATACCATCAAATGGACATCAATGGGTGCATTCAAACCATTGCGCTGCATGTACGCGCTAAGCGATTTGCACACACCGGGACCAATGGTCAGATTGGGCACGTAATGATTATCCATGACATCAAAATGGACAACATCAGCACCCGCAGCCAGCACCTGCGAAACTTCTTCACCCAGCCTGGCAAAATCTGCGGACAGGATGGAGGGAGCAATAAGGAAATCATTCTCTGCCATATTTGTTTCCACTATTAATTTCCAATAACCCTTTCAGGCGCACTAAACACTCTGAACAATCTTTTAAACATTCATTTATGTCATGATTTGTTAAACCAAGGGGCGCATTGTACCGATTTTAAAAGGGCATGTCCTTGAAATTACTGCCTTTGCTGATATTGTAATTGCACGATTTGCCACCATATATTCTGCTACCAGAGTAAAGAATTCACGTCACTATCCCCGGTCCTTCCCGCTAGCAAAAGGAGATTAAACTATGCTGCGCATCGCGCTTTTTCTTGGCACCAACATCGCCATCATGGTGCTTATTTCACTGGTATTCCAGATATTCGGTTTCCAGGGCCTGCTGGCCGCAAACGGAGTCGATCTGAATCTTCAGGCCCTGCTGCTGTTTTCAGCGGTAATAGGCTTTGCCGGTTCATTTATTTCCTTGCTGTTATCAAAAACCATGGCAAAGCGAGGTATGGGGGTTCAGTTGATTGGGCAGCCGCGCACGGAATTTGAAAGCTGGCTAGTGCAAACAGTCAAAAAACAGTCGCAACAAAGCGGTATTGGCATGCCCGAAGTCGGGATATTTAATCAGGCCGCGCCCAATGCATTCGCCACCGGGTGGAACAAGAATAATGCCCTGGTCGCAGTGAGCACTGGTCTTTGTGAGGCCATGAACCGGGATGAGATCGAAGCAGTACTGGCCCATGAAGTCAGTCATGTAGCCAACGGTGATATGGTTACCATGACCCTGATCCAGGGCGTGGTGAACACCTTTGTTGTGTTTCTGTCTCGAGTCATTGGCCATGTTGTGGATCGTGTGGTGTTCAAGGTGGAGCGCGGACATGGCCCTGCTTTTTTTATTGTCTCCATCATTGCCCAGATTCTTCTCGGGATTCTGGCCTCCATGATTGTAATGTGGTTTTCTCGCTGGCGAGAATATCGCGCGGATGCGGGTGGCGCCAGCCTTGCTGGTCGTCAAGCCATGATCTCTGCGCTGAGGCGACTGCAAAATTCACAGGAAGCCAAAATGCCTGATGAACTTGCCGCTTTTGGCATCAATACGGGAAAAGTACAATCCATGTTTTCAAGCCACCCACCGCTGGAGAAGCGCATTCAGGCGCTGCAGAATAATCCCTGAAAATAATACGCCAGTGATCACAAAAAAAAGGCGCATCAATGATGCGCCTTTTGGCAATATTCCGTTGTGTCGGAGTACTATTTAACCGGCGTTTTCCATCCTACCGGCTTGATTGCCAGCACCGAACAATTGATATCGCTGAGGATCTTCTCTGCAGTATTGCCCATGAAGAACCCTTTGATGCCGGACCTTCCCACCGTTCCCATAACCACCAGGTCGATACGCTTGCTTCTCACAAAGCGTGGAATAACGTTTTCGGGTTCGCCCTTGATCAGATGGGTATCAGCGCTGCCAACTGCGTATTCTCCAGCCAGCTCTTCAAGATGAGTTTTTGCCACCTTGCGCATATCTTTCAACATGGTGCTCAGCGATTTATAGGCCGCCTGGACACCCTTGCGGTTTTTCAGACGCTTCTCGGCAGCAAAATGCCAGGCATGCAGAATATGTAAATCGCCTTTTTCCAGAGACGCCAGGGAACCGGCCAACTCCATAATGGTACGATCCATATTCCTGTCGGTCTTGTCCTTGACGCGCAAATCGACTGAAGCAAGAATTTTTGAATGACTGATTTTCTTTCTGGGTTTCAGAATCAGCACCGGACATGGACACTTGCGAACCAGGTTCATGTCCAGCGTTGAAAACAGCATGCCGGTCAAGTGCGGCTTGCCGCTTGCCTTTACCACAAGGTCAAAACCATCCTTCTCTACTGTTCTGACTATTTCAATAAAATCCTTGCCTTCGCCAATAATTACCGGAATTGAAATAGTTGAGCCGCGGGGTTTGGCGGACTTGGCCAGAGCAACAAGTTCTTCCCTGCGAATTTTTAGCAACTCTCTCTGCAGGCTGATCATGTCCATCGCCACATCAGTGATGGCGAAATTTTCAGCGGTTTCGACAACGTCAATTACGCTGACCTTGGCCTTGATATCACGCGCCAGTTGCAGTGTTTTGGTCAGTGCGGTCTTTTCACCGGCCGTCCCGTCGGCCACGAAAAGTATCTTTTTAAATCTGTTCATAGCTTTCTCCTTGTTTACTGAACGCGAAAGAAGTCGTTACCCGGGTTGCCGGCACCATCATCACCTGTATTATTGTCAGGGAGAAAAAATTTATCCCGCAATCCGGTGCCTATTAAACGCATATAACTATGCATTCTGATATGTTGTAAATCAATAACAACTCGAAATCCCTGTAGACATTTTGTAAGCAGAGGTTATCGCGACACTGACATCAACAAAAAACAAAGCGTCTCTGGAAGTTCAATCCTTTTCCAGACTTTCCCTGATTATTTCCCAGGCTCTGTCTATATCATCAACAAACTGGAATATCCCCAGATCTTCCCTGCTGACCATCCCTTCCTCAACCATCAAGTCGAAATTAATCAGTTTTTCCCAGTAGTCCCTGCCAAACAGTAAAACCGGAAGCGGTTTTATTTTTCCCGTCTGGATAAGTGTGAGTGTTTCAAAAAGCTCATCCATAGTGCCATAACCTCCGGGAAAAGCGACCAATGCCCTGGCCCGCAACATAAAATGCATCTTGCGCATGGCAAAGTAGTGAAACTGAAAACAAAGGGCTGGCGTGATATAGGGATTGGGATGCTGTTCATGGGGCAGAACAATATTAAGACCTACGGATTCAAAGCCTCCCTCACTGGCGCCCCGGTTTGCGGCCTCCATGATGCCCGGACCGCCACCAGTGACAATGTGTAATTGAGGACAATCGTCACAACCTGATTGCTGGCTGACAAGTTGCGCAAGCCCACGCGCCTGTTCGTAATAGCGCGCTTGACGAAGACCGGCTTCTGCTCTGGCAAGGGAGGCGCGCAGATCAGAATCATCGGGATTTTCTTCCAGGGCCTGTTTTGCTTTTTCCTGTTCCAGACGGGCCTGTGTCATGTCGTGCGTTCGGGCACTGCCAAATATAACGACGCTGTGGTTGATGCCATGCTCTTTGAGCAGCAACTCCGGTTTACTTAATTCAAGCAGGAAGCGTACCGGGCGCATTTCATCGCGCAGCAGAAAGTCCATATCATCAAAGGCTAGTCGGTAGGCCGGAGAGTTTATCTGCTCATTGGCAAACCCCTCACCTTTCAACTCGGGATTGGCATAACGGCGCTCATCAGCCGCAGAATGAAAAAGGTGGCCGGGTTGTTTGCGTTTGGACATCAGCGTACCTCTGAAAAATCGATTTTATTTTTTCCGGCAATCATACATGATTCAATTTCTGCTTATTCTTGCAATCAGGATATTTGCGAGCAGAATTGTACCGGTTGAAGAGTAAAAGATGAAAAGGAGAGTTACACGTGTGCCGATTCCTTGCCTATAGCGGACCATCAACATTCATGCAGGCATTCCTGCTGGACAGCAGCTATTCACTGGTCAATCAGAGCAAACACGCCAGAATGCGATACGAACCTGTTAATGGCGATGGCTTTGGTGTGGGTTGGTATCCACTACATGACGATCCCGTGCCGGGCACCTTTGTGAGTATTGAGCCTGCCTGGAGCAACCGCAACCTCAGGGAAATCGCAACGAAAATTCCGACACGGCATTTTTTTGCCCATATTCGCGATGCCACTATTGGCATGCCGGTTTCACAGGCCAACTGTCATCCTTTCCAGGCAGGTTCCTACTTGTGGATGCACAATGGTCACCTTGAGGAGTTTGATAAATGCAAACGCTCACTGATGGCGTCGCTTTCCGATTCCTCTTTCAATATGATCAAGGGCAATACCGACACCGAGCATCTGTTTGCGATGTTTATGGACGAAGTGGAGCACAAACAGGTCAGCGACAGCGACAAACTGCTTGCAGCACTGACCAGAACCATCGTGCGCATAAATAAACTAAGGAAAGAGTCGGGCTGCGACTCAGAAGCACACATGAATTTTGCCCTATCCAATGGCGTCTGCTCACTTTATACCCGGCTTGGCATGCACAGCAAGCTGGCGCCGCCCACATTGCATTACCAACAGAAACATGAGGAATTGATAGTCGCATCAGAACCGCTGTCTGATGACGGAGACTGGCAACACGTAAACAATGGTGAGGTGTTGATTCAGGAAACCGGCAAGCCAATGAGAATCGAAGAGCTGGCAATTTAACCGCTTACTTTGTGCTTCAAGCCTGCAATTTTTATGTTTGGGTTTTCAACTTTGCATCAAGTGACTGCAAGCGTTGCACTGTGCCAATATCAGACCATTCCCCGGCATAATATTCTCCCCCGACTTTTCCCCTTGCCATGGCCTGCTTGAGTAATGGCACGATAGATTGCTTTCCGGCGCGAATACCGTCAAACAGAATGGGATGGTAAACAGCGATACCGCTGAACGTCAATTTATCCTCGCCCTGGCGTGCCTCCCTGATTCTGCCATCTATCAGCACAAAGTCGCCTTCGGGATGATGTTCAGGATTATCTACCAGCACCAACCAGGCCAGCAGTGCTTTACCATCCACATGCGGAAGTTTTTTAAACGAATAATCAGTCCATATATCGGCATTCACACAGACAAAAGAAGCGGATTGTGTATTACTGGTCAGTAACGGCAGAGCCTGGATAATTCCACCAGCGGACTCCAGAGGCTCCTGCTCTCTGGACCAGGTGATACTGACCCCAAGAGCCTCGCCATCACCCAGGGCTGTTTCCATTTTTTCACCAAGCCAGGCATGGTTAATAACCAGGTCCGAAAAGCCATTGTCAGCAAGCTTTTCTATCTGGTGAGCGATCAATGACTTGCTCCCGGCCTGCAGTAAAGGTTTAGGGGTGTGCAGTGTCAGTGGCCGCATGCGTTCACCCTTGCCTGCTGCCAGTATCATTGCCTTCATCATGCACCGCGTCTCCTGATGGCAGCATTGAGCTTTGTCACCAGAGTGGGGTAGATTTTTTTATCAAACCATCTTGCCTCTTCTACCAGTGCAGGATAATCCCCCATTACTTCCTTGATGTAGGCAAGGGTTCTGGGAATATCCCCCAGGTAACCATTTTTCCCATCACGCAGATAGAGTCGTGAAAAAATTCCCACTGCTTTTAAATGCCGCTGTAATCCCATCAGATCAAAACGGTAAAGAAATTCATCAGACTCAATTGAATCAATAATACCCGCTGTCTTTGCCATCCTGGCATACTCTGATGCCCACTGCCTTATCATGGCTTTCGGCCAGATTATGTAGCAATCCTTTATCAGAGAAACCAGGTCATAGGTAAAAGGCCCAATAACGGCATCCTGGAAATCGATGATACCTGGTCCATCATCCTCCCGAACCATGAGATTGCGGGAATGAAAATCACGATGAACACAAACCTGTGGCTGGGAAAGTGCCGATTCTATGAGCATTTCAAACAGCTTTTCCAGAAGCTCATTGTCCTCCGGGGAAAGTTCCATGCCCATAATGCCTTCGCAAAACCACTCTCTGAACAAATTCATTTCGGCCAGTAACAAGGTGCCATCAAAAGGCGGCAGCAAAATTTCACTTCCTTCCCTGATGCCCTGGATTTTTAACAGGCTTTCAAAGGCCTGGCGATAGACTGCTCCTACTTCAGCAAAATCGCCTTGCTGACGCAGCTTATCCAGTTTTTCCCACAACAGGGTATCGCCAAGGTAGGACAAACAAAGAAAACCTTGCTCATAATCCACGTCAAAAACTCTGGGGACATGCAAACCCGCAGACAAAAATGACTTCGCTACCTGGACAAAGGTGCGGTTGTCTTCTTTATCCGGCGGTGCATCTACCAGTACATAGGGTTGTTCATCAGGGGTGCTGACAAAGTAACGTCGGAAACTGGCATCACCAGTCAATGGTTTGAGTTTGGCCTGGGTATTGGTTTCGCCCAGAGAAGGCAAAATACCTTGAAACCAGGTTTGTAAATCTGCCTGACGTTTTTCCTGACGTTCTTTTTTTGATTTCATAACGGCCATTAAGCAACCCTGGTGGGTCAGTAACCTGCGCGCTGATTAATCAGAGCTTCCTAACAAACTTGTTTAGCAGGGCCATAAAAACTAGAATCTTTTGATGCCCAGCATTATGCCTATACATAGGGGAATTGAGAAGTGATCCCCAGATTCACCCTGCCACATCGACCCAGGAAATTACTCTTAATTATCAGCCTTGCAGCAAGTTGTGCAGGATCTTGTGTCATCTTTGCACAACCTTCCCTGCTGCAAGAGGCGAGCGCTATAGATTGGGTCAGGATGGAAGATCTGAGTGTAGAGCAACGCGCCTTGTTGAAAGATGAATTGTCGGCCAATTGCTGTGGCTTGTATCTGCAGCCAGAGCTGCCGGCCATCGAGGGGGAACCCGGGTCCGCCAATGTCTCAGCTGACTCCATTGAAGGTGAAAGTGGAAAACAGCTTTCCCTTGAAGGCGACATTGAAATTCTTCAGAACGATATGAGTCTGCAAGCCGATAGCGGTATTTATGACAGTGAAAGCGGTAATGCCGAGTTGCAGGGAAATATCAGGGTTCGCCAACCAGGCATGTTACTGGTGGGCAGCAATGCCAGCGTGGAGAATGAGGGCGCTGTTACCAATATCAGCAATGCCAGCTATGTTCTGCATGAGGACAATATCAGGGGAAGTGCTGAGGTCATTGTCTATACCGATGCCGATGGCATTATCACTATCGACAACGGCCTGTTTACCCGTTGCGAACCCGGTGACAATTCCTGGGTCGTAGAAGCCAGGAATATTGTATTAAACCAGACCACTGGCCGCGGTGTCGCCAAAAACGTCAAAATGCGAGTGGGGAATGTGCCTGTCATCTACCTGCCAAGGCTAACCTTTCCCATAAACGACGAACGCGCCAGCGGATTCCTTGCGCCTACCTTCGGCTCCACCCGCGATGGTGGACTGGATGCCTCTGCCCCCTATTATCTCAACCTTGCACCCAATTATGATGCCACCCTGACCCCCCGTATCATGACAGATCGTGGCATCGTGCTGGGCATGGAAGGCAGATATCGCGGCAGACGCTCAACAAATCTCGTGCAGATGAATTACCTGCCCGGGGACAATCTTTATGATGATGCAGAACTCCTGTTGCCAGACCCCGATTCACCTCCGGTTGCCGATCGCTGGCTATTAAACGTCGACCATAGCAGCAGACTTTCCCGTAACTGGGCTGCACAGGTAGATTATCTGGCAGTCAGCGATGATGAATATTTTCAGGATCTTGGCAATACCGGACTCTCCACGACAGTACAGAGCTATCTTTCCCGTACCGGCACCGTCAGATACCGCAATAATGACTGGCGCTTTCGTGCCCAGGCCCTGAGCTTCCAGACTATTGATCCAACAATTCCGGAAAATCGTCAGCCCTATCAGCGCCTGCCAAGACTCAATCTGGATGGTGATTTTTCCAACCAGCTTGGCTTTGAATACGGTCTGCGGAGTGAGTACGTCCATTTCGACCGGAACCTTGACGTGGATAACCTCAGCGCCGGACAAATTGCCAGCGGCGTTCTGGTAACAGGGCAGCGTCTTACCATAGAACCCCAGGTCAGTTATCCATGGTCCAATCCGGGCGCGTTTATTACGCCCGGCGCAAAATACAGCTATGCCTCCTATCAGCTGGATGACCCGGGCGGAGTCTTCAATGAAGATCAATCACGGGGAATTTTTAGCGCCAGCCTGGACAGCGGTCTGATTTTTGAGCGGGAACTGGACTTTGCTTCAGACACTATGCTCCAGACCCTGGAGCCAAGACTGTTCTATCTCTACAATGAATATGAAGACCAGAGCGATATACCTGTTTTTGATAGTTCAAACATGACTTTCAGCTTTAACCAGTTGTTTCGCGATGACCGCTTCAGTGGCAAAGACCGGATCGGCGACGCGAATCAGCTCACCATGGCGCTGAGCTCACGCATCCTGAATAGCCGGGGACAGGAAAAAGCCAGTGCCAGCATTGGCCAGATTTTTTATTTCGATGATCGCCGGGTCACCCTCGATGACAGGCCCGGGGAGGAAGAACGTACCAGCAGCTCTGCCATCGCCTCGGAGATGACCTGGAAATTCAATGCCAACTGGCGCATCAATACCTATCTGGAATGGAATACCGCAGAAGACAATCTGGAAGTAGGGAATTTTCAATTCCGCTACCAATCTGATATAAATCACATCCTTAATTTAAGTTACCGGTACCGTGATGTGTCGAACCCGATCACAGCCGCGGGAATTGATCGCAGGATCAAGCAAACGGATATTTCAGCGGTATGGCCCATAAGAGAAAACTGGGGGCTAATAGCCCGCTGGAATTATGACCTTGCAAACAAGCGCAAGCTTGAATCCATTGCCGGCCTGGAATACAACAACTGCTGTTACAGTGTCAGAGTCATCGCCCGTCAGTGGATTGATAACGATTCACTTTTATTCGGGAATACCGATGACAACACCGGAATCTTCCTGCAATTTGAACTAAAAGGCTTTGGCAGCGTCTTAGGTGGTAATGTCAGCGGCATATTGAATAATGGCATCAGTGGTTATAGAGAACGAGACTATGTGCAGTAAACAAATAGCAAACAATCCATGCAAGGCATTACTGTTTCTAATGCTTTTGGTATTGCCCGCACTGGCCCTGCCTCAGGAACCGGTCACGCTCGACAAGATAATTGCTATCGTTGATGGCGATGTACTGCTGAAAAGTGAGTTTGATATGCGTTGGGCACAAATCCAGGCGCAGATAGAGGCCATTCAGGGCCCTCGACCTGACGAGGCTGAATTAAGAAAACAGCTTATTGACCAGCTTATTATTGAAAATCTGCAAATGCAGATGGCAACCCGGGCCGGTGTCAGGGTAGATGATAACCAGCTCAACCAGGCCATGAATAACATCGCCCAGCAAAACAACATGACCTTTGAGCAGTTTCAGCAGGTTCTTGAACAACAGGGCGTTTACCTGCAGACCCGGGAACAGCTACGCAAGGATATCATCCTGCAGCAATTCCAGACTGGCTCTGTGAATAACCGTATTGATATTACCCGACAGGAAGTGGAAAATTATTTACGCTCCCAGGCCGGCCAGTCAGATATCGCGCCAGAGTACCGGGTTGCACATATCCTCATAGAAAACGTCGATGGCCCCGGGCAAAGCCGGCGTGACGAGTTGGCAACATTCCTCCATCAGCAATTGCGCGATGGCGCAGAGATACTACAGTTTATTGCCGCCGGCGAAGTCAGTGGTATTCCGGTAAGCGGGGGTGATCTGGGCTTTCGTAAATCCGAAGCACTTCCCAGTATGTTCAGGGATGTAGTGCCCGGGATGACGCTGGGGCAAATCAGCGATCCCTTCACCAGCTCCAGTGGCTGGCATATTCTGCAGGTCAAGGATATACGTGGTGGAGCAAGCCTGGAAATTGAGCAGTACCATGTACGACATATCCTTATTCGACCCAATGAAATCAGGACCGACTCACAGGCAGAAGAACTGATCAATGACATTTATCAGCGCATCCTCGATGGTGAGGATTTTGGTGATATCGCGCGCCAGCTTACCGATGATGAAGGCTCCATTGTTGCCGGTGGCGATCTGGACTGGATTACCTTTGGCCAGTTCCCGCCTGAATTCCTGGCCGTGGTCCAGAGTCTGGAAGTGGGTGAAATGTCCGCACCGGTGAGACTCGAAACCGGCTGGCATATCATGGAATTACTGGATACCCGAATTGAAGACATGACCGACGAAAACATGCGCTTTCAGGCCCAACAGATTCTGCGCCAGCGCAAGTTTGAGAATGAACTGGAAAACTGGCTTACCGAATTACGTGATACCGCTTACGTAGATATCAAGATGGATCTTGAGTCTGAAGAATGACCTCTCTTCTTGCCGTGACTCCCGGCGAACCCGCAGGTATAGGTCCTGACCTGTGCCTGCAGTATTTCTCCCAACCGGGTACAGAATCTGATTCCCTGATTATCATTGCAGACCCCGGGTTAATCTCCCGTCGCGCACTACAACTGGGCTTGACTGTGCCCATTCATGAAGTGTCCGCTGAGCTGAATGTAAAGAGCGGTGCTTTGAATGTTTATCCAGTAAGCCTGAAATCCCCCTGTGAGGCCGGTCAGCTGAATCCTGCCAACAGCGCTTATGTACTGGAAACACTTGAGATTGCCGTGAAGGGATGCCTGGCAGGAAAATTTCAGGGGCTGGTAACTGGCCCGGTACAGAAAAGCACTATCAATGATGCGGGAATCGCCTTTTCCGGTCATACCGAATTTCTTGCGGACTTGTGCAAGCTTGATCACGTCGTCATGATGCTGGCCACCCAGGGCTTACGTGTCGCACTGGCCACCACACACTTGCCATTAGCTAAAGTAAGCACAGCCATTACCAGGCCACTGCTGAAAGAGATTCTCACTATTTTACATAGTGACCTGCAACAAAAATTTGGCATCAGGCACCCGCGCATAGTCGTTGCCGGTCTTAATCCCCATGCCGGTGAGGGAGGACATCTGGGCCATGAAGAAATTGATACCATTATTCCGGTACTCGATGAATGCAGAGTAGCGGGTATGGACCTGATCGGCCCCCTGCCCGCAGACACTCTGTTTACGCCCAAATATCTCGATAGCGCGGATGCGGTCCTGGCTATGTACCATGATCAGGGTTTACCGGTTCTGAAATACAAGGGCTTTGGCAATGCCGTCAACATTACGCTTGGCTTGCCAATAATTCGTACCTCGGTTGATCACGGCACCGCGCTTGATCTTGCTGGCACCGGCAAAGCAGACATCGGAAGCCTGGATTACGCCATTGGTTGCGCCCGGGAAATGGCGCATCACTGGAGTCACCATGGTCACTGAACACAGGGCCCGTAAACGCTTTGGCCAGAATTTTCTGCATGACCAGCGCATTATTGACCGCATCATTGATGCCGTAAATCCAACTGAGCAGGATTATCTGATAGAAATCGGTCCCGGACAGGGTGCGTTAACCAACAGGCTGGCTGGTCAATGCAAGCACCTGGATGTTATAGAAATTGATCGGGATCTTGCCGCTGAATTCAGTCGACAATTTGCCGGGGATGAGCACTTTACCCTGCACAACGCGGACGTCCTGAGATTTGATTTTTCTACACTGCCACGTCAGGACACCGGCTATCGCGTAATAGGCAACCTGCCCTATAACATTTCCACACCATTGTTGTTTCATTTGTTTGGCTGCAAGCATCTGTTTGCAGACATGCTGTTTATGCTGCAACTCGAGGTGGTTAACCGGATGTGTGCAATGCCGGGATCAAAGAGTTACGGGCGCCTGAGTATCATGACTCAATATCACTGCCAGGTGGAAAAACTTTTCCCGGTTCCCGCCAGCGCATTCCAGCCCCAGCCTAAAGTGGAATCTGCCATTATTCGACTGCGCCCCTGGAAAACACCACCAAGTCCGGCAGATGATCCGGCATTACTGGAAAACGTCGTACGTACCGCCTTCTCCCAGCGCCGTAAAACACTGCAAAACAGTCTTAAGACTTTGCTGGATAAAGAATTGATAGCCTCCCTTGGCATCGACGGAACAAGACGTCCCGAGACGCTATCACTGGCGGAATATGTTATTATCAGCAACGCATTGAATCAGAAACAGCAGTAACCTTTTCTGTTGTTAATACTGTTGTTAATACTGTTATTAATAGAATGGTTAGCAGTGTTAATTTTCTCTCCATCAACTTCAATCAAGATCGGACATAATCAGCTACTGTGAGTAATGAATCCAACAACCTGACAGAAAATGTCGCAGAAAATAACAGCGGTATAGAAATTTCTACCAGGACAAAATACCTGGAAATGCAATCCGACCCCGCAACAAACTCCTATGCCTTTTCCTATACCATCACGATCAGGAATCATCGGGCCGAACCTGTGCGCCTGCTCAATCGTCACTGGATTATTACTGACCAGAACAACAAGGTTGAAGAAGTCAGCGGCAAAGGGGTTGTCGGCCAGCAACCCGTGATTCAGCCAGAAGGATCATTTGAATATTCCAGCGGTACTATTATCGCCAGTGAAATCGGCGATATGCATGGCTCCTATACAATGGAAACCATGGCCGGCGAACAATTTGAGGCGCCCATTCCGCTTTTTGTGCTCGCCATTCCCAGTATGATTCACTGACGGGCAAGTTTTACACATTTTATTTTGATTGAGCATTTTCCATGGCAACGTATGCTATCGGCGATATTCAGGGTTGCTATGACCAACTCATACACCTGCTGGATAAAGTAAATTTTGATCCTGCTGCAGATAAACTGTGGGCTGTTGGTGATCTCATCAACCGTGGTCCAAAGTCTCTCGAAACCCTGCGTTTTCTGAAATCCCTCGGCAGCACTTTCACTACTGTACTGGGTAACCATGACCTGCATTTTGTTGCCATGGCTACCGGTGCGCAGACTCATGGCAAGAAAGATACCTTGCGCGATATTCTTGATGATCCGGCATGCCTGGAATATTGCGACTGGCTCAGACAGCAACCGCTGATTCATCATGAAAAACTGGATACAGAAACTGGCAGGCAAACTTTCCTCATGGTTCATGCAGGCATTGCCCCGGGCTGGAGTTTCAAGAAAGCCCGTATGTATGCCGGGGAAGTTGAAGCTGTTTTGAGGAGCGACAAGTGCAACAAGTTTCTTAACCGCATGTATGGCGACGAACCTGATATCTGGTACGAAGGTCTGACCGGCATGGAGCGTCTGCGGGTAATTACCAACTACCTGACCCGGGTACGCTTCTGTAACGAGGAGACCCAGTTAAACCTGGCCATCAAAACAGGCCCGAAAACAGCACCCATTGGTTTTAGACCCTGGTTTGAATATCAGCAGCTTGACCCTGACAAAGTGATTGTCTTTGGACACTGGGCCACTCTGGAAGGGGTAACCAACTGGCCTAATATCTATGCCCTTGATACCGGTTGTGTCTGGGGTCGGGAACTCACTGCCTTGCGCCTGGAAGACAAGCAGCGCTACAGTGTGCCATTTGATTTATCCCGCTAAACTTTATCCTGGTAAACCATCATTAAAGTGACAACACGATAACAAGCATAATGAAAATTTATCTGGTAGGCGGCGCAGTCCGTGACAAACTACTCGGCATCCCGGTCAAGGACAGGGACTGGCTGGTGGTAGGCGCCAGTGCAGAAGAAATGCTTGCACAACATTACCAGCAGGTAGGCAGGGATTTCCCTGTTTTTCTGCATCCCGATACCAAAGAAGAATATGCGCTGGCACGAACCGAACGAAAATCCGGAACAGGCTATACCGGATTTACTGTTCATGCGGATAAAAGCGTTACCCTGGAAGAAGACCTGCTGCGCAGGGATCTCACTATTAACGCCATGGCTGAAGATAAGGATGGAAAAATTATAGATCCTTTTCATGGCCTCAGAGATCTGGAAGACAAAAAGCTGCGTCATGTTTCAGATGCTTTTACGGAGGATCCGTTACGGGTTTTACGGGTCGCAAGATTTGCTGCCCGCTTCCATCACCTTGGTTTCACTGTTGCCAATGAAACCATGAAGTTAATGCGCGAAATCAGTAACGGTGAAGAACTGGACCACCTTGTCAGCGAGCGTATCTGGACCGAAACCGGTTCAGCATTGAAGGAACGCTCGCCACATATTTATTTTCAGGTATTGAAAGATTGCAATGCCTTGGCACATATACTGCCAGAAGTGGACAATTTGTTTGGCGTGCCGCAACCGGCAAAACATCATCCTGAAATCGACACCGGAATCCACACATTGCTGGTGCTGCAACAGGCCGCGCGTCTGACCGAAGACCCCATGGTACGTTTTGCGGCACTGATGCATGATGTCGGTAAAGGCGAAATTCCCAGGGAAAACTGGCCTAATCTGCGGGGACATGAGGCGCTGGGCGTTGAACTTATTAACAACGCCAGTCAACGTATTCGCGTGCCTAATGATTACAGGGATCTCGCCAAACTGTGCAGCCTGTATCACACGCACTGTCACCGGGCTTTGAACCATGAGGCCAGGGAATTACTTCAGACTCTGGAATTGACAGATGCCTATCGCAAACCTGAACGCTTTGAAAAGTTTCTGCTTGCCTGTGAAGCAGATGCCCGTGGTCGTCTTGGACTGGAAGATGAACCCTACCCCCAGGCCGATTTTCTGAAAACCATGCTTGCTGCCAGCAACAATATTGATGCCACGCAATTCCTGGAGCAAGGCTTTCGTGATGCCCAAGTTGGTGAGCAGATCCACCTGAAACGACTACAGCTCATCCAGGAGAATCTGCAACAGGCCAAGAGCCGTACAAGCATGACATGAATACGACAACAACAAATCCAGTGGCATTAATTACCGGCGCCGCAGTGCGCCTGGGGGCGGCAACAGCAAAGCTGCTGCACAACAATGGCTACAATATTGTTATTCACTGCAATCGCTCAACCCGGGCCGGCAATACGCTAGCCAGTGAATTGAATAAGTTGCGGGAAGATTCTGCCAGGGTGTTACAGGCAGACCTGATGGATCAACAGGCAGTGGTTCAGCTTGGTGAACAGGCCATCGCAACCTGGGGACGTTTGGATGTCCTAATCAACAATGCCTCGGCTTTTTATCCTACGCCCCTGAACGAAATCAATGATGCCCATTGGGACACCCTGTTTGCCAGCAACGCCAGAGCTCCATTGTTTCTCGCCAGCACCTGCGCTGATGCGATAAAGACCAGTCATGGCTGCATTATCAATATCAGTGATTTATATGCCCGACGTGGCCTCAGCAATCACTCCATCTATACCATGGCGAAAGCCGCCAATGAAGCCATGACCAAAACCCTGGCAAGAGAGCTCGCCCCCGGGGTTCGGGTGAATGGCATCGCCCCTGGCGCCATCCTCTGGCCACCGGGCGAAGAATTGAGTGAAGAAAAGAAACAGGTAATTATCGATAAAGCCTCATTGAAAAAAATGGGCAGCCCTGACGATATTGCCAATGCGGCCTGGTTCCTCATCGAAAAAGCTACCTACATGACCGGACAGATTCTTCACGTAGACGGCGGGCGTTAACTAAAGCCCCGGGGTTTCCTGTCGGATGGCGGCCTGCGGCCTTATCCGACCTACAATACTACAAAGCTACCTCACCTGTAGGTCGGAAAAGCGCAGCGTCTTCCGACATGGAAAACTGGTCGGTTAAAGCTTATTGGTTGGTAAGCCCTCTTCTTTCCAGCAACGGTTGTACATCCGGTTCGCGGCCTCTGAAATTGCTGAACAGCTCCATGGCTTCAACACTACCGCCTTTTGATAAAAGCGTGTCCCTGAAGTATTGCCCATTCTCACGGGTCATGCCGCCATTCTCCTTGAACCATTCCACGGTGTCGGCATCCAGCACTTCACTCCAGATATAGGAATAGTAGCCCGCAGAATAGCCGCCCATGATATGAGAGAAATAAGTGAGGCGGTAACGCGGAGGCACCACATCCAGCCAGGCCCCTGCAGCTTCCAGCGACTGTTTTTCAAAATCCATTAAGTCTTCCGGGGCAGGTACTGCCTCTGGCGCCAGCTGATGCAGGGCCTGATCAGCGATTGAGGAGGCCAGATATTCCGTAGTGGCAAAGCCCTCATTAAACAATTGGGCTTCCAGTACCTTATCCAGCAATTCAGCTGGCATCGGCTCTGAAGTTTCATAATGCACGGCGTAGTTTTCCAGAACCTCAGGCCATACAGACCACATTTCATTCACCTGGGAAGGATATTCAACAAAGTCTCTGGGCACACGGGTGCCGGCAAAGGAAGGATAGGTGACATTGGAAAACATGCCATGCAGAGCGTGGCCGAATTCATGAAACATGGTGACCACTTCATCAAAGGTCATCAAGGTTGGCTCACCTTGGGGCGGCTCGGAAATATTCAGGTGATTGGCAACCACTGCCTTGCGCTCCAGCAGATTCGATTGACTGACATAGGCATTCATCCAGGCCCCGCCGCGTTTCGATGAACGCGCGTAGGGATCCAGTATGAAGATAGCCAGTTCGGAGCCGTCCGCGTCTGTGACATTAAAAACCCGCACATCTTCCTGATATACCGGTAAATCGAAACGCTCCGTAAAGCTGATTCCATAGATCTGGTTTGCAGCAAAGAACACGCCGTTTTGTAATACATTATTGATTTCGAAATACGGTCTTAACTCGGCGCCGTCAAAATTGTAGCGCTGTTGACGAACCTGGTCTGAGTAGTATGACCAGTCCCAGGAGGCAAGCTCAAAATCACCCCCCTGTGAATCAATCATCGCCTGCAGATCTGCAGCCTCCGCCCTGGCATTAGCCACTGCAGGGGTAATCAGATCAGCCAGACGCTGGTTAACTGCCGCCACGGTCTGGGCAGTCTGGTTCTGCAGGATATAGTCGGCATGGGTATCAAAGCCCAGTAGCCTGGCCTTTTCTGCGCGCAATCTGGCTGTGCGGCTGACAATTTCACGATTATCAAACTCTCCACCACGGTGTCCACGGGACATCGAGGTTTCATGGATACGCTGGCGCAATGCCCTGTTCTCCAGGCTTGCCATGGCAGGCTGCCCGCTGGTATTCAACAAGGGAATGACATATTTACCCGGCAATTCCCTGGCTGCGGCCTCATCGGCAGCGGCCTGGATTTCGACATCAGTCAGCCCTGCCAGTTGTTCGGCGCTATCGACCACAATGGCCATCGCATTCACCTCTTCCAGCACATTCTGACTGAACCGGGTTGAGAGTTCTGCCAGCTCCAGATTGATAGCGCTAAGCTGCTGTTTTTGCTCGCTATCCAGCTGTGCTCCAGCACGCACGAAATCCTTGTAATTCTCTTCAATCAGGCGCACCGCTTCGGCATCCAGCCCCAGACTGTCCCTACGCTGATAAAGATCCTCAATGCGCGCAAACAGACCGGCATTCAGCAGAATCTGGTCACTGTGTGCCGACAAACGCGGTGCAACTTCAACCTCGATTTCATTAATGGCGTCATTGGTATGAGCGGAAGACAGGGAGAAAAACACGGTTGAAACCCGGTCCAGTAATTGTCCCGACAGCTCAAGGGGAATCAGGGTATTTTCAAAACTTGGCGGCTCTGACTGATTGACGATCTCCTCAATTTCAGCCAGATGATCAGCCATGCCTTTTTCAAAAGCTGGCAGGTAATGCGCTGTTGTAATCTGGTCAAAGGGGGGATACTGCAAGGGCAAAGTACTGATGGAAAAAAACGGGTTGGACATATCTGCCTCGGCTTGGCTGCTCATAGTATTGGGGTTTTCCATTTGTATTATTGACTCGCCAGCGTCACGGGTATTTTCGGAGCAGGCACTGATGCAGATTAGCAATAATGCCAAAAAGGACATACGAGGACTGGTCTCAATTTTCATGTGTCACCTGTGTTTAAACGCTAAAAATAAAGTTAAAAGATTTACCTTCTAAAAAAAATCGCCTGGAATTTTAAAAAAACCAGCTGCAAACCGTCCCATTTATTAAAACACCGGTCAAGTATGAATACTCTGCACTCGATACTTTAATGGGTTTGCCTGAGCCCTTTTACAAGGTTTTAGGAGCCTAATGGCAAAAACTGATTACTCTTCATCGGTGTGTTTGCTATTGAGCAGAGCGGTCAGGATATGATCTTCCCAGCGACCGTTAATATGCAGGTAACGCCTGGCATAGCCTTCCTTTTCAAAACCCAGTTTCTGCAGCAGGCGCGCCGACCGGGTATTTCGCGGCATGTAATTGGCACTAATCCGGTTGAGCCGAAGATTATTAAAGGCATAATCTATAGCGTATCTGACAATTCGGGTCATCATGCCTTTGCCCTCATGATCAGCATCTACGCAATAACCCATATAGCAATAGAACCCGGGACTATAAACAATATTGGTTAACGAACAGGATCCCACAACCCGGTTATCTTCCAGCCCGATAAAGTGGGCAGCCCTGCCTTCCTGGAAATCCCGCTCTCTTTCCAGCAAGCGACGTCGCCAGGAATCCTCACTGTGATGATCAGCACTAACCCGGGGCTGCCAGGGTGAAAATCGCTTACTGTTTCTGGTGTAAAAATCCGCAAGTAAGGCGGCGTGTTTTTGCTGGTTGGTCAGGATTTCCATACGCTGTAAATTTGAAAGGTGATCAGCTATGACGTTGCAAAACCGACATTATTTTTTTTGTGAGATTAATCTGCCATGCCATTGAAAATCTATCGGCCAGATAATTTGTTTTTCCTTGTCAAAGTCAGCCCAAAGCGATTTATAGCTCTGTTTTAACACCGGGTGTTTATCATTACTGCCAACCTGGGAAAGCGGCCACAGCACAAAGGCATTTTCTGTGATCTCTGCTCTGGGCAAATGGATACCGCCGAAATCGCCCACCAGGTTAGCGTAAGTCAGTATATCAATATCCAGTGTTCTGCCACTGAACCTGGGGCTGCTTCTATCGCGACCATGCTTGTCCTCAATCCCTTTTAGCAGGAGTGACAACTCGGCTAACTCAAGATCAGTATTAATGCCTACGACCATATTCAGAAAATTATCGCCATCAAAGCCAACAGCTTCACTTTCAAAAACGGAGGAAAGACTCAGATCATTAAAATGCAGCAGCAATGCATCAAGACAACTGGTGAGATTTGTCATGGGGTCCTGATTGCTACCCAGGCTAAGAGTCACCCAAGCCACTAGGAACTGCTCCCACCCATTTTATCGCCACGCTCTATAATGACACCGACATCGCGCGAACCCGTGACCGCCCCTGGCTTGCCCAGTTCAAGCCTCAACCAGCTAACACCAAATTCATTCTGCACAATATCGGCGATTCTCACGCCAAGGGTTTCCATCAATTTAAAACTGCTTTCTTCAACATAGGCAGTCAATCTTTTTGCGACTTCCTTGTAATCAAGAGCGTATTCAATTTCATCATTGACCGCAGCTTCGGAAAAATCCGATTTCATTTGCAGGTCGATGGTGACTTTCTGTCTGATTTCCCGTTCCCAGTCATAGACACCTATCACGGTCTTTACTTCGAGCTCACGAATATAAACTATATCCAACTTATCATCCTCATGTGTTTAGTTTGTAAATTCTACTTTTCAACTTTTAACTTGTGACTTGCAACTTATGACTTCTAATATTCACGCTACCTCACCCAAAGCACTTGCGCAAAGTTTAACAATCCAGTGCCGTCAGTGTTTCCATATTCCAACGCGGTTTTGCCTGAATAACCAGATCATCATTTTGTCCTGCCAGCAAGCGCATACAACCTGCGTAGGCAATCATTGCACCATTATCGGTACAAAACTTCAGCCCGGGATAAAACAACTCTCCCCCCTCTTCTTTTGCCATGACTGCAAGTTTTTCTCTCAGCCGTGTGTTGGCACTTACACCGCCGGCAATGACCAGGCGCCTCATGCCACTGTGCCTGAATGCACGCCGGCATTTGATAACCATGGTATCCGCGACAGCTTCCTGAAAAGCCCAGGCAATATCTGCCCGAGTCTGTTCATCCAGCACACCTTCTTTTTTCTCATCTTCCACAGTATTCAGCGTGAAGGTTTTCAGGCCGCTAAAACTGAAATCCAGTCCGGGCCGGTTGGTCATTGGCCGGGGAAAAACAAAGCGCGCGGGATTTCCTTTTTTTGCCAGTTGCGCCACCTGGGGGCCTCCCGGATAGGGTAGATCGAGCATTTTCGCGACCTTGTCAAAGGCCTCCCCTGCGGCGTCATCCAGGGATTCCCCAATTAATTTATACTGGCCTATTGCCTGTACTTCCACCAACTGCGTATGCCCGCCTGAAACCAGCAAGGCAACGAAAGGAAAGCCGGGGGGATTGTCTTCCAGCAAGGGCGCCAGTAGATGACCTTCCATATGATGAACACCCACGGTGGGAATATCCAGTGTCATACCGATTGATCTGCCAATCGCTGCTCCCACCAGCAAGGCACCGGCAAGACCCGGGCCGGCAGTGTAGGCCAGTCCATTGATATCCCTGAGCTCAAGGCCGGACTTTTCCAGCACTTCCTTTATCAGCGGCAGGGTTTTTCTGATGTGATCCCGGGAGGCAAGCTCAGGGACTACACCACCATATTTCCTGTGCAGCTGAATCTGGCTGTAAAGGGCATCGGCCAATAAGCCCTTTTCACTGTCATAGACAGCAATACCGGTTTCATCACAGGATGTTTCTATACCAAGTACAATCATTTAAATGTATAAAGTTTTCCTGCCACTTTCGAAACAGGACATTATTTTGCATGTCGTTGCGGGATGCGCATAATACCACAGCGGTCTGATTTAACTGGTCTTTTGGCAATTACTGCACATAAAAAACCATGTGATATCATTTCGAAGAATCAAAGCAACCTTGAAAGAGCATTAATTATGAAAGCATTTATATTAGCTGCTGGCAGCACTTCCATGGACGGTATACAGCAGGTTGAAAAAGAAAAGCCTGCAGCCGGCCCCGGTGAAATCCTTGTGCGCATGCACGCAGCCTCTCTGAATTTCCGCGATCTTGGCATAATCGTTGGTAAATATTTCGGAGGGCCAGTCGCCAAAGATACGGTTTTGCTGTCAGACGGTGCTGGCGAAGTAGAAGCGGTCGGTGAAGGCGTGACCCGCTTCAAGGCTAAAGACAGAGTCGCAGCTACTTTTTTCCAGGACCTCATCGATGGCCCGGCCAATCCCATGATCAATCCTGCACTTGGGCACTCTGCTGAAGGTGTACTGGCCCAGTACATGGTTATTAAAGAAGATAATGCAGTAAAAATTCCGGAAAACCTGGACTACAACGAAGCCGCCTGTCTTCCCTGTGCAGCTTTAACAGCCTGGCATGCCATGATGGAAGCGGGCAAACCGGTGGCAGAAGGCGATACTGTTTTGCTGCTCGGTACTGGCGGGGTTTCCATTATTGCCCTGCAATTTGCCAAGGCAAAAGGTGCAAAAGTCATTATTACCTCATCAAGCGATGAGAAACTTGCCAAGGCAAAAGATCTTGGCGCTGACCTTCTGGTTAATTACCGGAAACATCCGGACTGGGATGAAGAAGTCAAAAAGCTGACTAACGGCAAAGGGGTTGACTGTGTCGTGGAGGTTGGCGGTATTGGTACCATTAACAAGTCCATGAACTGCCTGGGGCTGGGTGGCAAAATCGGTATGATTGGTGTTCTGGCCGGCGCCGATGGCGAATGCAACCCCCGCAACCTGATGATGACAGGCAGCAGCATACATGGCATCTTCGTAGGTAACCGTCGTATGTTTGAAGAAATGAACCGGGCTATCGAAGTCAATGACATCCATCCTGTTATCGACAAGGTTTTTGACTTTGATGACACCATAGACGCAATCAAGTATTTCAAAAGCCAGGCCCACCTGGGCAAAGTGGTCATTAATATAGACTAATGACTCGTTGTGCTTTAACTGCATCAGTTCACTGCAGAAGTGCGAAGTGACGCACTGAAACTTTCCTGTTATGTGTGAAAATAAGGCTTTAACCAGAGCGTTGGTAAATCCTGGAAAAAGTCATATCGGCGTATAAAAACTCGCCACTGTCTTAAGTCAAAGTGTTCACTGCATTGCAAAATACTACAGCTAAGGCGGAGGCAAAATAATATCAAACATGGTGTCGTGATTTGTAATAATTTCCCAATAAATATTTAGTGATTTACAGGAAATTATGCATAATTGCCTCGTTAATTCCCCAAGGTGAGATTTGTTAGTGCCTAACTTCAGAAATTCCAATATTCATCACAACAACAGTTTCAAGCCAGTATCCAGGTTTATTGCCATGGGGCTTGCCTTGTTTATCACCGCCTGTAGTAACTTTCAGGCTGCGCAGCCGGAGCCTGACACTCAATCCACTGGTATTGCACAAGCCCAGATTGTGGAAACACTGGTCAGTGGTGCCGGAGACTTTGGCGATGCTGATATTGATGGCCTGCAACGGGAACCGATTACGGAAGAAGACGCGGTTCTACAAGCACAACCGACCGAGCCAGTCACCCCTACCATCAACATGACCGCCAATCGCGTTGTCGAGAGAGCGATTAATGATTATCTGCAGAACCGCCAGACACTGCTGAAAATCTGGATCGAAAGAAGTCACACCTACTTCCCGATGATCGAGGAAATCTTTGCAGAGGAAGGGGTTCCGGATGAGCTGAAATACCTGGCCCTTGGTGAAAGCAGTCTCAGGCCTACGGTCAGAAGTTCAGCCGGCGCCGTTGGCATGTGGCAATTCATGTACGGTACTGCTCGCTCTTCCGGTCTTGAAATCAATACCTATGTTGATGAACGAAGAGATCCGGAAAAAGCCACACGAGCCGCCGCCAGGCACTTCAAGGAACTGTATGAAAGTTATAATGGCAACTGGGAAATGGTACTGGCCGGCTATAACTGCAGCTACCGCTGTATTACCCGTGCTGCCCGCCGTGCGGGTAAATCCATTGAGGACAATCCCTCCTACTGGGAAATTTATCCGTTCCTGCCGCGGGAAACCCGTGGTTTTGTGCCCAAGTTCGTCGCTGCTGCATTGATCGTTTCCAATCCTGAAATGTATGGAATCCAGGCCGAGGATTTTGGCCAGGAAATTACCTACGACATTGTTGAGGTCAATGGCATGCTCTCGATAGAAACCGCTGCCATGCTTACCGGCACTGATGAGGCGACACTAAGAGCGCTTAATCCTGAACTGTTAAAAGCCAGTCTTCCAGACCAGGCTGAACCTTACTCCCTGAGAATCCCGCTGGGCACCTTTGATCGATTTGTTCGGGCTTTTGACAACCTGCCACAGGAAGAAAAGGTATCTCCCAGTGAATACATCATCGTCCGTGGCGACACCCTTGACAGGATTGCGCGCTCCTTTGATACCAGTGTCGACGAACTCAAGTCGGTTAATGGCATACGTGGCCATTTAATCCACCCGGGTCAAAAGCTGTTGATCCCCGGAACCGGCATTTCAACCACTATTGCTCTTGCCAGTCGCGAACACAAATCGGTGGCATACGGAGAAAACCAGTTCAAACCGATCAAGCTGCGTGACGAATTTCAGCTGGTGGAACTAAGCGGCTCTACTGAATCCGCTCCGTTAATGGCCGTCACCCTGAGCCCGGACGTTGAAGATAATTTGATGATACCTACGATATACAAGGTCCGGGGTGGCGATACTCTGGGCATTATTGCGGAGCGCTTCAATGTTTCTGTAAGGGATATTCAACAATGGAACAATGTGCGTGGCACAACGATATATATTAACCAGGAACTTACCATTCACTCCGTTGGCGCAACCCCTGTGACCACCTACCGTGTCCAGCGCGGCGACAATCTCAGCATGATCGCCCGTCGCTTTGGGGTTTCCATTGAAAACATCAAACGCTGGAACGGCCTGCGCAACAACCTGATCTTTCCTGGTCAGGACCTTTCCATCAACTAGGGAACCTCTGATTAAGTCTTCGCGGCATTGGCCGCGAAGAAATATTTTAACTGCCGGCAAACAAAACCTTTTTCACCCCATCCATGGCCTGCACGATCTTTCCACCGGCCTGAATATCTTTGCTGATTGCCTCGATATACACATCCATGGCCTGTTCATAATCATTCCAGATTAATGCCTTGTCCTTGTCAAAATCCCGTCCGATGACTTCATAAATCGCGGCATACAGTGGCAGCGTTGCCTCAGACAGTGTCTGACTGGCATCATAATGGCCACAATCCAGATGTGAACGCAGTTCTGCCGCCTGGATTCCGAACAACAAACTGATCGCCATGTACTGCTGGTAAATTTCCACCGAACGTCTGGCCAGATTGGCTGAACCAAATCCCTGTGAATTAATATTCTGGTTAAAGCCCTCGGCATGGGTGGGAAAGTGCGGCGTCAGGGCATTTCCGTAAAACTGCAATTGCGGCATGATGCAGTTGCCACAGATCTGTAGACTCTGCAGGCCGCCATTAATTGATCGCTCGGTATTCCCCACCAGCATGGCTGAAAGCCCGTTATTAAAGGCCGGCATTACCGCCATGGCGATCTGCACATCCAGATGCTTGGCCAGCATGCCAATATGAAAGCGCAGCTGATCCATACCTACCCCGATGTACTGACCAAGGAAATTCCCCCCGTGATAGGTATGGCCGGCATCGGCATCCACCAGAGGATTGTCGGTAGCAGAATTAATTTCCGTTTCCACCTGCTCGGCTATTTGTCGCAAGCCATCCACCGCCGGCCCCATATACTGGGGAAGGCAGCGCAGTGAATAGCGATCCTGAATAGGCTCGTCACCGCCCCGGAATTCATGTTGGCCTTCCAGTTCGTCACAAATCAATTTCGATCCCGCCAGCAACTCCAGCATGACAGCCGCTGAGGCTACCTGTCCGCTGAATGGTTTGCGGGCATGGATAAATGGATGAAAGGATTGATTGGTCGCACCCAAGCCCTGAAACAACAGGGCATGGGCGCCAAATGACAAGGCCAGCAGATTACGCGTGTCATAAATGACCCCGGCGGCTATTCCCGCCATTACCGAGGTGCCATTGACCATCGCCAGGCCTTCTTTCGGTCCCAACTCTTCGCGCTCCAGACCAATGGCTTTCAAGGCACTTTGTGCCCCCATCTCCCTGCCCTGATAATCCACTTTCCAGCTTTCATCCAGGCCGATAAGACAAGCTGTGATATAGGACAGGGGTGACAGGTCACCACTGGCACCAATTGAGGCAAACTCACGCACATGGGGAGTGACGCCTTCATTCAGAAATATGCCCATGCGCTCAATCATCGACATGCGAATACCGGATGCTCCCTGCAAATGAGAGTTCATGCGCACCAGAATTGAGGCCCTGACATCGGCTGCAGGCAAACGATTGCCTGTGCCTACCTTGTGAAACCAGGGAATATTGTTTTGTAATTCCATTGCCTGTTCTTTTGAAATGGCCTTATAGGCCATTGCACCAAAACCGCTGGTGACCCCGTAAATGGGTTTATTGTCTGCTACGGCCTGGAGGATGAAGTCATTGGACTTTTTTACTCTTTCCTGAACATGGGTGTCGTCTGTGATGGCGACTTTTGCTTCCGCTCTGGCTACACTGACTACCTGATCAATAGTGAGCGCTTCTCCGGATACTGTGACTTGCTTGTTATTCATGCTGACACCTTACTTTAGATGTTTTTTAAGACATTGATTTTATTGGTTTTAATACCGACCTTAAAGAGTGGCAGAGCGTGCTGGCAATAACCAACCGATCTAAAACTCAACTGTAGATACTCAGACTTCAGACCTCGTCAGGTCCAGTCCAGCAGGGAGAAAAAACCGGTCAGAAAGCCGGCTTTGATTTTTTTTCTTGGTTTCATCAGGGCTACTTTAATCACTTACTACGCTGTGTGAGCATAGTCTACTGAAAAAGACGGGGATTGAAACCTGTTAAAGCTGTTTTAGCGAGCCAAAACCTTTGCAATTGCAACTCTTTGCCATTAAAATCCTCCGCCCTTAAACCCAGGGATTAACCAAATCAGGTGTTTTTTACATGCCAATTGTAAAATTGAAAGAAAACGAACCTTTTGACGTAGCACTGCGCCGTTTCAAGCGTTCTTGTGAAAAAGCAGGCATTCTCGCTGAAGTACGTCGTCGTGAGTTTTATGAAAAGCCAACTTCTGTGCGCAAGCGCAAAGCTGCTGCTGCGGTAAAGCGTCATGCCAAGAAAGTATCTCGTGAGTCTCGTCGCACTCAGCGTCTTTATTAATTTAATTAATTAACTCGCAAAACTTCTCCACGCTTATGGCGGATCACCCACTCAAGCAAAGCATCACTGATGCGATGAAAGATGCCATGCGCGCTAAAGACAAGCCGCGCCTGTCGACTATTCGCCTCATGCTTTCCGAGCTGAAAAGAATAGAAGTGGATGAACGTATCGATTTGCCTGAAGATCGCATCATTTCCATTCTGGATAAAATGATCAAGCAGCGCCGCGATTCGGTAAAACAATATACCGATGGTGGACGTCCGGAACTGGCTGATGCAGAAAGCGCAGAAATTGGCGTGATTCAGGAATTCATGCCAGCCGCCTTGAGCGAAGCGGAAATTTCGGAAATCATCAGCAAGGCGATTACGGCAACCGGTGCTTCAGCCATGCAGGACATGGGCAAGGTGATGAATGAAGTTCGACCGCAACTGGCCGGTCGCGGTGACATGTCTTTAGTCAGCAAACTGGTTAAACAGCAACTCGCTTAAATTCCGACTTCTTACCTTACTACTCTGTTCCCCGGTTCCCCAACCTTTTCCAGATCAGCCAAATTTATAGTCTGATCGCCGGATTGTATTTTTTCACGTTTCTTCATCCAATGCGACGCCACATTCCTTGCAGAAATGGGCATCCTTGTCATGGTTACCCTGATTGCAGTTTTTACAAACCCTGAGACTTGATTCTTTGGGCTTATCACGCATTTTCTGTTGTTCGTTAATCAACTCGGAAGAAATGATGCCAAAGGGGACAGCAATAACCGCATAACCGGTAATCATGGCAGCACCGGCAATGATCTGCCCAATCGGGGTCTGCGGCACAATATCGCCATATCCAACGGTGGTGATGGTCACTATGGCCCAGTAAATACTATGGGGAATACTATCAAAGCCATGCTCCGGTCCCTCTACCAGAAACATCAATGAACCAAAAATAATAATCAGAATCAGCAGGCCATAGAGAAACACAAAAATCTTGTGGCGCGCATTAAACAGCGCATTGAGCAGAAGGTTCGCCTCACCAACATAACGCGCAAGTTTCAGAATACGGAACACTCGCAATACCCGCAGACTGCGAATCACAATAAGATAGATACCGCCCGGCCAGAGAAACGCGATATAGGTTGGCAAAATGGAGAACAGATCAATCAGGCCATAAAAGCTGAAGGCATAGCCCCGGGTAGAGGGAGTGCAATACAGCCGTAACAGATACTCCACGGTAAACAGCAGCGTGAAAACCCATTCCAGCAGATAAAGCTGATCGTGATAACGCGTATTGATGGAGGCCACGGAATCCAGCATCACCGCCACAACACTGGCAAAGATAGTAATAATAAGGACCAGATCAAACAGGCGCCCGGACGTCGACTCATAACCAAAAATCACCTGGTAGAGTTTCTTCTTGAATTGATTCTGGCTTGATGAATCCTGGTCCAATGAATTCCTGGATGACTCTGATTTTGCCATTATGTCTCTTCCCCGGCTGTACTGACGTTGGCTATTGTCTTGATATTCTAACAGTCACCATGTGATCAGTATCAATTTCATCTTCATTACAGGCGATTGATTAGTTAATCCCTGAGAACGCAATCTGTAAAGTCGCTATAATGACTTTTTACTCTGGCGCTTAACCTTGGATTTAAAAAACTCTCTATATAGCCTGTTGTCCCGCGATGAAGCCAAGCTGCCCATGGCCGTGCTTGGCATTCTCGTCGGCATTATCGCAGGACTTGTGGTTAACCTGTTTCGTTTTGTCCTGGAAGAAACGTTTCCGTATTTTTCTGGCGGCCTGCACCATGACGATTTTGAATCCCTGTCGCCACTTTGGCACTTTTTTCTGCCCGTTGCAGGCTGTATCGTCATCGGACAACTTCTGCACTCCCTGACACCGGAACTACGCCGCATGGGCGTTAGTTATGTCATCGACAAAGTCCAGCATTTCAGAACCCGGATGCCAGTCAGAAATGCCGTCATGCAGTTTGTTACGGCATGCATTGCCCTGTTAAGCGGCGGCTCATGCGGCCGCGAGGGGCCTGCTATACACCTGGGCGCCTCCTGTGGAGGTAGTATCGGCAGCCTGCTCAATCTTCCCAACAACAGCATTCGTCTACTCATTGCCAGCGGCAGTGCAGCAGCAATCGCGGCAGCTTTTAATACCCCCATTGCCGGAGTGATTTTTGCCATGGAAGTCATTCTTATGGAATATGCCGTGTCCGGCATTATCCCGGTAATTGTTGCCGCGGTAAGCGGTACGGTTGTGAGCCAACTACTTTATGGAGACCAACCGGTATTTGTCATTGAGGCGGTGACAATGAACAGTCTCTGGCAAATTCCTTATGTGGTATTAATGGGGCTGGTAATTGGCGCGCTGGCAAGCAGCTTTGTCAGAATTCATAAATTTGCGGTCAGTTTCAAACATATTGATTTGCGCCTGCGCCTGCTGCTCACCGGGCTTATCACTGGCGTTGCCGCCCTGTTTATTCCTGAAGTAATGGGAACCGGTTATGACTCTCTCAATGAGGCATTACAGGGAAACCTGGGGCTGTCATTCCTGGTGATGCTGTTGGCAGTAAAACTGATAGTGACTGCTGCCGGGCTTGGTCTGGGATTGCCCGGTGGCGTTATTGGCCCCAGCCTGATGCTTGGTGGCATCGCCGGATCCGCTGCCGGCATTATTGGCGAGCAACTCATTCCCGGCACATTTTCTTCAGGAACGTTTTATGTCCTGATCGGTATGTGCGCGATGATGGGGGCTACCCTGCAGGCCCCTCTGGCAGCCCTGATGGCACTGCTTGAGCTCAGTGACAATCCCAATATTATTCTGCCTGCCATGCTCATTATTGTCGTAGCCAATATTACCAGTTCGGAAATTTTCAATACCCGCTCGGTCTTTAATAATACCCTGGAATCAGGCCAAAGCGGTTTTTCCCCGGAACTATCACGTTTTCTGAATCGTTTCGGTGTCAGTACTATCGTCAACTATAAATTCATTACCCTTGCGCCTGAGGCCGAAAAAAACAGTATCATCAAGGCACTGGAGAATAATCCGGATTGGATAGTCATCAATTATGACGGGAACAATGATGGCGTCATCAGCCGGTCCGCCCTTGAACTTGCCCTGGACAACCCCGAATTCACCCTTGAAAAGCTCGAAGCAGTCACTGCCATAATGCCGGTTTCCAGACATGCCACATTGCTGGAAGCACTGGAAATTCTTAATGAGAAAAAAGCCAACTACGGCTATATTCACATCCCCGATCAGCAAGGGAATCCGATCATCTCGGGAGTCTTCTCCCAGGATGATATTATGGCTGTCTATAAGGGCAAATAGCTGATACCAATCATCAGTGTGATAGATCATGCAGGCCTTTGTCGTCTACCCGGGTTGTTTGGCTTTTCCCTTGAAACTTTTAACTTGTGACTTGTAACTAATAATTATGGCGGGAATGATCCCACAAGGTTTTATCGACGATCTGCTGGCACGCGTGGATATCGTGGATGTTATTGATGCACGTACCACGCTGAAAAAAACCGGCAAGAATTATTCAGGGCTGTGTCCTTTCCATAACGAAAAGACCCCTTCCTTCAGTGTCGAACCTGACAAACAGTTTTATTACTGCTTTGGCTGTGGCGCCGGCGGCAATGCCATTGGCTTCGTGATGAATTACGAAAATCTCGACTTTCCTGATGCCATTGAAAATATTGCTGCCCAGATGGGCATTGAAGTGCCCCGGGAAGAATCTTCGGTATCGCAAAAAGTCAGGGAAAAAAACCAGTCAATTTATGATGTGTTGCAGCAAAGTGCCCGTTATTACCAGGCGCAACTACGCCAGCACCCGCAGCGCTCGCGCGCCGTGGAATATCTTAAAAATCGTGGCCTGTCCGGTGAAATCGCCAGAGACTTTGCTCTGGGCTATGCGCCACCGGGCTGGGGCAATCTGCTGGAAGCCGTTGGCAGCAATGAACAGCAAAAGAAAGCCCTGCTTAATGCCGGCATGTTGATTGAAAATCCGGATAATAAAAATCATCCGCTGTATGACCGTTTTCGCGACCGCATTATTTACCCGATCCGTGACAGCCGCGGTCGCATCATAGCTTTTGGTGGACGCGTACTCGGCGATGACAAGCCGAAATACCTTAACTCGCCAGAGACTCCGGTATTCCATAAGGGCGAAGAACTCTACGGACTCTATGAGGCGCGCAAGAATACCCGCAAGCTGGAACGCATTGTCATCGTGGAAGGCTATATGGATGTCATTGCGCTGGCCCAGAATGATATCCCCTACTGTGTTGCCACGCTTGGCACCGCCACCTCTACGGCCCATCTCAGACGTCTGTTTAAACTGGTGCCGGAGGTCGTATTTTGTTTCGATGGCGATAACGCAGGCCGGGATGCTGCCTGGAGAGCCTTTGAGCAGGTATTGCCGCTGATGGAAGATGGACGCACCGCGCGCTTTTTGTTCCTGCCGGAAGGCGAAGATCCTGACAGCCAGGTGCGCCGCATTGGCAAAAGTGAATTCGTGCGTAATTTGTCAGAAGCCACGCAGCTGGCTGAGTTTTTCTTTGAATCACTGGGCAAAAAGGTGGATATGAGCTCGCTGGAAGGCAGGGCCAGTCTCGGCAAAATGGCCTTACCCCATATCAGGAAAATTCCTGCCGGGATTTATCACCAGCTAATACTTGACCAGTTATCCTCCATTACCGGCGTTGATCTGCAAACCATCCAGACTATGGATAACCCCGCTCCTGCTGGCGCATCTCCTCGCCCCCAGCCGGTCAATACAGTCAGCAGACCGCCCGTCATCAAAAAGAAGAGTGGCCGCTCTGTCTGTATGAAAGCAGTAAACCTCATCCTGTTAAAGCCTGACATGGTCACTGAACTTGATGAAAACGGCGAACTTGCCGAAATTGATAGCCCTGATATCGATCTGTTACTGCAGGTTATCGCCCTGGCCAAAAAATACCCTTCCAGTTCCACACCGGAATTACTTGGACGAGTTTATGCCACGCCACTGGGTAGCCAGCTGACCCAGCTACTGAGCAAGGAACAGATCACACCCACTGAAGGCGTTGTGCAGGAGTTTAACGAGATTATTAACCATTTATTGCAAACCCGGCGCCGTCGCCTCAACCATCATAACTGGCTGGAAGAGGCGCGCCAGAAGGTAAAATCCAGCCGAATCGAGCAGATTCCGCCGGAAGAATCCTGATATTTAGCCTCTGCCATTGAATTTTGCCACTCTAACCACCATTAAAGAGGCAAATACCGGTAGAATAAAAACCCGATTTTCGTTAAAATACGCGGTCATTTTTTCACCTGCCAATCTTTAGTCAAGTACAGGAATTGCATCATATATGAGCACTGTCCAAACACAGCAATCCAGCCTTAAGGCCTTGATCGCAAAGGGTAAGGAACAAAACTACCTTACCTATGCCCAGGTGAATGATCACCTGCCCGACACCATTTCCGATCCGGACCAGGTGGAAGACATCATTCAGATGATTGATGACATGGGTATCAAGGTCTTTGAAACCGCTCCCGATGCTGACCAGTTATTGATGATTGAAAGCGAGACAGATGAGCTGGCGGCGGCTGAAGCTGCGGCGGCTCTGGCTGCGGTTGAGAATGAAGCCGGTCGTACTACCGACCCTGTGCGCATGTACATGCGTGAGATGGGTACTGTTGAGCTGCTGACCCGTGAAGGCGAGATCGCCATTGCCAAACGCATAGAGGAAGGCATCCGTGAACTGATGTCTGCCATGGCTTTCTTCCCCGGCACCATCGAACGCGTACTTGATGAATACGACCTGGTAGAGAAAGAAGAAAAACGACTCGCTGACATCCTCATTGGCTATCTTGATCTGAATGAAGAAGTCATTCCGGCCCCTGTCATTGTTGATGACAGTGCTACTACGGAAACCGATGATTCTGACTCTGACGATGATGATGACGACTCCGATGATAGCGATGACGATGAAGTAGCAAGCGGTCCTGATCCAGAAGAAGCTCGCATCCGTTTTGATGAATTACGCAAGCAGCATCGCTCCTCTCTGCGTCAACTGAAAAAATACGGCCGCCAGCATGAGAAAGGCATCGAGGCCATGGAGAAACTTGGTGAAGTATTCAAGTTCTTCAAACTCGCTCCAAAACAGTTTGACCCGCTGCTGGAGCACATTCGAGGCTGTCTGATGCGAATCCGTCGCCACGAAAGAGGCATTCGCAATCTCGCCATCAACACCGGCAAAATGCCACGCAGTGTCTTTATCAAGAGTTTCCCGGGTAATGAAGTTAACCTGAAGTGGCTGGACGCGCATCTGCGTCGCAAGCCTTATTCCGAAACACTGGCCAACGTTAAAGTAGAAATTCTGCGTGCACAGAAAAAAATGGCACTGCTGGAAGAAGAAACCGGTTTAAGCATTGCTGAAATCAAGGACATCAATCGCAAGATGTCTATCGGCGAAGCCAAGTCGCGCCGCGCCAAGAAAGACATGGTTGAAGCCAACCTGCGTCTGGTTATTTCCATTGCGAAAAAATATACCAACCGTGGCCTGCAGTTCCTCGACCTGATCCAGGAAGGCAATATCGGACTGATGAAAGCGGTGGATAAATTTGAATACCGCCGTGGATACAAGTTCTCGACCTACGCTACCTGGTGGATCAGACAGGCTATTACCCGCTCCATTGCGGACCAGGCCCGTACCATCCGTATTCCAGTGCACATGATTGAAACAATTAACAAGCTCAACCGTATTTCACGGCAGATGCTGCACGAAAAAGGCCGCGAGCCAACCCCGGAAGAACTGGGCGAACGCATGGATCTCTCGGAAGACAAGATTCGCAAGGTACTGAAAATCGCCAAGGAACCCATCTCCATGGAAACGCCTATTGGTGATGATGAAGATTCCCATCTGGGTGATTTCATCGAAGATGCCAATATCGATTCTCCTGTCGACTCTTCACTGGATGAAGGCCTGCGTGAAGCCACCAAGGAAGTGTTGGGCAGTTTGACGGCCAGAGAAGCCAAGGTACTGCGTATGCGCTTTGGTATCGACATGAATACCGACCATACCCTGGAAGAAGTGGGCAAGCAGTTTGACGTGACCCGTGAGCGTATTCGCCAGATCGAAGCCAAGGCCCTGCGCAAGCTGCGTCACCCGACCCGCTCGGATCACCTGAAAAGTTTTCTTGATGATTCCTGAGGGACTATTCCTCACAATTAAAAAGGGCGCCAATTGGCGCCCTTTTTTTGTCCGAAAAAGAACTACTTCAGGTAGTGCTTTTTCAATCTGGCAATATCAGCAGCATCGACATCGAGTTCCTGCAACATGAAGTTTTCGATAGTGCCATAATCCTGTTCGATCTGATCAAAGGCAATCTGGATATAGGGCACTCCATCAGGTGTAACCAGCGGCGGCGCATGGGTTTCAATCTCGTCGTAGTAGGGAGCAATCATGGCGGCAAAGGCATTGGTGGCGATATAAGACTCAAGATCAACGTCACCCCGTTCTACGTCAGGACGGCGAAAATCACTCGACAGCAGGTAGTCCTCAATCACCAGTTCCCTGGGTACGCCCAGAGCTGTTAACAACAATGAGGACGCTATACCGGTTCGATCCTGTCCGGCAGAACAGTTAACCACCAACGGTGCCTGTCCATCAGCCAGCAGGGAAAAATAGCCTTTCAGTTGCGGCACGATGGTATATGGCAGGGCACGATAGATAGCGCCTGGCTCGTTATTCTGAAAATCCTCAAGACTCTGGGCGCTGAGTAAATCAGTAATACTGTAGGCATGAACGTGGTAATTGATACCCCGTGCCTTTACCCATTGATTGGGATACAGTTCAAGCTCTTCCTCTGATCTGAGTTCCACAACACTTTCAAAGCCCAACTGCCCAAGATAATCCATGTCATGCTCGGACAGTGAAGACATTGCACCGGAGCGAAATAACAGACCACGCTTTACGGTTTTGCCATCAATAGTGGGATAGCCCCCCATGTCACGAAAATTAGACCCCCCTTCCAGAGGGAGCAGACGGCGATAATCCTGCAACACACCGTTTTGCTGCTGCATTTTTGAGGCCTGGGCAATATCCGCCAGAACACTTATAGGCGATCCTGAAAGCACAACAATCAACAGTGGCAGGATGAGTTTTATTAACTTATTCATTTCGTTTTCTCTCTGATAAAAAAAAGCGATGCAGCAATTCCTTTTGCTGCATCACCAAGGGGATCAGTAATTTACGCGTAAACCAACCAGCCAGAAGCGTCCATAGCTTTCGCGCTGGTTAATAGTCCCGTTCCCGGCAAAGCGGCTGTCGATCTCATCGGTCAGATTATTAGCGTTGATGTAAACCGACGCTGAAGCACCAGCCAGATCCATGGGCAGGGTATAGTTTGCAGACAGGTCCAGTCGTTTCTGTTCACCCCAATATTCGCTGGGATCCTCGATTGGTGAGATCCACTCGTCGCGATACTGGTAATTCAGTCTCACTGAAAAATCGTACTTTTCGTAATAAAGCGAAGCGTTATAGATAAAGTCGGAAGTCCCTGGCAGATCATATTTTGCGCCGTCTATGCCCTTGAATTCGGAATTCAGGAAGGTAACGTTGCCGCTGAAACCCAGACCGTCAAAAGGCGAAGGCAAGAGGTTAATGGCGCTGCCGGTAAAGTTCAGTTCCAGCCCCTGCAGCTTGCCGTCATCACCATTCACACTGCCGTTATAGGTCCAGCTTTCCCCTGCCGCACTGGGCAGATAAACGCCGCCATCAATGACACTGATATCGTCATAGATCACGTTATCGATACTGCGGTAAAAAGCGCCCGCAGAAAGGATGCTGGCAGGAGAAAAATACCATTCCAGGGAGGTATCCAGTCCTCTGGATTTCTCTGCTTCCAGATTGGGGTTACCACCGCTGACCAGACGATTGGACACGTCTACACTGGCCCCTGCACGCCACTCATTATAAGTAGGCCGACTTAACCCGGAGCTGGCCGAAAGCCGCCACTTCAGATTATCTGCCAAATCCACATTCAGGTGGGCACTGGGTAAAAAATGACTGAAGTCATCTGACACACTGACCGGACCTTCCAGCGAGTTTCCACTACTGGTGTAATCGGTCTGCTCATAACGGGCGCCCAGTACGATATTGCCCCAGACAAAATCTGTCGTGACCATGGCGTAATAGGCATCAATGTCTTCTTCAATGGCAATCATGTTCTCCGCACCAATGGCTGGAAACTGCAGTGCGCCGGATTGTTCCCAGGCATCGCGCAGGCCCACGTTGTCGTAATAAGTGGCGCCAATGCTATTGGTTGATTTGGATTGCCACGGGGTACCGTTATTGAAACTGGCGATATCAATACTTGACGGAAAACCACCCACCGCTGGCGTGGCAATAAAGCCTTCGCCATCACGTCGGTCAAATTGTGCACCAACCTGCAAAACGGCCGATTTATCGAACCATTCGATATTGCGACTGGCATCGAACTTGAACTTGTCATTATCGACATTGAAGTTCTGTACATAATAAATGCCGATAGTGAGCGGAAAAGAGATATCGGCAAGATTCTGGTCAAGCGTCAGCAAAGGGTCCTCAAGATTACGCAAATCCAGATTGCCCGTGGCGCTTCCGGCAACACTGCGGGGGATAGGAAGATCCAGTAGCAGCTCTGTTTCAGTAAAGTTATAGCGGGCCTGAATATTCCAGGCACCAGCCAGGAAATCAGCACCAAGGGTATTGGTAAATGTTGAATTCTCATAGGCACCGTCTTCCAGCAGTCGTGACACACCAAGACCAACGCCCTGCCTTACTGCACCAGGCGCGGGATCGTTAACGGCAAAAACAAACTGGTTACGTTCTTCCTCATCGACAAATTCACTGTAAAGAGTCTTGAAGAAAGCCGATTGCAGGGCACCAGTGCCACGATATTCCAGATTGGCACCCCAGGCACTATCTGAACGCTCAACAAAATAACTTCGGTAATCAAGCTCATTAACCGTGAGCTCACCGCTAGCATCTATATCGAGGTCATATTCACGATTGTCAGTGACCTGTTCCCGGCTGTTTTCAGACGCAAAGGCCATGACACCAAACTGACCGTCAGACCAGGAACCGCGAAAGTTGTATTTTGAGACATCGCCATCACCAAGACTCTGCCTGCCAGTGCCAATATCAGTGGCCAGGGAGAAGCCTTCCCGATCAAACGGACTGAAAGTATTGATATTGATGAAGCCGGCGACCGCCTCTCCCGGCATGGACGGCAAGATGGCCTTGTTTGCCTGAAGACTGCTGGTGATTACGGAAGGAAAACTGTCAAAACGGGGAACCCTGCCGCCCTCTGCCCCGGGCACATTAATGCCATCAAAGGCTATCGTGGTATAGCGAAATGGTGCGCCACGCAGATTAATGAAGCGTGCCTGGCCCTGGTCCCTTTCGATGGCCAGACCGGGCATACGGCCAAGTGAATCGGCCAGATTCTGATCCGGAAACCGGCCAATGGTGTCGGCTGAAATCACATCCATGAAATTGTCGGCATTGCGCTTGGTTTGAATCGCTGCCGCCTGGCTATCACGGATTGGCGCACTGACTACGATTTCTTCTATGGTGCCGTTCTGTGCAACAACCGGCATGGCAACAATGGCGTGAATCGCCGCTGCCAGGGCTATTCGATTTAACTCCGGGGTTTTCAATGTGTGTCTCCTGCTGAGTGGGAAAAATAATGGTGTTTTTGAATATCAGGAATTATCAGCAAGGTGAATTAAATTGAGATTAATGGAATGTAAGCCGGCCAATAAAAACCGGTTAATATTTGATTCAGCCGAATCATAATTTTTATGAAGAGATCAAACCGCTGTTATAAAGGTTTGAGGGCAGGACAGCAGGATATTTCACCCTGGCAGGTTAGCAAGCCTTGTTAAATAAGTGTTCTGCGCATGTAGCAAGCATGCGATTATCCCACTATAATCGCACCTTGCTTTTTACCAGAAGTGACACCCTTTTTAGTGGTGCACCCGGGAAAAAAGCGCTGCGAATTATCAAGCCGAATGGCTAAGCACTACGTTTTAGACAAGGTTTTTGTTCTTAATCGAGGCGCGGAGGTTTTTTGACGAAGGAGTGTGCATCCGCACATGACTGAGGAAAAATAACCTTCGCAACGAAGAGTAAGGACAAAAGACGCAGACTAAAAGGGCCTATAACTCAGTTGGTTAGAGTAGCGGACTCATAATCCGTTTGTCCCAGGTTCGAGTCCTGGTGGGCCCACCATTTCCTTTGCTTCGATTCACTTCAGGTAATACGAAAACATGGTCCCCGGCCTGCGATCATAGATCACAGCCCCGGGGACCTCAGTTTTCCCGGGATTAATCCAGGTCATAGAATTTATCCACATCCTTGGCGATATTCTCCGGAAGGAAAAAGGACGGATCATTGATATAAGGTGTTATGTAAATAACGGTTTCAACATATCGCTCGGCACGGGTTCTCGACTTGAAGAGATTTCCCAAAAGTGGAATTCGGCGCAAGCCGGGTACACCACTTTCAGATATCGACCCTTCCTTGGCCACCATACCGCCGATAATCAAGGTTTTTCCTGATTCCACCAGAACACGTGTTTCTACAGACTGTATATCAATGGCGTACTGACCCTGGGGTGCTGGCACGAACACACTCACTTCACCTTCCACTTGCAGGTCAACGAAGATCCCATCAATCACATCCGGTGTCACATTTAATAAAACACCCGCCTCCAAAGTCTGAAGCCTTCGTGTGGAGCCAAAATTTTCTGTTTCATTCGTCAGGACGATATTGAGCTGTTCCCTTAGCTCTATATGGCCAGGCTGGCCACTGCGAACGGCAATATGGGGGTTTGTGACGACTTTAGCGTCACTATCCTGAACAAGTGCAGTGAGATTTAACCGGAATGTGTTTGGAAGATCTGCGAGACTTTCATAATATCCTGAAACCCTGCCCACACCTGGTATAAAAGATATATCAGATACTTTGCCTTTAGTGCCATCCAGGATGTCATAAGCCCAGACGAAAGCATCATCGTGATAGTACTCAACGACCAAAAGTTCCAGGAACACGTTTGGCAATTCGAAATCAAGTGTGCGGAAAACTTCTGATGCCTGGCGCACTTCTTCTGATGTCCCCCTCAGGATGATGGCATTAGCGCCTTCGATCACCAGAACATTGATATTTCCCAATCGCTCCAGATGCCGGGCTCCCTCCTCGGCAGACAGATGCCTTGGTGTTAACGCAATGGTTACCTCTTCAACATTGCTCCCATAGAGCGTGTACCTGCTCCCTCGTTGCACGACCAGGTATCCGCCAGCTTCAGCGACGTTTCTGACCAACTGATCAGCCGATTGTGAAGTAAAATCTACGGACACTGCCTCAAGCAACTCACCTTCAAAAACAATCTGAACGCCCAACTGGGCAGACATGTTTTCCAAGACCTGGGGAGGATGCGCATTGACAACACTTACCGAGCACTCTGGCTCACAAGTTTGTGCACCCACCATAGAGGACATACTTGATAAAAGAAGTAATGAAAGGGCGTATTTTTTAAAAGGGAAAACAACCGATGTGACGCATTTGTTGTATCGCCACACTTGATTACTAAGAAGAAAATTCATACTGGTTTCCAGTGTGGTCGTATTGGGTCTTTCTGACACCTGGGACACGTTGTTGGGGGCGCCTTACTGAATAGCGCCGTTATATTGACTCGCAGAACTTCAATGTTTCCTGGCCGAATCAATCAGCCAGGAAAATTTTCAGGACCTTTAATCTGAATCGCCCACGCATTCGTAGATCTCGCGCCTGGTGTCGTAATCACACTGCTGGACTTTCATCTCTTCCAGTTCTTCGACCACAAATTCAGACACGCCATCAGCACCACGCAGATATAGTGGTCCGCCGGTAATAACATATGTAGGCCGTATCCGGTCTTCATCCACAAACGGCCAGGTTTTACCTGCATACTGGTCGTTCAATGAAGCAAATTGATTAAGATCAATCTGGTCTGCCAGGGCTTCCTGCTCTGCTGCTGAAAGCTCTTCCCCATCGCTAACGGTAGGCTCAAATTCTGTGGCGTTTTCCACCAGGTTTAAACCTACTTCCAGGTGTGAATCAAGAATGAAGCCCATGATCCCACTTGCCAGCTCTTCCATAACAGCTTGCTTTACAGCTTGCCTCACGGCCACTTCCGATCCTTCAGTTATTGCCATTTTTGCTACAACAATTAATCCACCCCCTGCATCTGAGGCCGCTGATGCAGCGCCAATACCCATTGTTGCAATACCTTCAATCACAAAAAGCCCTATTTGAAAGCCCTGTTTTTCCTCGTCAGTCCACTCTGCCGCATTCATGGCAGAGGTAGCATATTCACCAACAGCACCAAATGAACCACTAACAGCCATGGCAACCAGCGCAGCGCTGGCCCCGCCACCGGTACCTGCAGTTGAGGCCGCGATTATGCCGCCCAATACAGTGGCTCCTGCAATGATTATTGCCTGTGTTCCACACTCGACATCAGTGGGCACATTGGTCTGATTCATTGTTGCTTCAATGGCAAACCAGACTGCCCCGGTATCCCAGTTAACTGATTCTCCGGGCTGAAGTATTTTTCTGTTGTAACAGGTACTGCCTTGCGCCAGTTGCACATAGACAGGCCAATCCGTACGGTTTTGCACCTGGAACCCCGGAGATTCGCCCCGTTTCAGTGATGGAACATGTTTCTCAAATTGCCCGGGATAATAATTATGCATCCAGGTTAATCGTGTGTTGGGCACCCTTGCACCATCTGTCAACAATTTAACAGCCGCATCATTAAGGGCCTCCAGGCGCGAACTGGCGAGATTAACAACCAGTGGAACACCATTTTGCTGACCCAGAAGACGGGTCCGGGACTTGTCGATGGCAACCAGAGGGTTATTGAATTCCCGTCTTGAATCAGGTTCTACCAACGTGAATTGAGAGCGTCCCTTGAGCTGTAAATAGGCCATTTCAAGGCGTGGATCGTCTGTACTCCTGCGTATATTGCTCGCCAGACTGGAGCGCCTGGCGTCCCAGCCCAAAGAGCCCAAAGAATAACCTGTAATGCTACGGCCACCGACATCAGAGCCAAATGGCATCCTGATTTTGCTCTCTACACCAGCAATGGTAATTGTCCCTGCAACACCGTCGCCCATACCCGCTGCCGAAATATCTACCTTTCCATTCACCACGGCTCCAGAATTTCCTTTGTCGGGAAACAGGAATGAGAATGATGAATGGTTACTTGTAGTAATTTGCAAATCACTCAGAGCCGACCCATCTGCAAGTTTACCCAGCAAAGATTGAACACCAGCGTCAACTGTCGAGCTTTCTTTCAGTGAGAAGGCACCCCACCCTTGATAAGGCTCAGGAGCCATGTACACAGACAAGTGCATTGACTGGCCGTTTTTTGCAACCCAGATTTCCTGTTTATCCAGGTTCAAGTCGATCTTGAATCCCGATGCATGAACAAGGTGAATGGATCTACTGTCACGCGACTCTTCACCAAATAACACTGACGTTGACTGGACCTTATCAAAATAGGTACTGGTAGGAAGCATACCCTCCCCACCGCTGGTAAATTCCTTGAAAAAGATATCTCCCAAATCTACCACCCAGATTTTCTGCCCGTCCAGTTGCTGAAACTTGCATTCCTGGGAGCAAAAGCCAGCGAGACGAGCAACATTCTCGATTTTCGTCGCATTTCTTACTGCAGGCCCAACTTCCACCTTTGCTCTGGATACTGAAACTTCACTTACCCAGCCACTGGGCAAGCCTTCATCTTTGTCCAGATAGACCTGGTCCCAGGCTGTTTCAATCGACCCGGATCCTTGCTCCATAATATAGGTGAAGGAGTTGACAATAGCCGGGCTTAACTGGTGAGCACTGGTCATCGCCCCAATCTTTGTTGGCTCAGAACTTTCTTTCGTTACCGAAAATATGTCACCCGTCTGAAAATCAAAACGGGTAACGCCTGTTTTTTCATTGGTTAATTCAAGGATATTGGGTTCGCGACGGGTTTCTGTGAATGGATCACTACGACCATTAGTCCACCCTGCAAGATTATCTGTTGCTCGCCAAACATCACCACGATCGCTTTTAATGTAGTAGGTATCCATACCCGTTGCGCCCGAGTTCGCTGTAGCTTCGGTAGCAGCCTGTGCAGGCAGGATCAGCATCACAGAAAGGGAAAAAACAACACAAAACGACGATATGGATAAAACTATATTTCTCATATAAATCCTGAATAAAAAAAACAATTGAATAAAAAATAACAATATTGAGGCAGCAATATTGGGCAGGAGGGCCGCCACCAGTTTCAAACCAAAAACTCGGCGCGGATAATGTTCGTGTCACAATATCCTTTTAATCATCAATAAGATATAAAATATTTTCAGGCAAGCAATAGGGTAATGGAAGATAGGATGCAAGGAATTCAGGACAAGTTATCCGTGCCATTGAATTTGTTGTCGCTATGGTTTACAACGCTTGATTCTATGCTTTGTAAAAGATGTCCAGGCCTACCTTCAAAGGCGGTTTGGACGCGAGATGTTGCACCACCAGTGCTTCGATGTCTTTTGCCGTCGCCGGAGATGCAGGGCCGGCAACCACATGGCAGCTGGCTGCTTCGAGAATACTTTTCTCCAGCTCGATATCCGGCCAGGCATAATCAGTAATAAGGACTGTGGGGAGGTTCTTGTGATTCATCGTGACATGAATCAAAAGGGTCAGATTAATTTGATTTCATATAATAAGAAATAAATTCAGTATTTGAAGTTACACACTTGCTTACTCACTGAAATTTGGTATCTGCTTTCTTATTGATTTAATTGGGTCTTTAGTCCAATCAATTAACTCATAATCCGTTTGTCATTCATCAATAACCGGCAAGTCTCGAATACATTACATGACACAGTTACTGGGACTATTCATTACAGGATAAACGGTTCGAGTCCTGGTGGGCCCACCACTTCCTTCGTTTCGCTCAGTCGAGACAGGCCTCACCGGACCAGGCCCGACCCGCAATCACCGATTGCGGTCGTTCCCAGCGCATGAAGCTGACGCTTCATCTAAAGCACGCTGGTTTACCCTGGTGGGCCACCATTTCTTTCACATAAAGATGCTCTGACCCCTTTGATTCCCGACCCTATCCATGCATTGTTATTTCAGGCAGGCACATCAATCAGGATAACCTCACTTTCATGAACCGCATCAATCGTCACCACCTCCTGGTCTGTTATTTCAAGCCCATCTCCAGCAAGCAAAGGTTGACCCTCTACGTGCACTTCGCCGGCTGACACCAGCAGATAACCCTTGTGCCTCAGGGCTTGTGACAGCTGCTTTCCCTGCTTCATCCTTCCACCGAAGATAGCGGCATCCTGGTGAATGAACAGCGCGCCTGTGTCACGGTCTTCTGCGCGACCGCTGACCAGTACAGGCAAACTATCCGCAGCCTCTCGCTGGGCAAAGCGTGTGGTTTCCCAGCGCGGTTCGACACCAAGCTCTCCCGGTATGATCCAGATCTGGAACAGGCGGGTGGGCTCATTTTCCAGGTTGTATTCCGAATGAAAAATCCCTGTGCCTGCGCTCATCACCTGCACATCACCGGCTTCGGTCCTGCCCTTATTGCCACGAGAATCCTCATGGGTAATAGCGCCCTCGCGGACAAACGTGATGATCTCCATATCACGGTGGCCATGCATAGGAAAGCCGGTTCCCGGTGCGATGGTGTCGTCATTGATTACGCGCAGCTTGCCAAACTGCATGCGTTCAGCATTCTGGTACCCGGCAAAACTGAAATGAAAGCGACTTTCGAGCCAGCCTTCATTGGCCTGGCCGAGGGTATGACGTGGATAATGGTTTAACATGGTTGTTCTCCTTGTGATGTTCCTTGTTATTCAATTAATCATAGGCTTTGTGATGGCACCAGCCTGGCAGTAATGCGTACTCTGCCAGCCCGGTTGCTACTTATCTCAGGCGCGCAATGCCGTGGGAACAAAGCCATCAATGGCTTTGAAACCGCGAATAGCAAAAGCGCCTGTTCCCTGCCAGGCAACAATGACGGCCAGGGCTAGAAGCAGAGCAGGAAATTCCCAGCCTCCGCCCTGATTGGAGAACACCCAGCCGTTGCCGGCATGCACCCAGGTGGCACCTGCGAGGATCGGGATACTCAGCAGGGCAGTAAGGCGGGTATACAGTCCCGCGATCAGGGCCATGCCGCCAGCGACTTCGCCGAAGATGGTCAAGTAAGCGGTAATGGCAGGCAGGCCGATACTGGCGAAATAGCCGACCGTGCCAGCAACCCCGAAGCTGATGATCTTCATCATGCCGTGGGCCAGCAAAATGGCCCCCAGGCTAATGCGCAAAGCGGCTGCGCCATGGTTCAGTTGCTCGATGTTATTCAGTGGTGAGTAAGTCATTGTCGTGCTCCTTGGATAGTTAAAAGTAAATAATCTTCCGGTGTGGTCACCGTTGGGCACTACTGTAATGATATTCTACTGAATTGATAATACAGAGTTTATGCAATACACTAATTCCAAATTGGAACTAATAGGACAGATTACTCCGTGGACTCCCTCTCACGTATTGCCATCTTTGTGGAAGTGGCCCGACGGGAAAGTTTTACGGTGGCGGCCCGTGAGCTGGGACTGACTTCTTCAGCAGTGTCAAAACAGGTGCAGAACCTGGAATTCGACCTGAAGGTGAAACTGTTGAATCGCACCACCCGCAAAGTGTCGCTGACGGAAGAAGGTGCTGTGTTTTTCGAGCGGGCCAGCCATGCCATTGCCGACATCCGTGAAGCTACCGACCAGATCAATGAGCTCAAGAGTACTCCGCGTGGCAACCTGAAGATTTCAGTGCCCACGGCGCTGGGTATACGGCACCTGAACAAGCCGATCGCCGAATTTGCCCGCCGTTATCCGGAAGTCACCCTCGAGATCCAGTACGAGGATCGCTACATCGATATCGTCGAGGAAAATTTTGATCTTGTCTTACGCATCGGCGCGCTGGCGGACTCATCGCTAGTTGCCCGCAAGTTGGCCACATGCCCCATTTGTATTTACTGCTCACCCAATTATATTGAAATCAATGGAGAACCCCAGGTGCCTGATGACCTGACCGCACATAACGTGCTGGCTTACACCCGTAACAAAGGTGCGCATGAATGGCGTTACAAGACAGGCCAGAGCAAGGAAGGGGTGGTGGCACTGCAAAGCAATTTCAAGTGTGATTTTGCCGAGATGATGATTGAGGCGGCCACCCAGAATATCGGCATCCTGATCTGCCCCGATCTATTTGTTCAGCAGCCGTTGGCAGATGGCAAACTGGTACAAATACTAAAAGACTATCCCACTTATCCCGAACGTAATCTCTAT
>CBFICR010000021.1:0-48696 GCA_965661105.1 Pseudohongiellaceae bacterium | reverse complement strand
CGAGTACTGTGCCCAGAGGTTTGTATACCACGCGGCTGACACTGGCATCGCTCTCTATTTCTTCCGGGGCTAAAAAGCGCTCACCATTGTCTGCATAAAAATCACAAACCCAGGCGCATTTTTCTATTTCCCCTTCCGCCTCGGTCAGGGTTTTGCCCATTTCCATCGTCATCAGTCGGGCAAAATCAGTTTTTTTCTCCCTGAGAACCTCGGCGACCTGTTTCAGCAACTTGGCACGCTCTGCATAATCGGTTTCCTGCCATTGTTTACCGGCATCGCTAACGCTGTTGATCACCAGGTCAACGGTTTTGTCATCCATGGCATCATAGCTTTGAATTTCGCTGTCGTTAGCGGGATTTATAGTACTGATTGTCATTCTATACCTCCATTGGATAAGTCTTTGCTGTCAGCTATTTTTTTGCCAGTCATCGCCTTTCTTCTCATAGACCTGTTTTACCGCATCCCAGGCTACTTTATGAGCAACGGTCTCCCTGTCGTCGTCCCCTCGTCTTTTCTCAGGGTCCTTGTAGCCTTCCCAGGCATTATTGAATGCCGCCAGGTATATTTCCTGGGCATGGGCAGGCAGGGAGTTTTTTACAGATGTGGGTAAGTGTTCAAGTTGGTCATACGGCATTGGGCCCTCCTGTTAGTGAGTTGCTTCCATTCATTGGCTCCAGGTCAGTCGCTATTATCTTGCTATAACTTTTCAGATGATCGGCAGACCCTGCATAGATATGTAAAAAGCAGTGACTCGACCATAACATAGGGATATAAAATTAAAAGAGGGTGTCCTTTTAATTGGTTTTGATTGGGCTTTAATTGCCATTAACAGGCCTGGACGAACCTGTACTGTCTGTGCTGATGCCAGCGGTATGTAATGTGATATTTGCAGAGAGGGGAAGAGGGTAAGGAAATTGCCGATTATGCAGCAAGGGTTTTGTTTGGAATATTTAGAAGTATTTAGTGTCAGTGTAGAAGCTATTGCCGAATCAATTCTTCTCGTTAATGAATAGATGATTCTACTGAGTCATCAATTATTCCGCTGCCCCCTGGATTCTTCTGATTTTTCCAGTTCGTTAAGATTTTCTGTGTGAATGTCCTGGCAAGCTTTGCACAGTGCGCTTGCTGCAAGCCAGTCACCCTTCATATTTTCGGCGATAAGGTGTTCATTGTGGTTTAACAAATCATTCAACTTTCGGCATGTGCTCATTATCTTGCGATCTGTTTCTATCAGATCTTTTGTCTCGTTTTCGTTGTTTTCAGCCTTCAATTGTCGCTTGAACTGCAGCGCATCATCCCTTGCCAGTCTTAGCGCTGTATCAGCGAGCTCTGAAAACCGGGTTTGTAAATTTTCCAGAGTGATGGCTGTCTCCTTGTTTTGCCCAGGGTGGCAGAGCGTGATTGCCACTGCCTTGCCGGCGCAGGCTGCCGCCAGAGCCAGCGCAATACCTGCAGCAGCACCCGCTCCGGGCAATACAGCATCAGACGCCAATACCTGTAGCAATTCGCCAACGGTACAGTCCGCCAAAGGCGTATTCTCTATAAGCGAATCAGTGTGGTTCATCCCGTATCACCTTGTATATCTTCGCAGAGAAACCTGACCAACCAAACAACATAGACTTTCACGTTGCCATGTCCCTGACTGGCGCAGGTTTATGCGGATGCCGGGGAAGTTGATCCGGTTCGATTTCCGGTGGTGTTTCAGGCGGAATTTCATGCGGTCTGTCATCGGGCTTAATTTCATCAGGTGTATCTGCAGGCCTGATCTCATCGGGCGTATCCGAAGGATCATATTCATCATGAATTTTACCGGGTTGAATATCAGGCTCACTTTCATCTCCTCCCGCAAAGATCCCGGCAGATAGCGAGTATAAAAAACTGTCATGCTGATAATCACAATGGTGTATTCCAGGGATATATGTGGTGTGTTGCAGGCATGATACAGAGAATAAGTTAGTCATAGATTTCTTCAATTAATATTCAGGCGGTTTTGGATCAGCAGGCTATTTAGAAATGTTTCAGGGTCAGAGTAAAAACTATTGGCGTTTTAATTCAGCTCGTTAATCAAATAGATAATCTTACTCTGACCCCTATTAGTACCAATTAGTATTTTATATTTCTTTTTTTAATACCCATTTTGGCCCTGGTGGATTCCCCGGTTTTGGTGGAGGATCATCAATCGGCTCTGGTGGTCGAGGTGGCCTGGGGGGATCATCAATGGGTTTTGGAGTTGGGCCTGGTGGCGTCGGGGGTACCTCGCCGGGCGGCTGGTTTGGTGGCTGTGGAGCATCATCTCCGGGAGCCGGAGGCACAGGCCTATGCAATAGGTATGAAAAAAATGGGGCTGTAGAATATGACTGTAAAATTTTCTCCTCCAGATTTTTGCAGGTCAGGGTTTCTTTTGGTGAGCCGGTACGCTCCTTTATTGATAAAAAAGCATTTATTCAAAAGGAAATAAATGAGACCGAACAGAAAAGATAACAATTTCAAGCTCAAAAATCGAATTACCACAATCACTGCACGCTGGTAGCAGGGTGTTAAAAAGTATATGAAGAAATAAATTGTAAATAGTTAGGATTACTTTGATGCTGTTTTTTTTGATTTTCTAAATATATATTATCCCTGAATTAAACAAGGGCTTTAATGTCAGCCTGAGATATTTACAACCTGAATCAGAAAATTTAATCCTGAAAATCAAGTCATGCTTATTGTAAAAGCGTATTGAGGAGTTAAAGCCGCAACGCTGAATATTAATAATCAGTATTTCTGGACACTTATCTTTTACCATTCCTCCGTTATCCTCTACCATTGCGCCATGGAAAGAATAAGCGTTTTTGATGTTTTTAAAATTGGGGTTGGGCCTTCCAGCTCTCATACCATGGGGCCGTGGATAGCGGCCCGCAAATTCACTGACAAAATAGTTCTTAAGGATGTCGTCTCCCTGCAGGTAAAACTGTATGGGTCGCTGGCCAAAACCGGACGCGGTCATGGTACTGATATAGCAGTCATGCTTGGACTGTGCGGGCATCATCCAACCACTATTGCGGTGGAAAAACTCGATGGCTATATAGCAGCAATTAAGCTGGAAAAAAAATTATTACTGAAAAATGAAACCCCGGTCGACTTTGATCCGCTTCGGGATATTGACTATATTTTTGAAAAACTGCCTTTTCATCCCAACGCACTGACCTTTGTTGCGAAAACCGCTAATGGCGATATCTTTGAGGAAACCTATTACTCCATTGGTGGTGGCTTTGTTATTCAGGAAGGGGACTCCCTGGCTGAAAAGCAAACGGTGGAGTTGCCTTATCCTGTTGATAATGAACTGGATATCATCCGTTGGGTGAATGAAACGGGCCTGGCCATTCCGGACATTATTTTAATAAACGAACTGGTCTGGCGGGATGAACAGGCAGTCAGGGCAGGGGTCAAGGAAATCTGGCAAACCATGCTCGCCTGTATCTATAAAGGCTGTCATACCGATGGCGAGCTTCCTGGTGGACTTCAGGTTCAACGTCGCGCGCACAAGATCAATGCCACGCTGATGAGTCAAGTGAGCTATTCAAGCCCTGAAGAGTGGATGCAGGCGATTAAAACCAGTGGTGGCGCTTTTTCCAATGTCACCAAATGGGTCAGTTGTTTTGCCCTGGCAGTCAATGAGCAGAACGCCGCTTTTGGTCGTGTGGTGACTGCCCCGACCAATGGCGCAGCAGGTGTCATCCCCGCGGTGCTCATGTACATGTTGTGCTTTTGTGAAGACACCGACGATGAAGACATTTTCCGGTTTATTTTAACGGCCAGTGAGATTGGTAGCCTGTTTAAAAAAGGCTCGACCATTTCTGCGGCGATGGGGGGGTGTCAGGCAGAGATCGGGGTGTCCTCAGCCATGGCCGCAGCGGGGCTAACTCAATGCCAGGGTGGAACACCGCGACAGGTACTCATGGCTGCTGAAATCAGCATGGAACATCATCTTGGTCTGACCTGTGATCCAGTGGGTGGACTGGTGCAGATCCCCTGCATTGAGCGTAATACCATGGGCGCCATGAAGGCCATTACTGCCAGCCAGATTGCCATGCACAGTGATCCTGAAAAAGCCAAGGTCAGTCTTGATAGCGTCATTAAGACCATGTGGGAAACAGCCCAGGATATGAGTGATAAATACAAGGAAACATCGGATGGCGGGCTGGCCATTAATGTGTCGGTGATCGTGCCGGAGTGTTAGAGAGGGACGCTTGCAACTTAACAACTATTAAAAATAGTCTGCATTATATTAAGTTGCCAAGTTGCAAGCGTCCCTGTTCTTAATCATTCAGTAATCTGTTGATTTCACTTATTTTACGCTGAACCTTGGCGGCATTTTCCGGGCCCATGCGGATAAACAGTTTTTCCAAATCGGACAAGCTCTCCAGGCCGGGATCAAGAAAATAGTAATTCACTGAAGGCCTGGTCAGAAGAATTTCTCTCTCAGGTACACGTATCGCAAGGACATTGTCGATGCTTTCCTGCAATGCCGCGTTAAAGGAGCGGTCAGGGTAGCCGAGTTGGGCAAAGGCTGCTTCAAATAGTGGTGCCATGAGTTGAAAGCTGGCAATGAGTTGCTCGTTGTCAACAGCAGCAAAAGAATCCACCAGCAAGTTGAAGCGGTTATAGGAAGCCGGGTCCAGGCGAAATACTTCCTCGCCCTGTTCAATGACGCTCAGGGATGTCAACGACGGGTTGACCGGTAAATCACGGACCGGGACGTCGTTACGGCTCATGCCATCGATGAGCACGACAAACTTGCTGATGATCTGATTGTTTGTTAATTGACTGGAAATGGCATCGCCATTGTCCATGTTACTGATCTGCTCCTGCACGAAAGAATCGCTGCTGTTCAGCTCAGGCAGGGTAACGGGTTCCGGTTGCGAGTCCGTGTCTGGAAGCGGCGGTGGCTCCTGGACAATTACTTCCGGCTCCGGAATTTCAGGGGGGATGTCCACCGGGGCTGCAGGAATGACCTCAGGCACCGGGTCGAAACTTTTTACTGCCCTAACTGCTGGTGGTTGCACTACTTCAGGTACTGGTTCAGGTGCCTTGTCGTCGGAAAAAAAGCTGCCCAAAACAACCAGCAACACAAGGCCGCATGCTACGCTGGTGAGGAGAATAAATTTAGTGTTCATAAGTTACATCCTGATTCAGAAATACAAACTGGCATCTGTGGGTAGTTAGGCAAACTCGCCGTGAATAGGTTCCTGGAAGCCGGCAACCCTGACAGCTAAATAATTTTTTTGCCATGTTTTGCCATATTCTGTCAGTTTACCTTTATTGCCATCATCATTGGCGGAATATATATTTACGGCCAGAGTAATCAAGGGGTTAGAGATCTTGATTTATGCAGGATTTAAAAATATTGAAAGAAAAAAGCCGGTGTCCTTTTATTTTATGAGTTTGTTGTATTATTGTGTTTGTGGAGATTAAGAGCCCGAATTTATAGAGTCGCCACCCTGGGAAAGAAGATTGGGATAAGCCGATAATAATAAGAATGCTATTCTGGAATGGATGAATGGAAAAAATAAAATACCGCGAAAGACCACCCATTATTACCTCATCACTGGACACGATGAGGATCTACAACTTGCTGGACGATTTGCCTGCAGACAGCTTTGTGGGCAGGGAAGAGCTGTTGAATGAGCTGGCAAGGGGTAATATGGTGGGGCCAAAAGACATCCCGCCAAACATTGTTACCATGAACTGTATTCTTCAGGTGCTTGTGTCTTCCCCGGTTCAGCAGCGCCTTGAACTTACCCTCGTATACCCGGAACACGCAGATGAAGATGGTAAGAAAGTTTCCATTTTCAGCCCACTGGGTAGCGCACTGATTGGCTTGCGCGCAGGAGACGAAATTGAGTGGCCACAAGCAGATGGTGGTTTGCTGGTTGTGAAAGTGGAAGCAATTTTGTATCAGCCGGAAAGGGAAGGGCATTACCAGATATAGTTTTATACAGGGGACAGATCACGTTTATCTAATCCTGAAAACGTGGTCTGTCCCTTTTATTTGCTCTTGTTTTGTTAGAATTTTTCCGTTTTGCCAGATCCGGAATAATAGAAGAGGTAATTATGGCGCTTGCAGTCATTGGCGCAGGTTTCGGCCGCACCGGTACCATGACCTTACGCGATGCCCTGAACCGCCTGGGTTTTGGTCCTTGCTATCACATGTCGGAAGTGATCAATAACCCCCACTTTGCCAGTTACTGGGCAACACTTGCCCGGGGCGGACAGGTGGACTGGGAGAAGGTCTTCGCAGGTTATCATTCAACGGTGGATTGGCCCGCCTGCACCTACTGGCGCGAGCTGATGCAACAGTGGCCAGAAGCAAAAGTGATTCTCAGCGTGCGCGATCCCCACCGCTGGCACCAGAGTGTGCTGAATACTATTTTTTCCGATGCCCATGTGGCGCGCTTCGAAGGGCCTGATGCGGACCCGGATTTCCGGGCCATGGTACGCAGGCTGAACCAGCAGACTTTTGACAACCGCAGTCAGGATGAAGGATATGCGATCAGTGTCTACCAGGCCCATAATGAGGCGGTCATGCGTGAGGTGCCAGCGGATAAATTGCTGGTGTTCAATCCTGCCGAGGGCTGGGAACCGCTTTGCCGCTTTCTGGATGTGGCTGTCCCGGACGAAGCCTTCCCAAGAGTGAATACCACACAGGAATGGCAGCAACGACCGCGCAAAAAATAAAAGCAGTCAGGCTTGTGTTGATTATTCTTTTAATAGGTTAATCTGGCCTGCATTATTTATTTCCCGCTAAAGGGATAAATGACAGAATATGCCAATCATCATCCGCGTTCTCCAGTGCCCCACATGGACGGCATTTTAAATTGAAGTCGGCCGATAAATGTTTAGGGGAGATTCCTGAATGAGTAATGCCACCACCACAGACGTTTCTCGCCAGGGCATCCTCACCACACTTGGCGCCATGATTGGCCTTGCACTCGGCCCGAGCGTGATCGCGAATCTCACCGTCACAGCATACATTACGCCGATCGAACAGGAGTTTGGCTGGCTACGCTCGGAAGTTTCCCTGGCGTTTTCAATCGTCGCGTACATGATCGTGGTGATGTCGCCGGTGCAGGGCATGCTTGTGGATCGCTTTGGGCCTCGACGGGTGGTGCTAACCTCTATTCCATTGTTTTCGTTGAGCCTGGCCGCAATTTATTTCACACCAAACAATATTTATGTGTACTACTTACTGTGGGCGCTTGTTCCCATAGCAGGCCTGGGGCTCTGGCCTCTGGGCTATCTGCAGGCAGTGACGCCATGGTTTGATCGCAAACTTGGCCTGGCCCTGGGTTGCGCCAATGCCGGTATTGGCGTTGGCAGCACCTTTTTACCGATGCTTGTGATTGGTCCCATCATTGCCGCCTACAGCTGGCGCCATGCCCTGCTTGCCCTGGCCTTACTGGTGTTGTTTGTGAGCTGGCCAATTGTTGCCTATTGCCTGCGAGAGCCCTCCGGTGGTGACAATGCCGCACGTAAACTGGCGGCCGCCAGTCGTTCGTTCGGCCTCACATTCCGGCAGGCAAGCCGCGAGCCGACATTCTGGATGATGAACCTGGGCTTCTTCCTGCTTGGTGTAACCGCGACAAGTCTTGTTACACAACAGGTACCCTTGTTACGCGATGCAGGCTGGACGAGCGAAGAAACCACGCAGTTGCAGATGATATTCGGTTTCGGGCTACTGTTTGCCCGCATCGCAGTAGGATTTCTTATTGATCATGTTTTTGCACCGCGAGTTATGACGACGGTATCAATCGGTGGCGCCCTGGCGTGCATCCTTTATGCACTCTACCCGGATCTGGGTTATGTCAGCGCGCTCCTGGTGGGCTTTCTGCTTGGTGCGGAGTTCGATGTGCTCGCGTTCCTGATCAAACGCTACTATGGCAATGCAGCCTATGGTCGCGTTTACGGTGTCATCTTCGGGGTGTTCTATCTGGGATCGGCCATTGGTATCTGGGGTATGCCGAAGCTGCGCGAACTTTCCGCCGATCTTTCCTACGACAACGGCCTCTATGCAGCCGCTGCCATCCTGGTGGCCTCCGCCATTCTAATGGCGTTCATGCCGGCATATCGCTATCCCGCCGGCTATGCAATCGATACGCAAGCCCCGGACACAAGTCTGGGAACACAATAACAGGGGCTGAAACCGGTTTTTAGAAAGTGGACCTGGCCAGAGTTTGGCATAATCCTTTCCAAAGCGGGTATCAGCTAACCTTGTGGTGATGGGAGCTCCAATCGATTATGCTTTCCACATAGTCATCAAACAGAGTCGCTGCACATGATTCGTCATATTTTAAAATTTTCCCTCTATGTCCAACTACTTACCTTGTCAGGTATCGTCTTTGCCCAATCCTGTCCAGGCACCCCGGACCTGATTCTCACCAATGGCACCATCCTTACCATGGATGAAAACAATACAACGGTCTCTGCCGTTCGTATCCAGGGCAATACAATCGTTGCCGTTGGTAACAACCTTGATACCAATGGCGACTGTGTCGAGGTCATCAACCTTGAAGGCCGCACGGTCATTCCGGGGCTTATCGATTCCCATACCCATTTCATTCGCACCGCCCAGGCGCCGGGGCCCTTTATTGTCGGGCAGGAAGCGGCAACAAGTATTGCCGAGTATCAGGACGCATTGGTGCAAGCGGCTGACAACGCTGTCCCCGGTGAATGGATTGTCGCCGTTGGTGGACTGACGCCTTTACAGTTTGAGGAGCAGCGCCTGCCCGGTTATGAGGAATTAACCGCCGCTGTGCCAAACAATCCGGTCTGGATACAACGTGGGTATCTTGCCGATGGCATCGTCAATGAGCTTGGCAAGCGAACCTTGATCGAGCGCGGTATAGCGGTGAATGAGGAGGGTATTTCTGCGGCGGCGGATGGTGGGCTCAGGTTTATTCTGCGTACCCGCACAGATGAACGCATGTTGAGTCGTTTTCGGGACTATATGGCCTATGCCGTGTCCACCGGTCTGACGACGGTTGTCGACCAGGGCTGTTGCGATTTTCTGGGGGCTGAACTGGATATCGATGAGCGCCCGAATTTTCGCATTCTGGATATTCTCTGGCGCAATGGTGAGCTGCCTCTGCGCATGCGTCTGCAATATGATCATCGGGATATTCTTGATCAGGATGACCTGCGCTCTGTCAGTGCCCGTGTGCTGAATTCCACGCTGGGTATGGGTGACGGTTTTTACAAAGTGGTGGGGGTAGGCGAGCGGGTGATCGCCGATGAAGCGACTGATGATGAGGTGTTTGAAGCCTACCTGAACGTTGCGAGGGCAGGCTGGCCCCTTTCCCAGCACACGATCTGGGAAGATGAGATAGAACGCTATCTTTCCATTATGGAAAGAGTGGCGGCGGTATTACCTATCGCTGACCTGCGCTGGACCCTTGAGCATATTTTTGAAATTACACTGGAGCAGATTGATCGGCTCAAAGCGATCGGTGTCTCTGTGCGTGTTCAGGATCATGACATCCTGCGCAATGGTTCCACCGGCTGGCGTCCCGGACCACCGCTGAGAACGCTTCTCGATAGTGGTATACGCATGGGAGCTGGAACAGATTCCGGTGTGGTAGGGCCACTGAACCCCTGGTTGTCCCTGTATTTCATGGTGACCGGTAATCATATGGGGGGTGAACCGATCATTCCAGGTGAACAGATCAGTCGTCTCGAAGCACTGAGACTTTATACCGCTGACAACGCCTGGTTTCTTGGCGAAGAGGATTCCCTGGGGTCAATAGAGGTAGGCAAGCTGGCTGACATGGTGGTCATCGACAGGCCATACCTGGAGGTGGATGCGGAAGAGATTCGACACATCAGCCCCGTCTTGACCCTGGTGAACGGAAAAGCCGTACATGGCACCGGGCCTTTTGCAGGTCTGATCAGTCAGTAAATGCAGGGGACAGACCACGTTTTAAAAATTTAGAAAGCACAGTGGATGTCCATTTTTTGTTTTTGGCTTTTTTGTTGTTACTTTCGTTGTATTTGATTATCGCAATTTCCCTGACTTGACTAAAGCTTTTGTATTTGTTGTTCTATAAAAGAGATTCAAAATATCACTTCGTATTAAAACACTCTTTTTTTATTTCATTATTTTATGCATAACTTTCTGGAACTATGGCATGAGGCTGTTGTAACAAGCTTTGGTTTTTTCTGGATGGCTCTTTGGGCATTCATTCTTGGATACCTGATCAGCAGTCTTATTCAGGTCCTGGTGACGCGTACGCGCATGCAACAGGCTATGGGCAAAGACGGTCCACGCAGTATGCTGCTGGGTACTTTTTTTGGCTTTCTTTCCAGTTCCTGCAGCTTTTCTGCACTTTCAACCACGCGAGCGATTTTTAGCAAGGGCGCTGGTTTGGCGCCATCGCTGGCCTTCATGCTGGCCTCCACCAACCTGGTGATTGAATTGGGAATGGTAATCGCCATTTTCCTTGGCTGGCAGTTTATTGTCGGCGAATATGTTGGCGGTATTATCCTGATTCTGATTACCTGGATGCTGATTCGAATAACGCGACCCCGGCGTCTGGAAGCCCAGGCCCGCAAAAAGCTTAAAGATTCTGATGCTGACAAAGACAAGACAGATGCCGATAAGAGTTGGCAGGAAAAAGTAACCAGTATGGAAAGCTGGCAGACAATTGGTCAGACCTATGTAATGGAATGGCAAATGGTCTGGAAGGACGTGTTGATTGGCTTTACCATTGCAGGGGTTATTTCTGCGCTGGTACCCGACAGTTTTTTTGAGGCATTATTTATCGGCTCGGGCAGCGAAAATGCTGCCAATCCCGACTTTCTCTCTGTGGTGGTACAAACACTGGTAGGCCCGCTGGCTGCATTTTTTACCTTTATTGGCTCTATGGGCAATATTCCATTAGCCGCTGTACTGTTCGGGCAGGGGGTTACCTTTGCCGGTGTGATGGCCTTTATTTTCTCTGACCTGGTCGTGCTGCCGGTATTACGAATCAATGCAAGCTATTACGGCTGGAAGATGGCTTTGTATATGCTCATGTTAATGCTTGCAGGTATTGTCTGTACCGCCTTATTGATGCATTACACCCTGTTGGGTTTAGGTTGGTTGCCCGATTTTTCCAATGTAACCGTAGCCAGTGAGCGCGATTATTTTCAGTTGAACTATCAGCTAGTGCTGAATGTTATATTTATAATCCTCAACATGGTTATGATCTGGTTGTGGCGCAGGGGCAGACATCAAAGCCGCGGACATCATCATTCTCATCATTCTCATCATGATCATGGCAGTGCTACATTAACGGACAGGATATTAAACATTCTGATTGTAATTGCGCTGCTCTGGCTCGCAGGTGGAATGCTTGCAGCGATTGTGTAAATATAAATTCAGGCGCCAATCAATAGTCAATCAATAATAATGATGTCAGCGCCAATTGATAAGGCTGGCTACTGGTCAGTTTCAGATTTACTTACAAAAATATGAAGATCGTCAGCAAGGCATTGTAATCAGCGCAAGCATATATGCCCACTATTATGCCCACTATGCGCGGTGTAATGTAATTATGATCAGGAAGTTAATGTCAACCAGGTCTGACTGAATTTAAAACCAGAGTCGGTTTTTTAAGTGTGCCAGTTCAGAAAAAATAAATCTGTCCCCTTTATTGTTCGTCCCCTTTATTACCTTTTATTGAATCTATTGAGTATCTTTTTTGTATGTTGTTAACATATTTTCAATTGTCTTGTATAACGTTTCATACCATATTGCATAGCCGGCACTACTCGGGTGAAGGTTATCAATAGCATTGTATTTTTTTGGTTGTAGAGCAAAAACATCTTCTTCCGGTTCTTTAAACAAGTCTACATACACCAGTGGTGTGCCAGCAGCAACGTCCATAAACATAGCTCTAAAATTACGGCTCAAACTTTCGTATTTTTCTGCTACTTTTCCTGAAAATGCCGGTGAGGCACCTACATTGCCTGATGACATCATCACCAGGTGTCTGGTGTGAGGAGAAAGTTTCCCGATTAGTTCACGTAATTCCTGTTCGACCAACCCTATATCCCGTTTCTTGAGAATATCATTGGCGCCAATTTGTAGCAGTATGAGTTCATATGATCCGCTGAACTGTCTGGTATCACAGAGCAGTTCACTGATGGTTCTGCCATTGACACTGCGGTTTTCTATAGTTAGGGAAAAGTCCTGTCCAATACGACCAGCCACGCTATCTTCAGCCTTTTTTGCACCAGTGCCGTAACCAGTACTGTCACCTAAAATGAGAAGAACAGGAGCATCGGGAATAGATTGCTCGTAAGGCGATACACGAAGAATAAGCCAGGCCGTCTTCAGGGGGGTAAAGAAAAACCCAAGTGCTGCAATTAGCAGCACAACAGTGATGGCGCTAACAAAAAAAAGTTGGGATGAGGTAGGCATAAGTCAGGATAAGGGGTATGTATCAGCTAAACAAGTAGCCTTTGATTGCTTGCCATGCACAGGCCAAAAAAACAGGACACTCGTTCCCATTAGTATTTGTCACAATAGAAGGAGAGTGTCCTTTTCTTGTTTCTTGTTTCTTGTTTTATGTTGAGTCGTTCAGGAAGTCGATTCAAGGATGAAGGCGCCGTTCATATTTGCCCAGTGCCCCGGGAAGGTACAAAAAAAGGTATAGTATTTCTCCCTGTCAAACATTGCCAGGTCGAATGTGATACTGGTTGAGTTGCCTCCTCCAATCGTGGGGGTGCTGGCAAGTATTCGTTCATCATCCGGTGGCACATAGCCATTGGCTTCACCCGCCATGAGACTGGACTTGGCGATGTCTTTCCATTGGCCGGTTTCTGCCAGTACCCAGTTATGCCCCATCTGGTTTTTTGTCAACATACCGGTATGTTTCAGCGTTAACTTAACTGCATCACACTGCGTGTCTACACGGAGCTCTGATTTGTTATACATGATCATATCATTGCCGCTAATGGTCAATTCACAGGTTTTTGCCTGGACGAAAACAGCTGGTAACAGCAAGGCCATGCATATGAGTAATTTTAAATTGAATCTATGCTGCATACTTCCTCCTATTGATATGCCATCGGCATAAATAACATCCCGATGCCTTATGGACATTGGGATACGTGGAAATATTGGAAAAATATATGGCAAAGCCCGGAATAAATCCCGGGCCCTGCCATGTGGGGTAGAGGCATATTGTGGTTATCAGCTGCCAGTATTTAGAATAATGGAAATACCGTCAGCCTCGAAGGTATGGTTTTCAAACAGGTCATAATCTACGTGGCCGCGTACGCTAACGATGTCATTTTCGTCAACCTGCGGATAACCCACGTCATCCAGGGGATTCGTCAACATTTCATCCACTTCAATAATGATTTTGTCAGTGCCTGTCGAAAGCGTAAAATCTTCTACACCAACGTCAGTGACTCTACCCTGCAGTGTTTCCATGGACAGGTCGGCCGGGTAGTACATAGGCAGATAATAGTCTTCCTCATCCAAAGCGCTGGAATAGAAATGTGTGTCCAGAGTATCAACGAACACTGTTCCAGCCTCAATTGTTGTGGCTTCATAGAAGTCAGCATCAATTCTGCCTGTCACTGTGACTTCATCACCATGACGTAATACATAGGCATCAGCATCCCTGTCGCCATCATCCATTTCTACAGTAATGATGCCTTCACCAGCGTCGTTGTCATAATCGAGTGTAAAGGAATCCCTGTAGATCTTGTCGACGGTACCGTTAATAGTAATCATTGCGTGATTTGGCATGCTATAAGGTGATTGTGACAAGGCACCAGCACTTACTCCACCAAGAAGCAATGCGACAGAAATACCAAAATAGAGTTTATTGCGTTTCTGATAATTCATAATCTACTCCTTTAATTTGTGTAGTGAGTTTGCGCAAAACAGAGTTTCGTGAATATTGCGCCCGCTGTTTATGAACGAAAGAGAAAATCATTAATGATTAAAGAATAAATGTTCCAGCTTTCTTTCATAAAACAGATCGTTGTATATACCATAACAATGCATGCAGAAATTTCAAGGGGGGGGTAACCTGTGTGATATCAGCTTTTATTATTTTATAAGCTAAGAAACCAGTATTTTCAGTGACTTTAACGATGTGAATATATTTTTTGAACATGTTAAGGTAAATGAACTATGCGCTTTTATATATGCATGTTGACCGACGCGGCGGACAAGGGCCTGCACTTTATTTTTGGATTGGTCTATACATTTTATTGTGAAAAATATAGTGCAAATATTTGTGAAACTACTGAAAGAAGTGGCCGCCACTGTGGAACACAAAAGTTACGCAACACGAATTATTGTGTCGCAGCGACGCTGTCGGTGTGTCTGAAAAAAATCTATTGTTTTTCCTGTTTTCTTAACCTGCCAAAGCTGTCAATTTTCAAAAAAGATTGGCATATTTCCAATGAGTAATAAACAACAACCTATAGTTATAGCCTTGGGTGGGAATGCCCTGAAGGCGGATTCACATATTCTTGATTACCCGTCGCTACCCCTTGCCTGTCAAACCATGGCCGAGCATGCAGATAGCGGATTGCTTATAACCCATGGTAATGGTCCCCAGATTGGTAATCTGGCACAGGACAGTGCTATGGCCAGTTGGCCTCTGGATGTGCTGGGTGCCGAAACAGAAGGTCTGTTGGGTTATGTAGTGGAGCAGGAGCTGGGCAATGTAATGGATGATGAGTCCAGGATTGCAACGTTGCTCACACGCACTGAGGTACGCAAGGATGAAAAGGATTTCAATAAACCCGTCAAACCCATTGGTCAGTGGTTTTCCAAACAACAGGCCGATGCGCTTGCTGAGGAGAAGGGCTGGAATTTTCTAGAAGAAAATAATCGCTACAGAAGGCTGGTGCCTTCACCAAAACCGAAAAGAACATTGCAGCTGGATAGTATCAAAACCCTGATCAACTCCGGGTTTACTGTTATTTGTGCCGGCGGTGGTGGCATACCGGTTATTCGCGATGATAAAGGCATGCTACACGGCCTTGATGCAGTCATTGATAAGGACTATACCAGTGCCTTGCTGGCCAGTGAGCTGGATGCAAGGATGCTGATACTGGCCACTGATGTTGGTGGTGTTTACAGGGATTGGGAAGACGGGGCGCAAGACCTGATCAAGCATTGTCGCCCTGAAGAATTGCAGGAACTGCCGTTGCAGTGCGGTTCAATGGCACCCAAGGTAGATGCTGCCTGTGACTTTGTCAGAAAAACCGGTTCACCCGCTGTTATTGGTGCTCTCAACAATTTACATCAGCTAATTGAAGGTAATGCCGGCACACTGATTCAACTGGAGAGAGGCGCCGGATAAATGAAACAAAAAAGTGTCCTTCAGAGAACTGAGCCACGAAATGATCCCCATCACAAGGGGCGATGCCTGAGCTGGAAAAATGCTCTGGTTTGTATCGATCTGCAGTATCTGAGTTGCCATGACGGTTACGGTATTTTTTCTGACCACAAAAAGCTTGGTCTGGATGAAGAGGTCATCGAAGCGTATATGGATCGCATGAATAATGTGGTGCTTGGGAATGTTGCAAAGTTACAGCACTGGTTCAGGAAAAATGGTGATGAAGTGATTCATGTCCGCATTCAGTCCAAGACCAAAGATGGTCGAGACCGCAGTCTGGAACATAAGGAGTTGAACCTGCATGCTCCGCCCGGTTCCAGGTTGGCAGAATTTTTGCCGCAAGTTGCCCCGGTAGACAATGAAATCGTGATCAATAAAACTGCCAGTGGTGTTTTTATATCTACCAACCTGGAATATATTCTACGCAACCTGTGTGTGAGTGAGGTGATGTTTACCGGTGTATTCACCAATGAATGCATCAGCAGCGCCGTCAGGAGTGCAAGTGACCTGGGTTTTCAGGTTTATCTGGTTTCCGATGCTACTGCCGCCACAACCAAGGAGTTGCATGACGCCACCCTGGTCACAACAGATAAGCGCTATGCAAAAGTGTTATCAACTGATGAGGTTATCGATTATCTGGAAAAACAACGCGGGAAAGAGGAATTGCCGTATTGATTTCCCATCAACGCTTCCTGGCTGTTATGACAGGAGCGTTATTGTTGCTTGGTATTTTACCGCTCCTGGAAAAGCAGGCGGTCATTGCCAGTAGCTCGCTGTTTTCTCTGGTCATTGCTATCAACCTGGTCACCATAGCTGTGCTGGCAGTCCCTGGCTGGCGTGCCAGGCCAGATAAATTTTCCAGGCAATGGCTGGATGTTGTGCTCATAGGTCTGATCGCATCAGGCCTTGTCGTATTACTCAATATCAAGGCACTCGAAACCACCAGTGCTACCCATCGTAGTATCTTCCAGGCCATGTACCCGGCGGCAACAGCAGTATTTGCCTACAAGCTGTTGCGAGAGCGATTGCCTGTGCGGACTTACGGCATTATTGCTGCCATGGTGCTTGGCATTGTGCTCATGAGCATTCGTGGTCTCAGTTTGGAGCTTGCCACTGGTGACATGCTGCTAGTCGTGACTTTGCCGCTGATGGGATTCTGTGACGCCTGGGTGAAAAAAAGTCTTGGCGGACTGACTCCGGCCTGGGTCGCCCTGTGCCGATTTACTGTTGGCACAGTCTTTCTCGTCATATTGGGAATGGCAAGCGGTATACCAATCGGGCTACCCGAGCGTAATGCCTGGCCATGGATATTACTGTCGGGTCTGTGTATTGGTGGTGGTATCCTGCTGCTTTATAAGGGCATGGCACTGCGCGGAGCCTCTCTGGCAGCGGCCATGATCGGCGTTTCGCCCGTGATAACCCTGGTGCTGGAATGGCTCCTGTTCGATGTCACCTTTACTGATCTGGAACTTCTCGGCATGGCTGTTGTGGTGAGTGGCGGTTTGCTGTTGACCAGGCCGCGTTTCCAGGGCCAAAACCCCGCACTTTACGAGTCACAAAACCCGGGAAATACAGGCAGCAAAAGGAATACAGGGAGCAGACAAGGTTTAGGGTCTGAGTAAAAACTATCGTCTCTTCAAGTCATCCTGTATACCAACAGGTAATGCTACTCGGCACCAATTATTCTATAAAGGACAGGCATGGGTTTATATAAAAGCGGATTGCCAGATAAAAACGACAGTTCTCAATGTCTCTCATGCTGAAAGACGTTAAATAAAGCTATTACCAGTGCATACAAGTGCTATGCTGGTGAAGCACGCCATCATGTAGTTTCAAAAAAGATGCGGCGACAGCTCCGTTTCGGATGCTGCCAATCTCTTTGCAGGAGCACTACCCATGAGTAGAGAGCAGAAAAGTAACAAGGAAACCAAAAAAAAGGCAGGCATGACCACCAAGGAGAAGAAGGCGGCAAAGAATGCCAAAAAGAACGAAAAGAATGTTCTGGGCAACACGCACTAGCACCAGGAAATATTTAAATATTTAGGGATAATTTTACTCTGACCCCAATGATTTACTGCTGTGCCACGTAAAGACGGATGGCCGTTAATTTTCAGGGTCGGAGTAAAAACAGTAACCCATAATTGAATTTAAACAAGCGGCAGTTCCGTCGTTTGTTTCATGGTCTCCATCACAAAGCTTGAACTGACATCGGACAGGTTGGCCTTGATCAGCTGCTTGTACAATTTGTCATAGCCTTTCATGTCTTCCACCACAGCTTTTATCAGGTAGTCCAGATCCCCGCTCATACGATAGACCTCCAGTATGCCTGGAATACCCTGTATCACTTTGTGAAATTGGGCGGCCCATTTGTCATTGTGCTCATTGGTGCGCACGGAAATATATACCGTCAACGGCAGGTTGACCTTCTCCTGGTTGAGCAGAGCGACCTGTTTGCGAATGACTCCGTCCTGGCTGAGTTTCTGGAGTCGACGCCAGCAGGCTGACTTTGACATACCAATGCGTTCAGCGAGTTCGCCGGTGGAGAGGGAGGCGTCTTTCTGGATCAATTCCAGCAGGGCAAGGTCGAGTTTATTCATTTTATTCTCATATGCATTAAGATATCGAATAAATGTGCCATATATTTTTAATTAATGAAACATTTGTGTTTATTTAGCTTGTTTATCGATGCAAAGGGAAACAATGTTTCCAGCGGCATGAGATAGAATTCCTGCTTCTTGAAAGGAGTATTAACAAAAATGAGTGACGCATTAATTACCAGAATCCGTGAATCCGTCATTGGTGACAGACAGGGCATAGACACCTGTTTTGGCACCAAACCTCTGGTTTATGCCGATTACACCGCATCTGGCCGCTCGCTGAGCTTTATTGAAGACTTCATTTCAAACCGTGTGTTGCCGTTTTACGCCAATACCCATACCGACACCTCCTTTACCGGAGCCCAGACCACAAAGTTTCGTGAAGAAGCCAGGACTACGATCCGTCATGCAGTGAATGCCAATAGTGATGATCAGGTCATCTTCACAGGCTCGGGAGCAACCTCTGCCATCCATAAATTGATTGAAATCCTCAATCTTCGTCTGCCTGCGGAATTAAGTGCTCGCCATAAGCTCCATGATCATCTGCCCGCAGACACTCGGCCAGTGGTCTTTATAGGGCCCTATGAACATCACAGCAACGAGATACCCTGGCGTGAGTCCATTGCCGATGTGGTCGTTATCCCTCTGGCGGCAAACGGTCAGCTGGATATCACACTACTGGAACAAAAGCTGGTTCAGTATGCTGATCGCGAAATGAAAATAGGCAGCTTCTCGGCGGCCTCCAATGTCACCGGCATTAAAACCGATGTGGACAAGGTCGCAGCCCTGCTGCATACCCATGGTGCATTTTCTTTCTGGGACTACGCCGCTGCCGCGCCCTACCTGGCCATTGATATGAATCCATCGCAATCGGAGTGTGCCAAGGACGCCGTGTTTATCAGTCCCCACAAATTTGTGGGCGGCCCCGGCACCCCGGGCATTCTGGTGGTGAAAAAACAACTGCTGAACAACTCCGTGCCTGCCGTGCCCGGTGGCGGCACGGTGGTCTATGTCACACCTGAGGATCATCGTTTTATTAGCGATCATGAGCGTCGCGAAGAGGGTGGTACCCCGGCGATTGTGGAATCCATTCGTGCCGGTCTGGTGTTTGGTGTGCAGCAGGCTGTCGGTACTGAACGTATTGAAGAACTGGAGGCTGATTACAAGGCCCGGGCAATAGCCCGCTGGCGCTCGAATCCGGCCATTGAAATACTTGGCAATTGCGACGAAGACAGTCTGTCTATTTTCTCACTGCGCTTCAAACACCAGGGCAAGGATCTGCATTACAGTTTTATCACTGCACTGCTCAATGATCTGTTTGGTATTCAGGCGCGCGGAGGGTGTTCCTGCGCCGGCCCCTATGGGCACGAGCTGCTGGGCATGGATATGGTCTACAGCAGGGCCCTGGAAAAGCAGATAATGCAGGGGCACACGGTGTTGCGTCCGGGCTGGGTACGGCTTAATTTCAATTATTTTATTGGTGATGAAACCTTCAACTATTTGCTGGACGCCATCGATCTGGTTGCCAGCCATGGCTGGAAGTTGTTGCCTTATTATGAATTTGATAAATCAAGTGGTACCTGGCGCTATCAAGGGGAGAAAATGCAGCTGGACTCCCTGTCTGTTGCAGCAATGCTGGATACTCAGGCCAGCGTAACTGATTCGAAATCCATTTTATTGAAAGCGGCCTTTATTGAAGCAAAGCGTGTACTTGTACAGCAGGAATTCCAGGGTAGCCGTTACACGCTTACTTTACCCGCGCAGGCAGATAAATTGCGCTGGTTTGTGTTGCCGCAGGAAATCGAGGACAGAATCAAGGAGCTTGTGTAATTTAAATATAGGGGACGGAGGGATTAAAAAATAATCCCTCCGTCCCCATTAATACTTCACCCCCGGGGTGACACCGGCCATCTGAGAATAAACCGGGCACCCTGAGGCGGTACATTTCCAGCTTCAATGGTCCCGTGGTGGCGTTGCACGATGCGGGCAGCGATTGCCAGGCCGAGCCCATAGCCACCGGACTGGCGGTCGCGGCTGGTATCTCCTCTTGAGAATGGTTCAAAAATGCTGGCTATCTTGTCTTCGGCGATACCTTTGCCGTCATCCATAATACTGATCTGTGTAAAACCCTCAGCCTGTGTGACAGTCAGTGTGATGCGGGACTCTGCATAACGCAGGCAATTGCGCAGGATATTGTTGATGGCACGGGCCATCAGGGGCGGGTTTATCATGGTGAAATAGGGCGCATCTTTTTCCGGGTCCTGGTTAAATGACAGCTCTAGTGTGATGGTTTCATCGTCGTATCCGCTCACCAGTGTCTGCAGCCAGGACTTGAGATCCACGTCCTCCAGTTCGAGCAACAGGTTCTGTTCATTGAGTTTGGCATAGGACAGCATTTCATCAATGAGTTGCTCAAGTTCCTCCACATCCTGTTTCATGTTGAGCAGGTACTGTTCTTTTTTGGCGGTATCTTCAGTGCGGGCAAGGATTTCCATACTGAATTTGAAACGGGCCAGGGGAGTGCGCAACTCGTGAGACACTGCATTGGTCAGCTCCCGATGGGACGACACCAGGTATTCAATGCGCTGCGCCATGGCGTTGAAAGAGCGCGCTACCGGCAGGATGCGTGAATCCGGCGGGACATCGACCCGGGCGGAAAAATCATTGTCACCGAAACGCAGTGCCGCGCTGCGCAGTCGGTCGAGGTCGCGGTAGAAGGGCCTGATCCAGAGCAGGATGAACAGGCCAATCAACAGGTAATAACTCCAGGAAACCAGCCTGAAGTGCAGGCCCTCTATCGCCTGTTCCGGAACCGGTCCCAGAGCAAGTACCAGTTCGGATTGTGACAGCAACTTGTAGTGAATGGCCTGGTCATTGTCATCGAACAGGGTAACGATGTCGCCATCGTTCAGGCCGCCTGGCACTGTTTCCAGTCCGGCAAACTCATTGCGGTTGTATACCGCCACTGGAATGCCCACGGCGGCAGCAATTTCCTCTTGCAAAGCCCCGAGGTTTTCCTGGCTTGCAACATCGTCCAGGATCAGTGTTTCGATCAGGGCAAATTCGCCACGCAGTGACTCTGATGGCTCAGCTCGATTATCGGGTAATGCCAGTAACAGCAGGTCAAGCAGCAGGGCAACCAGAACGATACCGCCGATGAGAAGAGCGGCGGCCCTGAAAAAATAATAACTGGATGAGGAGTGTTTCATGAAAAGGCGAAAACCTACCAGGCGTCTTCTACAAACAGGTATCCTTTGCCCCAGATGGTTTTGATGCGCTCAGGATGGTCGGGATTGTTTTCCAGTTTGCGGCGCAGTTTGGACACGCGAACATCCACGGTACGGTCGGCGCCGTCATATTCAATACCACGAATATTGGAGAAAATATCATCCCGACTCAGAACTTTACCGGCATGCCGGGCCAGCAAAACCAGCAGGTCGTACTCCTGGGTCGTTAATTCCACCGTTGCTCCTGCCAGGGATACGGAATGGGCACTCGGGTTGATGGTCAACGACCCGAATCGCATCAGGGCAGGCTGTTTTTCTGGTTGAGGTTTTTGTAAGTTATTTCTCGAATTGCTGCCTCGGCGCAACAGGGCGCGCAGGCGCGCAAGCAGGACGGGAGGCTCGATGGGCTTACGCACAAAATCGTCCGCACCCAGTTCCAGCCCCATGACGTGGTCAATGTCGCTGCTCTTGGCAGTAAGAATGAGAACAGGACCGTCAAAGCGGGTTCGTATCTGCGTGCAGACTTGCAGGCCATCCTTGCCGGGCAACATGAGATCAAGGATGACAATATCCACGGCATCCGGATCAAAATTTTTCACCGCAGTGTCACCGCGATGTTCCAGATGAATAATAAAATTTTCCTGCTCCAGGTAATCCCGCACCAGGGTAGCCAGGCGCATATCATCTTCCACCAGTAAAAGCCTGACAGGGGATTGCGTTTCGGTTGTCATCTCCGGGTTTTCCATTGCTTTAAAAAATGCTCCAGACATGGCGCCGGCGCCTGCGCGAATCTCTGAGATCCCTTGAAATTACCTGCACCTCGGCACTGGCCAGAAGCTGGTTATTTTGCATGGAAACCAGTTGGTATACCACATTACTGGAATATTCCCAGGGCAATTCCAGATTGCCTGTAACAGCATTATTCCAGCACTGGATATAGGCTTCTTCGGTAGCCGTAGTGAGACAGACTGCGTCCCCGCTACCACCTGCCCAACTGATATTAAGCATCATGGTGCAGGGAGCTTCACTGTCAAAAGTCACGCAGATGGATGGGCGAATGGTTAATTCGTAATTGTCTGAAGCGGCGGCTGCGAATACGTTTTCGGCGCCCACCAGCCAACCCCCTGACACGATGGCAGGCAGCAGGATAAAAAGCGATGTTAACCGGGTCTTTTTATATTGCATTCAAAATCGATAGAACAGGCCCATGTAGTAAGTGGTAATACTGCTGTCGGTGACAATCGGGCTGTCCGTGATGGCGTTGCTTAAATATTCTTTTTCCAGCATGGAAACCAGCTGCCAGTTATTGGAAAACCCATGCCTTGCAGCAAGACGGACAAAGGTATTGGTGCCTGACTGGCCGGTGTATACACCGCGTCCGGGAAAGCTCTCCTGGGGCCTTACACCATAGTAGTAGCCCACCAGGTCGGCGTTTTTCCATTCCATGCCCACGGTCAGGGCGATCTCGTCAATGCCGGTATTGGTGGCAATGAACCAGGGTTTTGTCCACGACAGCCAGGCTTCCTGCCCATTGTGTGTGCCGGATATATCGGTAAGGACCTGGGCCTGAATGTCGCCCCAGTCACTCAGGTAAAGCAGTTCCAGGCCACTGTTGATGGCTGAGCTGCGACCCGCCAGCTCGGTATCCGCCAGGGCCGAAACGAGCTGGTTTTCCTTGGGGGGTAAATCAAGATCCGGATTGCGACTGACGATATCGCCGGCTTCAGTAATCAGGATCAGGGAAGAATCGCTGGCAGCATCTTCAGCGATGGCAGTAAAACGAAAGTCATCGCCCAGTGATTGAAAAATATTCAGGCCAAGATCATCGCCGGTGAGGTAATTATAGTAATTGCGTTCGTTGTTATAGGTCGCCACCCAGTTGATGGCCAGGCGATTGCTTTCATGCAAAAGGAAGCCCAGGTCGCCGTTATCAAAGAAAAATCGTTCGCCGTACCAGGAAAAATCAATCACAGCATTGATGTCGATATCGTCGGCATTGACCAGGGGATTGCTGCGTTTTCCGGCGCCCAGAGCTATGCCCAATTGCCAGCTACGCTCCTCATCCGCCGCTGATACTGTACCAGGGGCAGCGACCTCAAGGGCTGTCAGGGCCAGCAGGCAAAGGGTGTAGCGAGTGATTTGCTTAACAAACATTGTCAGTAGCATGCTCCAGTCTTAATACGCAAAATGGCTAAACGGGCCGGCACATAATCCTGTTGCCAGCAACAACCTGCAACCTTCAGGCTTTTTCGACAGGGCTACTATGGCAGAAGCGATCCTGCAATGTGTATGGAATTGTCAGTGAAATTGTAACAATTTGTAAAAGAAACCTTGCCAACCGCTGTCATTCCCCGGAATTCCGGTAACAAAATTCGTACAGACTTTTTAATCCGATTCACTGATAGTGAACCCCATGCAAGCCCCGGTAAGAAAAGTTGTTCAGTTGATTTCTAGGAGACAAGCATGAAAATCCGATTTTCGGGCATCAATAAAAAACACTCTGCAATACGCAGCATGGTAGCCAGTGGCGCTATTGTATTGGCAGCCATGGCAATAAATCCAGCCACCGCTGCTGACAGCAATATCAGCATTGAAAAACCCCATCGATACGCTGACGTGTATCTGGATACCGATCGCATCACCGGCAGCATGACATTAAACGTCAATGCCGTTCATGTTGGTGCAACAGGCGATCTTTTTCTCGTGGCAATGGTCAACGATGATGACGACACCTTGTTTATGAAGACTGCTGCGGGTTGGCGACGCTGGGACGGTACTATCGCCGGACTTGAACCGATTGCCACCAGATCCCTGTCAGCAATGGAGACATTGCCCATTGTCAGCAGGCAGAATCTTCTTGCCGGCAGCTATCGACTGGCTGCAGCCTATGGTGTGGACGGTGAATTGATATTCAGTGGCAAGGCCATGTCATTTCAGGTGAATGATGCCGATGGCAGTTCCCTGCAACGCTTCAGTTCAGCGCAGGCCATGTCCGATTATATTCGCGAAGGCATGCAGAATAGTGGCAAGGCTGGCTATGCCTATCCTTCCTTCATTACCTCATTAGTAGAAGATGCTGCTGCCAGTTCATCAGGTAATCTGAGGGTATCGACGACCAACCTGCAGGAAACCGGGGTCGATGAGGCTGACACCATCAAGACCGACGGTGACAACCTGTATGTTTTGAGTAACTGCGATTTCAGTCCTTGCCTGGATGTTTACGGCCTGGACGGTAGTCAGGCCAGTGCCACGCTCAAGGCCGGCTATGTTTTGGATAACACCACGGCGCCGGATGGCATGTACCTGATTCAGGACCAGCCCGGTAGTGACCAGTTGATTACGGTCAGTGGCATGAACCAGTTCTATGCCTGGTACGACGTCTGGGGCTGGGGCGGAAATTCCACCGAGATTGAATTTTTCAATGCCGATCAGCCTGAAAATCTGGTGTCCCGGGAAAAGCTCACCTTTGATGGTTCGCTGGTCTCAAGCAGGCGGGTAGGGGACACCCTGTATGTAGTCACACGTTATACCCCTTTCGTGGAGAATTATGTGCCCTTGCCCCTGGATGATCGGGAAGAAGAAGCCAATGCGGATCTTCTTGAAAAAACCTCGCTTAGCCAACTGGTACCGCAGGTGCGTGATACCCGTGATGAGGTCCTTGACCTGGTCAGTGCCCGGCAATGTTACCTGCCGGTCAATGCCGTGGACACAAACCTGAACCCGTCCATTATTACTATTACGGGCATTCCCATCGGTAATCCCACGGCGTTTACCAGTACCTGCTTTCTGGGCGGGACTGAAACCCTTTACATGACCACGGACTCACTCTACCTGGCAACAACCCGCTGGGATTATGAGCGTCTGGCTGCCGATTCACTGGTCTATAACCCGGACCATACCACAGCGATTCACAAGTTCGCCCTGGCCAATGGTGGCATAGAGTACCGGGGTTCCGGTGAAGTGAAAGGCCACCTGGGCTGGACGGAAGACAAGAAATCCTTCCGCATGGGAGAAAATGGCGCTTACCTGAACGTGGTGACTTCCGTGGGTGACTCCTGGGGTGAAAGCGCCAGTACCCGTCTGACCGTATTGAAGGAGTCCGGTGTCAGCAACGAACTGGAAACTGTCAGCATCACAGATGGCATCGGCAAGCCCGGTGAGCAACTTTATGCGGCCCGCTTCCTGGGTGATCGTGCTTACCTGGTGACATTCCGTGTCATTGATCCGCTTTATGTGCTGGACCTGAGTGATCAGGAAAACCCGGCTATTGTCGGTGAACTGGAAATCGATGGTTATTCCGATTACCTGCAACCGATCTCCGAAAACCTGCTACTGGGTATCGGCAAGGATGCCATTGCGGATGATGGCACTTCCGCATCAGGCCGAAATATTGATTTTGGTGGACGTGGTGCCTGGTATCAGGGCGTGAAACTCTCCCTCTTTGATGTCAGTAACCCGGCCAGCCCGACTGAAATTGATGCCGTAGTACTGGGCAAGCGCGGCACGGAATCTGCCGTACTCTGGGATCATCATGCCCTGTCATTCATTCCCGGCACCGGCAGTGAACCGGCCAGGCTGGCCATACCAGTGCAGTTACATGCAGACACCCCCCAATGGGAAGGCTGGGATGCCAGTGACCCCGGTGCCTGGTATGACTACACCCACACGGCGCTGTATTCCTTTGAACTGTCTGCTTTGGGTATTGCCCAGACCGGGCGCATCATCAGTGAAAAGGACAATGGCGATGATTTTGTCATCGCGCTGGACGATGACGTGGTGACACGCACTGATGATAAGGCAGAAGACAAGGATTCAAACGGCAGTGACCTCGAACCCGTTGATCCGGTGGAACTGCCAACGCGCCTGATCGCTCCCGTGTTCAATTACTACAGTGATCGTTCGGTGCTACTCGATGATGCCGTGTTCTATATTCATGACGGTGAAGTACTGACTTCGTTCTGGGGGGAAGACCGGGATGTGACTGACTAAACCGGGTCTCTTGCGTCACTGCAGTTCCGGTTGACTCCCCATCCTTTCAAGCCGTGCTGTCCGTAAGGGCTCACGGCTTTTTTTTAGATGAAAAACTAAACAGGGGAGTAATTAAAATTCTGTTTTGTTTAGCGAATGAAAGAGTAATCGTTGTAATATGAAAACCTGATCGTTATTAGCCACCCCTTGAATACAAGCTGCTTCAACTGCCGGTCCAGATCAGAAAAATGGATACTTCAACACTACTCGCTTTTTCGTTCAGCTTTTTTCTGATCTCTCTCAGTCCCGGTCTTTGTATGACCCTTTCCATGACGCTCGGCATTAGTATCGGTGTGCGCCGCACGCTGTGGATGATGGCCGGTGAGCTTGCCGGTGTTGTGCTGGTGGGGATTGCCTCTCTGGCGGGGGTTGCGGCGTTGATGCTTAACTATCCCGGGGTTTTTACCGCGGCGAAATTTGCCGCTGCAGCATTCTTGTTGTGGTGCGCTCTGCGTGCCTGGCGTGAGTCAAGGGAAGTGTCTGTTAGCGGTAAAGGGGCAGGGTTGACGGAACGCCAACTTATTGCCCAGGGTTTCGTAACGGCGACCTCCAATCCCAAGGGCTGGATTTTCATGGCAGCGCTGCTACCACCTTTCATAAGCCCGGACCGGGATATCATTCCCCAGGTGGTCCTGCTGCTATCTCTAATTGTGGTGATCGAATTTGCCAGTTTGCTTATCTACGCCAGCGGCGGTCGGGTGTTGAAAGACCTGCTAAGCAGGCGCGGCATGGATCACTGGCTGAATCGCATTTCCGCCTGCATGATGGCGGCTATTGCAGTGTGGCTGGTCTTTTCCTGAAAAAATCTGGAAAAACCGGCCGCCAGAGTAAGTCTTTTTTCCAATAACTAAAGGGGCAGTGACAGATTTACTGACACCACCAGAGAATTGGAAATCACGGAATTTGCGACCAAAGATCATGAATGTAGTAGGGCAGAAACACTGAAACACCATCTATTCTTGCCACTTTTCCATCAATGATCTTGAAGATTTCGAGCATCCCCCTGGAGTTGGGATATTCTATGTCTATTTTCAGGGACTTACCCGAAGTGCTCTCGTAATTTACATACCGGGCAGCGTGGTCTTCCAGGCTTAATACCACCACAACGCCGGTTTCCTCGTTGACTATGGGAAAGCGTCTGGCGCGGATTCGGTCAACGGGTTTGTAAATGCCTTCCCGAAACTGTGCTTCACATCCCCTGGCAATATCCGCTGCCCAATAGTTGCCATAGGTCACATCAACACCATTGCTTATGCGTGCGCAGTCATCGGTAAACTCAACCAGCAATTGGCCGTCATTTTCCTGTTTGGTGTCCAGGTAACTGTTGGCTATTGCGGTCAGTTGCTGGCGGTCACGCCGTTGTCTTACCGACAGGGACCGGGAGTAGGTGTTGTCCAGTGCATAGTTTGCGGTCCCGCTAAAAAAATCGGGCGTTCCTTCGCGGCCGAAATAGGTTTCCACCTCGGTTATGCGACGATCCTCAATTTTCAAGCGCATGCCGTGATAGGCCGCCTGTTCGTGTTCCTCGGTAATGCCATACCAGAGCACATTACCCGTGGTCTCATCGGCAAGAACCAGTAATTCCGTCATATCGCCTCGGGCCGCTCCCCAGAAACCCTCGCCAATCATCATGGCGACATTGTTTTCCGTAAAGCGTACCTGGTTTCCCCAGGGCAGGACTGAATAATCCCTGATCACGACATCGTTTGCTGTTTGTCGAGCGGCGTCAATGGAAGGATTGTTGCTGTAGACCTCTGTCATGTACTGGCGTGCAATATTGATCATGCAGGCGTCATCGCATACAGCGGTTTGAGCAATTGTCTGTGTTGAACCTAGCAGTGAAATAAACAAGGTCAGTATACAAAGCTTGGGATTTATCATGGTATTCACTTTACCTCGTCTGGAATTCTATGTTGGGGACTGCAAAAGGGGAGGGCATGAAATAGGGTACATAGGTAAAGACAGCTTCTACGCGGGCAATCTTGCCATTCACTATTTTGAAGGCTTCGAGCAGGGTAATAGTGTTCGGCCATTTAAGAACTGTATTCATTTCCCTGCCGTCCGTCAGTGCATAGCGGTCAAACATATTGGCATGATCGAAAAAGCCGCTGCCAACAACTACCCCACGTTCAACATCGACGATAGGGTAGCGCCTTTCGCGAACACGCTTGTTGATATGGTAGATGCCCAGCTTGAACTGGTTTTCACAACCCGTGGCGATGGAAGCAGAATTCCCGCCGCCGGCACCCGGAGGAGGGGCGCTGGTGGTGCTGATGCCGTTTTCCAGCCTGCTGCAGTCATCACTAAAGAGAGTGAAAACATCACCATCGTTGAGTTCTACCGTATTGAAGTAACCATCTGCCACTGCAACAAGCCGGGCTCTTGACCGTCTTTCTTCAATCGGCAGAATTTCAGAAAAGGCAGGGTCATGAGTCACATTATCAGGATTGCCGAAAGGTTTTGGCATGTCCGGCAGGCGGTTCATCACGGTTTCTATTTCTGTTATGAGCCTGTCTTCAACCTTGATACGCATGGCCAGGTAGGCCGGGTTACCATGTTCTTCGACGATGCCAAACCATGCCGCGTTACCGGTTTCCACATCGGCAACCATCATTTCGCCATCTCGTACCCCACTAATGGTTCCCCACAAACCGTCATTGCCTACCGGCATCAATACATTGTTTTCCGAGAACCTGACATCTGGCGAAAGTCGCGCTGCTTCCGGATTTCTGTTTGCCAGGGCGTTGATATAGTTGCTGGTGTAGTCCAGCAGGCAATCGTAATTGCAGCCCGTGTTGATAACAGCGCTCTGATGGCCAGGTGCCTGCGCCACCGCTGTTCCGCAGGTCAATGAAATGAATAGCGCGCCAAACAGGTATTTTTTCTTCAACATGGTTTTCCCCTTGAGGTAATCAGTCCAGTGGATAGGCCAGCAGCATGAATGGCGGGGCTTCCTGTCCACGTAATTCAGGATCAAGCAGGTATTGGATATTACTTTCGGTGACATAGGCCGTATTGCCAACTACTGTTGCCCCCGGGGTGGAAATCAGGTCATCGGCCAGAATGTCCAGTACGGCATTATTGCCTTCAATGGTAACAACACTGAGTCTGCCAATACCACTTTCTGCCTGAATGAATCGGTTGCCCTCAATCAGGCGCATGGCATCAGGTCCCCCCAGGGCATGACTGATAGTCAAATTGGTGAGCTCTCCCATGCCGCCGGATTCATTAAAGCCAATTCGCAATAGCTGATTGGTTTGCACATTGTTGGCATACAGGGTCCAGTCCCCGCTGAAGGCAATACCGTCAATGCCGGCCAGGGCAGGGGACTGGCCGAACACCCTTAACTCATCTCGCCCGGGTTCAAGGATCAGAATTCTTCCCCCCGGCGTATCCGAGGCAAAGATGGAACCGTCTGCGCCAATGGTAATGTCGTTACAGGCACCACCCCCGGGGAAATAGTAATTGCCTTTCTGGGTGGCATCAGTGAGATCAAAAGCCATCAGTGAGGTGGTTCCCTGCGATCGCTCAGGGCCAAAGAAGTTCGGTGCTGAACATAGCCAAAGGGTATTGGATTTTTCATCAGCCAGGACGCCGAGTATTGTCAGAATACCGTTATCTTTCGAATGATGAATCCAGGGTCTGGCTTCCAGTCCGCCGGGATCAGTGCGATAGACAATGCCCTTTACGCTGCCGGAAAGTACCGTGCCGTCGGCCATGGCGGTAATACTTTCCGGATAGATCTGTGTATCCATCAGTTCTATATCCAGTGAACTGTTATCTGGAGACGTGCTGGCACACCCTGTTGAGAGTAATGCCAAAATAATCAGTAGCGATTTATAGCGTAAAAAATGTTTAATCATCAACAATTCTCTTGTCTCTTGTCTTTGGGCTAGTGTCCTGTCGTGTTATCCGGAGCCGTTTCAAACACCTCGTTATTTTCCTGGGCTTCATAGGCGCGCCAGGCCAGATCCGTCAGGTAGGCATGGATGGCATTGGCCTGATCCTCATTCAATACATCATCCCATTGTGGCATACCCTGGAAACGTCTTGCGCCATACAGAACAATACCCAGAAAGCCCTCATGAGTTTCGGCATCCATACGCCTGAGATCAGGAGTCAGCCCTATGTCCGAATTGGCGTGGCAGATGGCACAGCTGCGTGAAAAAAGTTGCTGTCCTTCTGTAATGGTTTCTGCCGCAGCGGTGTTTTGTACTGGCGGTTCGGGAATTGGGCCAATTTCGCTGACAAGGTCAGGTAGCGGTACTTCACCGCCACCCAGTTTCAAGGCAATGATCCTGCCCTGATTCCCATACTTGATTACGGCACTGGTGGGATGGGGAGCAAACCAGCCACCACCGCCCCAGCCGGTGAGAAAGGCAATGTACTGTTCATTATTGATACTGTAGGACACAGGTGCTGCGATGATGGAAGAGCCGATAAAGATCTCGTGCACCAACTCACCAGTCAGTTCATGGTAGACACGCAGGTAGCCGGAATCAGTGCCCTGGAACACGAGGCCGCCGGCGGTTGAAAGCACACCGGCACGATCCCACCAGCCTTCATTCTCTACTTCCCAGACGACTTCGCCGGTAGCTGGGTCGAAGGCTTTGAGAGCAGCCCTTGATGCTGCCTTTCCTTCAGCTTGAACGTCGGACAGAAAGGAACGAACAGGTTCCTGCATGAGGTCCGGGCTCATGGTCATCATGTCACCAAATAAAATACTGTTCCCGTTATTGCCCTGTTTGGGGCGATAGATGTGCCCGTCAGTGGTGTCATAGCTCATGGCCCCTCCTTCAATGGATGGAATATAGACAAGGCCGTTTTCTGAATTAAACGCCATAGGGTTCCAGGCATGTCCGCCCATACCCGATGGCTCTATAAAAATCGGGGGTTTACCAAAGTCATAATCCACGTCGGGATTCATTTGGGGGCGACCGGTTGCCAGGTCAACATGGGTAGCCCAGTTTACGGGGACATAGGGATCTGCGGATAACAGTTCACCAGTGGCTCGATCCAGAATGTAGAAAAATCCCGCCTTCGGCGCCTGCATGATGACTTTTCGGGTTTCACCATCGAAATCCATATCAGTGAGTATGAAGGGTTGGGTTGCGGTGTAATCCCAGCTTTCCCTTGGCACCTGTTGGTAATACCAGACCATCTCGCCAGTGTCGGGATTGATGGCAAGAATGGAGCACAGAAAAAGATTATCGCCACCGGATGGGCTACGCTCATGCCAGTTAAAGAGCGCTGAGTTTCCTGTGCCTACAAAAAGAAGATTCAATTGGGGGTCATAGGCCATGGCATTCCATGCGGTGCCGCCACCACCTACATCCCAGCGGCTGTCAGGATCCCAGGTTTGTGCTGCCAATTCCATCTCGGGATGTTCGAAGCCAAGGGCGGGGTCGCCGGGTACGGTAAAGAAACGCCAGGCAAATTCCCCTGTCTTCAAGTCGTAGGCACTGACATAACCGCGGGCATCATAATCCGCGCCGGCATTACCGATTACCACCACGTCCCCTGCCACTTCAGGTGCGCCGCTGGAAGTATAGGCGCGATCCTTGAAGATGAAAGTATCTACTTCCCAGGCCACCTCACCGGTTTGGGCATCCAATGCAAACAGGCGGCCATCCAGCGACGCGACATATACCATGCCGTCCCAGACCGCGACACCCCGATTCACTTCATCACAACAGGTATAGCGATTCACCTGGCCATCACTTTCAGGATTGAACTGCCAGATTTCTTCCCCTGTCATGGCATTGAGTGCGTAAGCTCGTCCGGTGGTTCCCGATGTGAAGAGTACGCCATCGACGACTATTGGGTTGGCTTCCATACCCCGGTGGGTGTCGGTTCTGTATTCCCAGGCAAAACCAAGCTCATCAATATTGTCCAGATTGATCTGTTCCAGAGGGCTGTAATGGGATTTACCAAAATCTCTGCCTTCCGTAAGCCACTGGCCTGGTTCTTCATCGATATTTAACAGGCGCTCACGGGAGATATTGGCAAATGAGGTGGGTGTGAAACCTGAGGTTTCAAGACCAGGTGCACCTGGCGGTGCATCCTGTGAACAGCCTGTAATTATGAATGCCGCTATCAGGCATATCAGTACTATCCCCCGGGTTTTTGGATTCATGGTGTTGGTTTTTATATTGGCCATGACTGTTATGCCTTTTAATTCTTGTTATGAGTCTTTAAACAGGGAACCATTAAAGCAATTTCCTGATGCTTGGCAAAGCGCCAATTTTTAATTCACAACTTTTTAAGGTGGGAGTAAATGTTTGCTTTCAAAAAGAGATTATTCTAAATCTAATTACTTTGATGACTTTTAATCAGGTATGATTTTTGTTGTTATATTGGCAAAACCGAAAACAATAATAAAAGGCGATTGCTCTAATGGATTTCATTTTCATCAGATTCTTCAAAATGTTGGTTTGGCCAATACTGTTTTTCTCGCTGCTGAACCTGTTTTCTGCGCCACTTTTATCCCAGACAGCTGGAGGGCGTGGAGCACCAGATCCCTTGCATGTCGAGGTGATTGTCGGCTCCGAGGGTAAGGGCATGTATCCTGGTGCTGGTATTCCTGAAGGCAATACCCCAATATTTTCAGCAAGAGATGGTGATATTCCAGCGGGTATTGAGCCGCTGCCTGTTGATATTTTCAATACGGCAGACTTTTATCTTGATACCGATTACTGGCTGGACCCGCGTTACTATCGCTGTAACTCGCCGGTGGGACTTGAACAAATCTGGGGCGCCTACGAGGTACCACTGATTGGTGATAATCCCCCTGAAACGGCTGCCTGGGGTTATTGTGACCGTGATTATCCGCGCGAGGAAATTGTCAGTCCTTATCCGTTCAGGACAGCATCAGCGCACTTCAAGGCCTTGATGGCGCAGGCGCAGTCAGCGGGTGGCCCTACCCACTATAGCCAGGCAAACTTGCCGGACTGGAATGGTCGCTATCAGCGTGGACGTGAAAAAACAGACACCTGGTTTCATGGCGCCATCCTGCAGATCCCCACTTATCTTTCACTGCTGACGCCGGATTATCAACGCCGCTTTGTGCAGCAGATGTATCACTACACGGGGAGCAGTGCGCCGCAATGGCCAGGGTCCTATTGTTGGCCGGAGGGCTTTATGCGTCGACTGGCCCAGTACGGTGGCGCCACGGTGAATATTGTCATGACGCCGGATCTGATACTTGATATCAGAAATGCGGCTAAAACCCTGATTACCCAGATTCATATTGGTCAGGAATTTAATGAAAGTGGAGTGGTGCCGCGATTGGGGCCAGATGTGCCTGAGTGGCTTGGTGAAACTATTGGTTTTTGGGACGGTGAAGCATTAATCACCTGGACCTCCAATGTCCAGGGCTGGATGTCCCATGGTGCTTTTGAGTACAGCAATAAATTTCAGTCAATAGAAATTTATACCCCTGTCAAAAATTCCGTCGGCGTTCAAACCGGTCTGAAACATGAAGTCATCCTCTATGATGAGGAAGCCTTTGTTGATCCGTTAAGAATAGTTCACAGGCTGGAAAAACTCTCCGCCCTTAATGAGGCAGAACCGTTTCGGATAATGGAATGTGTTCCGGCTATTTTTCCCGAGAATGGTCAGGCCAGTCCCAAGGTGCCCGGTACCAAACTGGACTATATTATGCCGGACATTCCCGGTCGCCCGTGGGCAGATATCTGGGAGCGTTTTCACGAAGAAGGCCTGCAGCGACCGGAGGAAGAAGATTACTTCAGCTTTGAATAATTTCCGAACAGGATATTAAAGAGCTACAGTATATTTTTAGACCAACAAAAAGAATAATACTTCCGGGTAGATAAAGTAATCCGGATTTTCTAACAAGAGGCACACCATGATTTTTTTCTACGCACCCAAAGCCTGTTCATTTGCCTCCCATCTTGCCCTGGAGCATGTGGGGGCAAACTATGAAGCCCATCGTCTGGATTTTTCCAAAAACCAGCAACGTGATGATGAGTACCTGAAAATGAATCCTAAAGGGCGAGTGCCAGCACTGATGACTGATCAGGGGCTCATTACCGAAAACATCGCTATTCTGGCCTATCTTGCGCAAAGCTTTCCAGAAGCCAATCTGGCTCCGGTTAATGATCCGTTTCAGTTTGCCCGGGTGCAGGCCTTTAACAGTTATTTGTCCTCGACTGTGCATGTGGCCCATGCGCATAACTATAGAGGTTATCGCTGGGTCGATGCTGATGATACCCATTCCATAGAAGCCATGAAGGCAAAAGTCCCTGATAGCATGACTGAATGTTTTGAATTGATTGAAAACACCATGATAGAAGGTCCCTGGGTGATGGGGGAGAACTACACGATTTGTGATATGTATTTATTTACCATTTGCCAATGGCTGGAAGGCGATGGGGTAGATATTAGTTTGTTTCCCAAAGTGGCCAGTATTTTTCAGACAATGAATGAAGATGAGGTGGTAAAACGGGTTAAAGCGAAGGAGCTTGCCTAAATCAAGGGGAGCCTGATCAAAAAGGGCCTGTGCCCCTTGTTCCTGTCTTTAATATACTCAGCCTCGACTACTGTCCAGGCAGTTGGAAATCACACTTGAATCTGGATATTGATAAGCGCAAACAATGGCCGAATGAACTTCAGTTCTTATTGAAAAAATTCCCGCGTAATAGCTGGAAAAACCAAACGTCTTCACTGTCTCAGTTCTGGCTCGACAAGCACAACGAGTTTCGACATCAAAGTCGACAGTTGATTGCTTTCACGCAGAATTATCGGGAACAGAAAATACAGGGTCAGGAGCTTGTCAAACGCCTGGGCCCCTCTCTGCAGATATTTCTGTCCCATTTGAACGGGCATCATTCCATCGAGGATGACCATTATTTTCCCAGGTTCAGAGCCGCTGACAAACGCCTTGCCCCGGGCTTTGACGTGCTGGAAGATGACCACTATGTGTTACACGAGGGCATGAATGAAATCGCAGAAAAATTTAATGCCTTGGCTGCCAGTATTCGTTCTTCAAAAAAGGGTAGTGTCCATCAGCGCGCCGCCGATAGCTATATCACCAGCGCTGACTTGTTTTTTAAACGCATGCTGCAGCATCTTGCAGACGAAGAAGACCTGATAATCCCCCTGATGCTGGAGCAGCGACAGTAATTAAAGGGGACGGAGGGATTTAATTTAAATCCCTCCGTCCCCTTTAATTCTCTTGTACTTGTCCTTTGATTCTTTTCCCGTTTTTGGGGTAACTTGTCATCTCTGTTATCAGGGATACCGGGGGGTAAGATGAATTCTAGGAAAACATTGTCACAGACGCAGCTCAACCGACGCCGCTTTATCAAGGCGGGCGCGATGACCACGGCGGGATTGTCTATGGGAGGGCTTGCTCTTCCGGGTATGGCACAGGATACCTATCTGACGACCATTGGCGGGATCGCGGCAACGCGTTACGGCAAGGTACGGGGCTTGCTGAAGGAAGGTGTGCATCAGTTTTGGGGAGTACCTTATGCGGCTTCGACAGCAGGGGCCAACCGCTTTATGGCGCCGCAGCCACCAGAGTCCTGGTCGGGGGTTAAAGACCATTTCCAGATTGGGCTCAACGCATTGATACAACCGGGTGGGGAAGAGCCGGCGCCAGTAGTGACTGCAGTTAACCGACTCTCCCCACAAGGGGAAGATTGTCTTAATGTGAATATCTTTACGCCCGGCCTGGACAATGCCGCGCGTCCGGTCATGGTGTGGATGCATGGTGGGGGCTTCTCGGCCGGGGCTGGTAATTACCTGCTCTATGACGGTACCAATCTGGCGAAAAAAGAAGATGTGGTGGTGGTCTCAATAAACCATCGTCTGAATATTTTCGGCTTTTTGCATCTGGCCGATATCGGTGGCGAGAAATGGGCGCAATCCACCAATGTGGGCGTTCAGGATCTGGTCGCTACCCTGCAATGGATTAAAGACAATATTGAAAACTTTGGTGGCGACCCGGATCGGGTCACCATCTTCGGGCAGTCCGGTGGTGGCGGTAAAACCACCACGGTGATGGCGATGCCGTCAGCCGAGGGGCTGTTTCATCGTTCCATTGCTCAAAGTGGCTGGGCCTTCAGAGGCGTCAGCGCTGATGACGCCAGTGAAGCCGCTGAACGCTTTCTTGGCAAGCTGGGGCTGCGCAACAACCAGCTCGATCGCCTGCAAGCCATGAACTATAAACAAATTCAGGATGCCTATTACAGTGAGCCAACCATTGCCGGGCTGGGCACGGGGCCGGTGATTGACGGTCACATAATTCCGCGTCATCAATGGGACCCGACAGCGCCTTCGTACTCCGCTAATGTGCCATTGCTGATGGGGTCCACGGAAACCGAAAACGGCTGGCTGGGGCCTCCCCCCTATGAGCTTTCCGATGCCGATACGCTTGAGCGTTTCAGCACCCGCCTGACGCATAATGATACTGCCAAAGGACGTCAGTTGCTGGATATGTATAAACGGATTCATCCGGAGATGCGCAACCAGATGCTCTGGTTGACCGCAGAGTCTGACAACACCCGGCGCTGGGCTGCCCAGCATATGGGACGACTCAAATATGAGCAGGGAACAGCCGAAACCTATCTGTACTTCTTCGACTTCCATTCCCCCGTGCACAATAACCGCATGGGCTCGTACCATACGCTGGATATTCCATTTGTGTTCTACAACATGGACCTGGGGGCTTCAATGACAGGCTCGTCGCAGGCTCGATACAAGCTTGGCCATGTAATGAGTGCGGCCTGGGCAGCGTTTGCCAGAACCGGTAATCCCAACCATGCTGATATGCCCAACTGGCCGGCGTTTAACCCCAGGCAGTATCCAACCATGATGTTCGGAGATAGTGTGCGGATGGAGAATGACCCGAATAGGGAGACGCGCTTGGCTCTGGACAAACTCCGGCAGACCTGAGATGAGAATTAAAGGGGACGGAGGGATTTAATTTAAATCCCTCCGTCCCCTTTATTCGCCGTCCCCTTTATTCAACCCGATCAAAAACCCAGCGCCCTGACACCTGAACTTCCTGAACGGATGAAGCAAGGCCACCCCCCTCGTTATTGAAAACATAGGGCTGACTCCAGGTGCAACTGGCGCAGATAAAAGCGTTCTCTGATTGTGGGATGAGTTCTTCCCTGGCTTCGCCATTCCTGCTCAGATACAGGGCGCCATCGTCCAGCGTGACTACCACTGTGGTCAGGTACTCAAGCCAGATCCCTTCATAGGTGCCGACATAGCGGCTCAGGATCTCTGTATCGAGTTCAACCGCTGATGCCCTGGCATCGGAGAGCTTGTCACCTACCCAGTGCTTGACGCCACCCTCCGTGGCCTCGTTGCATACGATCTCCAGAATGACATCGTCTGCTGCGTATACCATCTGCGCCACGGTATGCAGTGGTTCATCGAAAGCGCCGGGATCATCAAAAACGATGTCCACTTCCATATGCCCGAAATCCACACGCCGGTAGCGTTCCGTGATACGAAGCTGCTCCGTGTGTTCAAGACCCCATGCGTGCATCCAGGTTTTGTCGTTATAACCATTGCTTTCTACCACCAGCGTATCGCCTTCCCAATGGCCGACTGAATAGCCCATCCAGATTGGCAGTGGATCCTCTTCAAGTTGTCGACCATCGGTGAATATCTGGCGTGAACTCATGTCGGCATAAATCATGGCGATGACCGAAGGACTCTGGACAATTTGCCTGAGACTGCCACCGCCGGAAGGGCCGCCGGTAATAAAGGCGGGGCCGCCTGGCATGCACTGCATTTGCGGGCCATCGCGATAGTAATTGCGCTCGTGAGCAGCCATGCTTTCACGTGCCCAGGGTTGTGCTTTGGAATCATCCTCCAGGTCACCTGTCACTGAAGCTACACGCCACAGGCCGGTCAGTTCAGGACGACCATCAGCGGTGCGTGGCAGCGGGGCAAACAAGTCTGGCGCACCATCGGCGGTACGTGGAATGCCGGGTGTAGGTAAGCCAAGCCACTGGGCAGCAAGAGGGGCGGCCAGAAAGGTAGAAAATACCAGCAGTGCAAGCGTGGAAAGTAGTCGTTTCATGGGTGCTTCCTTAATGATTGGGGCAGGCATTGATGGTTATAATGGCGTTCGACTGCGGTCCCTGCCTTCTCTGCCACTGCGGGCAACACTTTCCCACAGCAGTTCGCCACTTTCAGTAATGGTGACTGAGGCCGCGTTGGCTGTGCTGGTGCCGTTTCTTGCGCCGTAGCCCTGCACACTTAATACATCGCCCAGCTGTACTCTGTCTCGCCCCCAGCCCAGGCGCAGCAAATCGTTAATGCCGACAAGCTCCACTGCCCATTCCTGAACATTGTTATCGCCGTCTTCCACTTCTATAAAGAGCCAGGCATGGGGATTTGTCCATTCCATTTTCGTTACAGGCCCCGTCAAAGAGACAGGTTTATTGATGTCAAATTCGGAAGCGAAGGCGTGATGGGGCGTCGCTGGAGAAGCCGCCAGTAAACAGGCCATAGCCATGCCCGTCAGGAACAATGATTTCATAGTAGGTATCCCCCTTTGGATGTACAGGAAGCATAATGGTCTGACTCTGGCTAGTCCAGTGTCATATCAAATGGGTCCATATCAAAGGGGTCAGAGCTATTTATTTATTAATCAGAAAATTTAGTTTTCAACGCCTGTCCATCAAACTTGATGCCTGCCCAACCACTGCGTATAAAATTACGGATATTGCCATGATCTGATCCCTCAGGATTTTGCAGCACATCGTTCCTGTAATAATCACCAAAGCAGTTCAATGTTTGTTCCTTATCCAGCTTTTGTAATTGCGCAAAGGCAAATATTTTACAGGAGCCTTCATTGCTGCCCGCCTCATTGATTACGCTATTGGTGCCTTCGCCATTGGTAAAGCGTGTCGGGGTGTAATCATAGCAGGCATGAATAACGTCAATCACCTGATTAAACGTAACGCTCTCGGGAGCATTAGCAATCTGGGTTAATAACTGGTCCAGTTTGTTTTCTGTGCTAGGTGAATCAGACATTCTTTTTCTCTTGCTGTTTATCTTTTATGGGTACAAACGTCGATCCCTGTAATGGCGGCAGATCTGTCCTTACTGATCATCGTCGGCTCCGGTGGTGTATTCATAGGCCAGTTCCTTGCACTGATCAATGGCAAAAGTCGCTTCGGCCAGCAACACGGTATCGGAGCCAATGTACTGATCGTTGAAATAGACACTGTCTTGAGCAACATAGTCCCTTTTCAGTGCCAGCCTGTTCTGGCGGTCAGTTTCCAGGGTGAAGCGTTCCACCACGTGCAAGGCTTCGCTGTGGGGAATATTACCTGCCATCCTGCCCTCCAGAAAACCCACCGTATCCACGACCAGAGTGTCACCTTCCCAGTGACCGATGGAATGGCCGCCCCGGGTGGAAATTATGCCTGCGGGATGGCTCTCCAGATCCATGAATATGGTGCGCTTGAGATCACGTCCATATTCCATGATGATTTCATCTCCGTTCTGGGTAATACGATTGATCGGACCGTCAAATACCCAGTCAAACAGGATATTGGTGATCTCGCAGGCAATCCTGGGATTGGCTTCCGGTGGCAGGTTGCGCAGGATTTCCGACGCGTTTTCACCGGCCGCTGTCAGACTTACCGGGCGTGCACCCCAGCCGGAATTCGGTGCTTCAGAGGGGTTCATGTCACCGGACTCGATGGCTTGCACCATACTTTTTGGCACCAGACCTGCGCTTCCTCCATCGGGCAGATTGGCGAGAAGATACTGCTCCTGAGCCCAGTCACCGGATAGATTGGGGCGTCCATTGGACAGGCGCATGGGACGGTCAGTTTGCCTGGAAGAGGGGTCGTCCAGCTGCTGATAGCGCTCCAGTGCCGGCGCTTCACCGATCGCCAGGGTTTCCACGTAGCAGGAAGTAGGATCATCACGATGGGGGCGGCCTGTGATAGAGATCTGTGATCCCGAGATAAAGAGTTCACGGGACCAGCCTGAGCGGCGCAGCACGGTAGCAGCTCGCATTTCGCAACCCATTCTTCTGACGCTGCCATCTGCAAGCTCGACATCAAAGTAGACATAGGAATGCGGGTTCACAAATTCTATATCCGTCAGAATCCCGCTTAACTCAATCTCGCCGTTCATATCAAAACGGCCGAAGCCATGGTGGGCTTGGGCAACAGCAGGGGCCAGGATAATAAAAAACAGTATATGGGTGAGCTTGTTCATCGCTTTTCCTTTAATGAGGCAAATACAGATTGGCAGTATTTTATTGTCCTGAATTGATATCAACGGCTTCCGCTGAAGAAGGCGCCTGATAAATCTCAAGTCCTCCATCTGAAATATTTCTTTCCGGGATGGGTTCGCCATTGGCCCTGGCCTGTGCAACGCTCTCCTGGTATCGCTTTTCAGCTCTCAAGGCATTCGCAACAAAAAAATTGCCTTCATGGCATGAATATTCAAGGACTTCGTATTCCGGTTGCGTGGTCAGCATGACGCGAAAAGTCCAGGGACTTTCAAATGTGCGGGGGTCATTAATAGTAACCCTGTAATCGATCATGTTCGGGTCAACGCGGGTTATGCGTTCAGTCAGGATCGCATCTGCGCTGTGTATCAAGCGCCCATGAGCTATTTTATCGGTAAGGTTTCGGGTTTCCACCACCAGCGTATCCTCTTCAAAATGCCCCCTGGAAATACCCATATATTGCTTGATTTCAGGGGCGGGAAAGGGACGGCCATCCAGGTAGATAATACGGGTGTCATGGAGCATTTCATAGGTTATCGCCACAGTGGTGGGGGATTGCACGATACGCATGGCATCGCCGTAGAGGGAAGGCAGGATGGAGCCGGTAATCCCTCTGGTAATGCATCGATCGTAGTAGGAAAAGTCTTCAGTAGTAAAAAAAGGGCCATTTGCCTGCCCCCTGCTGGTTTCATTCTGGCGACGTATGCCTTCCTCCGTCAGGGCAGGGTATTGTCCATTGGTCGGCTCAATTATGTAGGAGGTGTAACCAAAGGTTCGGGTGCCGACCTCTGAGGAATCCAGCGCACTGAGTTGCAGACGGGTTTCCCCTTCGAATTCCTCACCGGCTCGCAAGGCGGCAATACCGCCCGGACCTGCAGCGACACGCTCGCGGAATTCTTGACTGGTCAGTACTTCCCGTGTCCCGAATTGGGCGGGTCTTTCCATGGGAATGCCGCTCATGTCACGACTGGTGAAGGTACCCTCAAGAATCGGATCACCCCAGGAGAATCGGGGTACTTGCTGTTCAGTACTATTAATATAGACGGCGGTCTGCTCAGCAGGTATCAATGGGGCGACTTGCTGAGCCCATGATTGCGGCATTGTGGCGCTTCCCAGAACTATGGCAAACCCAGTCAGGGCAATTTTTTTTTGTATATTGGTATTAGCCTTTATTTTAATTATTTTTATAAATTTATCTGAATGTTCCATATATTCCCTTCCCCGATAGGTGCCATGTGTGTCTATAATAGTGCACATGAAAGCAAGACTTCTACCTATACTACAAAATATTCTCTGCGCGGGCGCTATTCTTCTGGTGTTGTTGGGTGATGTGATGGCCCAGGAGAGGGCGCGTGCTGAACTGGTGGGCGGCAAACCCAACCTTAATGGCATCTGGCAGGCTGCAAATACTGCCTACTGGAATCTGGAGGGGCACTCCGCAGAGGCGCTCGATGATTTTTGGCAGCTTGGTGCAATAGCCGCAATTCCTGCCGGCCGCAGTGTTGTTGTCGGTGGCGAAATCCCCTATTTACCTGAGGCTCTGGAACAACGCGACAAAAATCGGGCAGGATGGCCCCAGCAGGATCCCGAGGCAAAATGTTACATGCCGGGCATACCCCGTGCCACCTATCTACCGCACCCTTTCCAGATTGTGCAGGGTGAAGGCGATATCATCACCTTTATTTATTCCTTTTCCAATGCCAACCGACCGGTTTATATGAATGAAGATGAGCATGAGATAGCCCCGATAGATCTCTGGATGGGAAGGTCCAATGGTACCTGGGATGGCGATACTTTGGTTATCGAGGTCAATTCCAATATTGATCAGACCTGGCTCGACCGGGCTGGTAACCATCACAGCTATGCAATGGTGGTCACCGAACGTTATAGTCTGATTAGCGAAAATATCATGCAGTATGAGGCCACCATTGATGATCCAATGACATTTGCTCGCCCATGGACTATCCAGATGCCACTGTACAGAAATATTGAAGATGATGCCCAGTTGTATGAGTTCAACTGTGTGGAATATGCAGAAAAACTACTCTACGGCGATCTGGAAAGCGAGTAGAAATTTTCCAGTAATTGACGAGCGATTTTTCAGAATAACGCGAATAACAACAATAATAAAAGCCGAATTAGCTAAATCAAGAGGTAACCCTGATGCGCCGAAATACAATTACTCCCGTTTCTCTTTTCTTGCTGTTCATTCTGGCTGGTTCCCTTCCCGTTGAGGCACACCATTCCTTTTCAGCCGAGTTTGATATTGACCAGCCGATACAGCTGCGAGGAGAAGTGATCCGCATGGTTTTCACCAATCCGCACTCCTATATCTATATTAATGTGACTACCGATAGTGGTGACGTTCAGGAATGGGCTATCGAGGGCGGAGCGCCCAATGCCCTGATTCGCCGCGGCTGGAATCGTAACTCCCTGCCTGCCGGTACTGAAGTAAGTGTGGTGGGGTATCGTTCAAGGGATGGTGAAAACCGTGCCAGCGGGGGAGCCATCACCTTGTCTGATGGTTCCGAGCTAAATGCGAGTTCAACTGGCGTAGGTGCGCCGCCCGCCAGGTAATTCCAAAAACACCCTGTTTTGTGCACGATTGCGCGATAATAGCCAAGGTTGGACTGATACAGATCAACAGTTATGCGGAAAGCCTTGGTCTTCATGTTAAAAAACAAACATTATGAAAGCGATACTAAGGGGGATCGACTGACACTTCCTGTCAAAAATATAAAAATATAAAAATATAAAAATATAAAAATATAAAAATATAAATAAAGCTTATGCTTGGGGAGAGGATATGACTGGTAGCAGCCAGGTTTCCAGTGCTTTTCTGAAAATAGAATCAAAACTTAAAATCTACCTGAAACAATTTCTTTACAGTAAAGAGGATATTGACGATGTCGTTCAGGAAACATTCCTGAAGTCCTACGAAGCTGAAAAAAACACTACGATTGAGTCTCCAAAATCTTTCATGTTTCGTGTTGCCAGAAACCTCGCGTTCTCAAAACTCACCAATAAAACCAATAAAATGATTGATTCGATAGGGGATATTGATGAACTAAATGTCATAGATAATGGGTCTGCCATTTCCCAAAAATATGAAGAAGACTGCTATTTCAATACCGTGATAGGTGTTATGACAGCCCTCCCACCCCGATGTCAAAAGGTATTAATTATGCGGAAGGCTTATGGTTATACGCAGAAAGAAATTTCCCTGGAGTTGGGCATATCCTTGAAGACTGTAGAGAATCATCTAACCAAAGCATTGAAGAAGTGTCATGAGATCAGTGCTGAAAATAACGATGATCTTGTAAACGATGGCGTAACCTCTGTCAGTGAAGACATTATAGTGGTTGCTTAAAATGTAGAGTTTGCAATGTCAAGAATCTGGCATACCCGGAATAGTCCTGGTCGTGATAAAGGGATTCGAGAAGTCCGAAAACAGGCGTGGGACTGGATAATTCGACAGGACAGTAAGCCACTGAGCAGGACTGAAAAAGAAACCCTTTCCCAATGGTTAGCCAGAAGCGATGATCACCGACGTCTCTATCATGAAGCAGAATCTAACTGGAGGACGCTGGATAAGTTGTCTGACTTAAAGCACAGATTTCCATTGCTGGATAAACACAGGCGCTAGAGTGAAGGGTGTGTGGCGCTGGTATGGCGTTTGAGTGTAAGTTTCAGTTATCTATTGAACAGTACAGTTGTACTCGGATTTCCCCGCAACACATAGGGGGAATTGCTTCTATAGCAGTCTGTATAGGCAAGGGCTGATGCGAAAGCGCTGTTCACCCCCTAAATCTCCTCTTTTTATTAGGCCATGCATTGCATGGCCTTTTTTTTGGATTTTTTCCATGCGGCTTGGATTTCAGGTTGTTCTGCCTGTCGTTTTCGTTTCAAAGTTGAGCAAAAAAATAATTCCATAGAAAACTAGGGGGTATATGGGGTTCAAATGTCTCTATTTATGGGCAGGTCTTGCCAGGGTTAACTGGTTTTGGTGAAAGGCAAATTCAAGGGGATACGTTTTATCTGTTGCCACCATCAAATAAGAATCAAATGACACTGACGATGCTTGTTTATTCGTAAATTCATCAAGAGGGGATTTTTTTAATGAAAATACTAAAAAGAAATGGACTTAGACCGAAGAAATTGGCGGCATCGATTGCAATAGCCGTAGCAATGCCCGTTGTAGGTTCTCAGTTTGTCCTGGCTCAGGATAATAACGGTTCGCTGGAAGAAATCACTATTACAGGTTCCAGAATTGTGAGAAGGGACTTTGAGGCTAATAGTCCTATCCAGACAGTCGAATCTGAAATGTTTGAAAACATAAGTCAGGTGGGTATTGAGGCTACTTTAAACCAGCTACCTCAATTTATCCCTGCAGCAACCCAGTTTAATGCTGCAGGTACAGAATGTTGTACAACAGATACCGGCTCCACTCAAACAGCAGGTGCTTCGACTGTAAGTCTAAGAGGGCTGGCACCCAATCGTAATCTGGTATTGATTGATGGGCGCAGGGCTGTGCCAGTTAATGCAACAATGGCGGTGGATATCAACTCTATTCCGTCAGCAGCAATTCAGCGCATAGAGGTTATTACAGGAGGTGCTTCATCTGTTTATGGTGCTGATGCTGTTGCTGGTGTTGTAAACTTTATTCTCAAAAAAGATTTTGAGGGTGCCGATTTCGATATCCAGAGTGGTGCTCGAGAAGATGGTACAGGTCAGGAATCACGACTATCAGCCTTGTTTGGCGCCAATTTCGGTGATGGAAAAGGCAATGTGATGATGGGGGTCGAAATGTCCCATCGTCGGCCTACTCCGTATGAAAATGTGGATTTTTATCGTGATGGATTGCTGGATCCTACCACTGATGGCACGCAGTTATTTCACTCTGATCCCTACTACCAGATAGATGGTGCCAATCCTCCTGCTGGCGCTGTCGTTGACGGAATTTTTGATCAGGCTGCTCCAGGTACCGTGCTTGGAAGAAATGCAAACGGAACAATTCCTGCCGGTCGTCTACACTTCAATGATGATCTTAGTCTGTATACCGGTGCGTCTGTATTTGGAAATGCCAGCCCCGCAGCAGGCCCTTCTGCTGCAGGCGCGTATCGCTACAACGATCCCACGACTTTCGATGGTCTGCCCTTTCGTAAACTGGATGCCCAGGGAGAATGGGAAGAAAATACACAGGGCAAACAGGCTTCTTTTCCCCTGAAGCGTTTTTCCATGTTTGCCCGAGGGACTTATGAGTTTAGTGAAGATATTTCTGCGTTTGCCCAGGCTTCTGCTGTTGAGACTTCGGCATACCAAAGACATCAGTACACACCTGCCGCCGGTGGATGGGGTGCACTCATACCTCGTGGTGAAGGAATTTATGAGCCGTCTTTGCAAGCAGATGGCACTACAACGCCAGCTTACGCCGCTGGTGGCCCTCTTGGACTGAATTGCGACCCTGTTGGTGGTTGTACCAAGTCTGAAGCTTACCCTGTTTCACCCGAGTTGGCGCAAGTGCTGGACTCCAGAGTCAATCCTGAAGACCCATGGAGCCTTAATTACATGTTTGACTTTCCACAGTATGGAAAGGGCGCACCACGAGAAATAGAAACAACCACACGAACCATGCAGTACTTATTTGGTCTTGAAGGCCGACTGGATGGGATAGACGGTTCCTGGGATGCGACTGTATCTCACGGAACATCACTGACCCAGGTTAATCAGTTTGGTTTTAGTGGGCTGGAAAGGTATCGCGGTCTGGTGGAATCCCCCAATTATGGTAAAGGTTTCTTTGCCCAGGGTAACCTGAGGGCACCAGGTAATGGCTTCAGTGGTGGCATAGCCCAGTGTACTTCAGGCTTGCCGGTATTCCGTGATCACGCTGATGTGACTCAGGACTGCCTGGATGTGTTCATGGCGGATCTGCAAAACAATGGTTCCATGGAACAGAATTACTTCGTTGCAAATATGCAGGGTAGAGTGATGGACCTTCCCGCAGGTGAAGTACGTTTTGCTACCGGTTATGAGTATCGTGAAAATATCTATCAATACACGTTTGATACTCTGACCACCCAGAACTCATATCTTGATCTCGCAGCGGGTGGTTTTCCAGCCGACAACACATCTGGTGAAACATCAGTTAATGAAATTTATGGTGAGTTGTTTATTCCTCTGCTTTCAGACATAAAAGGCATCGAACATTTGAACCTGGAATTGGGATATCGTTATTCTGATTATGAACTTCAGGGCGGTGTGGATACCTATAAAACACTTATTGACTGGGCTATTAATGATGAAGTGCGATTCCGGGGTGGATATCAGTTAGCAACCCGTGCACCAAATATTGCAGAGTTATTCCAGGCCAGATCCCAGTCATGGGGTTTTGGGGTTGGTGATATGTGTGGGCTTAACAATATCCAGCCAAATAGTGCCAACCCTGCAAACGGAGCACAGGGTGCTCATGCCCAGGCGATTTGTGAAGCAATAATGGGACCTGTCGGAGCAGCTGACTTTTATGATCCCAATGAGCCACAACCCAATGGTTTCTTCGGATTATGGTGGGCTAACGCGGTAGGTAATCCAGATGTTCAACCTGAAGAGGCCACTACCTGGACTGCGGGTGTTGTCTATCAGCCTAATTCAGGTAATGCCTTGCTTGATGGCGTGTCTGCTACGGTTGACTGGTTCAAGATTGATATTGAAGACATGATTGCCGTAGAAGGCGATTCGACGGTATATAACGATTGTCTTAGCTTGCAGAGTAATCCAAATGCTGACGCCAATCATCCATCATGTAGCCGTATCCTTCGTAATCCAACCACCGGAAACTCACAAGCGGTAGATACCACTTACAAGAATACTGGCCGTTCAACCGTAGAAGGCCTGGATGTGTCACTAAATTGGCGTGGTGAATTCACCGAGTTGGGTATAGATGTACCCGGTTCTTTTGGTGTGAATTTCATGGTCAGTACTTATCTGGCTTTTGAGACACAGGCATCTGATCTTGAGCCCGTGCTTGACTGGAAAGGTACTTTAGGGCCTGGTGCAGACACCTCTTTGAACCAGGGTGCTTATGATTACAGAACCTTTACAACCTTCAATTATGGGTTGAATGAATGGAACTTTAATCTGCGCTGGCGTCACCTGCCTGATGCGGCAGCTGCAGGGACAGTACTTGCGGGTGGCAATCCGATTCCGGAACAGGGCGCTGAAGATTCCTATAATATCTTCGACTTTTCCGGTAGCTGGGCGATGAGTGATAATTATCAGCTTCGCTTTGGTATCGATAACCTGTTCGATGAAGATCCTGTCATTACCGGCAGAGAAACTGATGTGGGTGGAAACCGTCCTACCAGTGGTGTTGGTATTACTACACCAGGTTTCTATGATGTTCTCGGCAGAAGGTACTTTGTAGGGATTAAAGGAAATTTCTAGGCAGTTAAGAATTTACCTTGTATCAATAAATACGGCGGGCCTTGGCCCGCCGTATTTTTTTGGAAAAAAACAGCTGACCATAGCCAGTACCAACTGACTCATAACGAATTGGCTAATGGTTTCTGCAGCTGGTCTTTCATACGCAATAGAGCTGCAGCAAAGTTCTTTTTCGGAACCCGCTGTAATTGATTCAGGACCGCATGGGATACCAGGCTGGGGGTTAGCTGTTGTTCCAGATCCGTTAGCATTCTGGCCAGGAGATGGGCCGTCATTTCGGCATCGGCCAGGGCGCGGTGATAGTCTCCTTTAACCGGCAATGATAAATACTGAACCAGTGTAGCCAGTTTATGGTTGGGCATGTCCTGATACATACGTCTTGCCAGTAGCAGTGAACAGGCAAACTCGGTGCGCCGCCGCAAGCCGGCTCTGGCATATTCTGCGTCGAGAAATTTGGCATCGAAGGAGGCGTTGTGGGCAATAAACGGGATGTCGCCCACAAAGCTATGCAGAGCCTGCATTACAGTCGCGCCATCGGGGGCATTACGCACCATACCATTGCTTATGCCGGTCAGTTCCTGCACGAATGCGGGGATGGCTCTGCCGGGGTTAATCAGGCTTTGGTAACTATCGACAATCTGGCCATTGGATAATATAACCACGCCAACTTCTGTGGCTCGATCACCCATATCGGGGGATAGTCCGGTAGTTTCAAAATCGATGACGGCGAAGGTTTTCAAAGGGGTCTGGTTCCGCTGTAAAAAAGAATGAAAAACATG
>CBFICR010000020.1:0-49065 GCA_965661105.1 Pseudohongiellaceae bacterium | reverse complement strand
TTTTGGAAAATTCACCAATCGTGGAAAACTATAATGTCGTCATAGGATTTAATTATGACGACTCACAGCTAAAAGAAATGCGTCATCCTAATCGTCACGATTTGGATGCGGTGTCCACTGATATCCCTGTTGTTGTTATGCATCAATCCGGTCATATAGGTGCATACAATTCAAAAGCGCTTAGCCTCATGGGAATCAGCGCTGAAACAGCAGATCCTGCTGGGGGCGTTATCGAGAGAGAGGCGGATGGCAAGACGCCAAGCGGGGTGATGCAGGAGAATGCCCATTTCATGATATTTTTCAGACTAATTCCTGACTTTACCAAAGAGGATTTGGTTGATTTATACAAAGCTGGTGAATTAAGTTATGTATCAAATGGTTTTACTACAGTTCAAGAGGGTAAAACGGATCAAGCTACCCTGAACGTATTACCTGGGATTGCCGCAAATACCGGGTTTGATATCGATATTATTTCTTACCCGGATATAGCTGTCCTGGGAGACATCCCCCTACTGCATGGCAATCTGATGTCCCGAGAGTACAGCAACGGATTTCGAATTGGTGGTGTAAAACTGACATTTGATGGTTCTCCACAAGGAAAAACAGCCTGGTTTACCGAACCCTATTTTCAGCCGCCAGCTGGCCAGCCAGCATCCTATTCCGGTTACCCTGCCTTTACAGATGAAAAGGCTTTAGAATGGCTTTCTCTTGCGTTCCAAAACGACTGGCAAGTATTGGTTCACACAAATGGTGACGCTGCCATTGATCAGTTAATTCGATCGATTGAAACGATTGCCGCCGGGCAGGACCTTGGTGATCATCGTACTGTAATGATTCATGGCCAGTTCACTAGAGAAGATCAAGTCAATAAACTCAAATCGCTGGGGATTTTTCCGTCACTATATCCCATGCACACTTTTTACTGGGGAGACTGGCATCGGGATTCAGTTGCCGGACTTGAACGTGCAGCCAATATTTCACCCACTGGCTGGCTTATAGAAGAGGATATTCCCTTTACAATTCATTCTGATGCACCAGTGACCTTCCCAAATTCAATGAGAATACTTGATAGTGCAATTAATCGTGTTACTAGATCGGATCAAGTACTGGGCGAAGAACACAAGCTCGCACCTTTGGATGCTTTAAAAGCAATAACTTTATGGGCTGCTTATCAAAACTTTGAAGAAACAATCAAAGGCTCTATAGAGGTAGGAAAACAGGCAGATTTTGTCATTCTGGATGCTAACCTCTTATCTGTTAACCCCGCCGAAATTCATAATATAAAGATTTTAAATACGATAAATAATGACAAAATAATTTTTACCAATGACCAATAAAATCCCGCCTAAAGTAAGTGCAAAAAAGGGGACGAATTTATTAAATCGTCAAACGATAAAATAGATCTATCCGCTTTATTTATTTCTTTGTTTTCTTACCAGGGCTTGTTATTGCCCTGTCGCCGGTACTTGATTGCCTGAGTTTTGGCCGGGAATGGTTGGCACCAGGGTGTCATTGTCACCCTGCAGGTTTTTCAGGGCTCTGGCCACTGCTTCCGGTGAGCCACTGTTTCTGGCGATGAGCTTATACATGACCGGCACCACGAACAGCGTCATCAGGGTGGTCATCAGTACGCCGGAAAAAATCACGATACCCAGCTGAACCCTGCTTTCCGAGCCTGCGCCACTGGACATCATCAGCGGGATCGCGCCCATGATGGTGGACAGGGCGGTCATTAACACCGGGCGCAGTCGCAGTTTGCAGGCATACATGATGGCTTCCTGGAATTTGTGTCCGGTGTCCCGCAGCTGGTTAATGAATTCCACAATCAGGATACCGTTCTTGCTGGCGATACCCACCAGAATGATCAGTCCGATATTACTGTAGATATTGATTGAGCCACCGGTGAGATAAATACCCAGCAGGGCGCCAAAGAAGGCAGTAGGCACGGTAGTCATGATCACCAGCGGATGAATAAAACTTTCAAACTGCGCCGCCAGTACCAGTAATACCACGATCAGTGACATGGCGACGATAAAGGCCAGATCGCCGCTGGAATTTTTTAGGTCCAGGGATTCGCCTTTGTAATTGATCTGGGCGTATTCCGGCAATTCCTCGCGCACGACATTTTCCAGAAAGCTCAATCCTTCTGCCAGACTCACGCCCGGCGCCAGGCCGGCACTGATGGTGATGGCGCGAATGCGATTGTAACGACTCAGGGTGTCCGCGCCGGAACTGTTGACGATGGTCACCAGGTTCGACAGTGGAATCAATCGACCACTGGTATCAGAGCGCACATAGATATTAGACAGGTCGTCGGGACTGGTGCGCTGGGATTGTTCGGCCTGCAAAATCACATCATATTCTTCGCCGAGATCGGCAAAGGTGGTGACTCGACTTTCACTCATCATGGCCTGCAGTGTTCTGCCAATGGCCTGAATGGATACGCCAAGGTCTGCTGCACGGGTTTTATTCACGGTAATACTCAGACTGGGCTTGGTTTCATTGAAGTCAGAATCCGGACGCGTAAACATGCCGCTTTCCTGGGCACGTTCAATGAGAATATTGCGCCATTCCACCAGCTCTTCGTAGCTGCGGCCACCAAGCACAAACTGCACTGGCTGGCCTGAACCACCGCGACCAATTCCCGAGCGCATGAAACTGATGGACTGCACGCCGGGCAACTTGGCCCATTCGGCATTGAGTTCATCCATGACCTGCTGGGTACTCTTGTCACGTTCTGACCAGTCGGGCAGAGCGACAAAAAGAATGCCGCCATTGACACCACTGCCACCACCCCAACCGGGCACCATGGCGATGGTGTTTTCTATTTCTCCGCGCTCCTTGAAGGGTGCAATGGCTTCCTGCATCAGATTGATCTGTTCTTCCATATACTCAAGACCGGCACCTTCAGGGCCACTGACACGGTTAATAAAAACTCCCTGATCTTCGGCAGGCGCAAAGGTGCTGGGCACCTGTTGCAGCAGGGCATAGATGGCAAAACCGATGGCGGCCAGAAACGGTAACACTGCCCAGCTATGTTTGAGGCAGGTTTCCAGGCCCGCTTGATAAGCATTCTGGAGCCAGTCAAAGGTGCTGTCCACATGGCGTGTCAGCCAGTTCTGCCTGGGATTGGACTGCAGTAATTTGGAACTCATCATCGGTGCCAGGGAAAGAGCCAGCACACTGGAGAAGATCACGGCGGCGCCAATGGTCACGGCCAGTTCATAAAGCAGTATTCCCATATTGCCGTCCATAAAGATCACCGGTACAAACACCGCAATCAATACAACAGTAGTGGCGATAACCGCAAAGGCTACCTGGCGGGCGCCTTTAAAGGCCGCCAGCAGCGGGGGTTCACCCAGGGCAACACGACGCTGAATATTTTCCAGTACCACAATGGAATCGTCGACAATCAAACCGACACTGAGCACCAGTGCCAGCAGGGTAATCAGGTTAATGGACAGTCCCATGATCGACAGTACGGTGAAAGAGGCAATCAGGCAAACCGGAATAGTCACTACCGGAATGATCATGCTGCGCACTGAGCCCAGGAACATATAGATAACCACGCTCACCAGAATCATGGTCATGAAGATGGTTTCGTAAACTGAATCGATGGCGTTTTCTATAAAGGCGGCATCGCTGGTGGCGATAAATAATTCCATATGGGAAGGCAGGGTGGCGCGAACCTCTTCCACTTTTTTGGCGACATCCTGCATCACCTGCAGGCTGTTGGCGGTAGACTGTTTGACAACACCAAGGCCAACGGCCTGTTCGCCATTGCCCTGGTAGCTCATGCGAATATTGGCGGCACCCAGCTCAATGCGGGCAATTTCCCCCAGCGTAATCATGTGGCCATCCTCGCCACGAGCAATCACCAGGCGGGCAAAGTCATCCGGGGTCTGGAAGACGCGCTCAACGCGAACCGTGAGTTCCATATTGGACGATTCAATGCGGCCTGCCGGGACTTCAATATTTTCACGGCGCAGGGCTGATTCCACATCGGTGACAGTGAGCTGTCTGGCGGCCAGTGCCTGACGATCGAGCCACACGCGCAGGGCATAACCGCCATTACCATTCATCTGCACACTGGCAACCCCGTCAATAATCGCGAACTGGTCGACGATGAAGCGATTGGCATAATCATTAAGCTCAAGGAAATCCATTTCCGTACTGCGCAGATTCATATACTGGATGGGTCTGGAATCGTTATCGGCTTTGGAAATTTGTGGCGGATCGACTTCTTCCGGCAGGGCCTGGGTGACACGGGAAATCTTTTCTCGAATGTCGTTGGCACCGACTTCGATATCGTAACCGACATTAAACTCTACAGACACGCTGGCACTGCCATCGCGACTGGAGGAGGTGATGCTGGCAATACCTTCAATGCCGTTAATCTGATCTTCCAGTAGCTGGGTGATCTGGGTTTCAACCACTTCCGCCGAGGCTCCCGGATAGGAGGCGCTTATGGAGACTACCGGTGAACTGGTATCGGGGTATTCGCGCAGGGGCAGCTCCAAAAAGGAGAGAAGGCCGAAACATACCAGCAGTAAACTGATTACTGTGGCAAAGACGGGGCGTTTAACGGAAACATCTGAAAGCAGCATAATGGATTAATCACATCAGGGAGTTAAAAGGGGGGCTCAGGACTCGGGGGTACTTGTAGCAAAATCGCTGTCATTGCGGGCCACGGACGTCACCTGGTTATCCATGGCGATACTAACTTTCTGACCAGGACGAACCTTGTTAACGCCGCGGCTGATAACCCGGTCACCGGCTTTCAGGCCCGACAATATTTCCACTACGCCAGGACGGCGACGGCCCAGCTCCACCGGCATCTGGCGTACGGTATTGGTGTCATCGACAACAAATACGTAGGAACTGCCCTGGCTCAGGACGGCTGACAGCTCGGGCACCACCAGTGAGCTCTCTTCATTCAGTTCCATGACAATGGTCATCAACATACCCGGGCGCAGCAGGCCTTCGCTGTTGTTGATATGGGCGCGCAGTGACACCGAACGTGTGACTGGATCAATGCGTGAACTGACCACGCGGATCTCACCTGCAAAGACCCGGTCAGGATAGACGATGCTCTCGGCTTCGATGGTCTGGCCAGTGCTGAGATGGGAAAGATGTTTTTCAGGGACGGTGAAATCCAGTTTGATAATGGAGATATCATCCAGTGTCGTAATCAGGGTAGTGGCAGAAGCCATACTGCCCTCGCTGACGTTACGAAAGCCAAGCACGCCAGTAATCGGGGCACGAACCACTCTGTCATCCATAGCGACCATCACACCTTCCAGGCGTGCATCAGCCATTTCCATATTGGCCTCGGCCACATCCAGTTCAGTGCGAGCCACCAGGTTTTTCGAGACCAGTTCTTCCATGCGCGTGTATTGACGACGGGCTTCCTGGGCACCAGCGAGGGCTTCATCCAGCCTGGCCGTCTCGGATTCATTAGTGAGCTCAACCAGAATATCGCCCTGTTCGACGAAATCACCGTCTTCGAAATGCACTTTGCTTATGGTATCGGCGACCTTTGGCAGGATATCAATGGATTCGTTGGCCACGGCAGTGGCAATAGATTCGACGCGGTCGGCAATGATCTGCATTTTCACTTCAGTCACCTCGACCTGGGTTTCGCCACCCGGGCGGCCAAAACCACCACTTGTGCCGCCGGCAGAAGTTTCCATGCTGCGCTGGAACACAAAATAGGCCAGCAGGCCCAGCGCGAGAGCAAAAAAGATGATGACGGGATGACGTTTAACGAAGGTCACGGTAGTACTCCAGTTTGTGATAACACTATTTAATTGACGATATGAATGACGGAATGCAATAACTCAATTTAATGACTCTATGTAGTGACACAGTAAAGCAAAAAAGGGGCCAGACCATACCAGTTAGCCTGTATCGCGCCGCAAGAGGCCGCTTATATGGCCTCTTTGCTAATCTTCAACCCGGTCTGAGAGCTGACTCGAATCCTATGCGTGATTTAAGCTATGACTTACGGCAGATCGGACTGCGCAGATTTAAAATAATTTAAAAAAAATGAACAAAATCATGCTATTTACACAATTCTTTCACGAAGTCTGGGGCGCCTGCTTTAGTGAAAAATAAAACGGGATATCATGGTGCGAAAAAAACAGATAAGCGCAGGAATGGGGCGCATATGGCGCTATTTGGCCTGGCCATTTGTACCACAAATGGGTCTTGCTCCCACGCCCAATGTTAGTCGCCTTCTCCTGCCCGGAGATTCCGGTATTTGTGAGCACTTTTGGATGGATTTGGCGCAGTTGCTCGGTGCTGGCCGGCACGTTGCGAAGATGGCGGACAAGCACTGATCACTGACGTTATCAGCGCCGCGCCATAAGGCAGGCTTTGGATAAGCAGCAGGGTGACCCACAGGCTGAAATCCGGGGAGGCGACATGGGTTGAAGTGCTGAGTAAGAATATCAGCAGCAGCAAAATAAAAAACAGCAGGATTTCTTCAAAGGCGCAGGCCATAGCCACGGAAAACCGATGAGGACTGGTTTTTTTGGGGGTGCGCAAAAAAGGCAGGTTACGGGTAAACAGGCCCGTGAGCATGGCTTTGCCGATGGTATGGGAGAGTGACAGGCTGGCGATGCCGGCGGCAACCGCCTTGCCGGGTGTTACCTTGAGCCTGAAGAGGTACAGGTGGAACAGCTTTAACAGGTTGAAACCGAAAAACAGGATGGGAAATATCGAAAATGCCAGGTGAGGCGCCTCGAAGCTATCCGGTGCAAACACCATGGCCGTGCTCCACACGATGGCCAGGACAGTGAATAACAGATTAGCGCTTTGCGCCAACCAGGGCAGCCAGCCGGCGATGAAGTGATAGCGCTGCCCCGGGTCAAGCCGGCTTGCGTGGGGGGCGAACAGATCGCGCCGGTGTTTTTTCAGGATCTGCATGGCGCCGTAGGCCCAGCGATAGCGCTGTTTTTTATAATCCATGAAGGTATCCGGGATGAGCCCACGGCCGTAACTATGTGCGGTATAGGTGGCGCCATAACCCTGTTCAAGGATGCGCAGACCCAGCTCGGCATCTTCGGTAATGGACCACTCAGCCCAACCACCAACCTGATCCAGAACCTTGCGGCGGATCAGGGTCATGGTGCCGTGCTGGATAATGGCGTTGCGTTCATTGCGGGTCACCATGCCGACGTGAAAGAAGCCACGGTATTCGGCATCACACAGGGTCTTGAACAGGCTGTCTTCTTCATCGCGGTAATCCTGGGGAGCCTGTACGATGCCGATCACCGGATTTTCAAAAACGGGCACGAGTTCGCGCAACCAATTGGCTTCAACAACATAATCGCTATCAATGACGGCAATAATTTCTGCTGTCGTGCTGGTTTCCTGTAGGGCAAAGTTCAGGGCCCCCGCCTTGAATCCGGCCAAAGGGTCCACGTGCCGAAAGTGAAACCTGCTTCCCAGTGTTTCACAATGCTGAGCCACGGGCTGCCAGACTTTTTCGTCCTGCGTATTGTTGTCGATGACGATCACTTCATAATTGTCATAGTCGAGATTAGCCAGTGCATCCAGTGTCTGCATCAGCATCTGGGGCGGTTCGTTATAGGCTGGTACATGGATGGAGACCATGACCTGATCGGCGCAGGCATAGTCATGCACCCGCAGGGGACGGAGGCGGTGGCTGAACCAGTGGGCCTCGACCCATTCATAGGCCTCGGTCAGCATCAGGGCCGCTATTGCCAGCATCAGCACCAGCAAGACCATGCCGATCAGAATGTCGGTGAAGCCCATGTACATGGTGAAGTAGTCAAAAACCAGCCAGGCCACCAGACCTGTCAGGCCGAAGACAAGCCCTGACAGCAGGGTTTTGCCCCGGGTTGTGATGGTCTGGCCGGCAAGGAAAAAAACACCCAGAATGAAGACCGCAAGAAGCATGGAGATCAACGCCAGCGGTGGCCATGCCGGCAGCCTGTTGATGGGGCCTGCAAAGGGAAACTTGACCTGCCGTTCCACATCGAGGATTCCCCAGTAGGCTCCCACCGCGCCTTCATCCAGGCGTTTCCAGGGCTGATCAAAAGCCTCCATCAGGAAGTAGTCATATTGTTCCCGTTCGGCGAGATCCAGAAATTGCCTCAGGAACCAGGCCTGGTTGGCGCTTGTCGCGACCGCCTCAAAGCGGGTACGCCCTTCACTGGGCCAGCCTACTTCTGCGATAACGATGGGTTTGCCGGGGAAACGGGCCTGTAATCGCTGCATCGTTGCCACGGTATAGTCCAGGGCCTGATCCACGCCAATGCCTTCCCAGTAAGGCAGGATATGGACGGCGATGAAATCAACGTGCTGGGCAAGTTCTGGATATTCAAACCAGTTTGCCGCGGTCTCGGCGGTACTGACCGGTTTGCCGGTGGCGCTGCGCGTCTGATCGAGATAGCTGATCACTTTTTCCAGCGACAGTTCTTCGCGCAGCAGGACTTCATTGCCGATCAGCACATGGCTGACATTGGGCTGGCTGGCAAGGGCTATCGCCCTGTCTATTTCCCGCTGGTCCATATCGGGGCGTCCATCCAGCCAGGCGCCCACCGTGACATCCATACCATAGCTGGCGGCAAGTCGGGGAATCTCGGCAAAAACGCCATCGGTCGTATAGGTGCGCACGGCCCGGGTCATGCCGGCAAGCAGTGCCAGATCCTCATCAATTTGCGCCACGCCGGGTTGGCTTTCACCGGAATTGTCCTGACCTTTCCGGTAGGGGGAAAAAGCCAGGCCTGAAACATCCCCGGGCCAGTCAGGCGCGCTATAGGACTGATCCAAGAGGGCCCACGTTGCCACCGTCAACAGGGCAAAGATGAGTATCACCAGTAAGGTCGAGCCAGGCATGGACTTGTTCCTGAATTTCATTTTCATTGCGAAAATACCGAGAGCAGAGTCACCGTCAACCCGGGTATGGTACTGATCGGCGCTTTGGCTGGGGTCATGCCTTCCACGAATCCCTGCTGCAGTAAGGCATCGATGATGGCATCGTCGCTGGAGATGATGTGTACTGGCACATCCCAACGCACACCCGGACCGCTGACGGCCGCCGGGGGTTGATGATCACCAATCAGCACCCAGAAGAAATCATCATCGGCATGATTGCGCAGGTAGCCGTTTAAATAGCTGAAGTTATAGACCAGCGTGTCGGCATAGGCGGGTTGCAGGTTGGTCCATTCCGGTAACAGGGCAAGTGATTCGTCCACCGCCTCCTGGTCAAAGGGGGTATCCGACAGTAGCCGGGACCAATCCGCTTGATAGGGTGGCGTTGGGCGAAACGGCATGTGCGAGGTGATGGTGGTGAATAACACCATCAGCGGTTGCCGTGGCTGCTTGGCGATTTCCAGTGAGTGCAGCCGTTCCAGCGAAAATTGATCCGGAATTCGCCACCAGCCAAACTCCGGGCCCCGGTAGTCGATTTCGGGGGCGCCGTAGATGGCGGCAAAGTCATAGAAGCTGCCTTCCGGCCACTTGGCGCGCATGCCAGGCATTAAAGCCACGGGGCGGTAACCCTGGGTGGAAAACACATTCGAAAGGGTTGTGCGCTGCTGGGTCAATAGTAAATCGTATTTGGGCAACTGATCGATGGTCAGGCCTGTCATGAAGCTCGAATGGGCCAGCCAGGAGTTGCCGCCAAAGGTGGGAGAGGTGACGAAGGCCGAGACCACGCGGCGCCCGGTCGCGCTGACGCTATCGGCAAAGGCTTCGCGGGCAGGGGTGACGGTCCGGGCGATTGCCGGGGTATCGTAGGCAGCAGCCCCGTAGGACTCGATGAACTGGACGATGACGTCGCTGCCGTGCAGACCGGACAGATCAAAATCCTGCAGTGGTTCATCGGGCGGCAGCATTTCAGTGGTCTCGCTGGCCAATGCCGAGGCAACAAACTTGACCTGCCCCCAGTAGGTTTTGGTCAGCGGGAGCGAATAATATTGCAGGGTATGCACGGAAGTATGGACATAATCGATAAAATAACCCAGCGTCAACACACTCGAGGCAAGGGCGAGCGCGCGCCATTCACGCGGCCTGGTCAGGCCGTGTACGACGCGGTTCAGTGAAAAACGCAGGACAAGAAAGATCAGCGCCAGGGCCAGCAGGGTGCCTGCAATAATCAATGCTATCTGCAGGGGCGTGGCGACTTCCGCCAGCATACCGGCAACATTCGGCAGGTATTGGGCGTCCCAGTACAGATTGACACTGCGCCCGAACAGCGCCGGCGCGGTCACTTCCAGATAACGGGCCAGCGTCAGTATGGTCAGTACTGTGGCAAGCCCCGTAATGAGGAGCGGCGATATCCTGGTCCTGAACCGTGAATATAAAGCCAGGACAAGAACCAATGCCGCAATTTCCACGGAAAGCTCATACCAGGTGGTAATGCCAAGCGTGGGCCAGACATTATGGAAAGTCAGCGCAAAATTCAGCACAAACAAGGCCAGCAGCAGGGTGGTCCAGTTCAGGATTGATCGCAGGTTTAGCGGGGGGAGCATGAAACTATAATCCCAGAAATGCTGGTGAAACAGAAGGACAATTGGACAGTGTTGCCTGGAATGCCTGAGACCATCTGTCGTTGATCGGGTTTTTTCCAGTCGTCGTTATGTAACTTACGTAAGTACATTCAAAAAGGTTTAAAAGCAATTCGTCTGACCAATAAGAAAGCAGACTTGCATGGAGTATCTGTATCAGGGGGTTGTTGATTATGCAATATAGAAATTGGTTCCCCTGATTATCACAGTAAAAGGGGTCGGAGGGATTATTTTTTAATCCCTCCGACCCCTTTTTTGTTTTTCCAGATGCACCGCCCCATTGGCATGTAACATGCTTGAGGTAAGGGATACTTTATTGAAGCCAAAGGGGATGTGTTGTTAATGAAAACTCAAAATAATTCACTTGTAAGCGGATTCAAAAGCCAAAAACAAAGGTTTTCCGTAGCTTTGCGGGCGTTTATAGGTATTTCATGCCTCGTCGCTGGTAGTCTGACAGGCAGCCTTTCATTTGCACAGGACCTGCCAGCACTCAAGCAACAATTGAGCACGGGAGTGGATTCCCGCACCAAACTGGTTCAGGAAATGGTGGATTCCATTTTCAGTTTTGCCGAACCCGGCTTTCAGGAATTTCGCACTTCCGAATACCTTACCGGCATTCTGGAGGCCAATGGCTTCACCATTGAAAGGGGTATCTCCGGTATTCCCACTGCCTGGACCGCCACCTGGGGCGAAGGCAAACCTGTCATCTCACTCGGCAGCGACATTGACGCTTTATTGGGTTTATCACAGGTACCGGGTGTCACTGAAATGGATCCGCTGGTGGCTGGTGCGCCGGGGCATGGTGAAGGGCATAACTCCGGCATGCCTGCCATGATCGTAGCGGCGCTCGCAGCCAAGGACATTATGATAGCCAATGATATTCCCGGTACGCTTATCCTCTGGCCGGGTATTGCTGAAGAGTTATTGGCCACGAAAGCCTATTTTGTCAGGGATGGCGTGTTTGATAACGTCGATGCCAATATCTTTACTCACGTGGGGCGTGAGCTGAATACCTCATGGGGCGATGCGCGTAATAACGGCATGGTCAGTGTTGAATACACCTTTTTTGGTCGGACTTCCCACGGTGCGGCTGCGCCCTGGGATGGACGTAGCGCACTGGACGCCGTAGAGATCATGAATTACGCCTGGAATATGCGCCGCGAACATTTACCCCTGAGCCAGCGCAGTCACTATGTGATTACCAATGGCGGCGGACAGCCCAATGTGGTGCCCGGTGAGGCTTCGGTCTGGTATTACTTCAGGGATGAAAGTTTTGAATCTGTGCGCAATCTGTTTGAGATAGGCAACACTATCTCTGAAGCTGCTGCCATGGCCACGGAAACCACCGTACAACGACGGGTATTAGGTTATGCGGCGCCCCATCATGGCAATCGTCCCATCGCGGAAGCGGCCTATGAAAATATCAAAATGATCGGGATGCCTACCTGGAGCGAAGACGACGCGGCATTTTCCAATGCGGTACAGCGCGGCGTCAGGGGCAGTGACATTACGCCGATTCCTCTGGCGACTGAAATAGAGCCCTTGTCCACGCCTGCCACTCGCGGTGAAGCGCGCCAGGGTTATTCCGATGATGTGGGTGATATCCAGTGGACCATTCCCAGTATTACCATTGGCTACCCGTCGAATATTCCCAATACCATCCCTCACCATTATTCCTCCGCAATGGCGATGGCAACACCCATTGCCCATAAAGGCGCGGTGGCCGGTGCCAAGGCGGTGGGTATGACAGTGCTCGATTTGCTGCTGGATCCGGCGCTTCTGGACGAAGCCGAGGATTATTTCATCAACGTTCAAAAAGCGCCTGAAACCTATGATCCGGTACTGTCTGCCCAGGACATGCCAGCCATAGAATTGAACAGTGAAACCATGGATCGTATCAGGGAAAGTATGGAGCCGTATTATTACGATCCGTCCCGTTACGATACCTATCTGGAACAGTTAGGTATTGAGTATCCAGGGCAGGGCATCAGCACGCAGCCGGTGCGCTAATAAATTAAAGGGGACGGAGGGATTTAAATTTAATCCCTCCGTCCCCTTTGACTCTTTTGGGGAAATTATGATGAAAAGAAAAAACCGTTCCACATCTCCGTGTTTATCCAACCTATTTTACAGCTTGGCACTACTTATCTTCTGCAATGGAGTCAGTGCACAGTCTTATGATGTTCTTTTGAAAAACGGCCGTGTAATCGATGGCAGTGGTAATCCCTGGTATTACGCCGATGTCGGTGTGAAGGATGGTGTAATAAGTGCCATAGGCAAGCTGGATGAATTTGATGCCGCAAGGGTAGTGGATGTGTCGGGATTGATTGTCGCACCCGGCTTTATAGATTTGCATACCCATACCGACTTACTGGGCAACCCGCTGGCCGAAAGCAAGATAAGACAGGGTGTGACACTGGATATCATGGGAGAGAGCTCCACAGTAGCGCCCAGAGACGGTCTCAATGATGAGCCCTGGGATACCTTTACCGGATACTTCGACAGGCTTCAGGATCAGGGCATCTCGATGAATATCATTTCCCATGTTTCCGAAGGACAGATTCGGCGTGTGGTAAAAGGCTATGACACCTCTCCAGCCACACCACAGGAAATGCAGCAGATGATTGCCCTGCTGGAGCGCTCCCTCAAGGAAGGTGCCTGGGGCATGGTAACGCGTTTTGAAAGTGGCGGCACACCTTACCCGGAAGAGGTCATTGCTTTGTCCAAAGTATTGGCAGATTACAACACGGTGTATTTTTCCCATATCGGTAGCGAAGGATATGAGCAGCAAAAAGAACTGGATTTTGCCTTCAGTGTTGCCCGTGAAGCCGGCATACCGGTGCATATATTGCATCTGAAAATTCGTGGCCAGGAAATTTGGCACGAAGTGCCTGACTATGTCCGACAGATTCAGGGTGCCCGGGATATGGGTCTGGATATTACGGCAAACCAGTATCCCTATACCGCCATGAGTCATGGCTGGAGCGCCAACTTTCCACTGTGGATGCGCGAAGACGGCCCTGACCAGTTTTCAGCCTACCTGAATGACCGGTCCCTGCGCGATCGTATTAAATCCGATCCCGAGTTTATCGCCTGGTCCAAGGAACACGGCTGGTGGGAAGGCATTGCCATGGCCAGAGTATCGCAGCCGGAAAACAAGCAGTACGAAGGTATGCGTCTGGTGGAAATAGCGTCCATGCGCGGCGAAGAGGACCCTGCGGATACTATTATTTCACTGATGGCTTCCGAGGGCGGATCCATCTCTGGTGTATTTCATAATCAATCCGAAGAGAATGTGCGACTGATCATGAAGCAGCCCTGGGTATCCATTGCCAGTGACGGCTCAGCCATTGATCTGGATGCGCCAGGTGTCCCTCATCCACGCAGTTACGGGACCAATGTCAAGGTGCTTGGCCATTATGCCCGCGACGAAGGCGTGCTGACTCTGGAAGACGCGGTTCGCAAGATGACCTCATTGCCCGCGCAGGCACTTGGCCTCAAAGACCGCGGTCTTATCCGTGAAGGGCTGGCGGCCGATATTGCCGTGTTTGATCCGCTTACAGTAAGAGACACCAACACTTTTGAATATCCGAAATCCTATGCAGCCGGAGTGCCGTTTGTTCTGGTAAATGGCGTGCTGGTGGTCGATAAAGGTGAGCATACCGGAGCACTGCCGGGCCGGGTGCTCTATGGGCCGGGTTATGAAGGACCGTAATATCAATATGTGAATTAAAGAAATTAAAGGGGACGGAGGGATTAAAAATAAATCCCTCCGTCCCCTTTAATGAGCGTTTTTATCATTCCAAAATCTGATTGCCAGCGCCAAATTCACTAACCACAAAACTGGCAACATCCAGTATTTGTTGTTCTGTCAATGCTGACCCAAAGGGCGGCATGTTTTTTTGTCCTTCCCTGATTATTCCCAGGGTCCGGGAAACACCTTCAAGATTGCCTAAAGGCGCGCCCCCGCCATGACCGCCCTGACCATCATCGCCATGGCATTGCAGACAGGTCTGCTGATAAATTTCAGCGCCCTGGGCAAGGTCTGCGGTGCCGGATGCTTCAACTGCCATTGCCACCTGGGGTACCAGAGGTGTATCGCCTGGTTGAGCTTCATCCAGAGTGCCATCAAGGCCAAATAACCACACGCTGTCACCATGAGCCGAACCAATCAGCGCGTTACCACCGGATAATACCGCCAAGTATTGCTGTCCCTTGTGCTCAAACACACTGGCCGGTGAATTTACGCCGGCACCGGTCTGAAATCCCCATAGCAGCTTGCCGTTATCCGAGTCGAAGGCCATTAGCCGGCCGTCATTACGACCGGCAAAGACCAGTCCGCCGCCTGTTGCTACCGAGCCGCTGTAGCACTGATCCGGCCACTGGATGCGCCAGGCTGCCGTGTTGGTTGTTATATCCATAGCCACCAATTGACCCAGTCGTGGACTGCCCGTGCTTCCGGAACGTCCGCCCAACCAGGCCGCGTCGGCAGACGGGGGATCAAGCTCCAGATGACCACCGACAAAGGTGCTGGGGAAATCAGAGGCGCAGACATAAAGCAGGGCCCGTTCCGGGTCATAGGAATTTGGCGGCCAGCTTGCACCACCCCAGATACCAGGTCGAACAACGACCGGTTCCGGGCCATAGAACGGTGTGAAGATTCGGCCTTCGTTAACCAGTTCAAAACCCAACGGAGCAATCTCGACATGTTGTGACACTACCGGTTCACCTACCGGATAGGGTTGTGTTGCTGCCGTTGCCTGTCGCGGTTCCTGGGGAACGGGGCGCTCTTCAATCCCAATTAAAGGTTCGCCGCTTTCGCGATCCAGAATATAGGCAAAGCCGGTCTTGCCTACTTCCACAATGCCGCGACGCAGTTGTCCATTCATGTTCACATCAAACAGAAGCACTGGATTGCTGGCATCATAGTCCCAGATATCATGATGTACCTGCTGGAAATGCCAGCGATATTCGCCAGTCTGGACATCCAGGGCAACGATGGAAGAGGAGTACAGATTGTCCCCGGGGCGAAGCCCCCCGGTGTAGTCAGGTCCTGCGTTAGCAGTGGAGAAATAAACCATGCCGAGCTCGGGATCAATGGCCGGGGTTCCCCAGATGGAGGCACCCCCGTATTTCCAGGCATCACTGTCAGCAGGCCAGGTGTCATGCCCAGGTTCGCCGGGGCCAGGAATGGTGTAGAAAGTCCACAGCAGTGTGCCGTCATCGGCATCATAGGCTTTGATGCGGCCGCGAGTACCACGATCAGCGCCGGCAAATCCGGTGATCACCATGCCGTCAAAATAAGCAGGTGCACTGGTGATGGTATAACTTTCTTCCCATGCCTCGGCCTGTATAGACCAGTCTATCTCTCCGCTGGCCTGATTCAGCGCCACCAACCGTCCATCAAGCTGACCGATATAAACCTTGCCGTCACCAAGGGCAACCCCCCGGTTGGCCCAGCCGCAACACACGGTGGTTATGGCCTGATCAAGGTTGGCGGTGTATTGCCAGAGAATTTCTCCGCTCTCGACGCTTAGCGCGAAAACATCATTGGCGCCAGTAGAAATATATATAACGCCATCGTGAATAACCGGAGTAGCTTCCGCCGAGTACTTGGCTTCCAGACCCGAACCGCCAAGGTGAGTGCGCCAGACACCTTTTAGTGACTCGATATTGTCTGCATTAATCTGGTCAAGTGGGGAATAGCGCTGGTTATAAATATTTCCGCCATTACTGGGCCAGTCACGCGTTGGTAGTTTAGTGAGTTCATCCGCGGTGTAAGGTGGTGATAGTGGAATATTCTGGGCTGTTGCGTTACCTGAAAAACTCAGCAAAAGCATCGTCAGGGTTGACTGCACGAATAAGAAAAATTTTTGGAGTTGCTTAACAGGCATCTGAATTCTACACGGATTAGTAAGGTAACTATCATATTACACAAGGGATCAATGAAATAATCAAAAATCAGAATGTCCGGGATTGGGGGATTCAGACGGTCTTGCTAATAAAGGGATAAATGAGCACGAGAGGATAAAATATATCATGGCGATCTGCCTTACAGATCTCTGCCTGAGTAAAGCCGCATGTTTCCCTGTAAGTGTTTTGATTGCTACTTATACTTCAAATTATAGCTAACAATTTTCGTAGTGACTTATAAAAATATTAATAAAATCAATCGGGTGATTCGAGAAGGGACAGCTTATGGCTGGCGGTGTCATTAGCTTGCTGTCTGATTTATAATTTGTTGCCTTTCCAACATAAAACCCTCTCTTTCTGGATTCATGCCAAAAAAAATATCTTCAACACTTATTCTTTTTTCTTTATTTATCTCAACTTCAGTTTTCGCCCAGCCAGACTGGCGTTTGGATAATTTCTGGAAAAGCCGCCCCGGGTTTATCTCCCTTGAGGCCGAGCAGCAAAGCCGGATGCAGTTTCTGGACGGGCAATTTCGGGCTGGACTTGAAGGCAGCGATCAGGCACTGGAATTAAGGACTATGCTGAAAGCCACCATGCAGTTTGATAAAGTGGCGCTGGTTACTGAAGTAGCTGACATGAGGGCACTTCGGGCAGATAAGGATACCCCCCTTGATAGCACCATTGTTGACCCTTTGGATATCCTGCAGCTCAATTTGCGATTTCCTGTTTCCAATATTTTTGGGCGAGACAATGAAGGCTTTGTTCAGGTAGGGCGCTTTACCATGGATCAGGGCAACCGCCGCTGGGTAGCCCGCAACCGCTTTCGTAATACCATCAATGCCTTTTCTGGTGTGCATGCCAGTTTGCGCGATGGAGACAGTGGCTATCAAATTTTCTATACCCTGCCCACCAATCGTCGTAACGACGGTGACCCGCTGGACAACAACCCACTGCCAGACAATGAAACCGGTGATGCGCATTTCTGGGGGCTATTTTACGACACGCCCCTGCCCGGTGGCCGGGATCATTTCGAGATATTTCTTTATGGTCTCAACGAAAACCGTCATGCGGCGCAGTCCCGTCTGCGCAATCGTCTGCTAAGTACTGGCGTGCGTTTATTCAGAAATCCGCAGCCTGACAACTGGCACTACGAAGGGGAAGTCATGTTGCAAACAGGCGATGCGCCGGCCCGACAGCCTGCTGCAGGAGCACAAAAGCAGCGTGCCCATTTTATTCACCTGGAAGCAGGCTACAGCTTCAGTGTGCCCTGGCAGCCCAGATTAAGTGTGATCTACGATTATGCCAGCGGTGACAGGAATCCACTGGATAACGAAAATAACAGCTTTGATTCACTTTACGGTGTGCCTCGCCCCGAGTATGGACCTACCGGGATCTACCGTGCCTTTGTGCGCAACAATATCAATACCCCCGGGCTTCTGCTCAATCTGCAGCCGGCAAAAAATGTCGATGCTTTTATAAAACTCCAGGACTATTCATTGGCGGCAGAACAGCAGGGTTGGCGCAGCACCCGTTACCAGCATCCTGGTGGCCTTGGAGAAACCCGTGTCGGTACGCAACTGGAGACGCGCCTGCGCTGGCATGTACTGGGCGACAACCTGACGCTGGAAACAGGGTTCACCTGGCTCAGTGCCGGGCCCTATATGGAAAAAGTCGGGAAGGGAGATGCCCGCTATTTTTATCTGCAGACAATCCTGCGTCTGTAACTGTAAACACCCCCACAGAAATCAAAATCACACGGCTGGTCTATTGATTAAAATAGAAAGGTTTGCCTGTATATTTAATGTCATTAAATGGCGTGGGGTGGGCCGGTCACTGTAGTGAATGCTGCCGTAATGAAAAGAATCAGCACTGCCAGCACCAGTTCAAAAAATATGGATTTTTGCAGAGTACAGCCAGATTGAACTGTTAATGCCGGGACAAGACGAAACTTATTCAGCACTGCCAAAAACAGTAGACTTGTCACCAGCAGAAGCTTTCCCAGCATCAACCAGCCATATGTTGAATTGAACAATGCCATGGGCTTGCCTTCAAGCAACTGCCACAACAGCCAGATACCTGCCAGCAAAAGGCACCCGACAAAGCCCCAGGCAAGCACGCCAAAGCGGCGTAGCAGTGGCTGCATAAGCAGAGTTTGTCCGCTACCGACCAGGCGGTATAAAGGCAGCAAGGCGCCAGTCCATAATAACACTGCGGCTACATGCAGAGCGATTGCCAAGCGCGCAATCCATCCCAGCTCTGCCACATGACCCAGTTCAGCAAAAGAAATGGCAAATAGCACTAAACTTAAAATACCTGCCATCATCAGTGATATCTTTAGCCGTTTTAAACCATTACCCTGCAAACAGGTCAGGGCAATCAATGTTGTTGTGAAGCCTGCCAGCTTATAGCCTATGCCGGTTCCGATGGAACTTGCCGCAAACAAACGGATATAGGTTGGGTCGAACATTCCCGCCAATCCGGATTGGTTGATGGCTCCTACCTGTAACAGAAAAAATACGATGGCGGCCAGGATACCCAGGCCACAGGCAATAATGATGTAGCCAACCAGTGACCTGCGCTGCAGCATTAAGGGGTGTGTGGGCGTCAGAATGCCGGGGTGCTCCCCATTGATGTCTGCAAGCCTGTGCGCCAGCAACCACAACACAAACATGCCTCCGCCGGCACCTGCCATGCCTGCATACATCAGCACCTTGGCAAGTAACTGCATAAGCTCCCAGGGACCTGCAGTTAGCACCATTTCTGTCTTATTCGTGTCCGTGGGTTGCCGTTTCAGTCATACCTGCCATTTCTGCAGTGGCATCTACTGTAAAAATGAATGTCTTGTTTACAGTGTGACCATCGGCACCAAGAATGGTCCAGTCAACAGTGTAGTTGCCATCACTGAGTGCCGGAAGTGCCACTTCATGGCGCTCACTCGAATCGCTGCTGGGGGTGAAATCGATGGCGACTTTACCATCTTTGCCAACTATAGAGAGTTTAAGCAAACTAACAGGGCCATTGAAATTCAGTATCAATCCGGGCGGCGTTGCAACTCTCTGGCCATCTCCGGGCAAGGAGCTGGTGAGGGCGCTGTGGGCGAAAGCTGTATTGTGCACAATCAGTAATACAGCAAATATGGACATTAGCAGGGTAGGTCGCAGGGAACGTATGGTCATAAAGCCTCTGTGTGTGAAAGCCTGAAAAAAGCGAAATTGTTTTGCTGGTAAGCAGTATAGGACAAGCTACAGGAGTTAAGTAGCCGGATAAGCGCGACAAATTGTCGCACAGAACTAAAAATAAACACTGGTGCGTTCCAAAAAAATAATCATTTTCCATGTACAAAGTGGTATTCGAGCCTAATCCATTTTGGCGATTTATTGATTTCCATACAGTCCATCTTGCAAATTTTCCACCCTTGCCTGCCTGAACTTTGCATGACCCGCCCTGTCTCTAACTTACACTCTACTGAGCACCATTATGGTGTTCGCAGGCTGCGACAATTTGACGCAGGCCGCACCAGGAACAAAGGATTAGAATCGTTGGAAAGAATCGATACATACCAACCAGATACCAGATACTAATAGAGGCCACTACCATGATACTGCAGACCAGGTGTATAAGATCTCAGGCGAATATTTTGAAGTGTATTTTGCTAACGGCTGCTTTTGGTGTAACAAATCCTGTCTTTGCCGACCAGTCTGTAAAGCTACAATTTTCAGCTGAAGTAGATGGGCAGCCTTTCACCTGTGGTCAGCAATACACAGGCATTGGCGCGACAGACTCCACCATTACGCCAAGTGATTTCAGACTTTATTTATCGGCTGTTGAGTTACTTGATAGTGATGGCAGAGTTGTGCCAGTCACGCTTGAACAGGATGGCATCTGGCAGTATCAGGATGTTGCCTTACTTGATTTTGAAGATGGCAGCGGGCCCTGCCAAAACGGTAATACACCCGTGAACATGAGCGTTCACGGTACCGTGCCTGACGGTAATTACCAGGGCGTACAATTTACCCTTGGCCTACCTTTTGCGCTCAACCATACCGACAATCTGTTGGCGCCATCACCTCTTAACCTCAGTGCCATGTTCTGGAACTGGCAGGGTGGATATCGTTTCTTCAAGGTTGATATCAGCACTTCAGGTGAATCTGAGCCAGGCAGGGTGATGGCCGGAGCTGCTCAAGGCAGACAGGGTCAGGGGGGTGGCATGCATGCAATGATGCATGGTGCTGGTGAGGGAGCACCGGGCAATGGTGGGCGAGGCATGATGCATGGTGCTGGTGAAGGAGCACAGGGCAATGGTGGTCGAGGCATGATGCATGGCGCTGGCGAAGGCGGACAGGGTCAGGGTGGAATGCGGGGAATGATGGCTGCTGCACACGGCGGTGGAGGGAGTTCCGGTTACCTTATTCATCTGGGGAGTACCGGTTGTGCCTCAGCGACTGCGACAACGGCACCAACCCAGGGTTGTATGAACCCAAATCTGGTGGCGGTGAGCTTTACCAGTTTCGATCCGGCAGTTGACACCATAGTGATTGACATTGCTCCCTTACTGCAGAACAGTGATCTTGGTTTCAATACGCCTGGCACACCACCGGGGTGTATGTCAGGGATCAATGATCCTGAATGCGCAAGTATTTTCGAAGGTTTTGGGCTGGCTGGCTCGGAACAGAAACTGTTCCGGGTGAAATAAAAATGAAGCAACTGGCATTCTTGTTAATACTGGGACTGACCTCAACTGTCATGCTGGCAGTCGAGGAGGAGTCTGCCTGGGACTGGCAGTTACCAGCCTGGGTACCTGCCCCTACTATGCCGGCCGATAATCCTATGACTGCCGCCAAGGTTGAACTCGGTCGCTATCTTTTTTATGACAAGCGACTGTCCCTTGATGAGAGCATGTCATGTGGCACCTGTCACCAGCAGGATAAGGCTTTCACCGACGGACGTGCAACAGCGCCCGGTGTGAACGGCGAATTTGGTCTGCGCAGTGCCATGTCTCTTGTTAATCTGGCTTATCTTCCCTCGCTTACCTGGGCTAACCCGTTGATGAAAAGGCTGGAAACCCAGGCCCTTGTACCAATATTTGGCAGTCATCCGGTCGAAATGGGTATGGAAGGCAAAGAAGACCTGCTGATCAGTCGCCTGTCCGGGGATGATGAGTATGCAAGCATGTTTGCGGAGGCCTTTCCCGCCGTCGATGGCGCAATTTCTCTGGATACCATCACCAAGGCCATAGCCTCATTCGAACGCAGTTTGTTGTCTTTCAATGCGCCATATTATCGCTACAAGTATCAGGGCGAGACGGCGGCAATATCTGATGCTGCCAAACGTGGCGAATCCCTGTTTTTCGGGGAACGTTTCGAGTGCTACCACTGCCATGGAGGGCTGAGCTTTACAGACAATCTGGTGCACTCCCGATTGCCTTTTGAGGAACTGGGCTTCCACAATACCGGTCTTTATAACATCGATGGCAAGGGGGCCTACCCGAAAAATAATCCCGGCATTCGGGAAGTGACAGACAATCCTGCGGACGAAGGCAAATTTCGCACACCTACTCTGCTTAACATCGCATTGACAGCCCCCTACATGCATGACGGCTCCATCGATACGCTGGAAGCGGTACTGACCAGACATTATGCACGTCGTGGCAAGTCGGTGAGTGATGGACAGGGTCTTAATCCGCTACGCAATCCGTTGATGGTGGGATATGCCTTTTCCTACCATGAGATTGATGATCTTTTGGCGTTCCTTAACTCTCTTACCGACGAAGCATTTCTTACCAACCCCGCGTTTTCCAACCCCTATGAATGATTTAGCATAATACGGGACTAAAAAAGGGGTCGGAGGGATTTAATTTTAATCCCTCCGACCCCTTTATTGTTAATCTTCCTTTTTCTAGAGGTTGCCTGCTTCCAGTTGGCCGGCAAGATAATCCGCCTGACGCAACATCAATGAAATGATGGTAAGCGTCGGATTGGCGGAGCCTGCTGTGGTGAACAGACTGCCGTCGGAAACAAACAGGTTGGCAATATCATGGGTTTGACCGTAACTGTTACACACGCTGGTAGCCGGGTCATTGCCAATGCGGCAGGTTCCCATGTTGTGGGTAGCCCCGAATCCTTCATGAAAGAACACTTCGCTGGCGCCCAGTGACTCATACATTTGCCGGCCTTTTTCATAACCGTACTCCAACATGGCTTCAGTGTTGGGATGCTTGTGATAAGTCACTACTGGTACTGGCAAACCGAACTGATCCACTTCAGTTGGATGCAGGGTAATGCGATTAGTGGCCTGAGGGGGATCTTCTCCGGTAATAATGACGCCCGACAGCTTGTCATAGTCGAGCATAAGGTTCGCATAATCCTTGCCCCAGCCACCCGGAACAAGATTGTTGGCGATGTATTCCGGTCCAAGCGCCAGCAGGTGATACTGGAAGCCACCAACAAAACCTCGCTGCGGATCATGTTTAACTTCATCACGAATAACGCCGGCACAGGTCGTTCCCTTGTGCCAGTTCACTTCTCCCGGCATTACTCCGAATACCATGGCCATAACATGTCGCATGTAATTTCGGCCCACCTGGTCACTGCTGTTGGCCAGCCCGTTGGGATGCTGTGGTGTGGAAGAATTGAGCAGTAGTCGCGTGGTTTCCACCACGTTGGCCGCCACACACACCACTCTGGCTTGTTGCTCATGTTCCACACCGTCGCGATCCATATAACGGACTGCGGTCGCTTTGCCAGTGTCATCTGTGACGATTCGGGTAACCATGCTTTCTGGCCTGAGGTCATAGAAATCGGTCTGTTCCGCCTGGGGAATGTGATTGAACAGGGTGGTCCATTTGGCATTGATGGCACAACCGCTATTGCAAAAGCCCAATTGCAGGCAGGCTGGGCGCCCATCCCGTGGTGCTGAATTAATGGCCATGTTGTAGGTATCGATATCCTCATAGCCAATGTTACGGGCAGCCGCTTCCATTACCTTGAAATTAGCGCTGCCTGGCAGGCGTTCAATACCATGAGTGCCCGTCACCCCCATCATGAATTCGGCCTGCTCGTACCAGGGGTCCATTTCTTCCAGCGTTACCGGCCAGTCGGCCAGATTACAGTCTTCCAGCTCACCGTAAGTGGACAGGGATTTGAATTCGAAATCCTGCAGGCGGGGACAACAGGCGGTCCAGTGAGTTGTGGTACCACCGACACCCTTCACGGACCAGACCGGCAGACCGTCAGGGGCGTAGCCTTCGCCAATACGGCGGTCCAGCCAGCTCAGTTTGCCGAACATTTCCGGTTCATTGTTAACGATATCGCCTAGTCCAAGCCTGGGTCCGGCTTCAAGGCATACCACCTTGATCCCACGCTTCACCAGCTCACTACCCAAAGTTCCACCGCCGGCACCAGAGCCGATTATCACCACTACAGAATTATCGTTAAGATCGAATCTTGCTGGCATGATTATTTGCCCTCCGGTAACCAGGTAATGTCGGCAAAGCCACGATTGAGATATCCACCCTGTTCAATGGCTGAGCCGCCGTATCCAAGCAGTGCAAATACCTCAGGATCCCTGAACAATACTTCAATGGCAGTAGCGCGCATCGTGGTAAAAAAGACACCTTGCTCCAGCATGCTCAATAACTCGATGCGTTGTGTTTCGTCTACCTCCAGCCATGGCGTGCTGCCATTATTGTCCTGCAACATTGCCAAAGCTTGAGTCACAGCAGGGCTATCAAGATCCAGTACCCGTTGTGCGATAGTTACATACAACATGGGGTCCAGGTCATCAAACGGGAAAAGGTCGTAAGCTACACCAGCCAGCAGTTGCAGGTTACTTTCCTGGCTGGCCTCAAGTGCAGCGGAGGCACTGTCATCCAGTCCCTGAGAGTTGGTCTCAGCCCCGCCACAAGCTGTAAGCCCGCCTGCGGCTATCAACTGCGAAATCGTTATCAATACCTGTCTGCGTGAGCTCAGCATAGCTCCCCCTTTTTTTGTTTTATGTAAACCCGGTTTTATAGTGAGTCGATTATTGAGCTGACGATCGGACGTCAGCATCATGGTTCAAAGTGTTTTAAGCCATGCTATCTCTTGAGTACGGATCAGCGGTGTTTAATACAGTGGGCCGTAAACCGATAGAAAGAATAAGCGGGTAGTTCGGGCTTGTCCAGTTCGGGGGGCTTGTACTAAATGACTTGCTTGGACGAAGCCTGATTAAAGGGACAAATTAAAAGGGGACGGAGGGATTAAAAATAAATCCCTCCGTCCCCTTTTACGCTGATGAAAAAAAAAGCATGCCTCCAATGTTCGAAGGCATGCCACCTTGGGGGGATGGACTGGAGGGGGGATCCAGTCCATTTCAAGGTTCAGAAGACTCTCCGTGGTTAAGCACTGCAGAAGCGCAGGTTCATTCTTGACCAAGTGATTTAACGGTAAACAGGCTCATGGATTCGAGCGTTTATATGCGTTGTACTACTGCAGAAACTGGAACAGTGTGGAATGCAATCTTGACGCAGAAGATATCAGCCTCTATATCATCGAGATTGAGTAGCTTCTCTATACGCATTTTGCAGTTAGAGAAGCTACTCACCGGTTATGTCAAGGCCAATTACAAGGCGCTCAACTCAGGATTACCATAGCGTTTTACAAATACATTCAGCGGTTGGCTGTTGCAAAGAACCTTGTCTACATAGGGTCCTTTTAGGGAAAAATATTCAGGTTTCAGTTCCTCAAATTTTTCCGGGGCTGTGACCGCTGCAACACAAAGATCGGTTTCTATGGTGTCGTCACCATGATTGAAGCTGTAATTGGCGGCACTCTGTTCGCTTATTATTTTGCGCTGCTCTCGGACAAAACTCATTAAAGGTTCACCGTTACATGCGACCTGGCTGAGTTCAAGCGTATTGATTCCCAATTTTTTGGCGACCTGGAACACGGAATCTTTAGACGATACAGCTGAGACACACAATTCACTTAATTTGGTGCCATCTTCATTAACCAGTGCAATGGTGGCGGCCTGAGTTCCTGTAGCAGCAAACAGTGGCAATAAAGCAACAACGGATGAAGCGATAAGTTTTTTCACAATAATTTCCTCTAATTAATTCATCTTTTGGATGAGTTGTGATCAGGAGATAGTTCCTGATCTTTCGATTTTATTGCAGGCGCCAGATGTCTTTCTAAATCAGAGTGTAGACAGGAAGACAAATCTTCAACGACACTGCGCATAGATATGGAGGATATCCATACCGTTAATAGAGCTGAACTACATGCTCGGTTTGGGTATTGCAACTACAGTGCCAACTTGTGAAAATTTCAGGAAATACAGCTTAAAAGACAGCTTTGGCTCAGGTTTGCTTCATTCTGGTGAGCATTTTTGCTGCGGTGCATCATTGTGTGCATGGCATGTGAATCAATATATGGCATTCCGTCAGGTGTCATGAACCGGATATGTGCACAGTGATTTTAAAAAGATTATAGTAATTGCTTAAAAGGGTGGCAGCCTGATTAGTCTGTCACATAAATTTGTTTGCTCTATCTGCCTCAAGAGAACACTATGTTACCTCCATATTCTGAAACACCCCCCGAACGCGCAATCCTGGATCGTACGCCTGGTCCGGTTGTTGTGGAGTTTGGTAGCAATGATTGTGGTATATGCCGGGCGGCTCTGCCTCTTATTACTGAGGCCATGGCTGGTGTCAATGTACCTCATTACCGAATACAGGACGGCAAAGGCCGTCGTCTCGGACGCAGCTTTGGTATTAAGCTCTGGCCTACCCTGATTATGCTGCTGGATGGAGAGGAGGTGGGCCGTATAGTAAGGCCTGCCACCGTGGATGAGATAGTACTGAAGTTGCAGATTTTTGAGCTATAAAATTAAAGGGGACGGAGGGATTAAAAATAAATCCCTCCGTCCCCTTTATTGCTCATTATTTTAGCGGATTCGGTTGCCCGGCAGTGAATGTGTTGGGATTGCCTTCATTGAATATTTTATGCAGGCTGAAGAACCATTCGCCGTCAATTTTTACAAACTCATCTTCCCAGGAACCAAAACTTAACCACTGGATCTGGCGACGGTCGGCGTTATTCGCATAGTTCATCCAGTAGGTAACGGCTTTCGCGGTATTGCCTTCCACTTCTACTATCTGATTGGTTATAAGATGACGTACCGTTGATGGCCAGTCTTTGCCGTCCGGCGTCTTGGCCGGAACGAAGCCCATGGTTCTCAGATCATAGGTGCCGGAAGACATGAATTCGCGGATTGCCTGACGGCCGATGACCTCTCCTCTGGCCCAATCCAGTACACCGTCTTCTGCAAACACGGCGGCATAGCCATCCGCATCGAAATAATCCATGGCCAGCACATAACGATGCTGCAGATCGATGATGGCGGCACGATCGTCGGCATAACCGTCCGGATATGTTTCAGCAATCGCTGTGATTGATGCCAGCAACATGACGCATGTAATGATAATTTTTTTCATGGACTTCCCCCCTTTGAAATGACGAATAACTATAGCTACTTTGGATTTACTTTACGAATTTTTTTATTGTTAATGGGAGAAGGGGGTATTGTGAAGCTCCGTAAAATTAAAGGGAAAATTAAAGGGGACGGAGGGATTAAAATTAAATCCCTCCGTCCCCTTTTTTCTGGTCCGAGTTTTATTCCGGCAGGGAGTCGATATAGCGCGCCGCCACTTCATCATCACAGACTTCATTGGCCGGCGAGAAATCGATGTCGGGGCGGTGATCCCACTGCTGCGCCAGGGTGGCAGGCTCGCTGAGATAGACCGGATCTTCCACCGTGATCTGATAGCGCAGGCGTGTGCGACCCTCAGTGAGTGCCAGCCTTTCCAGCGTATGCTTGCCAGCGCTAGATGGCACGCTGCCACCCAGCCCGGAAGTGTTCGGGGTGTAGCCAACAGTATCGATGACCAGCGTATCACCTTCCCACCAACCCACGGAGTGGCCGTGATTGCTGGGTTGCACGTTCGCAGGATGCTCTGCATTCATATATATGGTGCGGATGACATGATCGCCCGAGTTGTCAAAGTGAATAACGACTTCATCTTCGCCGATTGCTATTTCGCGCATTTCGTCAAGAATTGCCAGGAATGGAACAGGTTCAGCGATACAAAGTCCATCGTCGATCATCCTGGCCTGAGCTTCGCGGGCTGCCGGAGTCAGCGGAAATTGGGCCATAGCCCCAAAACCTGCACCGATACCTGCCCGGTTGGGAGCCCAGCGACCACTCAGGGATTGCGCAGGGGTGAGCCTGCGGTTACGGTTACTTTCCTTATAGAATGGATGTATCTCACCGTCCTGGGTGGTGACATCCAGTATCCGAACCTGCTTGCCCCACCCCCCGCGATTGGGGTTGGCACGCATAACCACCGGCGTGCCGGGTTTAAGGGCGTCACGGTTGAGGCCATCGACTAGTGCCTGGGTAATGGCCAGGCCTTCGCCTTCTACCAGCGCAGGTTCGCCGTCCGGACCAGTGGTTGCGACGATCAGGTACATATGTGGATTAACCCAGTCGAAACGATGCACAGTGCCTTCAACCAGGATTTCCTGAGTCTGGTCAAACATGGCCTGACTGTGATGCGCCAGTACCGGTGATGCGAATTGCACAGCCGCGCTTAAGACCAGTATTGTTACAGTAAATAATTTCATTCTGAAGCCCCCCTTCATTATTATTGAAATAAAGAATAAACGGTCAATAGCACTTAGTCCACAAACATATGAATGCATCACACAGTAGCGTTTCTTTCTCATAATGATCCCCTGCCTGGCGAAAAAAACAATAAAGCAAGTGGTGGCTGCAAAGAGTCTGCTGAATCCTCGGGTTTAAAATCCCATCGCTGGATGCCCGCCATATGTTTTAACTGCCCACAAAAAAGCCCGCATTGTGCGGGCTTTTTATTATGATTTTTTTGAATGGGTCTTCAGCTAATCATTACTCGTCTGGGGAACTGTGCGTAGTTTTCCCAGCGTGTGGGTTTCTCAGGCATCTGTTCTGCTGTGGCCTGAACCTGACCGGTCACATCGGTCACCCGTGACACGATGGTGTGCTCACCGGAGCGGGCACCACGCCAGGTGTAATTGAACAGTTTCCAGGAATACTTGCTGGAGGCTGGATCAATTTCTGCTTGCTGCCAGGGCCCGTTATCAATCTTGACTTCAACCGAGCGCAGTGGCGTGCCGTCATTCAGCACGAAGCCGGTAATATTGTGATCCCTGCCATTGCGGGTCACGCGAATAATGGAAGACTTCAGCTGAATGCGGGTGACCGAGCGTTCTTCCCAGCGTTCTTCGCCGCCAATATCACGTTTGCTAAGTGTCACGTAGTCGCGTCCCATAAAACGACCCATGTAGCGGCTGTCCTGAATATGAATCTGATCCAGCCATTTCACATTGGCGACGCCATACCAGCCGGGGACCACGACACGCAGTGGTGCACCATGATAAAGGGGCAGGGGCTCGCCATTCATTTCATAGGCCAGAATGATATCCGGGTTCAGGGCATCATCGATATGCATGCTGCGGCCAAAGGATTGTTCCACTTCCATATCCAGATCGCTGCGGGTTTTTTCCATGCCCTTGTCGGCACCATAGAAAACCACTTCCACGCCATCACGCTGCAGGCCTGCTTCTTCCAGTAAATCCACCAGACGTACGCCGCCCCAACGGGCATTGCCAATCAGGCCCTGGAACAGGCGGGGGCTGTTGCCACCACATTCAAAGCCGGCATCTATTTCAAATTTCTGTCGGCTTTTCAAATCAGCCAGGGAAACTTCAAACGGGTTATTAATCAGTCCGCTGATTTTCAGCCGGAAGTCAGCATCAGCTACTTGTGGCTGGTTGTAATGCTGAATGATGTAGAAATCGTCGTTTGGGGTGTAAAAGCTGTCGATCTTGGAGGTGTCCAGATAATGAATACCGCCGGGTGCAACCGGTGGGACGGTGTAGCCTTCCGGCATGTCAGAGAAGGGAACCAGTTCTTCAGAGGCCCCCATAGCCAGTTGTGACCAGAACGGCATAGTGGCAGTGGCAGCCATTCCCCCCAGAGCAACGCCAGTCTTCAACGCTGTTCGGCGCGTGTTAAGTTCCGGCCCCTGATTTTGTTCTTCCTGTTTTGACATTGTTATTCCCCCTCAATGAAACCAATAGATGCTGCAAATGTTTGACCGATTATTCCCCGCGTCCCGAAATTAGTCAATTTTCATCTTCTTATTCCAGCATTCCTTGAACATCCCCCCTGACTGTCATAGTCTTTGCGCTGTATTTGGCATCAAGCCATGTAAGCCTTGGGGGCAGACTTATGCAGTGGATTCAGAAAATATCAGGTTTATTGATTGTCACAGGATTGCTTGCGGGTTGTTCGCAAACAACACTGCCAACTAATCAGCGATCAGGCATGCCATCAGTCAGAAGTGCATCAGGCGATATTCAGATGGAAGAGCATTTTGTGCCTGTGGTCTCCCGGGTGCCTTCCATGACGGGATCAGTCTCGCAAATTTATGTCCGCGAGCGTGTTAAAGACAGTGTGCGTAATCAGAATGATCTGGAAAGTAAGGTGGTGCTGTTTATTCACGGCGCCGGTACCCCGGCGGAAGTTGCCTTTGATGTACCCTACCCGGGATTCAGCTGGATGGCCTACCTGGCCGATAAAGGTATGGATACCTTTGCCATGGACATGACCGGCTATGGCCGTTCCACGCGACCACTGGTGATGAATGACCGTTGCAATCTTTCTGCGGCACAACAACAGGAATTATTTGGCAATAACTGTCAGCCCAGTTATGACTTTGCCATCACTTCCATGGACTCGGACTGGCAGGATATTGATGCCGTCGTTGATTATCTGCGCGACTTGCGCGGTGTCGACAAAGTCCATCTGGTGGGCTGGTCCCAGGGCGGGCCGAGGTCTGGCGGCTATGCGGCACAGCATCCTGAGAAAGTGGCAAATATGGTACTGCTGGCGCCGGCTTACCGGGGCGACGTGCCGGCCACTATCGATGCAGCAAATTTTAATGGTCCCGCCATGACCAAACAGTCGCAGGATGATTTTGTGAATAACTGGAATCGCCAGGTCGGCTGTGAAGCCCAGTATGATCAGGCTGTCAGTGATATGGTCTGGTCCGAAATGCTGGCTTCAGATCCTGTCGGCGCCACCTGGGGTACCGGAGTGAGACGCGCGCCACGAGCCGTCACTTTTGGTTGGGGAACAGACGTCGTAGCAAATACCCGGACTCCTTTGCTGATGGTCGCAGGTAGCCATGATGGTCAGGTGAATGCTCAATTGGTGAAAAACCTGTATGCCGATTACGGCGCCACTGAAAAAGTCTATCTGGAAATGACCTGTTCATCCCACAACGCCATGTGGGAGAAGGATGCACAGTTGTTATTCGATGCTACTTATCAGTGGTTAAACTCCACTACCTATAATGGAGTTAGCAGTGGCATGTTGACGCAGGAATAGGATGGACAAAAGCTAAAAGCTAAAAGCTAAAAGCTAAAAGGGAAAGTGAACTGGAGGATTTAGCAATGAGTATTGAAGGTGGATGTTATTGCGGGAAGGTGCGTTACTCGATTGATGGGGATTTTATTTTTAAAGGCGAATGCTGCTGTCGTGAGTGCCAGTATATAAGTGGTGGCAATCCGAATGTGGTAGTGGGGGTACCGGAAGCAAGTTTTTCCTATAACAGTGGCGAGCCTAAACAGTACTCACGTACTGATCTTGAGAACCCGGTGACGCGTGAGTTTTGTGCTGAGTGTGGCACACACCTGGTGACCCGATCACCCGGTGCTCCCGGCATTGTCATTGTTAAAGTCGGTCCACTGGATGATCCTTCGCTTTTTGACAAGCCGGACCGTATTATCTGGACTTCGGACAAACAGGCATTCCATCAGCTTCAGGCCGGTATACCCACCTTTGAACAATTTCCCGTTCATGAATAGTTGAGAAATCGTTTACTGGTTTGAATAAACAAGCGGAGAAAAACTTGAAACACACCATCACTAGTCTTGCCCTGAAAGCAATCGTAATAAATGCCCTCGTGGCTATGAATGTCTCGGCTGCTGCCCAGGCTGACCCTTATGCCAATCCACCAAGTCCTGCCTTTGCGGGACAGACCGCAGCCAGTGCACCAGCGATGGCGTCTTCCTACCAGGTTGAGGTGCTGGCGACCGGGCTTGATCGTCCTCGCTCCCTTGTTGCCTTACCCGATGGCAATCTTCTGGTGGCAGATGGTAAAGGTGAGGTGAGAATTGTCAGTCGCGAAACCGGCATGTCCGAACCACTGACGGGGATGCCACCGGTTCGTTCAGTGGGTGGTCGAGGCCTTATGGATATCTCGCCTGCCTATGACTTCGATACCTCAAGAATTATCTACATGGCGTTTCCTGCGCCTCCCGAAGGAGAAGCGGGAGGTCCTGTGAGTGCGCAGGAAAGAAGCCGTATTCAGCAATCCGGTGAGGTTTTTCAGGTCAATAAGATTGCCAAAGCCCGTTTGAAGGAAAACAACAGCGGTTTTGAGAACCTTGAATATATTGCCGAGTTGCCTGGCCGACGTTTGCTTTCTGCACCGGACGGTAGCGTGTATATCACTACGATGGGGGCAGGGGATCTGACGCTGGTACAGAAACTGGATTCCACCGAAGGCAAAATGTTGCGCATTAATGCTGATGGCACCATGCCCGAAGATAACCCGTATTTTGCCCGCGCCCGCGTGCGCCAGGAAATCTACTCCTGGGGGCATCGTGATCCTGACGGCGCCATGATTCACCCTGAAACCGGCGAATTATGGACCATTGAACACGGTCCCATGGGTGGCGATGAGCTTAATAAAATTCTCCCCGGCAGAAATTATGGCTGGCCCAATGTTACCTATGGTAAAAATTATGATGGTACCGAAATTGGCCCTTCGGCGCGCACCGGTGTCGAGCAACCCCTGTATTACTGGTTTCCATCAGTGGCTGTATCGGGTCTTGTGATGTACACCGGTGAGCTGTTTCCCCAGTGGCAGGGCGATATTTTCATTGGCACCATGAGCCCGACCCAGGGCAAGTTTCTGGTGCGTCTGGAAATGGACGGTGAACGAATAGTCAGTGAGGAACACCTGCTGGTTGACCATGACAGGCGGGTTCGGGATATGGTGCAGGGCGCAGATGGCGCTTTGTATGTGCTCACGGATTCTGAAGACAATAATGAGCTGGATCGTCATTTCCCGGGTGAAGTATTACGTCTGACACCATAGAACACATCTGTAGCTGCTCTTTTATAGAGCGGCTTAAACAATCGCCAATACAACGCTTTCTACAAAACAGGTCTGAAGTTTTATGATCGAGTATTCCTCCACTACACATTCAACTGATGTGCCAGATAATTTTATTTATCTCACTGAAGTGATTCCCGATGTGCGTTTTGATTTGCGTTATTACTCCGATGATAATTTCATCGGCCAGCCTATTCCTGGTTACGAAGCCAATGTCATGATTGTGACACTACAGGCAGCGATAGCCCTCAAAAAAGTACAGCAGGACCTGTCTTATTCCAATTTCTCCCTGAAGATTTTTGATGGCTATCGACCGCAGAGAGCGGTAGATTATTTTGTTCGCTGGGCCAATGATGGTGATGATCAGCGCATGAAAGCGATCTATTATCCCAATATGGACAAGGATGAAATCATTCCGAAAGGCTATATTGTCGAGCAATCCAGTCATTCCCGTGGCAGCACCGTGGATCTGACCATTATGTCCAACGATGATGGGCGCGAACTCGACATGGGAACGGCCTTTGATGTGTTTGATCAGAAATCCTGGCCCAGTGATACCACGGTAACAGTTCAGCAACGGGCTAATCGTCAATTGCTGCGCTCAGTGATGAGTAAGCATGGTTTTCTCGGCCTTGAAGAAGAGTGGTGGCATTTTACCCTGCGTGATGAGCCCTATCCTGACAACTATTTTGACTTTCCGGTTAAATAAATCGAGTAAAAGATTCATTAACGATGATTGATTTCAGTAAAGAAGAAAAAGAAGCGATGGTGTCAAAACTACGGATCTATTTCAGTGATGAGCTGGACCAGGAAATCGGTCAGTTTGATGCAGAATTCCTGCTGGATTTTTTCGCCGAGGAAATCGGCAAGCTTTTTTATAACCGTGGGCTTTACGATGCCCAGGCTATTCTGGAAAGCCGCATGGATAACATCGTGGAAGCGATCAGTGAGCTGGAAAAGCCGATTGACTAAGGGCTTTCCAGATTTCCTTGCAGATAGGCTATAACACTGCCAGGCAACACATCCAGATTGTAACCTCCTTCCAGAACTGACAGCAGTTTGCCGTCACAATAGTTATTGGCGACAGTTTTCAGTTGTGAACCCAGCCATTGGTAAGTCTGATCAGTTAGCGCCAGTCCGGCCAGGGGGTCTGCCTGGTGTGCATCAAAGCCGGCAGAGACCAGAAGCAGTTCCGGCTGCCAGGTTTCAAGTACCGGGATGATCTGTTCTTCGAAAATAGAAACATAGCTGTTGTGACCTGTACCACCATGCAGGGGCACGTTGAGAATATTGTTGTTGCGGTTTTCCCTGATTTCACCGCTGCCCGGATAAAGTGGGCTCTGGTGGGTGGAGATATAAAAAATACCATCCTGACCGCGCATGATGTCCTGGGTGCCATTGCCGTGGTGGACATCAAAGTCCACGATGGCAATTTTGCCAAGGTCATATTTCTGGCGGGCATAGAGTGCCGCAATAGCCACGTGATTAAATAAGCAAAAACCCATAGCCTGGTGCGCGGTGGCATGATGGCCGGGGGGGCGTGTGGCACAAAATATGGTTTCAGCAGCACCTGACATCAGACTGTCCACGCCCATACAGGCTGCACCGACTGCCCTGAGTGCCGCATCAAGAGAGCCCGGTGACATATGGGTATCGGCATCCAGAGAGGCTTCCCCTTCTGCGGGCGCGGTTTGTCTAATCTTCTCCAGATGGAATTCATCATGGGCCAGCAGAATCTGGGCGTCAGTCCCCAACAGGGCTTCGTTATATTCCAGCATGGCGCTGATATCCGAGGTATGCAGGGCTTGCATAATACCGGCCAGGCGCTGGGGATTTTCCGGATGTCCGGCGCCTGGGTCATGTAAGAGACAGTCACTGTGGGTAATGATGGTTATTGGCATAAAGTTGAACAATGGTTGGCAATGATTTTCACAATTATGGCATTCACGGTGAAATCCTGAAAGCCGCTGTGTTGTGCTGAAAAAAAACTGGCGTTTTCCTTTTCAGAATGACGCATTGCAAATCCAATAAGTGATTGCGATCAATTGTTCAGCACACTACTATTCAGGGTGTCTTAATTAAGCTGTAGTGTGTTATGGAAAAACTTCAGGAAGTCGCTTCTTATCAACTTTTTACCATTAATGACCAGGTCTATACCGTGGGGCGTCTGGGTCTGATTGTGTTCCTGTTGCTGCTGGCGTTCTGGTTATTCAAGAAATCCAGTAAATTTCTTGCTACACGTCTGGAGCAATCAGAACTGCCGCCGGATATGATCCTTTTGCTACAGCGTGTCTATGTCATTATTGCACTGATCGTGCTGGCGATGCTGGTACTTGATTTGTTACAGGTTCCCCTTAGTGCGTTTGCCTTTGTGTCAGGGGCCATTGCAATTGGTGTTGGTTTCGGTGCGCAAAACATCATCAATAATTTTATCTCTGGCTGGATACTGATGTGGGAAAGACCGATTCGTATTGGTGATTTTCTTGAAATTGGTGATGCCAGGGGCACTGTGGAAACCATTAATACCCGATCTACCCGAATCAGAAGAATAGATGGTGTACATATGCTGGTGCCTAATAGTCAGTTACTGGAAAATATGGTGGTTAACTGGACTCTGATAGATAACAACATCCGCTCAATTGTAAGGGTCGGTGTCGCCTATGGCTCGCCCGTCAGGAAAGTGGAAGAACTAATTCTGCGAGCCACAGATGATCATCCCGATACGCTGGATGACCCCAAACCGGTGGTGATATTCGAGGATTTTGGCGATAACGCCCTGATTTTTGATTCCTATTTCTGGGTCGATGCCAATGGCGAGCGCGATTTACGAAAGGTAAGGTCTGAAGTGCGCTTTGCCATATGCGACCTGTTCGAAGAAGCCGGTATTGTCATTGCCTTTCCTCAGCGCGATGTGCATCTGGATGGCAAGCTGGAACTTATCCAAAAAGATTCCTGATTTTTCGGAAAATGCCCAGAGGTCTCTTGGCGGTTTCCCGGTTTTCCCGCTTTGCATTGCGGCTGGCAAAGGATTCCAGCTGCTGGCCATCATCGAGAAAAAATTCCATCTGAGGATTCACGCGTCGGCGGTTATAGTCCTGTGTCCACCAGTGATCGCCAGACGTTGGCGTTTCTTCTGCATCGGTTCGTTGCAACACAGCCGTCGTTGAAATCAGGGTCACAAATTTCCACATGGCATCTTCCTGCAGGATATCTGCCATTCTGCCGATGCTGGGAATATGAATATCATCAATGATCAGGTAGCCGCCCGGTTTGATATGGGGATAGAAAAAATAGTACTCCATGTCCGGAAATGGATAGCCATGGGGGCCGTCGATAAGCACGCAATCATATTGGCAGTTGTGTGTGTAGTGGGGGAGTGTTTGCTGGGTAGGGCCAAATTCCCATGTTACCCGTTCCTTGATGCCCATTTCTGAATCTTCAAAATACAGCACGCTGGATTGATCCTTGTAATCATGATCATCAATACAAAAAGCGGTATGGTTTTTCGAAATATTGGAAAAAAGAATAGTAGAACGCCCGCAACCGGTTTCCGCCGTATTTTCCATGGAATCTGGCAGCACGGCTTCCAGTTGCTTGAGTATGTCGTAGGGAAAGCTGCCGTGGGCATGTACGGCACGTTCTTTTTCCCTTTTTTCCAGAGCGTCAATAATGGGGCTGTTCGTGGTTTCAGTTGTCATAAAAAAAGGTTTTCACAAGTCATAAATTAAGAGCGTTATTTTAACGGGGATTTGTCTGAAAGATTGGAAAAATCGGGCAAATTCGACGATAAAGTTCTACAGCCATTTTCTGGTTTTGAAATAGATGATGATGCCAGCCACGATCACTATCATGCTACCAGCCACCAGATTAAAGGCTGTGGGTGTTTCTATACCCGGTAATCCCGCCACGTTCATGCCGAATAGTCCGGTGACAAAAGAAATCGGCAGAAAAATTGCGGCAACAATGGATAGTACATACATACGTGCATTTTGTTCCTGGGCAATCCTGTTCATCAATTCTTCCTGTAACACCAGGCAGCGTTCGCGTACCAGGTCCAGGTCTTCCACGTAACGCACGATTCTGTCTGTTTGTTCCTGCAGTTCATAGACTTGCTCTTTATCCAGGAAATCCTTGCTTTGTCGATAAAAGGAATCCAGTGCATCGCGCTGTGGGGCCAGATAGCGCCTGACCTGAGCTGACTGTCTGCGCAGGGACGACACTTCAATGCGAACCTGGTTGGCGTTGGTTGATTCAATAGCCTCTTCAAATACGCCGACTTTTTCCTCGATATTATCGACATACTCGGAAATTCGGTCAGCCAAACGTTCAACAATGGTAATGAAAAGGTCCTGAATATTTTTTGGCCCTTTTCCGCTTTCTATTTCCTTGCGCAAATCCTGAATGGAAAATACCCGCCGTTGCCTGACCGTGATCAGGCGATCCTTCTCCAGCCAAATGCGCAAAGAGACCATATCATCGGGATCATCGCCCGGATTGAGATTGACTGCGCGAAGAAAAATCAGGAAGCCTTCTTTTTCAACGATGGTGCGTGGACGCGTATTCTGGCGTACCAGGCTGTCAATGACATTTTCCGGTAGCTGAAGGGATTTCAGGGTGGATGCACAATCCTTTTCAGAGTAATCCAGATGCAACCAGGTGGGTTGATCGGTTCTGGCGAATTTCTGCGTGGCCGCACCGGAGCCGTCGCCATCCAGAGTAATACCATGGACAAAACATTTAGCACTGGTTATTTGATCACTCATTGCATTATGTTCCTGAAATTAATTCAAGCCTGAAGGGTAGATAGTCTTCAGGACTTAGTCAAAAGAGAGTTTGTTTAAGCGCGTTTTTATTCAGCTGAGCATTCAGCCAGAAATTTTTTCAGACAATCAATATAAAGCCCCGGCTCAGTGGCCTGAACTTTTTGCCGCAAGGTGTCCAGCGTGTCTTCAGGCGTTATGTCCACCCTGGACTGACCGATTACCGGCCCTTCATCATAATTAACATCAACGATATGAACGCTGGCGCCTGATTCTGATTCGCCGGCTTTCAGGACCGCCGCATGCACCCGGTCACCATACATGCCGCTGCCACCATGGGCTGGCAACAATGCCGGATGAATATTCAAAATACGACCAGCATAGCCAGTCAGAGTCCGGGGGCCGATTTTTTTCATATAACCGGAGCACACCACGATGTCTGTGCCGACCTGCTTTAAAGTATTCACTATGGCGCTGTCGACGGCCCCCGCTTGTGGGTGAGTAAGGGAGGAAATATGAAACACCGGAACATGATTATCCACACACCACTGATAAATCGCCGAGTCACGATTATTAGTGATCACAATGCCTGCTTCAGCATTCAGCTCACCATCCGAGATGGCCTTGAGGATGGCGCGTGCTGATGAGCCACCATGGGAGGCCAGAAAACTAATCTTCATAGATTTTCCTGGGACGTCGCTTTAGCAGACCGGTAGTCAGGGCAATGCCGGCAAGAATTAGAACGGCACCACTGCTCATTTTAATAGTGATTGTCTCGGACAGGAATAAATATCCCCATAACATGCCAAATACCGGAATCATGTAGGTCAGGATCACGGTACGTGCCACCCCGATATTTTCCAGCAGGTAGAAATAAAGAATAAACGCCAGACTGGTGCACATCAGTCCCAGGATAACGGCGTTGGTCCAACCCTGGGGACTGATTTGATTGTCGGGCCACAGGAATATCGCTGGAGGGATCAGAAATAATGCGGCAAATACCTGGCAGCCAGTGGCCTGTGCGATAGGGGGAACATGAGGCACAAATTTACGTGAATAATTGCCGGTAAGGCCATAAAAGAAGGCTGCCCCCAGGCCTGCAAGCACTGGTAAAAAGAAAAGTTCAGAGGAGATAGACTGGGTATCAGTAATCATGACCAGCACGCCAATAAAGCTAAGGCCTATGCCCATGACGGCGGCAACGGATAAATATTCTTTCAGCCAGACCCAGGCAATACCGGCACTCAGAATGGGTGTCAGTGAATTAAGAATAGAGGCGAAACCTGCCGTGGAAAACTGGGTGCTGATGGTGATAAGAGTAAAGGGCATAGCGGTACTGATGAGTCCCAGCACGACAAAATGTTTCAGATTTTTTATGAAGTGCTGCCACTGTCCGGCCCAGAGCATTATCGGGACAAGTGTTAAAGCGGCAATCAGTGAGCGCACTGCGCTAAGGGGAATGGCGCCAAATTCATTGACGGAAATTCGAGCAAACAGAAAGGAGGATCCCCAGATAGCGGCAAGAATCACCATAATAATTAAAAATCTGATTTTCAATGCGTTGACTGCCTAGCGGTAAATGGCTTCCGGACCGTATTTGATTTCCATCGCCTGCCGGGTACCCCGAGGCAGACTTTTCACGACGAGTTTATAGGAATTATCGATCATGCGCTCTATTTCACCGTGCGGTAAATTGCCATCAAGATGCAGTGTATTCCAGTGTTTTTTATTCATGTGGTAGCCGGGTTTCACCTCGACAAAAAGGTCGCGCAGCATCAAGGCTTCTTCGGGATCGCATTTCAGGTTGCTATACGCATTGCCCTCTGTCATCGAGAGTGTGGCAAACATTTTATTGTGAATTTTGAATACGGCAGGGTCCGGCCCGAAAGGATGGTCCAGTGTAGCCTCCGGTTTTGCGAGTAAATAGTCTTTCGCCTGCTGATAATTCAAGGGATAGTTTAAATCTGCATAATTCTGAATATTGGCAATGATAACCGCGTGAACTCACGATTCGAAATGGAAACTGTACAAAATTACGTATTAGCGGCAATACAGACTTAAGCAGTCCGAGAGTCTCCTGTCGTTCCATGTTAAAATCTGTGTCTAACTCACAATAATCTGGAAAAGAAGTATGTCTGAAGAATTTACAACGATTGATGAAAAAGCCAGTTATGGCATTGGCCGACAGGTAGGAGAACAACTGGCGAGCCAGCCATTTGATGGTATGTCCCCGAAAGCCGTTATAGCGGGCATAGCAGATGTACTGGAAGGAAACCCCACCCGTGTCAGTGAAAATGAAATCAAGGCTGCCATTGATGACCTTAACAAGCGCCTGATGAAGCAGCAAAACCAGGCTGCGGGTATGCAGGCAGAGGAAGGTGAACAATTCCTCAAGGATAATAGCGATCGTGATGAAATTACGGTGACCGGCAGCGGACTGCAATATGAGGTCATCGAATCCGGCGACGGTGAGTCGCCTACCGCAGATTCCACCGTCAAGGTTCATTATCACGGTACCTTGATAGACGGTACCGTATTCGACAGTTCGGTCAACCGTGGTGAGCCTATCGAATTTAATGTTGGTGGTGTTATTCCCGGCTGGACCGAAGCACTGCAATTGATGAAAGTCGGCGACAAGTGGAAGCTGTTCATTCCTTACCAGTTGGCCTATGGCGCCAATGGAGCCGGCGGTGTGATTGGTCCCTACCAGGCACTGATTTTCGAAGTTGAATTGCTGGGTATCAGCTAGGAGGCCTTGAGGCGGTGGCGATTGTCCTTCCCTTTACTGGTGTGCGACCACCGCCGCAACTGGCAGCTCAGGTGGCGGCGCCACCCTATGATGTAATTAGCAGTGATGAGGCCAGGGAACTGGCGCGGGACAATCCATCCTGCTTTTTGCATATCAGTAAACCGGAGATTGACTTTGGCTCCGATGTTGACCCTCACAGCGACAGGGTTTATCAGCAGGGCAGGGATAATCTGCTGCGCTTTCTCGCTGAAGACACCTTGCAGAAAGACAGCGCTTCCAGCTTTTATATCTACCGGCAAACCCTCAGCAGCGCATCCGGTCAGCATAGCCAGACCGGCATTGTTGGCCTGGTCAGTGTTGATGACTATGAAAACGATGTGATTAGAAAGCATGAGTTAACGCGCCCCGAAAAAGAAGATGATCGTGCCAGGCATATGCAGGTACTGGCGGCCCAGACCGGGCCGGTGTTTTTAACCTATCAAGCAGAGCAAACACTGGAAGCCCTCATGGCTCAGGCTAGTCAGGCTGCACCGGTGTATGATTTTTTCAGTGACGGTGTTCAGCATCAGCTCTGGACGCTAACGGATCCGCAGACTATTGAAAAAATCACTGAAGGCTTCAACAAAATAGACTCTCTTTATGTGGCTGATGGCCATCATCGTTCTGCCGCCGCCGCGCGTTACCGCGCCATTCGACGTGCGGATAATCCTCTGCATCAGGGTACTGAAGGTTATAACTATTTCATGGGCGTGATGTTCCCCCATGACCAGTTACATGTACTGGGTTATCACCGGGTGGTGCGGGATTTAGGCCACTATGACGCTCAATCATTCCTTGCCGCTCTGGAAAGGGACTTCACTGTGCGTCGGTCTGACAACCAGGCAATGCCAGAAAAGCCCGGTCAATTCGGTCTTTACCTGGCTCAGCAATGGTATCTTCTGACCTGCACGACGCTCCAGGATCAGTCATCAGATCCGGTAGAAAGGCTTGATGTGTCGATTCTTCACAGTAGTGTGCTTTCTCCGCTACTGGGCATTAATGATCCCAGGAAGGATGCCCGAATTGATTTTATTGGTGGTATCAGAGGTGCGCAGGCACTTGAAAAGGCAGTGGACAGTGGCGAGTTTAGTGCGGCCTTTGCCTGCTATCCGGTCACCGTCAGTGCGCTGATGGATGTGGCGGGTGCAGGTAAATTGATGCCGCCGAAATCTACATGGTTTGAACCCAAACTGAAGTCAGGGTTGGTGATTCATACGCTGGATTAATGCTAACAGGTAACAGGCATTGACTGATCAACACAGCAGTATTATTGAGGATAAAGGCGCCTCGCTTGTGGATGCGCTGTTGCCCATAGCTTTTCTTATTGTCGGCCTGTTTCTTTCGGTACGTTTCTTTGGCGAAGATTCTTCCTATGGGCCCAACCAGATAATCCTGTTGTTCTCCGGTTGCCTGGCGTTGATTGTCGGCATGAAGAATGGCCAGCATTGGTCAGATATGGAAAAGGGCGTTTATGGGGGCATGTCAGTGGTTTTTGCCCCCAGTTTTATTCTGCTGGCGGTGGGCATCATGATTGCCACCTGGATAGCCGGCGGCGTGGTGCCAACCATGATCTATTTCGGTCTGCAACTGTTAAGCCCGGATATATTCTATGCCGCCGCTTGCCTGGTCTGCGCTATCGTTTCCCTGAGTATTGGCAGTTCCTGGACCACAGCAGCCAGTGTTGGTGTGGCGATGATTGGCACTGCGGCAGGTCTTGGTCTGTCACCGGCAATCTGTGCAGGGGCCATAATTTCCGGCGCCTACTTCGGCGATAAAATGTCACCGCTATCAGACACCACCAATCTGGCACCGGCGGTGGCCGGGGTGGATTTGTTTGCCCATATTCGTCATATGACCTGGACCTCCATACCTGCTCTGGGTATAGCCCTGGTGCTGTTCACCATTCTTGGTTTACTTGCTGAACCATCAACAGATCGCAATGATCTGGAAATCATGATGGCGGTGCTGGAGGCCAATTTCACCATTGCCTGGTATATCCTCTTGCCGCTGGTGCTGCTGTTTGTGCTGGCCTGGAAGAAAGTCCCGGCTCTGCCTGCCATCCTGATTGCGGCTCTGACCGGCATGGTATTTGCCTGGGTTTTCCAGAGCCCGGCCTCAGTTGCGGAGGGCGGTAACAGCGCTCTTCAAGTAATGTGGACCATTATGTTTGCAGGTTATGAGTCAGCCACCGGCGATGTGGTCCTGGATGACCTGCTCAGTGGCGGTGGCGCTGCCAATATGTTGAACACCATCTGGTTAATGTTATGCGCCATCTTTTTTGGCGGCGCCATGGAACAGACGGGTCTGCTGGTTAAACTGATTCGGGAAATCATGAAGTGGGCTACCACCTCGGCCACTATTATTGCCTCGGCGGTATTGACCTGTATCGGCGCCAATATCATTACCGCAGATCAGTACATGGCGATTGTCATTCCCGGTCGCATGTACAAGGTCGCTTTTCGTCACCATAATATGGCCCCGGTGAACCTGAGCCGGGTGATTGAAGATGCAGGTACGGTAACGTCTCCGCTGATCCCATGGAATACCTGTGGCGCCTATATGGCAGCATCCTTAGGCGTGCCCACCATGGTGTATCTGCCGTTTTGTTTTTTCAATTTATTGATGCCGCTGATTTCCATCCTCTATGGCGTAATCAATTTCAAAATATTACCGCTGGATGAAGCACAAAGTGTGGGATAAATCCGCGAATAAACGGTCTCATAACCTGAAGCAATCACAGGCTGAATATAAGACCCGCTGAAAGCTTTGAAATGAAATCCGTCATAATAAAAACAAGCAATCATCAGACAAATAACAGGGATAAAACAGCTTGGAAAATCAACCAGTTTATTGGGTAAGAACGAGCGGGCAGCCTGATTCCAGAAACAAAGGGAAATAAATATGAGTGAAGAAACACCTGAATCAAGCAATGACAATTTACCAGTAATAGAACTCCCCAAAGCTGAATGGGATTCGCCAATGCTCAATCTGGCCCAGAGCCAGTTTCTGGGTGCGGCCCAAAAAATGGGGCTGGATGAAAATATCAGGGATCGTCTGTTATTTCCCCAGCGCACCATGATTGTCAGTTTTCCCTGTCGTATGGATGAGTATTCAGAAGTGGAAACGGTATTTGGTTACCGGGTTCAGCATGTGCTTACCATGGGACCAACCAAAGGCGGTATTCGTTACCACGAAGATGTCAATCTTGGCGAGGTAGCGGCGCTGGCCATGTGGATGACCTGGAAATGTGCCCTGATGCATTTACCTTTTGGCGGTGCCAAGGGCGGGGTAAGGGTAGATCCGCGGCAGATGAGTCGGCCCGAACTGCAGCGCCTGACGCGACGTTACACCATGGAAATCAGCAGCATGATCGGTCCGGACAAGGATATCCCCGCACCGGATATGGGCACCAATGCCCAGACCATGGCCTGGATCATGGATACCTACAGCCAGCAACATGGCTATGCCATTCCAGAAGTGGTTACCGGCAAACCCGTGGTGTTGGGTGGTTCGCAGGGCAGGGAAGAGGCCACTGGCAGGGGACTGGTTTACCTGATCAGGGAATCAGCAGAACACCTGGGTATTGAGCTCAATAAGGCAACGGCTGTTGTTCAGGGATACGGCAACGTAGGTCGGCATGCCGCCCACTTTCTTCATGAACTGGGGGTCAGCATTATTGGCATCAGCGATGTCAGTTGCGGTCTTCATAATAACAACGGATTGAATCTGCAGAATGTCGATGACTGGCTTGAACAAAATGGTACGCTACAGGGCTACCTTGAGGCAGATGAAATCAATAATCAGGAATTACTGGAGCTGGAATGTGACATCCTGGCGCCCTGTGCCTTGCAAAATCAAATTACCGAAACCAATGCGCCTTATATCAAGTGCAAAATACTGGCCGAAGGCGCGAATGGGCCCACCAGTCTGGCAGCCGACAGTATGCTGACCGAGCGCGGTATTTTCGTCTTGCCAGATATATTGGGCAACGCCGGTGGCGTCACCGTGTCCTATTTTGAATGGGTGCAGAACACCCAGGAATTTTCCTGGACGCTGGAGGAAGTCAATGATCGCCTTCATAAAATACTGGTGAATGCCTTCCATCGAACTTTAGTGCGCAGCCAGCGAGATGGTGTGGATATGCGTACCGCAGCATTGATTGAAGGGATATCACGGGTTGCCGAAGCGAAATTGCTGAGAGGGGTTTTTCCCTGATAATTTTCCCCATTATTCATCCACAAAAAAAGGAAGCCAATGGCTTCCTTTTTTTAGGGTTAAGTCAAAGCGTTACAGAGCGGCGGCTTGTGCCTCTGTGCTGCTGGAAAACCCCTGATCAATCCATTTTTCCCAACGACTGATGTTCTCAGGATCGCGTGCACCGCAACCACCATCGGCGGGTTTCAAATAGGAACCATCTTCAATTTTGATCCAGCACAAGGCGCCACCCGGGCGGCCACCGGTTAGCGGGCTGAACATGACAGTGACTTCGTCACCGGGTTTGAAAGATCTGCCGGTAATGCCATTACGAATCAGGGAAGGGGGCGCGCCACCTTCAAAGCCCCATTCCACAACCTCGCCATTATCGCCAACGACATTGACATACAGCCAGGCATGGGGATTGTTGAAAGCCCAGCGGGCGACCTTGCCCTGCACAACCATTTCAATGTCCTGATCGAACATGCTGAAAGAATGGTGCGCTAACGCACCAGAGGCAAGAGACAAGAGGCAAGAGACAAGCAACACTGGCTTCAAGCTAAATTTTTTCATGATGAGATCCCTTTAGTTAATTCTTGAAATATTTTTCTTGACTGAAATTTTAAAATTTTCATAATAATTCTTGTCTCTTGTCTCTTGTCTCTTGTCTCTTGTCTCTTGTCTCTTGTCTCTTGTCTCTTGTCTCTTGTTTTTTATTGTCCGTTCAAGACAGGATCAGAGAACGGGTCCGGTGTCTGTCCGGGCAATTCCGGAAACAGGGTGGCGCCGCGGGGATCCTTGTAGCCAGGTTCGCCGGGCAGGTAAAAGTCGGTAAAGCCGTTTTCATCCAGATAGGAGTTGCTGCTGGATTCGCATTCCCAATGCTGTATGCGGTAGCCAATTTCATCAAGGTCGGTAGCCTGACGGAAAGCGTAGACAAAGTTCAGGGGTTTCACGAAGGCATGCTCGTCATACATGGTGACCTGGACCACCAGTCTTGGAAAATCATCAAATTCCTGGAACTGCCAGGTCTCCACCAGTTCCAGCTGGTTGCTGGTCATGGGTGACCAGCGCGTAAAATCAGCCGGTCTCAGGTACTTGGTATGGATGATGAGCTTGTCGCCATCCCAGAATCCGACACTGTCGCCAAACCACGAATGCCCGCCATTCATCTCGGCGAGGTTGGTATGTTCCTTGTTGATATAGACCCGGCGAATGCTGTTGGCAAAGTCATTGATCAGCCAGGATTGATCCGGGGTATTGATGAATTCATGGTTGTAGGGCTCCAGCAGCCAACGCGGCATGCCGGTAGGTTCACAGTGGGTCAGGCGATCATAACGAACCTGGCCTTCTTCCTGCTGCTGGCGCCAGCGTTCCTTGTAGGCAGCTTCATAGGCAGGGGTCAGTACTCCTTCCCTGACCGTCCCACCGCGCAGTCCGCCATCCACAAAGACATCCATACTATTATTGCCTGAGGTGTACCACAGACCGTCCCAGCGCGGCAGGGTTTCCCAGGTGTGGCGGGTGCCACCATTGGCCTTGTCCAGCAGGTACTGGTAATGCTCGTCGGAAGTAGCAAATTCCCGGTCCGGAGGAATGGTCTCAAGGACCTGGCCGGTAAAGCCATTGATCTGGGCATTGGCAGTGGAAACCATCAACAGGATAAAGGCGATGGTAAAAGAACTGGTAATAAATGACGGGCGCAAATAGCTGGTTGGCACGTTAATTCCCCCAAGAATAGTACTTATTTTTATTATGGTCTTTCCCCTAGGGGATCAAGAGTAAACAGGTAATAAGATTCTGTCTAGTCCCTAACAGTTAAACCTTTTCTCTTGGATGAGTCACTGCTATGGTATTTGCCATGATCAGAAAAACATTGCTTTTGTTATTAATACTTGCGCTGTGTAGCCCGGTGGTAAGGGCGGAGCAGCTCACTATTGCCGTGGCATCCAACTTTAACGGGGCCATGGATGCGCTGGTTTCCGATTTTGAGAGTAGCAGTGAGCATAAGGTGAATGTGTCATATGGCTCTTCCGGCAGGTTATATGCCCAGATCGTCAATGGCGCGCCGTTTCAGCTGTTTTTTTCCGCTGATCAGGAAAAACCCGAAGCCCTGGAGCAGGCAGGACATACTGTTACAGGCACGCGCTTTACCTATGCAACGGGCGCTTTGGTGCTATGGTCTGCCGATCCGGATTTTGATTTAGCCGAGGAAAAAAGCCTGCTAAATCAACAAATCAACCCGTTGGCCATTGCCAATCCCCGGCTGGCGCCCTATGGCGCAGCAGCGATGCAGGTACTGCAGGCCCTTGGACTGGAGCATGAGTACAGTAATAAGCTGGTGATGGGCGAGAACATCAACCAGGCTTTTCAGTTTATCAATACCGGCAATGCCCGGGCGGGGTTTGTGGCGCTATCGCAGGTATCTGAAAATGGCATTATTCAAGAGGGTACAGGCTGGATAATACCGGGTGAACTATATGACCCAATCCGACAGGATGCGGTACTTTTAAAGCGGGGGAGCGGGAATCCGGCGGCGCTGGAGTTTCTGGAATTTATGGAAAGTGATAAAGCCAAAGCCATGATAAAGAGTTATGGTTATAGCACTGACTAAATTGGAAAATCGGGTATAATGCCCAGCTCTTACCCTGGTGGTAAAAAACTTTTTTGGGGCATTAGCTCAGTTGGTAGAGCACCGGACTCTTAATCCGATGGTCGTTGGTTCGAACCCAACATGCCCCACCAAACATCCTCCCGGAAAAGCGCACCGGACTCTTAATCCGATGGTTGTTCCGCAAAGACCCGCAGGTCTCGAATACTTTAAACTGTACATTAACCGTAAATATACTTTTTAAAGATAAACGGTTCGAACCCAACATGCCCCACCAAACATCCCTCCGGAAATACGCACCGGACTCTTAATCCGTTTTTCCCAGGTTCGAGCCCTGGTGGGCCCACCATTTTCCATAGTTTCAGTTTTCCCTGATCTCTTGGAATAGCAGACTTCAAATACTTATTAAAATGCTAATCTAGTGATTTTCTCAACCCTTCGTCATAGACGAAAAAACCAATTTTGCAACAACATTTAATATCAGTTTGACAGCATTGAAATAGACTTAATTCAAGCATAAAGTTATTCGCGCATTACATTTGGGTAACCATCATTAAAAAGGACTTTTAAAATGATATACACAACAAAGCAACTTCTTGCTACTTACTTATCCCCGCTCCTATCAATCCCTATTTTGGTCGCCAGCAGTTTAGCTTTTTCAGCTGAAGTTGATAAAGACCTCCCTAACGTAACACCACTCCTGGCACCTTATGTATCTAAACATCAAGGAGATTCGTTACCAGAAAGTGTGAAGCTTAAAATGGCATTAGGCCGCGCTGCCAATCTTTCTATTGATACAAATGCGAAATCTGAAATATTAGAGGCGCTGGATGGACTACAGCTTGGGGGAAGCAATACACCATATATTAGCTCCAGATCCGATGCGACAATCGATGAAGCTTGCTCCTTAATATCAAGTCAGGAAGGTAGTGAGGACATTGACGCAGTATCAGTAGCAGAACTATTTGTTTTAGCAGATCAACAGGCAGAAGAAGACACTGTCTCGTATTACAATAATGTGATTAGTAAATTAGACGGAAACACTCAAGTCGCTATAGAGGAGGAACTTACCAGGATTTCAAATGATGACAGTATGGCTGAATTTAGAACTGACTTTATTTCCCTCGCATATGACCATCCACAGTGGGTATTTAACTCATTCAAACAAGGCTGCAAAAATAGATAACAGATATTAAACCGAACATTTTATTAAGAATTAAATTGTATAAATGGATTTTAACTATGAAAAGCTTAACAAGATTTCAAGTCTTACTAGTCACTTTAACCTCCTTTCTTTTTTCATCAAATGCAAGTGCCTTTATGGTGTATTGTGGACCTATCACAGCTACATTCCCAACTACAAGTCATGGCGTTGGTGAAACCTATACCCCTTCTGAACAAGCCTTTTATCCCACCGCGGTATTAGGACTGTGGCTTAGCGGGACCCAATTACCACCTGTTGCTGTAAAAACATCAGATTATCCAGGTGGCGTCGCGTATGGATATGGACTAGGGTGGACACCTCCTTCCGGATTGTATCTATATGGAGTTGCTGGTATCGCAAATTACGGCATCTCACCGATCCAGTCTATTCAAGATGACTGCGACCACCAATATTAATAGTTTTAGGTGAGATTAGGAGGTACCGAAGTAATCAGTTTGGTGCCTCCTAATTGATCGGCCTGCGGTAATTCTCAGTTACGCAAGCAAAAGTGGTCCTTTCAATGAAGGACTCCCGATTTAGCCCCTATCTTTATATCTATATGCGATTTCGAAGATGGTGAAAAGTTAGCGGCTGGGGATGAATTGTAGTATCCAAGAGCAATCAGTTACACACTTGCTTACACACTGCAATTTAGCACCTTAAATCTTATTGATTTATATAGATATAAAGTTTAAGTAATTAACTCTTAATCCGATGGTTATTCCGCAAAGACCCGCAGGTCTCGAATACCTATACTGATTCAGTAACTACAGCATTCTATTTAGAGGAT
>CBFICR010000019.1:0-51496 GCA_965661105.1 Pseudohongiellaceae bacterium | reverse complement strand
CCATGATTTCTAAGCCAGGTAAGTACCGTGCTTTTACCTTGGATACCGTAACGAGCTTGAGCTTGTTTGTAGGTGAGCTCGCCTTTTTCAACTTGCGAAACCACCGCTAATTTAAAGGCGAGTGTGTAATCTTTCTGAGAGCGTTTGGCTCGAGGGGGTGTAGGGTTTCCCATAAATAAGTCTCCAAAGTGACAACTTATTTCAGGACGGGACAGTTAAAATAAAAAAGGCGCTAAATCAGCGCCTTTTTTATTCCTGCTTTGTAATGCTTCAGGAAGGATCTTTGTCATTATAAAGAAGGCGTCGTTATTGCCTCACTTTTTTCCTGCTGCTGTTGCAGAAACCACATATGGTGATAAGTGCCCTGTTTCGCCAATAGCTCAGTGTGAGTACCGGACTCAACAAAACGCCCTTGCTCAAGCACCAGAATCTGATCCGCATCAACCACGGTAGACAAGCGATGGGCAATGACCAGGCTGGTATGGCCCTGGGAGATTTCCCGCATGGCTTTAAGAATGGCCCCTTCCGTTTTACTGTCCAGCGAAGAGGTTGCTTCATCGAAAACCAGTATGGCCGGACTTTTCAGCATGGTGCGGGCGATAGCCACGCGCTGCTTTTCACCTCCACTGAGTTTCAGTCCCCTTTCGCCAACAATGGTTTCCATCCCCTGTGGTAATTGATTAATAAAGTCATCTAGATGAGCCATCCTGATAGCTTGCCTTATTTCATCTTCACTGGCATCGGGACGTCCATAACGGATATTTTCATAAATAGTATCGTTAAACAGGACCGTATCCTGAGGCACGATACCAATGGCTGAGCGCAGGGAGTGTAATGTCAGGCCAAGGATATTGTTGCCATCAATTTCAATGCTGCCGGACTGACAGTCATAAAAACGAAACAAAAGTTTCACCAGGGTAGACTTGCCTGAACCACTGGCCCCGACAACCGCCAGTTTTTGACCGGGTTGAATGGTAAACGAGATGTCCTGGATAATTTCCCGGTCTGGCCGATAATGGAAACTCACATGTTTAAATTCAATGGAAGGCTTCGTAAACTGTAGCGCAACAGCATCCGCTTTTTCCGTAATGCCTGGTTTTTCTGCCAGCAATTCAAACATACGTTCAATATTTGCCATTGCGCCTTTTATTTCCCGGTACACAAAGCCCAGGAAATTAAGTGGAATAAATAATTGCATCATGAACATATTCACCAGGGTGAAGTCTCCAAGCGTCATGCTTCCATCTGCCACACCCTGGGCTGCAAGTAGTAACATTCCCGTCATGGCAAGTGATACGATCAGAGCCTGACCGCCATTAAGAGCAAACAGGCTTAAGCGGTTATTTCTTTTAGCAGTTTCAAGCGCTTCAAGTCCTTCATCAAAATGCCTCGCTTCATATTCCTCATTGGTGAAATACTTTACCGTTTCATAATTGAGCAGACTGTCTATTGCCCTGGTGTTGGTTTCTGAGTCGGCGACATTCATCTCGCGAATAAAACGTGTACGCTTCTCCGTGGCAACTACTGAATAGCCGACATAAGTAACAATGGCGAGAATAATAATGCCAGCAAATGCGAAACCGTAATTCCCCAGAAAAATTCCAATTACAACAAGCAGCTCAAGAAGCGTGGGAATGATATTAAAAATCATAAACCGCAAAAGAAAATTGATACCGGAATTACCCCGCTCAATATCACGGGACAAGCCACCAGTCTGACGGTTTAAATGAAAGTCTAGATCAAGATTATGCAGGTGACGAAAGGTTTGCAGACTTACGCGTCGAATAGTTCTTTCAGTGACTCGACCAAACAGGGTATCCCTTATTTCATTAAACATGACATTGAAGAAACGGAACAAGCCATAGGCAATGATCAGCATAATGGGAATGGCAATCACTGTAGCAGTATTATTTCCAGCCACAGGAGACATCTGGGAGTCGAGGTTATCGACAATATATTTCATGAAAAATGGCAGGCTGATACTGGACAGCTTGGCAAGCCCCAGACAAATAAAAGCCAGAAGGGTTCGCTTTCTGAATTCAAGCAGATAGGGAATTAACAACCTGATGACATGCCATTTCATGTCCAGGTTCTCTATATCGGTAGGTGTGCGGCGTGCCATTTATTCCAGTCGCTGCAAAATGGCTTTCAATATTCCATTGCTATCCAGGCCACAAGCAGCCAGCATTTCATCTACTTTGCCATGCTCCAGAAAGCTGTCCGGTAAACCAAGGTTCAACACGGCTGTGCACAAGCCCTGTTGTTCCAGGAATTCATTCACTCCCGACCCGGCACCTCCCATGACTGCATTTTCTTCTACTGTTACCAGTAACTGATGGGAGTTGGCAAGGCTGCTTATTAATGCCTCATCCAGCGGTTTTACGAAGCGCATATCCACCAGGGTTGCATCAAGTTCATCAGCAACCGACACGGTTCTGGCCAACAGGGTACCAAAGACCAGAATGGCAACCCCGCCTTTTCCTTCGCGACAAATTTTTGCCTTGCCTATTTCCAGTGGCTGCAGCGTCTTTGAGATCACACATCCCGTCGCCTTACCTCTGGGGTAACGCACCGCTGCCGGGCCAGGATGATGAAACCCGGTGGTTAACATATCCCTGGCTTCCTGCTCATCACTGGGCGCCATAACCAGCATATTTGGAATACAACGCAGGTAAGACAAATCAAAACTACCTGCATGGGTTGGTCCATCTTCACCCACCAGACCGGCTCTATCGATGGCAAAAAGCACGTCAAGATCCTGCAGGGCCACATCATGGATCAACTGGTCATAACCACGCTGCAAAAAAGTTGAATAGATCGCCACGACAGGTTTTAAACCATCACAGGCCATACCTGCAGCAAAAGTTACCGCATGCTGTTCTGCGATTGCCACGTCAAAAAATCTCTGCGGATAGGCTTCCTCGAATTTACGCATGCCTGAGCCTTCACTCATCGCCGGAGTAATGGCAATCAATTTCTCATCTGATTCGGCGGTCTCACACAGCCAGTCACCAAAGATCTTTGAATAAGTGGGAATCAAATCCGTCGATTGAGTAGGCTTTTCTGATTCGGAAACCATTTTGCTTAAGGCATGCATACCAAAAGCATCCTCTTCCGCAGGCGCATACCCTTTGCCTTTTTGCGTTACAACATGAAGCAAGCGAGGACCCTTCATGTCTATTATGTTATTTAGTATATTCACCAGCCCTTCCACGTCATGGCCATCGACCAGGCCGAAATAGGTAAAGCCAAGCTCTTCAAAAATGGTCGCCGGGGAAACCATGCCCTTCATGTATTCCTCGGCGCGATGTGCCGCTTTCCATGCCGGCGGTAATGCCGATAGCACTTTTTTGCTGCCAGATCGTAAAACGTTATAGGGTTTGCTGGCCCACATGCGGGCAAAATAACTGGATAGCCCGCCAACGTTTCTCGAGATAGACATATTATTGTCGTTAAGAATTATCAGGATATCGCCCTCAAGATCACCGGCATGATTGAGTGCTTCAAAAGCCAGACCTGCGGTCATGGCGCCATCGCCGATCACTGCCACCACTTTTCTGTCAGACTCCTGTTGCTGTGCCGCGATCATCATGCCCAGGGCCGCAGAAATAGAAGTACTTGAATGGCCTGCGCCAAAATTATCGTATTCACTTTCATTGCGATTGGTGAATGCGGCCAGCCCGCCGGCCTGACGGATAGTGAGTAACTGCTCACGCCGTCCGGTGAGTATTTTGTGAGGGTAGGTCTGGTGCCCGACATCCCAGACAAGTTTATCTTCCGGGGTATTCAGGACATGGTGCAGTGCTATCGTTAACTCAACAACACCGAGCCCTGCGCCAAAATGCCCACCAGTCTTACCCACGGTAAAAAGCAGGTAATGGCGCAGCTCCTGTGCCAATTCTTCAAGCTGCTCTATAGGCAGCTCACGCAAATCAGCGGGGGAATCTATGCTATCGAGCAAAGGCGTGTCAGGCCGCTCAAGGGGAATCTCGTTAAACATCTATGGAAAATTAGCTCGTGAAAAAACCGGCTTATTTTAGCGCAAAGGACGCAGTCAGTCTTTCTTAGTCTGCACCATTGGCAACCGGGGAATTAATGTCTTCGCTCTATTATGTAACTGGCAATTCCTTTGAGCTTCTCAGCTTCCTTGCCAAATGATGCCAGCGCCTGGGTACCCTCTTCAAAAAGTCCAAACATTCTTTTTCTCGCCTCTTCAAGGCCAATGATTGCCGGATAAGTGGCTTTGTCCAGATTCTGGTCTTTACCCTGCTGCTTGCCAAGAACCTGAGTTTCACCTTCCACATCAAGGATATCGTCCTTTATCTGAAAAGCCAGCCCCATACAGCGGGCAAATGTCTCAAGCTGTTCGAGTGCAGTTACCGAAGCCAGACCAGTGCTGATCGCGCCCATTTTCACGCTGGCAGTGATCAGTGCCCCGGTCTTCAGACGATGCATGAGCGCCAGATCTTCTTCACTTTTAATCTTGCCGGCACTTTCTATATCAAGGCATTGACCGGCAACCATGCCTTTCCAGCCGACAGCCTGTGACAGGATTCTGATCATCTGCAGGCTATCTGCAGGATCACCATTTTCAGCATTAGCCAGCAGCTCAAATGCCAGTGATTGCAAGGCATCACCTGCAAGAATAGCGGTAGCCTCATCAAATTTTATGTGAGAAGTAGGCAGGCCACGTCTTAATTCATCGTTATCCATGGCAGGAAGATCGTCATGAACCAGAGAATAGGCATGAATCAGCTCAACCGCACATGCACAATTGTCTGCCTTGTTGAGCGCTCCCCCAACAGCCTCTGCGCTGGCGTAACAAAGCAGGGGCCTGATTCGTTTACCGCCACTGTGAACGGCATAATGTATTGCCTCCACCAGACGGTCTGAATGGCCTTTAAAATCAAGACGGGATTCAAGTACGGCCGAAGCTCTTTCCTGAAGACTCTTTATGTAATCTGGTGTAATCATTGAGTGAAGAAAGTAAACGCTTTCTTATCCCGCCCCGTTTTCATCTTCTTCAAACGCTTCAGCTTCAGGGATGTCATCACTGCTAACCAATAGTTGAACTTTCTGTTCTGCATTTTCCAGGGCAACCTGACACTCACGAGTCAGCTTGATACCCTGTTCGAAAGCTTTAAGAGATTCTTCCAGGCTAAGCTCACCTTCTTCCATTGCTTCAACCAGTTCCGCAAGATTTTCCAGAGCGTCCTCAAAGTTGAATTTTGTCGATTTTCGGGCCATTTCGGATCCTCGTTGTGGAAGGAAGCGCAACCCTACCCCAGTCGCATAAACAGGTCAAACATCACTTTTCGAAACACACCGACAGGATGTCTTTCATCTTTGTGCTCAGCTGACCGTTGAAAAATGTGCAATTATTAAGGAACCTGAGCCACATTTTTCCGGATTCAGCTTCGATTCAGTGAAATGTATCAATACTGTCTCCCATGTACACTAAAACACGGTTTACTAAAACACGATTATCTATTGTAAGCATTTGAATTGAAAGATATAAAAATTAATGTACAAAAGTTTATCGGCGTTAAACAGGAAGACAGGAGAGATTGAACATGGCACAATACGCCCCGACCGGATCTGCCATCAATGTTGATGAACAGGGCTGTCTAAGGGGCTGACACTCAGCCGTATAAATGCAAGAATTAGCTTCCTGTATATCAATGCGGAATACCCACGAATACTTGGAAATGTTTTCACAAAAGATCATTGCGAAAGTATTGGAGGTTTCAGAGATATCAGAAATAACAAGAGTTTCAAAAGCCCGATAAAAAATGCTAAATTTTTTATTGATTACAAACTACTGGAAACAGATTTTTAAAAAACCAACAGGAATGGGGAAACCATAATGAAAAAACTCATTATCACCGGAGCAATAATCTTAAGCTCAATTTTTTCAATCAATGCAATGGCGCAGATGTCTGATGAAGATGCCGCCGCTGCAGTAAAACGTCGTCAGGCAGTATTTCAGCTGCTCGCCTTTGCCAATGGTCCACTGGGACAGATGGCACGTGGCGCAGACTTTGATGCCGATGCAGCAATTCTTGGTTCAGAGCGTATTATCATGCTCGCGCCAATGATTTCCGAGCTGTTTGCTGCCAATACTTCAGCCAACTCCGTTGATACTCGCGCTGCAGATACTATCTGGTCCAGCCAGGAAGATTTTGCACAGCTCGCACAGGATCTGGTTGACGGTGCAACTGCCGCCATCGAAATTCTGGAAAGTCAGGGTGCAAGTGGCGTACGTCAGGCAGTTGGACAGATTGGTCCCAAGTGTGGTGCCTGTCATGACAGATTCCGTCTGGATTAAAACCAGCCAGATTTACAGGACTTAAATCCTGTTACAAAAAAAACGCCCCTTTCGGGGCGTTTTTTTTGCTTCGGTTTTAATACTTCAGGCCCTTGCAGCATCATTCATTTTCATGAATGAAGAATGCCGCATAAGCTTCCTGATCTTCCTCGCTGAGCTTGCTGGTGTGTTCAATGACATCGGCCATCTCGCCCCCGACAAAGTCAAAACTGGCGGTCATACCAAGCTGAAGAAAGCCCACAAAATCAAAAGCAGTCCAGCCTGAAAGCCCTTCCGGATTAATGGGTTTGGAAACTATCTCGGAACCGGCAAATTCCTGGGCAAGAATCATCATGCCAAGACCATTTCTGGGAGTATGACATTCCCCACAATGGCCAAGTGCTCTTGCCAGATAGGCGCCACGCTGGGCCTGGGCATCGTCTGAAACAGCAGGAGGCTCTCCCTCCATAAAGTCAGCCATAATATTCCAGCCGGCCATCAGGAAGTCGAACTGCCATGCAGGTAACTCGTGATCCGGAACCTCACTGGCAATAGCAGGCTGGGCCATTAAGTAAGCCGCAAGATCCAGAACATCCTCATCCGTCATATTCTTATAGGTACGATAGGGAAAAGATGGCCAGTAAAATCCTCCACTCGGACTACGGCCATGTTTCATGGCCAGGATAAAGTCCCTGCCCGTCCAGCCTCCAATACCTGTTTCAACATCCGGGGTAATATTTGGCGTATAGAATTTGTTGGGAAATGGGTTCTCAACTTCTATGACATAGCCACCAACAGGACCATCCAGATCATCACCATTTTGATGGCAGGCCGCACAACCGCCTGCATTGTAAATATACTCTCCCCTGGCAATGGCATCTGCCGAGGTGGGTATTTCCGGACTACCTACCATGGGCAGCCCAAATACCCAATACAGAGCAGCCAGCAATATGGCAAGAACGACGACTAGAGGCAAAAATTTATTATTCATACTTTAGTTCCTGAATATCCTGTTAGTAGAGTACAGACCAGTTTTCACTATGCAAAATTCTGCAAAGTTTCTGATGGTTTTGACCATTTAATTAAGCATGCTCACTATTAAAGTGTCAAAACTATTACAGCTTTTTTTTCTCATGTTGTTGCTGCACGGCCTTGAAATGATTTTTCTCCTGTTTGCGTTGCGCGATGAGATCAGTTACTTCTGAACCCAGGTGTATTTCTCCTCTTTTTATAGCCAATTCCATTTGTTTCTCACGCTCCCTGAATCGCTCTTGCTGTTCAGGTGTTTTCCTCTTGAAACAACGCGGGCAGCTTACGCCCTTTTCATATTGATCACTTAACTTGTCCTGCTCGGTAATAGGCAGTCTGCAAGCATGACATTGGTCGTAATCGCCTTTTTCCAGCTGATGATTAACCGCCACCCTGTTGTCAAAAACAAAACATTCGCCTTTCCACAATGATTCGCTTTCTGGCACCCGTTCCAGATACTTCAGAATACCGCCCTGCAGATGGTAAACCTCATCAAAGCCCTTTTCTTTCAAGTATGCCGTCGATTTTTCGCACCGAATACCACCGGTACAGAACATGGCAATTTTTTTATGTTTTTCAGGGTTCAGATTTTTTTCTACATACTCGGGAAAGTCCCTGAAACTGTCTGTTTGTGGATCTACAGCATGGGTAAAAGAGCCTATTTCCACTTCATAGCGGTTTCTGGTATCGATTAACAAAACATCGGGATCCGAGATCAGGGCATTCCAGTCTTCAGGCTTGACGTGAGTCCCTACCTTACGGTTAGGATCAATACCTTCTACTCCCATCGTCACAATTTCTTTCTTGAGCTTTACCTTGGCGCGATAAAAGGGGATTTCATCATCAAAGGATAGCTTGTAGTCCAGACTCTTCAGACGCTCATCACTTTTAAGCCAGTCAAGAACATTGGCTACTCCCTCAGGGCTGCCTGCAATGGTGCCGTTTATCCCTTCATTAGCCAGCAGGATAGTGCCTTTAACATTGTTCCTGAGCATCTGTTGCAACAACGGCTCTCTTAATGTCTCGAAATCATCCAGCCTGACAAAATGGTAGAGGGCACAAACCTCCACAGGGTGCTTACTGTGCTGTGTCATTGATATTTCCTTCTGCGATTCGGAGCGTAATTCCGGAGCAAAATATAAGTTTAAAAAAAACGTCGCTGATTATACAAATTGAGGGTCTGACAAGTCCACGCAAGGAATTGTCCTGAAACAAATCCTGCGCATTTTTTGTTTATCTGGACAAAATTTTACTCATATCGATAAATCGGCAGGCACTTTCAACAGGATCAGTATCGTCTATCCACGGAATTTCGGCCAGCATCGGTGCTGGTATCAAGTTCATCAGAGTCGCCACATTCTCTTCATAGACCGGCATCTTTTCATCAATCCGGTTAGCGACCCAGCCTGCCAGCTCAAGGCCATCAGCCTGGATTGCCTCGGCTGTAAGCAAGGCATGGCTCAGGCAACCCAGACGCATGCCGACAACGAGTATTACCGGTATTTCCAATAACCTGGCAATGTCCGCCATGGTTTCCTTATTCCCAAGCGGTACTCTCCAGCCACCGGCGCCTTCCACCAAAGTAAGGTCAGCATTTTTATCAATGACCTTGCGGCAATGCCCGGCAATGGCTTTAGCGTCAAGTTTGACGCCGGACTTTTCAGCAGCGATATGCGGTGCAATGGCTTCATTCAGGCAAACAGCATTAATGTCTTCCAGGGTCAGCGGTATTGAGCAGTTTTCCGCCAGGGCAACGACGTCATCATTATGTGTCCCTCGAGATGTTTCACTAACGCCGGCAGCCACCGGCTTTAATGCCGCCGTAGTTAAACCCTGTGCTTTTGCCGCTGCCAAAATACTGCAGGAAACAAAAGTCTTTCCAGCATCAGTATCAGTTCCGGTAATAAAAAATATTTTTTGCGCTGACATAATCGAAGTATCTATTAATATCTACAAGTATCACTGCCCAGAAGTGCTTTATTTGACCAGATGTAACTGCACCAGATCATAGGTAACGGGAATCCCTTTCCCATCGATCCTTTTGTTTTCAAAAGTCTGCTTTAATTTCTTCAGTTTGCTTTTACCGGTCAGACCTGAGGGCTGGCCTGAGTTCTGGTTATGCGCACCAATCCCTTTAAGCTCATTGGTTAAGGCGCTCAGTGAATCGTAGTACCAGATTTCGTGTGTATGTATATTATTGATTGCGGTAAATGGCTGGGTTGCAGATACCTGAATAATTTTTTCGCAGGACAGGAATTCGTTAACATGCACATAGTCATCAATAGCCGCCCAGCTTTCTTTCAATTCTGTCAGCGTTTCTTCTGCCAGCGTACTCACACTTGCCTGTGCCCCGGGTTTCATAACCCTGAACAACTCCTTGAAGACCTGAAGGGGGCTCTCACACCACTGTATGGTCAGGTTGGAAATAACCAGATCAAAACTCTGATCAGCAAAGGGTAAATTCTCGGCATCACCGCAAAGCCAGAATTCACGTTTGTCCTGCTGTTGTTTAATGCTGTTCGCCCTGGCATATCTCAACATGGCATCAGCAAGATCCAGGCTGGTTATTGTTGCATCAGGAAATCGCTGGGCAAGAATCCCTGCGCAATAACCGGTGCCACTGCCCAGATCAAGTATAGAGGTGGGCTCAGTAACCCCCAAATTGGAAAACAATTTATCGGCGATATCGCGTTGCAAGCAGGCATAGCTGTCATAACTACTCGCTGCCTGGCCAAAAGCATGGGCAATTCTGTTTTTGTCCGGTAAGCGCTGAAAGCTGTTCACTCTGACGAATCCTTAACCCAGAAGTGGGCATATTTTTCAAACACATCAAGCAGTTTCTGAAACTGTGCTTCTGTATGAAGGGCGCTAAAAGTTACACGTAATCTTGCTGTTCCTGCTGGCACTGTGGGCGGACGAATGGCAGAAACAAATACCCCTTCATGCATTAATTGCTCGCTGGCTTGAATAGTTTTGCTGACATCACCAATGACTACTGCCTGGATTGGCGTGCTGGAAGGGATCATGGTCAATCCCAGATCTTCACAATGCGCTCTGAATCGCTTGATCAGCTGGGCCAGATACTGGCGTCGCCAATTATCCTTCTGAATTATTTTAAGACTGGCGCGTATAGCCTCAGCCTGTGCGGGAGAAATTGCAGTGGTATATATATAGGGTCGGCAAAACTGAATTAATGTTTCTATCAGCTCTTCACTGCCGGCAACAAACGCACCACTTGCACCAAATGCCTTGCCAAATGTACCAATAAGAATTTGCAGATTATCTTCGTCGATGTTGGCACCCTGCTCTTGCCAATGAGCTATGGTGCCGCCGCCATTCTTGCCCAGCACACCAATACCATGGGCATCATCAATCATTAACAGACCATTGTGATTACTGGTAACCCTGATCAGTTCCGGCAGTGCTGCGATTTCACCGTCCATACTGAAGACACCATCCGCAACCACCAGTTTTCTTCTGGCATCATGAATAGACGATAGCTTCTTCTCCAGCGCAGCTGTATCAAGGTGGGCAAAACGCTTGAATCTGGCACCACTAAAAAGTCCGCCATCCAGTAGCGAGGCATGATTAAACCGGTCTTCCAACACAACATCGTTGTTATCCAGCAAAGTCGTCAGTACACCCACATTGGCCATGTAGCCACTGGAAAAAACCAGTGCTGCGCTACGTCCGGTAAATTCAGCGAGTTCCTGTTCCAGAAGCTCGTGGGGAACGAGATGACCACTAACCAGATGAGACGCACCACTGCCAGCACCGAATTTATTCAGGCCTTGATGAAAGGCCTCAACAACATCGGGATGATCTGCCAGACCCAGGTAGTCATTGCTGCAAAAACTGGTGACATGCTGTCCATCCAGAATGACCTCTGTTCCCTGGGGAGAATAAAGCGTGCGACGGTGCCTGAATAATGCATTTTTCTGTCTTTCGTCCAGTGCTAACTGGAGTTCCTGTCGAAAAGATTTCACCGGGGCTTTCTGAAACGACTGCTAGTGCGACAGCGCATCGTAAAAAGCCGAAGACGACGCCGGTACAGCTGCATGCTCCTGATCATCATGGTCCAGAATAATCTCTTCGGGATGAATGCCGAGTCTGCTGAAAAGCAGCATGTCATCGTTCTCGAGTGGATTGGAGGTCGTTAAAAGTTTTTCGCCGTAAAAAATTGAATTGGCGCCGGCAAAGAAACACAAAGCCTGCATCTGATCATTCATTTCCTCACGTCCGGCAGACAACCTCACATGTGAAGCCGGCATCAGAATTCTGGCAACAGCTATCATGCGAACAAAATCAAATTCATCCAGATCATCCACATTTTCCAGCGGGGTTCCCTTTATCTTCACCAGATTATTAATAGGGACACTTTCGGGATGATGAGGAAGGTTCGCCAGTTCCATCAGAAAGCCAATCCTGTCTTGCTCATTTTCGCCCATACCAACGATACCGCCACTGCAAACCTTGATACCGGCATCTCGCACATTGGCAAGAGTTCGCAGTCGATCGTCGAAGGTTCGGGTGGAGATAATGGTTTTGTAATACTCACGAGAGGTATCAATATTATGGTTGTAGTAGTCAAGGCCCGCTTCTGCCAGTGCTTCGCTTTGCTCAGGACTCAAGGCCCCCAGTGTCATACAGGTTTCCATTCCCAGCGCCCTGACACCCTTCACCATGTCCAGAACATGGGGAAAATCTTTTGCCGAAGGATGCTTCCACGCCGCACCCATACAAAAACGGGAGGCACCGTTTTGCTTTGCTCTGCGGGCTTCATCCAGCACTTTTGCGACTTCAATAAGCTTTTCTTTTTCCAGTTCGGTATTGTAATGCCCGCTCTGGGAACAGTATTTACAGTCTTCCGGACACGCCCCGGTTTTAATTGAGAGCAAAGTGCTGACCTGCACAGCATTCGGGTCGAAATTTTCACGATGAACGCTCTGGGCGCGGAAAAGCAAATCATTGAACGGCAGCTCGTAGAGAGCCTTTATTTCGTCAAATGACCAGTCATGGCGGGTAATTGATGTCATAGATAATCCTGAAGATCGTTATGCGGACAAAAAACTGGACTGGCGCAAGATGAATTAGATCCTACACTTAAAACCAGTTACTCAGGAGCGCATCTTATCATGTCAACCCGAATCCCAGAAAGTGTTTACAAGTGGTTAATAAATGCACAGTTCGCTCTATTTCCGGGTACCTGCATTCACTGCAGGCAACCCAGTTATCAACATTACGATTTATGTGACTCATGCCGGCTTGCCCTGCCGCGGGTAAAAAACCCCTGCACGGTTTGCGGCCTGCCCCTGCCGACTGGCAATGTTGCCGGCTCGCGGTGTGGCACCTGCCTGGTATTACCACCTGGTTATTGCCGCAGTGTTATTCCTTTCCAATATCACCCTCCGGTGTCTTCGCTGATAGCGGGATTCAAGTACAGACACAGGTTAACTGGTGGACGAGTGCTGAGCGAACAACTGGCCTGCCATCTTGTACGGCAATACCAGAATTCCTCCCTGCCCACCATGATCATCCCTATTCCTCTCCATAACGCCCGTATTCGCCAGCGTGGATACAACCAGGCACTGGAAATTGCCCGCACACTTTCACGCCATCTGGATATTACGATCAGCAGAGATATTGTCTGCAGAGCCAGAAATACGACCCAGCAAACGGGACTGTCAGCCAGGGCAAGACAGAGAAATCTGCGCTCTGCTTTCTCCATTAAGGGTGATTTTCATTTTGCGGCAAACACCAGTGTCGCGATTGTGGACGATGTTGTGACTACCGGAGCCACTGTATCCGAGCTTGCAAGGGTGTTATTGAAAGCAGGCGCCCGCGAGGTGCATGTCTGGGCAATTGCTCGAACAGTGGCGTGAATGCCGCTATGACTGCGGGGGCTAATTCAATAGAATAGCCAGCCATGATAGATCTCGACTACGACAAGCAACATATCTGGCACCCCTACACTTCCATGGATAATCCGCTGCCGGTATATCCGGTTTCGCACGCAGAGGGTGTCAGACTGGTACTGGAAAATGGCACCCGGCTCATTGACGGCATGGCCTCCTGGTGGAGTGCTATCCATGGCTATAACCACCCGGTATTAAACCAGGCTGTCACGGACCAGCTGTCAAGCATGTCTCACGTCATGTTTGGTGGTATTACTCACGCCCCTGCGGTGGAATTAGCCAGAAAACTGGTGGATAGCACACCGGCCGAGCTGCAAAAGGTATTTTTTTGTGACAGCGGGTCTGTTGCTGTGGAAGTCGCTATGAAAATGGCTTTGCAGTACTGGATCAACTCGGGCGTGACAGGGAAACACAAGTTCCTGACCATCCGTAATGGTTATCATGGTGATACTTTCGCGGCCATGTCAGTATGCGATCCGGTTACCGGCATGCATGATATTTTTAACGGCATTCTGCCTCAGCATTATTTTGCCGATGCGCCTCAATGCCGCTTCAATGAAAGTTGCTCTGAAACCGATATTGCCAGCATGAGAGCCTTGCTGGAAGAGCACCATAGTAGCGTTGCCGCGGTCATTCTCGAACCCATCGTACAGGGCGCCGGCAGAATGTTCTTTTATTCAGCCGACTATTTGGCGGCCATAAAAGCCCTGTGCGATGAATTTAACGTGCTGTTAATCGCAGACGAAATTGCCACCGGCTTCGGCCGCAGCGGCAAATTATTCGCCTGTGAACATGCTGCTATCTGTCCGGATATTCTGTGTCTGGGAAAAGCGCTTACCGGAGGCTATATGACTCTTGCCGCCACCCTGTGTACGGAAAGAGTTAGTGCGGGCATTTCCAGAGACCAGGGTGTTTTCATGCACGGTCCCACGTTTATGGCCAATCCTCTCGCCTGTAGCACTGCACTTGCCAGCATCAAGCTGCTTGAACAGGAAAACTGGCAGGAAAAAGTAGCTAATATAGAAAAACAGCTGAATAAAGAATTGGCAGAATGCCGGGATTGTGGAAGCGTGGCGGATGTCCGGGTTCTTGGTGCCATCGGGGTGGTGGAAATGAAAAAGGCCGTCAATATGGCCCAGGCACAGGCCTTTTTTGTCGAAAATGGCGTCTGGATAAGGCCTTTTGGCAAGCTGGTCTATATCATGCCCCCCTACATAATGGAGCCCGCCGATCTGCTTGTTTTAACCCAGGCAATAATAAAGTTTACCAAGTGGGTCGCAAATAGCTAAAATAGCCGCCTTTTTAACTCAAAGGAAGAAACCGTGTCAGACGATAAACAAAATATTCTCAAATTCCTGGAAAATACCTCCGTTGAGGTTACTCCAGGTGGTGCCCAGAAAATTGAAGATTTCCGGGACCTGCTACGCCCGGGAACCACAGTATTTGTTACCTTTCTGCCTGGTTCCGACATCAAGGATACTGTTGCCTGTGTAAAAAGACTATTCGCCGAAGGCATGAATCCCGTACCCCATTTTGCTGCCCGTTCCATCCCTTCGAAAGCATTCTTTGAAGAAAATCTGAAAATTCTGCAGGCAGAAGCCCAGGTTGATGAAGCCCTGTTAATTGGTGGTGGTGTTGATAATCCGGTGGGTGATTTTTCAAGCTCCATGGAAGTACTACGCACTGACCTTTTCCAGAAATACGGAATCAGGAAATTAGGCGTTGCCGGTCATCCTGAAGGATCCCCGGATATTCCTCCTGCCGATGTGACCAGTGCCCTGCTTGAGAAAAATGCCTATGCCAAGGAACACGGCATTGAAATGTATATCACTACCCAATTCTGTTTTGAAGCGGAGCCTATTATTGAGTGGGACAAGCGAATTCGCGCTGAAGGCAATGAACTGCCAATTCATATCGGCATTCCGGGTCTGGCCACTATCAAGACGCTGATGGCTCATGCCACACACTGTGGTATTGGTCCCTCCATGCGTGTACTTACCCGTCAGGCCGCTAATATTGCCAAACTGATGACCACACGTATGCCGGATAAACTCACTCGTGATCTGGCCAATTACCAGGCCAATGATCCGGACTGTGGCATTACCCTTTGCCATCTTTATCCGCTGGGCGGTATGAAAAAATCAGCAGCCTGGATGTATGCGGTAATGGATGGTGATTTTGAATTGAATGAAAAAGGCGGCTTTGATTTAACCCGCGAACTGGATATTTAGAAAACCTGGACAAAGTCTAAGTCAAAATGTGACGCGTTTCACGGTCTGGCAGAGTCTTTGTGAATCAGTTCGCAGACCGTAATGAAGGATAGAGTAAGATAAACGTCAAATCATTTTCCTTTCATGATTTTGGTCTCACTACTTATAAAACCCCGGGCAAGCCTCGGGGTTTTTTTTGTCTTTGATTTCTTGTTTGCTGTATTTGCCAGGCTGTGCAGTGCGTTACGTATCAAAGCCTTCGAATTGCCTGATCATCTGAAATAGCGATAAGCAGTTGATGGAGATCTGCGTCATAACCCGGCAAGTGAAAGCCTTGTGCTGTAATTTCCATTAAAGGCTGAAGAACGAAACCTCTTTCATGGGCTCTAGGGTGAGGCAGAATAAGTTCAGGCGTATAACAAACCTCTTCCTTGAAAAGTATCAGATCCAGATCCAGCGTACGCGCTTCGTTTTTAATTCCACTTCTTTTCCTTCCCGCAGCATTTTCGATTCCCTGTAATTTATACAATAGGGACAAGGGCGTTTCTGTTTCATTGGGAATAATGCCTGCCATGGCATTTAAAAAGTCAGGGGTTCCTTGCGGGCTATCCACTGGACTCGATGCATACAGGGATGATTTTAGTAATGGAAAATCTGAAAGCTCGGCAATTTTATCAAAAGCAAAGGCTATTGTTTGTTGAGGGGATCCTGCGGCGGAAGGCAGATTGGCGCCAATGGAAATAAAACTGTAGGAAGAAAAATTGGCTGGTTCAGTCATGATCAGCAATACAGCATGCTAGGCATGGTATTGCGCTGATAGTTCATGAACCGCATCAACGAAAAACGATACGTGATCGGGATTCACATGCTGGTGAATACCATGGCCAAGATTAAAGACATGACCATTGCCATGACCGAACTGCTCAAGGATCAAACCTACTTCACGTCGAATAGCTTTGGCGCCGCCATAAAGCACAGCAGGATCCATATTGCCCTGCAACGAAACCTTGTCGCCAATTCTGGCTCTTGCCTCGTTAATGGGGAGAGTCCAGTCCAGTCCCACACAGTCACAATCACTGGTTATGATCTGTTCCAGCCAATGACCACCATTCTTGGTAAACAGAATCACAGGAATTTTTCGCCCTTCATGCTCCCTGATCAGACCGCTGACAATTTTTTTCATATAGTCCAGTGAGAAAACCTGATAAGCATGCGCACTCAAGGCACCACCCCAGGTATCAAAGATCTGCACAGCCTGTACACCAGCAATAATCTGGGCATTCAGATAATCGATCACCGATTGTGCCAATGTATCCAGTAGTTGATGCATGACTTCGGGGGTGTTCATCATCATGGATTTGATATGGGCAAATTCCTTGCTGGAACCACCCTCCACCATATACGTGGCAACTGTCCATGGGCTGCCGGAAAAGCCGATCAAGGGCACACTGCCATTAAGTTCCTTACGGATCAGTTTTACAGCGTCCAGCACATAGGGCAGGTCTTTTTCAGCACTGGTGACTTTAAGCGCCTCAACATCGGCGGCACTGCGTACCGGTTTTCTGAATTTTGGTCCTTCCCCCTGGGCAAAGTAAAGTCCCAGTCCCATGGCATCGGGGATAGTAAGAATATCGGAAAAGAGAATAGCGGCATCCAGCGCGTAACGACGCAGTGGCTGTAATGTGACTTCGCAAGCCAGCTCCGGATTCTGGCACAGGCTCATAAAATCACCGGCCTGCTGCCTTACTTCCCGATACTCAGGCAGATAGCGACCAGCCTGTCGCATCATCCACACAGGGGTGACATCAACATCCTGACGCAAAAGAGCACGAAGAAAACGATCGTTTTTTAGTTCTGCCATTGCCTGGACCGGGTTAAAGAGTAAATAGGTAAATTAATTGTGTTTCAGGAATCAGACTTCCAGATAATCCAGTATCGCATTTCCGGCCTGCCGCCCTTCAAATATGGCAGTTACCACCAGATCCGCACCCCTTACCATATCTCCGCCGGAAAAAATTTTCGGGTTGGAAGTCTGGAATGGATAAGCGCCCTGTTCAGGTGCTACAACCCTGCCCCGGTCATCGAGGCTGATATTAAAGTCTGCAAACCAGGGTGCCGGGCTGGGCTGAAAACCGAAAGCGATCAAGACCGCATCTGCTTCCATTACAATTTCACTGCCGGGAATTTCTTCAGCACGTCTGCGGCCGTTGGCATCAGGCTCCCCCATTCGGGTTTTCATAAACTTGACCCCTGTGGCTTTACCATTATCGCCAACCACTTCGACAGGTTGATGATTGAAAATAAAATCCACCCCTTCCTGGGTCGCATTGCGTACTTCACGACGGGAACCCGGCATATTGCTTTTATCTCTTCGATAGACACACTTGACGGATTTTGCACCCTGACGGATAGCGGTACGCACACAGTCCATGGCGGTATCACCACCACCCAACACAATCACGTTCTTGCCTTCCATGCTGATGTATTCAGCCAGGTCAGCCTTGTATTTCATATGATAATTGGTATTACCGACCAGATAAGGTAACGATTCATACACCCCTTCCATGTCCTCACCTGGAAAACCGCCTTTCATATAGGTGTAGGTACCCATGCCGAGGAATACAGCATCATATTCATCATTGAGCTCCTGAAAGCTGACATCCTTGCCCACCTCGGTATTGAGTCGAAACTCCATGCCCATATCTTCAAAAATCTGGCGGCGCAGGTGCATTACGCTTTTTTCCAGTTTGAACATGGGAATGCCAAAAGTCAGCAGGCCGCCAATTTCCGGGTACTTGTCAAAAATGACGGGTTTAACCCCGGCGCGAACCAGTATATCTGCACAACCCAGGCCAGCAGGCCCGGCGCCGATCACTGCCACACGTTTCTCTGTGGGCACCACTTGAGACATGTCCGGACGCCAGCCCATCTCAAAGGCCTTATCGACAATATACTTTTCAACATTGCCTATGGTCACTGCGCCAAAGCCATCATTAAGCGTGCAGGCGCCTTCACATAGCCTGTCTTGCGGACAGATACGTCCACAGACTTCTGGCAGGGTGTTGGTTTGATGACATAACTCGGCGGCTTCAAGAATGTTGTCTTCCTGGGCCAGCTTTAACCAGTTCGGAATATAGTTATGAACCGGGCATTTCCATTCGCAATAGGGGTTACCGCACTCCAGACAACGTTCAGACTGGACCTGGGCATCTTCTTTTTCAAAGGCGTTATAGATCTCCACAAACTCGGTTTTGCGGACATCCAGAGATTTCTTTCTCGGATCCTCTCGGTCTTCTGTAAGAAAGCGAAAGGTATCTTTTGATCTGGCGATGATATCTGACATGGCTTAGTTCCCCGTCACTGTGACATCATTGAGCAGCATTTTAAGACTTGCGGCCTTGGGCTTAACAAGCCAGAACTTGCGCGTGAAATCCATATAGTTATCAAGAATATGTTTACCCCAGTCACTACCGGTTTCAATGACAAATTCCTCGATCACCGAGCGTAAATGACTGCGGTATTCTTCCATGCCTTCCATACGGATGCGGTGTACTTCAACCAACTCGTGGTTGTACTTGTCGACAAAGTCTTTATTCAAATCAAGAACGTAAGCAAAACCTCCGGTCATACCTGCGCCAAAGTTATGGCCAGTATTGCCAAGCACGGTGATATGACCACCGGTCATGTATTCACAACAATGATCGCCAACGCCTTCCACTACAGCATGGGCACCGGAATTTCGTACCCCGAAGCGTTCGCCCGCTGTGCCTGAAGCAAACAATCTGCCGCCTGTGGCACCATAAAGGCAGGTATTACCTATAATGGATGTATCCTGCGTTTTGAAACTGCTACCGGGTGGCGGTACCACAACCAGCTTGCCGCCAGCCATACCCTTGCCTACATAATCATTGGCATCGCCGCTGAGATGCATATGCAATCCACCGGCATTCCATACGCCGAAGCTTTGTCCGCATGAGCCACTCAGACGCAGATTGACCGGCGTATCAGCCATACCCTGGTTGCCATAGCGTTTAGCTATTTCACCAGACAGGCGCGCACCGATGGACCGGTTAAAATTCTGGACCTTGTAGTTAAATATGCCACCACTCTTGTTCTCAATAGCAGGAAGTATGTCTTCCACCATTTGCTCTGCCAGCTCTCCCTTATCCTTGGGCTCATTTTTTTCACTGACACAAAAACGATCCATTTCTTCAGGGATCAGGTCATTGTAGAACAGGCGGGAGAAATCCAGATTAGCCTGTTTTTCCGTTTGCGGCGGTAATTTTTCCAGCAGATCAGTACGCCCGATAACATCAGTAAGCTTGGTAATTCCAAGTGACGCAAGCCACTGCCTGGTATCCTGTGCAACAAACTTGAAGTAGTTCATCACCATTTCTGCCTGACCGATAAAATGCTTGTCACGCAGGCGCTTGTCCTGGGTAGCAACACCGGTTGCACAGTTATTGAGGTGACAAATTCGCAGATATTTACAGCCCAGCGCTACCATCGGGATAGTACCGAAACCAAAACTTTCAGCACCCAGAATGGCAGCCTTGATCACATCAAGGCCGGTTTTCAGGCCACCATCAGCCTGCAGTCGAATACGCCCGCGCAGATCATTGGAACGCAATGCCTGCTGCACTTCACTTAATCCCAGTTCCCATGGAGTTCCCGCATAGCGGATTGAGGTCAGCGGACTGGCACCGGTGCCGCCATCATGGCCTGATATGGTAATCAGGTCTGCATAGGCTTTTGCCACACCGGCAGCGATAGTCCCGACACCAGGTCCTGATACAAGTTTCACACTCACCAGAGCCTCTGGATTGACCTGTTTCAGGTCAAAAATAAGCTGCGCCAGATCCTCAATGGAATAAATATCATGATGTGGTGGTGGTGAGATAAGGGTAACCCCGGGCACCGAGAAGCGCAGTCGGGCGATAAGGTCATTCACCTTGCCACCTGGTAACTGACCGCCTTCACCGGGTTTCGCGCCCTGGGCGATTTTAATTTGCAATACTTCAGCATTCACCAGGTAATGGGGGGTCACGCCAAAACGACCGGAGGCAATCTGCTTGATCTTGCTGACCTTGTCAGTACCGAAACGGGCCGGATCTTCGCCCCCTTCTCCGGAGTTAGACCTGCCGCCAAGCCTGTTCATGCCTTGCGCCAACGCCTCATGGGCTTCCGGTGAAAGTGCCCCCAGAGACATACCGGCAGAATCAAAGCGCTTCAGGATGCCTTCAATAGGCTCAACCTGGTCCAGATCAACAGGTTCCTGGTCTTCACGTAACTTGAACATATCCCTGATGGTAGACACCGGGCGATTATCCACGAGCTGGGCGAATTTACGGTATTGCTCGAAATCACCGCTTTGTACTGCATCCTGAATGGTTGTTACCACATCAGGGTTGATCATGTGATATTCGCCGCCATGGATATACTTGAGCAGTCCACCCTGCATGATCTTCTTCCTGGGAAGCCAGGCATCGCGACTGAGGGATTCCATGTCATGCTGCAAATGCTCGAATGTAGCCCCGCCTATTCTGCTGTCCACATCTGGAAAACATAGGGCCATAATTTCATCCGCCAGACCGACGATTTCAAATAACTGGGCGCCGCGATATGAGGAGATAGTACTGATACCCATCTTTGACAGGATCTTCAGCAGGCCTTTGTTGATTCCCTTGCGGTAATTCTTGTGCGCTTCCAGTGAACCCATACGCAACATATCTTTATTGATCATGCGATCAATCAGATCAAAGCTCAGGTAGGGATAGACGGCGGTGGCACCATAACCGATAAGACAGGCAATCTGATGTGAATCACGGGCTGAACCAGTCTCGACAATGAGGTTGGTATCACAACGCAGTCCTTTTTTGCTCAGACTTGAGTGGATTGCCGCAGTAGCCAGCAGGGCATTAATAACCAACTGACCTTTTTCGGGTAGTCTTTCCGAAAGGAATAACAGTACCTTGCCATCGCGCACATGCTGTTCGGCTAAAGCCATCACGTTTTCAATGGCCTGCTTCAGGCCAATGCCAGCTTCATAGGTCAAACTGATATGCGCCGATTCAAAACCCGGTCTTTCGACATGTTGCAGGGTATAAAATTTTCTGGGTGACAATAGTGGTGAATGCAGGATGATCCGGTCAGCATGGGCCGGTGTTTCCTTGAAGATATTGAGCTCTTTGCCGAGCCTGGTTTCCAATGACATCACGATGGTTTCCCTGAGTGAGTCAATGGGCGGATTGGTTACCTGGGCAAACTGCTGCCTGAAATAGTCATAAAGTGGACGCACATGCCTTGAAAGCACTGCAATGGGGGTGTCGTCGCCCATTGATCCGGTACCTTCTGCGCCTTTTTCGGCAAGCGGCCTGAAAACCTGATCGGTTTCCTCAAAAGTCACCTGGAACATCTTCATATGCATTTCACCCTCGTCATCAGACAAGGGCAGTAAAGCAGCGGTATCTTCAGAGAGTTTTGATTCCAGATAACTGGTGTTTTCTCTTACCCATTTTGCATAGGGTTGCCTGCCTTTCAGATAGTCGGCGACATCATCCGAATGCATGATCTTGCCTTCCTGGGTATCTATCACCAGTATCTGACCCGGCCCAACCCGGCCCTTGGCAATAACATCTTCCGGGGAATAATCATTTACGCCGATTTCAGAAGCCACAGTAATATAGCCATTTTTGGTCATCACCCAACGTGATGGACGCAGGCCATTGCTGTCCAGGACACAGGCCGCAAAGCGACCATCAGTCAATACAACCCCGGCGGGGCCATCCCAGGCTTCCATATGCATGGAGTTATAAATATAGAAGCTGCGTAAGTCGGCATCCATATTTTCCATATTTTGCCAGGTTGGCGGCATGATCAGTCTGATGGCCTGGTACAAATCCATCCCACTGGTGGTCAGCAGTTCCAGCATATTGTCCATGGAAGAGGAGTCCGATCCCGTGAAATTAACCACGGGTGCAATTTCCTCGATATTCGGAATTGCTTCAGAACGGAATTTATTAATCCGCGCTACGGACCAGTTTCTGTTGCCACGGATGGTATTGATTTCGCCATTATGCGCCAGCATTCTGAAAGGCTGGGCCAGAGGCCATTTCGGCAAGGTATTGGTGGAAAAACGCTGATGGAATGTACACATCGCGATTTCAATTCGCGGGTCTTTAAGGTCGAGATAGAAGTTCGGCAAGTCTACCGGCAGCATCAGCCCCTTATAGGAAATGACTGAATTGGAGAGACTGCAAATATAGAAATCTTCATCACTGACCAGGCGGTTTTCAGCCTTTCGTCTGGCAATAAACAGCTTAACTGTCAGGTCTTTTTTCGAGAGGCCCGGTGCATTAACAAAAATCTGCTCAATAGTAGGCATATTCGCCAATGCCATCCGACCACAAACCGAATCATCACAGGGCACCATGCGCCACCCTGCTATATCCAGGCCCTGGGCTTTGATTTCCTCATCAAGAATGGACTTGGCTTTAGTTGCCTTTACCGGGTCCTGGCTAAGAAATACCATGCCGACGCCATAGGAGTCAGACAGCTCAATAGCGAAAAGCTCCCTGGCAATTTCACGCAGGAAGGAATCCGGCAGTTGCATAAGCAAACCACAGCCATCACCGGTCACACCATCAGCTGCAATGCCACCTCGATGGGTCATGCAGGCTAATGAACTAATTGCGGTTTCCAGTAGATCGTGACTGGTCTTGCCCTCTATATGGGCGACTAGACCAAAGCCACAGTTATCTCTGAACTCATCTGGATGATACAGACCCGTCCTCATATTCCTTCTCAAATCAGTAACTTAGGGGGACTACAAAAGGAAGAAAAACTACCTTGAATTTGTCGGAAAAACAGCTCGCCATTTTACACATATCAATCCTGTCGAGCAATTAACAATATGATTAACCTCAATTATTATGCGGGTTTGAGCTGATATGGGTTTTAGTCTCTTTTGGCCAGACAAAACCCCGAGCATACTTTTATGGCGCAAATGACACCGGTAGCAACACTGAGTTGAGGGCATGAAACCTGGATCGCCAAGGGACTGGTTTGGAAAATTCCGCGCCCAGCAGCGTTAGCTGAAAAGGTCAAAATACAAAATGGCAATCTGGGGAGCGTGGAGAGTCCCGGGAATCTATATTGGGGCGGAGAGTATGGAGAAGAAAAGGTGAAACAGCAAAAAGGAAGCAGAACAATCTATACCAGGGATTTACAACAGAGATTCCAAAACAGACGTCAACACGTCATGACTTACCTGCCCGGAAACCCTGGCCTTGCCCAGTTCTTCAAGCAGAATGAATTTTATCTTGCCCTGATCGGCTTTTTTATCCCTGCTCATCAGGGAAATAAATGTTTCAACATCCATTTCTTCTGGCGGGCTTGTTGGCAACCCGGAACGCTGAATAATTGAGCGAACTCGCTCAACATCATCGGCCTTAATTAAATTTTCGTGGTATGAAAGCTCCGCCGCCATTACTATACCAGTCGCCACCGCCTCACCATGAAGCCAGTTTCCGTAGCCCATAGCAGTTTCGATAGCATGACCAAAAGTGTGCCCGAGATTTAATATGGCACGAATACCTGCTTCCTTTTCATCTTCAGCCACAATAACCGCTTTTTCATGGCAGCTGGTGCGAATGGCATAAGCAAGGGCGTCTGCATTCAGTGCAAGGATATTTTCAATATTTTCGTCCAGCCAGTTCAGAAACGAAACATTATTAATCAGCCCATATTTGATCACTTCAGCCAGGCCAGCTTTTAGCTCCCTTTCTGGCAGGGTTCGCAGTGTTGAGGTGTCTGCCAGCACACAGTTTGGCTGGTAAAAAGCACCTACCATATTTTTCCCAAGCGGCCTGTTGACGCCAGTCTTGCCTCCCACAGATGAATCTACCTGTGACAGCAAGGTGGTAGGAATCTGAATGAAATCTATGCCACGTTGGTAGGTAGCTGCAGCAAAGCCAACCATATCGCCGATAACCCCTCCACCCAGAGCCACCAGAGTGGCGGAGCGACTGAACCTGGCTTCAAGCAAGCGGTCATAAATCAGGCTAACGGTATCCAGAGTTTTATATTCTTCCCCGTCAGGCAGAATTATTGATAAGGGGTCATATGCTGCCAGTGTATTTGACACGGTCTCGAGATAAAGCGGTGCAACGGTTTCATTGCTGATAATACAAACCTGCTTTCCCCGGATGTGGGGTATCAGGAGCCGGGCATCGGAAAGTAATTGCTCACCTATGTGAATCGGATAACTTCTATCTCCCAGATCAACAGTAACCGTCTGCCGACTCTGGCTCTGCTCAGTATTACTCTTCATGAGTTTCTTCATCAAACAACTGTTTAACAATTTCGCTGCTGACAGATCTCGGGCTTCTTCTATTGGTCATGACAACATAATCCGCAATTTCCCGGTAAAGTGGATCACGAATATCCATAAGTTCTGTCAACTTTCCCTTAATATCGGTGACATTCTGAATTAATGGTCGACGCTGATCATGTCTTGTTCTTTCTTCCTGCTGACCAATAGTCGCCATCAGGTAAACTACTGTGCCACGGCTTTGCAAAAATTTACGGTTTTCAGGCGCCAGTACGGCACCACCACCAGTAGCCAGTACTATATTCTTGCTCAGGGTCAGCTCCTCAATTATTTTCTTTTCCCTTTCCCGAAAGCCCGCTTCACCTTCAACATCAAATATCCAGGCGATATCAGCGCCCGTTCTTTCTTCAATTTCCTGATCTGAATCGACAAACTCCATTTTCAGGGATCGGGCAAGCTGACGCCCAATAGTCGTTTTGCCAGCGCCCATGGGACCGATCAGGAAAATATTATCCACTGCTTTTTTCATTATTTTTGGATGTTATCGCTGAAAGTTGTTGTTGAATAAATACGAAAATCCGGGCATGCCATTGTAATCGACATGCCGCGGATTAGTCCTTAAAACCAGGAAACTTTTAATTAAAGAAGCTCATTGATTATTGACGGCGTAATGAAGATCAGAAGCTCTGTTTTGGTTTCTGCATTTTCAGTACGCTTGAACAGGTTGCCAACATAAGGCAGATCTCCAAGAACTGGCGTCTTGGTTACTGTAGTGGTTACTTCCTCACGGAAGACTCCACCAAGAACAATAGTATCGCCATCATTCACCAGCACCCGTGTTGTTACCGAGTTGGTTGCAATGGCGGGTACCGCTCCGGCTCCAGGTACAACAGAATCCTGATTGATCTGTAATAGCATATTAATGCGACCATCCGGTGTAATTTGCGGCGTCACTTCCAGTGCGAGTACCGCGGCGACAAATTCTGTAGTTGAGCCACCAGCGGTACCACCAGCCTGAGCCTGATAAGGGATCTGAACCCCTGATTCAATTCTGGCGAGCTGTTGATCCTGGGTAGTTACCTTGGGCTGGGCAATGACTTCACCGTTACCGCTGGATTCCAGAGCGGACAATTCAAGTTCCAGTAAGCCTTTATTTCCGGCATACCCCAATGCAATGGAAGAAGCCTGTTCTACCCCCATATCCACCACCAGCGCACCTGGAAAAGTCGGCGGCAGAAGAGGATTACTAGCCAGCGTCTCTTCAACTGACACGCCACCCAGTATACCCTGGGCAATAGCCTGGTTTCTGTTAGTTATATTATTACCAAATTCTATACTGGCTTCCTGACTGCCGGCTAATACGAAGCGATCACCTGAGCCAGGAAAAGTCTGTCCGCCCCCCCAGCGCACACCCAATGCATCACTGAATGAAGTCGATGCATTCACAATACGAGCCTCAATCAGCACCTGGCGAACAGGAATATCGAGTTGTCTGATCATGTTGCGGATATCATTCAATACCGCAGCTACGTCCTGCACAATCAAGGTATTGGTTCTCAAATCGACCGTAGCCGTGCCACGCTCGGAAAGAATGCTGCCAGCCTGACCACTTAACAGATTAGCGATAGTCTGTGCATCGGCGTAATTGATTTCTATGTATTCCGTTACAAGCGGCGCCAGGTTAACCTGCTGCTGATCATTTTCAAGTTGCTGTAATTCTGCCGCAGCAATTTCTCCAGCTGGCGCTATATACATAACCGTGCCTTCAATCCGTTGACCCAGGCCTTCAGAGCGCAACACCATATCCAGCGCCTGATCCCAGGGCACATTGACCAACCTGAGAGTGACATTACCTGAAACCGAATCGGCTACCACCAGACTAAAATCATTCACCTCGGCAAGAAGAGAAAGCACAGAATGAATATCGACATTCTGGAAGTTTACATTGATCAGCTCCCCGCTAAAGGAAAAGCCGCCTGCACTGACGTCACTGCCTGCAGTTGCAGACCCGGCAACAGGCGTAATATTGATGATGTATTGTCCGCTGCTTTGATATGCCAGATAGTCAAAACCACTAATCATTTCAGCAACAACCATAACACTGGAATCTTCACGGTACATATCAACATTTCTGACTGGTGTGGCAAAGTCTGTTACATCAAGTCGCATCTGTAACTCATCAGACAGGCTTGCGTTGAGGAATTCAAGTTCCAGTCGATTTCCTGCGCGGTTCAGGTTGCCAACCAGGTTATCATTGGCAAGGTCTATAATAATCTGTCCAGACCCTTCTTCATCACGACGAAAATCAATGGCGGCGATATCTCCCCCAGTGCTTGAAGGGATTTCCGGCCTGGAGCTGACGCTTGCCGCACTCGCAGTTGAACCATCCCCCAAAGTGATCACCAGGGAGCTATTCCTGATGCTTGAAATATAAGAGGTTGATTCACTGAGATTAACAATCATTCGGGTTCTGTTACCGGAATCAACAACCGTTACCGTGTCGGCAATTCTGGAATTCACCGGATAGTTATTTTGGTCCAGGCTATTGGCCACACCCATAAAATCCATGACAAGACGCGGTGGACTTTCGATTTCAAATACACTGGGCTCAGGTGGCGCAGAATCAAACTCCAGTTCAATTTCCAGCATGCCACCTGGCAACGATACAAACTGTATATCTTCAAGTGAGACCTGAGCCTGCAATGCAGATGCCAGGAACAGACCATTGACCATGCAAAAGGTCAGCAGCAAATTCCTGATGCTTTTTATCCTCACCAATCTCGTCATTACGAGTCTCCCGGTTTTACCAGCATTTCTATTCTTTGTATCAATCACTGTTCTGGTCCAGGCATTATTTAAATAATGCTTATTCATTTTTTTAATACTACTCTTGAGTCTGAGCTATTGTTTTTCTTTCCTGCCCGCCAAATCTGTTATTTATTTCTAACACCTGCTTTATGGAATATTTCTCAACATCACCGTCTGCGGACGCTCCATCCATGAGCCGTCACCAGTTGGTACGATTTCGACCAGCTCAATCTGATTTTCATTGATATTAACTATACGTCCATGATTCCTGCCCATGTAATTACCAATGGTAGCCCTGCTTACCAAACCGGTTTCATCAAGTATCAGCACCCAGTCCGTTTCATTTCTGCTAATAGTTCCAACCATCATCAGCGAGCTCAACGGGAAGTTTTCCAGCAACTCCTTTGGCCTGTTTTCATCCGGGCTAACATTATTTGCCTGATTACGAATTATCAGCGTAATGTCCAACGGTGCATCAAATGGGCTGCGCAAGGAGGCAGCACTGTACTGAAAGGGCTCGTAGGAATTAAATGCCGGAATTGGCTCAATCCGGCCCGGAGGTCTGTTAACTGTACTGGTCACATAATTCTGAAGCTCTATCATTTCATCATTATTGGAACAGGCAGATAAAAACGATATTACTGATATCAGTAATAAGCGGCCAACACTGTTTGTTATCCAGTAATTATTCTTCATCGGATTTATAACGGTAAGTTCTGGCGGTAATATCCATGAGCAAATCAGTGCCGTCAGAGTTGTTAATACTGAAGTCATGCAAGGTCACAATACGGGAAAGGCTGGCAACGCCACTCACAAAAGCACCAAAATCATGATAATCCCCAACCACTGAAATCCTTATTGGCAGCTCTATGTAGAATTCCTGCTGCACTTCAGCTTCAAGTCTCATGGTTGAAAACTCCAGACCACTACCAACACCCTGTACTGTAATGTCATCAACCAGACCGGGCACTTCAGTCTCTCCCGGTAGCTGCCTCAAAAGAGCGCCAAAGGAATCTTCCATATCTGCCAGCTGCTGGCGATAGGCCTCAAGGTTTGCGGCGAGCACCGCCTTCGTTTCAAGTTCATTCCTGAGCGTAGTTTCTTCCTGGGTAACCGTTGCCAGCGTTGACTGAAGATTCTTGATATGAAACCAGTAACCACCACCCAGACAGGCACAGAAAACCACGGTAATCAGTAGAAATTTTACCGGCGCAGGCCAGACCCCAATCGATTCGATATCCTGAAGGTCATTCCAGTCAAAATTCTTCAGCTCATCAACGAGTCGCTGAATTTTTTTCTTGTATGTTTCGATGACATTCATGGCAACTGTCTGCTTATTCCTCTTCAATGTCCGGGGTTGTAACCAGGACGGTCAGCTCAAATCTGTTACCCTGAGGACCAGACTGATTTGAAGAAATCTGCTGCAGCACCGGGGATTCAAACCATTCCGAATCATCAAGAGAGCGAAGTAAGGCTGAGACCCTGTTATTCGATTCAGCCAGTCCCTGAAAATTTATCTGATCGCCAACTCGTGAAATGTTTTCATAATAGACACCATCAGGCATCGTTCTGACCAGCTCATCAAACAACCTGACAATTACCGGCCTGCGGCCCTGCAGGTCCTGAATTACGGACATACGTTCTGTCAGCTCTGCTTTCTGACGTTGCAACTCCCTGATCTCGGCAATTTCCTCATCCAGGGAAGAAACTGTCTGGCGTAAATAATCATTCAGACTATTCTGGTTGCCGATCAGGTTATTCACAAAACGGTCACCACCAAAAATAATAACGCCAGCAATCGTCATGGTAATTCCCAAACCAATCAGGAATTCCTTTTTTCTTTCTTCCCTTAGCTCTTCACGCCAGGGTAATAGATTGATATTCGCCATCGTCAGAATCCCCTGATTGCAAGCCCGCAGGCCAGCATTAGAGAAGCGGCATCATTATGTAACTGCTTGGTATTCACTTTCTTGCCGACTGCCATTTTTGCAAACGGGTTTGCGACTACTGTGCTGGTACTTAAGTCTTCCTGAACCATTTCCGCCAGACCCGAAGTCGCGGCTGTTCCACCTGCAAGCACCAGTAAATCGACATCATTATACTGGCTCGATGAAAAGAAAAATTGCAATGTGCGACCAATCTGTTCGCTCATTTCACGAACAAAAGGCTTCAGGACATCCTCTTCATATCCCTCTGGCAGGTCATCATTGAGCAAGGCAGCCTCTGCATCGGCAGGTGAAAGGCCATAACGCGCCTGTATATCAGTAGAAAGTCGTGAGCCGCCAAATACCTGCTCTCTGGTATAAATAGAAATACCATCACGCATAATATACATCGTTGTCATGGTGGCACCGATATCAATAATAGCGGTAAGTCCTTCCTTATCCAGATCCATCTGCTCGCACATGAGAGCAAAAGCCCTTTCCATGGCATAGGCCTCAATATCAACCACTTTGGCATGGAAACCGCCGATTTCCAAAGCTGCTACTCGAGCATCCACATTTTCTTTTTTACAGGCAGCGAGCAACACTTCTACCATATCCGGGTCTTTTTCCGAAAGTCCCTGACGCTCAAAATCAATTAACACCTCTTCCAGAGGATAGGGAATATATTGGTCTGCCTCCAGGGCGATCTGCGTTTCCATTTCAGTGTCACTCATGGACGCATTCATTTCAATGGACTTGGTGATGACAGCAGATCCTGAAACGGCGACAGCGGCTTTATCTGTAGAAGCCTCTATAAGCGAGGCCAGTTTGAGCATGGTTTCACCAACAGCATCAAGGTTGGCAATATTTTTTTCCACGACAGAACCATCAGGCAGCGGCCTGCTGGCATAGCTTTCTACCTTGTACTTGGAACCGGACTTCGACAACTCCAGTAATTTTATTGAGCTGGAGCTGATGTCGATACCAAGCAAGCCATTGTTCTTTTTAGCTAAGAAACTGACCAAGATGTCTCCCCAAATAAAATACAGGCCCGCTCTGAATCAATCTAAATCTTTGCACACATCGGTTTTCGCTGAAAGAGCATGAATCGAAACTACCGCAACAATACCTTTTACTCTTCATTACAGTGAGGCACGTTAATCAATATAATCATTATTTTCAAGCAATTATCGCATTTTTTTACAAATTACATTAATTTGCTAGCCAGTTCACAAAAGCTGTGAAGAGCGCTTCACATTTTCCTGAAAGTGGAAGTATGCATATTAAACAGGGTTTTCCAGTGGAAAAGCGAGGGATATCAAGCAGAACTCCCATTTGATGGGGCTTTATGGCCAGTCTGGCTAATTCTCTTCAATGCTAACTACTCAAGGTCAAAAGTGTTTAAAATGGTAACTTAATTTTAAGCAGAAACGCCCCCAACCATGCAAACCCTCATGCCTTGCAATGACTAAAATAAAGAAAATAGGTATTTTTCTGACCTGGTGTGGCTTCATCGGTGCTATCGGCCTGGTTATGGTTGCCGCCAGCATGTACCTCTATATATCACCAAAACTACCCGACAAGGAAACCTATACCAATTTGCGTCTGGAAAATCCGTTGCGCATTTATTCCGCCGACAACAAACTGATCGCGGAATTTGGCAGTCGTCGCAGCACCCCGGTCAAGTATGAAGAAATACCACAACTGGTTCTCGACGCACTGATCTCCAGTGAAGACAAACGCTTTTACAGCCACCATGGTGTTGACCCCCTGGGACTACTCAGATCTGTCGCTGGCATTTTCACCGGCAACGACTGGGGTGGCGGCAGCACCATTACCATGCAGGTCACAAAAAACTTTTTCTTTGAAGGAGAATCACCCCACACCCGTAAATTCAAGGAGATACTGCTTGCCCTGAAGATGGAACGGGAACTCAGCAAGGAAGAAATTCTTGAGCTTTATCTCAACAAAACTTTTTTTGGTATTTCCGCTTACGGTATTGCGGCCGCTGCACAGCAATATTATGACAAGGATATTAATGCACTGAGCCTGGCCGAAGCGGCTACCATGGTGGGCCTTTTACCCAGACCCAATGCCTACAACCCCCTGGCGTCAAAAGATCAGGCAAAAGCCGTTCGCCAGCGCGTTCTCTCCAGGATGCTTGGACAGGGAAGGATTTCCCAGGCTGATTATGAGTTGGCAAGAAATGCTCCCAACACCGCCTTCAGACATGGCAGGGAAACCGAACTTGATGCCCCCTATATTGCAGAAATGGTGCGTCAGGACATGATTGAGCGCTATGGTGATCTTGCTCTTACCGATGGATTTGAAGTCTATACCACTGTCGACAGCAGCATGCAGGAAGCAGCAAATACCGCCTTCCAGGGCGGACTTGAAGACTATGATCGCCGCCATGGCTATCGCGGCAGGGAAAACCATCTCAGGCCCTCTGCTGATGGCTCTGTAAAGCAGTGGCTGGAGGTGCTTAAGAATACTTCGGTAATAGCATCCCAGCTACCGGCATTTGTTCAGGCAGTTGAAGAGCAATCCATTACTGCGCTTCTGGCTTCAGGTGAAAGCATCACTATCCCCTGGGATGGCATCCGCTGGGCTAAACGATTTATTACTACCAGCACCTGGGGCTCCTCGCCACGCTCAGCCTTCGAAGTCGCGGAACCAGGCGATCTGATCCGGGTAAAACAGGATGCGCAAGGTCAGTGGATGCTGGGGCAGATACCAGCAGTCAATGGCGGGCTGGTGGCACTGGATCCCAATACCGGCGCCATCAAGTCTCTGGTTGGAGGATATGATTTTAACGATCGCAAAAACAATGGCCAATTCAATCGTGTCACCCTGGCGCAGCGCCAGCCGGGGTCTAATATCAAGCCTTTCCTGTACTCTGCTGCGCTGGAAAATGGCTATACCGCTGCCAGCCTGATCAACGATGCACCGCTTGCCCGCAGTGACTATCGACCGGAAAACTTTGGTGGCGAATTCATGGGGCCCATCCGCCTTAAGTATGCACTTACTACCTCAAAAAACCTTGTATCTCTTAGACTTTATGACGCGCTGGGTTCTGACAGGGTACTGCCCTATATATCCCGCTTTGGTTTCAATACCCAGGAATTCCCTCAAAACGACCTGACCGTAGCGATTGGTTCCCACGCCGTTCTCCCGCTTGAAATTGCCACAGGCTATAGCGTTTTTGCCAACGGTGGTCACAAGGTAGAACCCTATCTGATTGAACGGATAGATAACTTTAACGACGGTGAAATGTTCCACGCACAACCCTATACGGTATGTGATATTTGTGAAGACATGTCTGTTATTGATTCCCTGCTGGACAAAAATGAAGTCCCCGAAGTTCCAGCAGTGACGCCTGCACCAAGAGTAATTGATGAGCGCACAGCCTACATAATGAATACGATTTTACGCTCTGTCATTACCGACGGTAGTGGTCGACCGGCAAACCGGGCGATGCCGGAAAGAGAAGATCTGCATGGAAAAACCGGCACTACCAATGACAATAATGATCTCTGGTTTTCCGGCTTTAACGGCAATCTTGTCACCACCGTATATGTGGGATATGACCAACCTCAGTCGCTTGGTGGTCGCGAAGAACAAGCAGCAACGGTCTCGCTGCCTATCTGGATTAATTATATGAAGGAGGTACTGGAGGGCACTGAGCTAGCCAGTATGGCCCAGCCTAACGGCCTTGAATTTGTCAGAATCAATCGGGACACGGGACTCAGGGCAAGACCCGACGATGCCAATTCATTTTTTGAAGTTTTCAGAACCGAGGACGTACCTGGTTATGAAAATAACCAGGGCAACGAGAGTGATTCAGGCAAGCAACAGGAAAATCCCTTTTAGCCTGATACAGAAAAGACTGAAAAAGCCAGTGCTAATAAAGTGGTGATTTAAATGCCGTGTACTGGCTTTAATAGCGCGTCAATACAGCGCAAAAAAAGACAAGCCAGTGCGTATTTATCGGCAAAATAATAATCAGCAACTGAGCCTTGATGACTTGCTTGAAGCGAGGTAGCTGATAATTAGATGATAATTGGATAATAGTCAGTTAATAGCCAAGAACATCCAGCTAACAACTATCATCTCGCTACCAAACGGCTACCAAACAGCTTTAAAACAAGGTCCAGTCTAAAATCAGACCTTACGAGCGCCACCAAAACGTTTCTTGAAACGGTCTACACGGCCACCGGTATCAACAATTTTCTGCTTGCCGGTATAAAACGGATGGCACTGTGAACATACGTCTACACGCACGTCTTCTTTCAGTGTTGAACGAGTCTGGATCACGTTACCGCAACCACAGGTAACACTGATGTCCTGATATTTTGGATGAATGTCTGCTTTCATGGTCTGTCTCTCCGAATATCGCTACCTGTCACTAAACCGGCTTTCTATCTATTTCTTTCAATCTCGATCTGGTCGCTTGTTAAAGGCTTACCAGACGTCGGTTCTTACAGGCACCATATCCATATTTTGGATTATCAATTATAACCAGCAAAGGAGCTGGTCAGGCTTTTTTCCCGAGGAAAAAAGAGGGCGCATTCTAACAGAAAATTGTCCCAGTACAAGAGATCAAGGCGGGGCCGGGCAATCGGGCTACCGTTAAGTTAGGTGCCGGGTCATGAGTTTTCTGCTTCGGCAGGGTTAACAGGCAGGAAATAACGAAAAGCAGACGTCTACTTCAGGTAAGAACGGTGATTCTTTACAACCTCATCAAAAATAGCCTGAAACAAGTCCAGAATGAATTCACTGTTCAGGGATTTATCCATTGCCTGTTTTTTCAGCCGCTCAAGCTTGTTCTGCTCCCTGACCGGATCCACGGAATCCAGCTTTTGACTGGCTTTAAGCTCACCCACCTTGGCAGTAACCTCAAAGCGTTGTGCCAGCAAGGTCAGCAATTCATCATCAATACGATCTATAGCGTCTCGCAGCTCGAGTAATTCGTCAGGAACTTGTTGGCTTTGCATAGGGTTAAATACTCCGCGGGCGTGGTCCGTAAAAACAGCAGAGTATAAACCAAGAAATTATGAATCTCCTCTACTGGCTGATATTTGCTATATTCGCTTCTTCTTCGTTAATCTGGCACGGACAACTCTTTCCTGGCGATCTTTCCGGACGCTTTCAGAGGCTGTTCCTGCTTATTCGCCAGCACAGACTCAAGTAGTGACAACAGATTTTTATATACAGGTTGCCGTCCCCTCCCCCCTACGCCGGACTTTCGACTACCGGCCGCCGCCGGGCTGTGACCTGGCCAGATTAAAGTCCGGAGCAAGAGTCCAGGTGCCATTTGGCAGCAGACGGATGATTGGCCTGATAACAGGAACCAGCAAAAATAGCGATTTCCCTGCCGCCAAAATCAAGGCGGCGTATAAATTGATCGACCAGACGCCCGTGCTTGATGAACAGCTTATGCTGCTTTACCAGTGGGCCGCCGCTTATTACCAGTTCCCGATCGGCCAGGTACTGCAAACCTCACTACCGGTTCAGATTCGCAAAGGCAATACCGCCGAAGAAAAACAGCCCCATTACTGGCAATTAACAAGCGCGGGCGCCAGCTTTGAAACGTCCTGCTTAAAAAATGCCCCCAGGCAACTGGAATTACTCGAACTCATCAGCAGCGGAAAAAAAATGACCTCCGCAGATCTTAAAAAAGCAGTCGGCAAGGAGGTCTCCAGTATTCTGAAAACCCTTGCCGAAAAGGGTCTGACAGAAGAAGTCCGGCATCAGGTCGTTACTGAAGCAGACAACAAAAACCTCTACGCTGAGGATGAGCCACTCCAGCTCAACCCTGAACAAAAGATTGCGCTGACTGCCATCAGGCAAAACATTGATCAGTTTAATGTTCATTTACTTGAAGGAGTAACAGGCAGTGGCAAGACAGAAATCTATCTGCAGGCCATTGCCGACGTATTGGCATTGGGCAAGCAGGTGCTGGTGCTGGTACCTGAAATCAGCCTGACGCCTCAAACCCTGCGCCGCTTTGAACGTCGCTTTAATCGCGAAATCGCCGTATTCCACTCTGGCCTGACTGACAACCAGCGCCTGTCAGCATGGCTTCGAGCTCGTAATGGTAAGGCCGATATTATTATTGGAACACGTTCTGCCATTTTTACTCCGTTGGCCAATCCAGGATTAATCATAGTCGATGAAGAGCATGATGCATCCTATAAACAACAGGATGGATTTCGTTATTCGGGCCGCGATCTGGCTATCTATCGTGCCAGGCAACTGAACATTCCTGTGGTTCTTGGCACTGCCACGCCAAGCCTGGAAAGCCTTAATAACGCCCTGGCCGGGCGTTATCACTATCTTCGTCTGACAGAAAGAGCAGGCAATGCCAGCCACCCTGACTATCGTCTGCTGGACATTAAAGGTCAGGAACTCAGGGAAGGCTTTTCCGGAGCAATGATTGACATAATTCGCTCGCATCTGGAGAGAAAAAACCAGGTACTCATTTTTCTTAATCGCCGGGGCTTCGCTCCCCTGTTGTTGTGCCGGGAGTGCGGCTGGATCGCAACCTGCCCCCGCTGTGACAGTAGTTACACCCTGCACAGACACCCTCCGAGACTCAGCTGCCATCATTGCGAAGCGCAAAAGCCGGTGCCAGCAACCTGCCAGGAATGTGGCGGAGCTGATCTCGCCGCAATGGGTTTGGGTACCCAGAAAACCGAACAGACTGTAAAAGACCTGTTCCCCGAAATCCCTGTCTATCGTATTGACAGGGACTCCACCCGCAACAGGGATACCCTGCATAACATTATTGAAAAGGTCGACAGCGGCAAGCCTTGCATTCTTGTCGGCACGCAAATGCTGTCGAAGGGACACCATTTCCCGAATGTCACACTGGTGGCAGTCCTGGATGCGGATGGCGGGCTTTTCAGTGCAGATTTTCGCGGCCAGGAACAAATGGGGCAACTGCTGACCCAGGTCTCCGGCCGGGCTGGCCGGGGAGAGACATCCGGAGAAGTTGTCATCCAGACCTACAACAGTACCCATCCCACCTTGCAGTCACTGGTCGGGGAAGGCTATGCCCCCTTTGCGCGCAAGTTACTTGAGGAGAGGAAACTGGGTAACCTCCCTCCATTCAGTTATATGGCTCTGGTCCGCGCAGAAGCATCAAATCAGAATTTACCGATAAAATTTCTCAGCGAGATTGTTGATGGTATACAGTCTTCCTTTGCCAATGTCGTGGTTATTGGCCCCATGCCTTCACCCATGGAAAAACGCGCCAGCATGTTTCGTATGCAGATGATTGTTGAGGCGGACAAACGCTCCTGGGTGCAGCTTTTTCTCAATGCCTTGATAACAAAAATGGAAGAACATCCGGACAATCGAAAAGTACGCTGGTCAGTTGATGTAGATCCGATAGACTTCACCTGATCATCCCTGAATCAGAAAATCAATCACCGTGCTTTTTCCTGAAGCGCTTTTAAAGGATAATTATTTTTTTCCTGATACTCAGTGTAATACACCGAATTATTCATTTTCCCTGGCAGCGCTCACTTCAGCCAGGGTGGTGCTGATAGCGACGATAACGACCAAAAAAATGAAGCAGGAATTTCAGCTTCAACTATTCTTTAGAGGATATATGGCCCAGGATTTCGCAAAGAAGAAAAAAACCAGCAGCGCTCCGGGCAAGAAAAAACCTGTTCGGTCTGCAACACGAAACAATAATGCAGAAAACAGCAATCACTGGAGCTGGTATTTTTCTGGTTTATTCAGTGGCTTGCTGCTTTGTGTGATTGGCTACGTGGCACTCACGCAGTTGAACACTGGCACCACTATTTCCGATGTTGTGGATTCCATACAGGATTCCGGCAATAACGAAAACAGCCCCGGTACCCAACTGGATTTCTATGAATATCTTCCGCAGGCAGAAGTTGAGGTCAATGTTGTTCCGGTCGAAATTGCCTCCAGCGCCGTTGAAAGTGAAGCCACTCAAATCAATTATCTACTCCAGGCGGGCTCCTTCCTGGATCCCAATGATGCCGAAGCACTGCGTGCAAGACTTATCTTAATGAATCTCGACACTCGTATACAGCCTCACCCGCTTTCGGGCAGAACATGGTATCGAGTCCAGTCAGGGCCTTTTCTTGGCAGAAACGCCGTGGAAGCTGCAGAAAATATTATGATCGAAAATAATATCGATCCTATCCGTATGAGAATTCCTGCCCCCTAACCTGAAAGTTACTGTCCTGCGAAAAATACCCGCTTGATTTTCAGGCATTTGCCCCAACATCCATTGGACTACACTCACTCTCTCCAAAATTTTCAGGAGCAAGTATGGATCAATACAGAGGCACCACTATCCTCTCGGTACGCCGCAATGGCCAGGTAGTGGTTGGCGGTGATGGCCAGGTCAGCCAGGGCAACACAGTCATGAAAGGCAATGCCCGCAAAGTCCGGCGTCTATACGATGACAAGGTTATCGCAGGTTTTGCCGGGGGGACTGCGGATGCATTTACCCTGTTTGAGCGCTTTGAAGAACAACTGGAAAAGCATTCCGGCAAATTGACGCGGGCAGCTGTAGAACTGGCAAAACTCTGGCGTACTGAAAGAGCCCTGCGTCGGCTCGAGGCTTTACTGGTGGTTGCTGACCAGCATACTTCCCTTATTATCACCGGTAATGGTGACGTGATTGAGCCTGAGGATAGTCTTATGGCCATCGGCTCAGGAGGTAGTTTTGCCCAATCCGCAGCCCGCGCACTAATCGATAATACCCAGCTAAGCGCCAGGGAAATTGTTGAAAAAAGCCTGAACATTGCCGCCGATATCTGCGTATATACAAACCATAATTTAACCATTGAAGTACTGGATTCCTGATCAATTATGTCTGACTTAACTCCCAGGGAAATCGCTTTTGAGCTTGATAAACACATTGTTGGCCAGAATGAGGCCAAGCGAGCCGTTGCCATTGCGCTAAGAAACCGCTGGCGTCGCATGCAGTTACCTGAAGCCATGCGCCAGGAGGTGACCCCTAAGAATATTCTTATGATCGGCCCCACTGGCGTTGGCAAGACGGAAATAGCCCGTCGTCTGGCACGACTGGCTGGCTCTCCCTTTATCAAAATTGAGGCCACCAAGTTTACCGAAGTGGGTTACGTGGGCCGGGACGTTGAATCCATCATCAGGGACCTGGTAGATGCCGCTGTAAAAATGCTGCGCGAAGAACAATTACTGAAAGTCTCGCAGCAGGCAGAAAATGCGGCAGAGGACCATGTACTGGATATCCTGCTACCCGGTTCCTCCGATAATTCAGAAGATACGTCTGGCTCAAGGCAGGTGTTTCGCAAAAAGCTGAGAGAAGGCGAGCTCGATGACAAGGAAATTGAAATAAAGGTTTCTGACAAGGTCGGTGTTGAAATCATGGCTCCTCCAGGCATGGAAGATATGACCAGCCAGCTTACCAGTATGTTTTCAAGCATGGGAGCCGGCCGCAGCAAGCCTCGTCGGGTCAGCGTAAAGTCCGCACTTAAAATACTCAAGGATGAAGAGGCCTCAAAACTGATTAATGAAGATGAGCTCAAAGCACGGGCAATCGAGGTCACCGAGCAAACCGCTATCGTATTTATTGATGAGATCGACAAGGTGGCACAGAAAAATGAAACCCATGGTGGCGGCGTATCACGTGAAGGTGTACAGCGTGATCTGCTACCTCTAATAGAAGGGTCAACGGTATCAACCAAATATGGCTCTGTGAAAACAGACCATATCCTTTTTATTGCCTCCGGTGCTTTTCACCTTGCCAAGCCATCCGATTTAATTCCGGAGTTACAAGGTCGCCTGCCCATTCGCGTCGAACTTGATGCGCTCAGCGCAGAAGATTTTGAACGCATATTGACCGAGCCCGATGCATCGTTATCCAAACAGTATGTGGCATTGTTAAAAACTGAGGGGGTTAATCTTGAGTTTACCGAAGACGGAATCAAGCGTATTTCAGAGATCGCCTGGCAAGTGAACGAAAGTACCGAAAATATTGGCGCCCGAAGATTGCATACAGTACTGGAAAGATTACTGGAAGAAACTTCTTTCAGCGCCCGTGAGCTGGTAAGTGAAGGCAAGGGCAATGTTGTAGTTGACGCACAATTTGTCAATGACAATCTTGGTAGCCTGGCGGCGGATGAAGACTTGAGCCGCTTTATACTTTAGCCAGAGACACACTAGACTTAATCAGAGGTTCCTTAATAAAAATGCAGCCTACCGATATCAAGCTCCACCGCAAAACCGGCATCCTTGAGCTCAAGTATGAAGATGGCGGTATTTACTCCTTACCCGCAGAATTTCTCAGAGTGAACTCACCTTCAGCCGAAGTGCGTGGTCATGGCCCGGGCCAGGAAGTTCTGCAAACAGGAAAAATTGATGTCAAAATCAACAACCTGGATGCAGTAGGCAACTATGCTATTCGCCTGCATTTCAGCGATGATCACAATACCGGGATTTATAGCTGGGAATATCTGCGCGAACTTTGCCTTAATCAGGCCGACATGTGGGAAAATTATCTGCTAAAACTAAAGCAGGCAGGCGCACGCCGGGAAAACCTGCCAAGTGATGTTCAGGTGGTCAATATCATGCCCATTAATGATTGAAATGAGCCACCCATTGTTTCTTTAATAGCCTTTTCGGACGTATTCTTTCCCCACCCCTCTTCAAGCTTTCGTTACGAAACTGATCTGCATTGCAGTACAATGCCTGTGACGAATATAGCTTTGTATGGAAAGCATCATGAGTAACGACAGTCAGAGCAAAACCACACATTTTGGATACCGACAGGTAGCCGTAGAGGATAAAGCCGATCTTGTTGGCGAAGTCTTCCATTCTGTGGCAAAAAAATATGACCTGATGAACGATGTGATGTCTCTTGGAACGCATCGAATTATAAAAAGATTTACTGTCGAATTGAGCGCCCTTAGGCCAGGCATGAAAGTGTTGGATCTGGCTGGAGGCACAGGGGATTTCAGCCTTCTTTTTTCGCCTTTGGTGGGTAGCCAGGGTCAGGTAATTCTTGCTGACATCAATGAGTCAATGCTCAGGGTTGGACGTGATCGAATTATTGACAAGGGTAAAAGCGGAAATATCAGCTATACCCTTGCCAATGCTGAACAACTGCCGTTCACACCAAATACCTTTGACTGCATCTGTATCGCCTATGGCCTGAGAAATGTGACTGACAAGCAGGCTGCGTTGAACTCCATGTTTGAAATGACCGCCCCGGGTGGCAGAGTACTGATACTTGAATTTTCCAAGCCCGTGAATCCGCTTCTTGGTAAAGCTTATGACGTCTATTCCACTTTATGGCCTAAAGCAGGACAACTCATTACCGGAGATGGTGAAAGTTATCAGTACCTGGTCGAATCCATTCGCATGCATCCCGATCAGGAAACCCTGAAGCAGATGATGCAAGAGGCTGGCTTTGAAAAATGTGAATATCACAATGTAATGGGCGGTATTTGCGCAATTCATGTCGGCCATAAACCCACAAGCCGATAGCCGACGGCTCTTTATAGTGAACAGCTTATTCCAATCAACTATCTATTCGATCATTGAGACAGGCCTGAATCAGGCTTTGTCCCTCGACCCGGCAACGCGCAAGCAAATTGCAATGCTATCAGGAAAATGTATGAGTATTCGCTGCCAGTCACCTGACCTGCTACTGAATGTGCTGGTATGTGATCAGTACCTGTCTCTTTCCGGCAATGAAGCATTGCAGTCTGATATAACGATTGCAGGAAACGCTTCGGCATTAATAAAATTACTGCTAACAAGAGACACTTCCAGCCTGAAACAAGATGGCATAATTATTACCGGCGACGCAGGACTGCTGACAAAGTTCCAGAAAATATTACAGAATCTCGATATTGACTGGGAATACCAGTTGAGTAAATACATTGGCGACATCCCTACCCAGTTTGCCCATGACAGCATTCATTCGGCAAGCCAGTTTGCAAAAAAGACCCGGCACAATCTGCATGAAGATATAGATAACTATCTGCATGAAGAAGCCAGACTGTTTCCATCCACCTCAGAATTCAAAGACTTTTATAAGTCAGTTGATGCGCTGCGCCTTCGGGTTGATCGACTAAACGCCAGAGCCTTAAAACTTCAATCCGAATCAGCTACAGACTGTTAACCTGTAAGCACCGGGTTTAACAGCTATTCCTGTACCCGAAGTATGGGCCACCCAAAAAAGAATCTGAAACATCAGGATCCCGTAAATAACAACTGGCAAGCCCCTTTTCAGGAATACCGACTGTTGAGTTCAGGCAGACTTTGCCAACCCTGCAAATTTACCAAGCCCTTTGATTTTACTGGCATTATGAATAGTGATATTGTTGCCGCCCCTGCAAAGTCCGGATCCATTCAATACTTGTGACCAGGTTTTTAAGACTACTGAAAATCTACCGGGTAGCTAATCGCTACCGCCTCGGAGAATTATTTGACAGCCTGGAGCAGGCAAAACTGCTTTCCATGCTGCTTGGTCTGCCCCTGCCCGCTGTTTCCAACATTGACACTTTAAGTCGTGGTAAAAGATTACGCCTGGCCCTGCAGGAACTTGGGCCCATATTCATCAAGTTTGGCCAGCTACTTTCCACACGCCGCGATATGGTTCCTGGGGATATCGCAGACGAATTGGCTATCCTTCAGGATAATGTTGCGCCATTTCCGGAACAGCAAGCAATTGCCCTGATCGAAAAAGCACTAAACGATTCCATAGACAATCAGTTTGCAGAATTCTCACCGACTCCGCTGGCATCTGCTTCTGTTGCCCAGGTACATACTGCCACCCTGAAAACCGGTGAAGATGTCGTCGTCAAGGTTGTCCGTCCAGGCATAGAAAAAATTATTACCCAGGACATCGCTCTGCTAAAAAGTGTCGCTGTGTTTGTAGAAAACAATATTGATCAGGGCAAACGACTGCGGGCTGTAGAGGTAGTTAAGGACTATGAATATATTATTCATGATGAATTAAACCTGATGTCTGAAGGCGCCAATGGAACCCAGCTGGCAAGAAATTTTGAAGACTCTGACTTGCTGTATGTGCCAAAAGTCTACTGGGACTATTGCAGTATTAACGTGCTGGTTATGGAACGAATTTATGGGATTCCTGTCAGCCAGGTAGAGGAGTTAAAAGCTGCCGGAATTGATCTGAAGGTTCTGGCAGAACGCGGGGTGGAAATTTTCTTTACCCAGGTATTCGATCACAGCTTTTTCCATGCAGACATGCACCCGGGAAATGTCTATGTCTCCAGGGAGCACCCGGAAAAGCCCCAGTATATTGCACTGGATTGCGCGATAATCGGTACTCTCAGCAAGGATGACCAATACTATCTGGCACGCAATCTGCTGGCTATTTTCAAGCGGGATTATCGCAAGGTAGCCGAGCTTCATGTGGAGTGTGGCTGGGTACCCCCCAACACGCCAGTCAATGCATTCGAAGCGACAATGCGCAGCGTTTGTGAACCCATCTTTGAGAAACCACTAAAAGATATTTCCTTTGGCATGCTGTTGTTGCAATTATTTCGCACCGCCAGCCGCTTTAATATGGAAGTTCAGCCTTCACTGGTATTGCTGCAAAAAACCCTGCTCAATGTAGAAGGCCTGGGAAAACAACTCTATCCCGAGCTTGATCTTTGGGAAAATGCTCTCCCATTTCTGGAGAACTGGCAACGGGAACGACTTTCTCCCATTAGTAATTTGAAAAAGATCACCGAGAAACTGCCCCAATGGCTGGAACAGCTACCTGAAATTCCGGAGCTGATCTTTGAAACCCTGCAGGAACTAAAGCTTGCCAGAAGCTATCGTGAAACAATGGAGCTCGAAGCCCGAAAGCAGGAAGTGCGGCGCAAGCAACAACAATCACGTCGCTATACATTTTTCGGTGTGGCCGCGTTGATAGCCGCCAGTATTTCATTGCACCCGACACTGGCTGATTTGCTTGCACATATGCACTTGACCAGCCTGATTCTGGCTACTGCCGGTATCGCACTGCTGGTGCTTCGTCAAAAATAACAACACGATAGCAATATGCCAGCGCTGATACCGGTATTGCGCTTCAAGCACCTTGAATTCTGACTTTCGACCCCAAAATAGAGTATTCTTGGCGCCTGAAATTAATGAGCAGTAATCATGAGTGTTGACTGGTTAGACCAGATTAATTGGAACGATGATGGCCTGATACCGGCCATAGCCCAGGACTGGGAGAGCGGACGCGTACTAATGCAGGCCTGGATTAACCGCGAGTCCCTGGCGCTGACCGTAGAGGAAAACAGGGCTGTGTACTGGTCCCGCTCGCGACAGAAACTCTGGCGCAAAGGTGAAGAATCCGGTCATGTACAGGTACTGCATGGTATTTATCTGGATTGTGACAAGGACTGCATTATTTTTCGTGTTGAGCAACTGGGCGGAATTGCCTGCCATACCGGGAGGGAGAGCTGCTACTTCCTGACTCTGGAAAATGGTCAATGGGTAGAAAATGCACCAGTGCTTAAAAACCCGGACGACATATATCGTTAATGGGAGCGAGATTATCATGAGCGACACCTTGCAGAAACTGGCCGCTATTATAGAAGAGCGTAAATCAGCTGCACCCGATTCATCCTATGTAGCCCAGTTACACCACAAGGGACTGGAAAAGATTCTCGCCAAGGTGGCGGAGGAAGCAGAAGAAACTATTGAGGCAGCCAGAGAGGCAGAGGTCAACGGCGAACTGGATCATGTCATATATGAAACTGCTGACCTGTGGTTTCATACTCTGGTCATGCTGGCAAAGCTTGAGACCGGCCCTGACGCCGTGCTGGCAGAGCTTGAAAGGCGCTTTGGTGTCAGCGGCCTGGACGAGAAAGCGTCCCGAGGATAGGCTTAAAATACCCTGAAACCGCTGAACAACAGCATTTCCAGGGTCTATGGATAACTGATAAATAGCTGATAAATATCGGAAAGACGACCGAATGAATTCAATACTTAATCACAGGGGCCTTCTGTTACAATAATCGCCCGATTAGGTTAGTAGTACTAACATTAAGGTTTTAGGAGGTAATCATGGGACTTGGCGGAATAAGTGTCACACAACTGCTTATTATCTTGGGCATTGTGATTTTGGTATTTGGCACCAAGAAACTAAAAAATATTGGCTCTGATCTTGGCGGTGCACTGAAAGGATTCAAGAGCGCCATGAAAGAGGATGGTGACGAAAAGTCTGAGGATTCACCCCCTCAGATTGAAGAAGAAAATGACACCTTTGATGTGAAAGCAGAAAAGGTGGAAGAGACTGCTGACGAAAAGCAGTCCTGATTTCATTACCGGCTTTTTCTAATACTCATAACTCCACAGGCTGCTATTGTGTAGCCGAATTCGGTTTCAGATGTTCGATCCCAGTTTTTTTGAACTAATAATTATTTGCGTTGTTGCCCTGCTTGTTCTGGGTCCTGATCGCTTGCCTGGCGCAATTAAAACGCTGGGTCTGTGGATTGGCAGATTGCGCAGAAGTTTTAATAATATAAAAAGGGAAATAGAGCAGGAAGTCGGTGCTGACGAAATCCGCAGACAGCTTCGTAACGAAGCCATCATGGAGAAGTTCAACAATACCAAATCCCAAATCACCAATTCTATTGAATCTGTAAAAAGTGAAGCAGAGTCCATCAAGAAAGATCTCGACATTACAAAAGGCTTATCTGACAGTGTTGCAGGGACCCAGGACTCTGCTGCATCTGAGTTCGAAGACAGTGCTAATCCCATAGAAAAACTGCCAACCAATGACCCGTCTGTCACAACCGGCAGTTCACCAGCTTCTGCCAACAAAGCGCCAGCAAGCTCCCCGGACAGAACAGGAAATAGCAGTAGAGATAATGAAAGTGGTAAACAGCAATCCGATACACAAAGCCCGGAATCCAGTAAGGGGACGGGCACAACACAAACACCTATTACACCTACATCACCTACCACATCTGATGTGAAAGATAACGGTGCTGTTAAGCCGGACAACACTGAAAAATAATTTGCAGCAATGACCGATACCGAACAAACCAAGCAGGATGATGAACACACAGAGCAGCCCCTGATCTCACACCTTGTGGAATTGAGAGACCGGCTTTTGCGCTGCCTTCTGGTTGTGCTTGTGCTATTTCTTTGTATCTTTCCGTTCGGCAACGATCTCTATATTTTCATCTCTCAACCCCTGCGTGATGTTTTACCGGAAGGATCAAACATGATCGCAACGGGAGTTACCTCACCCTTTATGATTCCTTTTAAAACCTCAATCTATGCCGCACTGTTTCTCGGCGTGCCTTTCATTTTGCATCAAGCCTGGGCTTTTATATCTCCCGGGCTATACAGAAATGAAATCAGGGTCACCATGCCTATTCTGTTATCCAGCGTGGTACTTTTTTATCTGGGTATCGCCTTTGCGTACTATCTGGTTTTTAACTATGTATTTGCCTTCTTTGTAAACAGTGCGCCGGAAACGGTAGCCGTTATGACGGATATCACCCAGTATCTGGATTTTGTCCTGTCATTGTTCCTGGTCTTTGGCCTGGTGTTTGAAATACCCATTGCCACCCTGCTGCTAATTTTTTCCGGTGTCACCACACCGAATAAACTTGCGGAAAAAAGGCCATATATCATTATTGGTTGTTTTGTTGCAGGTATGTTTCTCACACCACAGGATCCACTATCACAGGCTTTTGTAGCTATCCCCATGTGGATGTTATTTGAAGTGGGTGTTTTCGCTGGCAGGATTTTACATAAGGAAGTTGACGTAGAAAGCAGCGATGCTACTGATGACACTGACGATAAAAAGGAAGGGGCTGAGTAGCGCCAAAACAGTCAGTAAGTTGAAGAATATTCAGCAACTATCCTGAATCAACTGCCCTGTGCTAACTATTTAAGCCAGCTCAACTATTAAGCATGAAGGTTACCGGGCCATCATTGGTCAGAGTTACTTTCATATCCGCAGCAAACTCCCCTGTGGCCACCTCACCATGATTACTCACAGCTTGATCTACGAAATAATTATATAAATCAAGGGCTTCCCCGGGTGGTTTGGCGCTGGAAAAACTTGGACGCAGCCCCCGCTGCGTATCGGCGGCCAGCGTAAACTGCGAAACCACCAACAAGCCACCAGCAATATCGCTAACGCTGAGATTCATTTTTTCATCAGCGTCTGAAAACACACGATAGGCCAGCACTTTTCTTAATAACTTATCGGCATCTTCCCGGCTGTCATTTTTTTCAACCCCGAGAAATACCAGCAACCCCTGGCCGATCGCACCAGCAATGCGCCCCTCTATTTCAACCTGTGCGGCAGTTACCCGTTGAATTAATGCCAGCATATTTATTCAGAGGTTCCTTAGGACTTATCTGAGCTCACTGCCTCGACTATGACGCTTGCGCTCATTTTCTGTCAGGTACTGCTTGCGAATACGAATATGGTTCGGCGTGATTTCTACCAGCTCATCCCTTTGAATAAATTCCATGGCCTGTTCAAGGCTATGTTTTACCGGCGGCGTAAGAAGAATATTCTCATCGGTGCCCGACGCCCTGACGTTCGTCAATTGTTTACCTTTGGTGGGATTCACTGCCAGGTCATTTTCACGGCTGTGCAGTCCTATAACCATGCCTTCATACACTTCACTATTAGGCTCTATAAAAAGTCGCCCTCTTTCCTGGAGAGTGAAAAGCGAATAGCCCAGCGCCTTGCCTTTAACCATGGAAACCAGCACGCCATTATTGCGCGATGCAATATCCCCTTTTTTGATGGGGCCGAACTTGTCAAATACATGGGTCATGATGCCTGAACCCGACGTCATGCCAAGAAACTGTGTCCTGAAGCCTATTAGTCCGCGTGTTGGAACATTGAATGTGACCCGGGTTCGTCCCCTGCCATCTGATGTCATATCCATCATTTCTGCTTTACGAAGTCCCAACTCTTCAATGACGGCTCCCTGATGCTCTTCTTCAACATCTACCACCAGGTTTTCGTATGGCTCCAGCATCTCACCGTCTATTTCCTTGATAACCACTTCAGGGCGCGACACGGCAAGCTCAAAACCTTCGCGACGCATAGTCTCAATTAACACCGACAGGTGTAACTCGCCTCTACCGGAAACCTTGAATTTTTCCGCACTGTCACCGGGCTCTACACGCAAGGCAACATTATGAATCAACTCTCTTTCCAGCCTCTCTTTGATATTTCGGGTGGTCACATATTTTCCATCGAGTCCTGCAAAAGGCGAATCATTGACCTGGAAGGTCATACTGATTGTTGGTTCATCGACGCTAAGTGGTGTCATTGCTTCCGGTTTATCCGGGTCACAGAGCGTATCACTGATGTTCAATTCAGGGATTCCGGTAACGCAAATAATATCGCCGGCGGATGCTTCAGTGGCATCAATCTGCTCAAGTCCCATGTAAGTCTTGATCTGGCCGATCTTGGCTTTCCTGCTTTTGCCTTCACGATCCAGCACCACAATCGGCATATTCAGTTTTACCTTGCCTCTCGTGATTCGGCCTACACCGATAACGCCCACGTAGGAGCTGTAATCCAGAGCACTTATCTGCATCTGAAAAGGACCCTGGGCATCGACATCTGGCGCAGGCACCTCGTCTACAATCAGTTTGAAAAGACTATCCATGTTGTCTTCCAACTGATCCGCTTCAAGACCGGCCTTACCTTCCAGTGCGGAGGCATAAATAATGGGGAAATCCAGCTGCTCTTCTGTGGCACCCAGACGATCAAATAAATCAAACACCTCATTGAGTACCCAGTCAGGTCTGGCACCATCACGGTCAATCTTGTTAATGACCACGATGGGACGCAAACCACGGGCAAAGGCTTTCTGGGTGACAAATCGTGTCTGCGGCATGGGACCTTCCACCGCATCAACCAGCAACAGAACACTGTCGACCATGGATAAAACCCGTTCCACTTCACCACCAAAATCAGCGTGCCCCGGCGTATCTACAATATTAATGCGATAGTCCTGCCAGCTCACTGCGGTATTCTTGGCCAGAATCGTGATACCACGTTCCTTTTCCTGGTCATTGGAATCCATCACGCGCTTAACTTCTGGCCCGCGCGAGTTTAAGGTCCCGGATTGCTGTAACAGCTTATCAACGAGAGTCGTTTTACCGTGGTCAACATGGGCAATAATGGCTATATTTCTGATTTTTTCTATCAATGGAGTATCCGGAATTCGCGAAAAGCCGCGATTATACAGTTTCTTACAGACTTGGTAAGGATTTAGTTGTTGCTACTACACACAAAGAAGAAATGACTCTCAATACATGACCAGGCACATAAAGAGCCAAAAGCTGGTGACAGTATTAGCAGCCCAGGCCTCCTTATTAAGACTTATATCGCTTTATTGAGGCAGATACACCCCTACATTTTTAAACCCCTCATCTCTTAAATAGGATGCGTGGAGCTTACTCATGATGCCTTTTCCGCAATAAAGCAAATATACCGCTTCTCGGGGCTTTTCAGGAAACCGGGAGTTGAGTTTATAGAAAGGCAGTTTTTCCACAGTATTCCCGGGAATTATCAGTGGATGCTGCTCCTCTTCATCGGGATGCCTGATATCAAGCACAATATCATCAGGCTTGAGCTGCGCGGCTATGCGTATGTCACCATTATATGCCCCTCTATCCAGATCCAGCTTGTGGATACTCTCTCTGACACTATTGGCGAGTGCTTTATCCAGAATCGAAAAATCAAAACGGCTTTCCTGTTTTTCTATTTTATGCATTCTTGCCCGGGTAGTGGGCTTCACGGAAATAACACCACAATATTCGGGAATAACCGCCGAAAACTCCTCTGTCCCGATTTTCCTGGCGATATCGACAATATCCTGTTTTTCCATCATAGCCAGAGGTCTTAGCGTCAGCACATCGGTGACCTTGTCGATGACTGACAGATTGGCTAGTGTCTGACTGCTAACCTGCGCAATGCTTTCACCGGTGACAATGGCTTCCAGACCCAGCTTCTGCGCTACCCGGGAAGCGGCGCGTAACATCATTCGTTTAAGTACAACCCCCATCTGCGAATTGTCTACTTTTTCCAGTATCTCGGCGACAACTTCTTCAAAAGGCACTGTGACGAATTTGACCGGATGTGTCGAGCCAAAGCGCATCCACAGGTAAAGAGCCACTTCCTTGACTGCTACCTCATGTGCCTTGCCACCCAGATTGAAGAAGCAGAAATGCGTAATCAGCCCTCTTCTCATTGTCAGGTAACTGGATACTGAAGAATCGAAGCCTCCTGACACTAACGACAAAACACCATCCTGGGTGCCTAGCGGAAAGCCGGAAAGTCCAGGCCTGTTTTCCTCTACGACGTAAAGAGCATCACTGCGGATTTCCAGTTTAACGGTGATGTCTGGTTGGGAAAGGTTGACGCCAGCCGCCTGTGTTTTCTGGATAAGACCACTGCCAACGAACTTTTCAACATCCATCGAATTAAAAGCATGTGAACCAATACGTCGGCAACGTACGGCAAAGGTTTTACCGGCAAGCCTGTTCCGGAATACCGGCAAAGTATGCTCAAGAATTTCCTCAAGGGTTTCTACTTTATGAACCCGGACTCGCCCAAAAAAGCAGATGCCCTGGGTCGAAGCCAGTACCTGTTCTACCTGAGGCTGAAGATGCTGATGATTTGCCGGTAGCATTACTTCTATGTGATCCCAGCCTCCCAGAACCTCTATGTCCTCGGATAAGCGCCTCAGTTGTTTGCCGAGATTCCTTCTCAATTGTTTGGCAAGGCTTTTTCTGACCGGACGACTTTTTATAATCATTTCCGGTGAATATTTGATCAGGTAATTCATATCAACAGGGTGCTTGCTACTTCAGGAATCCAGGGGCGGGGATTATATATAAATCAGGCAAAGGCGTCTCAAAGGTCTGTTTTTTACTTTTGCATTAAATTGGGGCGTTATTTCGGGTTAAAAATTTCTCCATGCACTATAATAGTGCATATATTTTTTAAGAATCCTCTTATATCTTTATATTTCAATTAGTTATGAGTTGGTGCGCTATTTGCAATGACCAAAGTCTTAATGGGTATATGCCTGAGTAATTGAGATGATGGATTATGAATGCTGGACTTATCCCTAACAGGCTTGCACTGAAATTGAACACAGACAACCTTAATACCAGCTTGCTGGACAACCTGACAACGGCAATAATTTTGCTGGATAAGGACCTGCACGTTATTTATATAAACCCCGCTGCTGAAGCGTTGCTGGAAACCAGTGACAAACACAGCCATAACTCTTTTATCGGCGATGTTCTGATCAATGTAAAGGAGCTTATTAAATCGCTTAAAAATGTTAAGGACAACGGCGTTACCTTTATTGCCAGAAAGGTAAAACTGGTTAAGGCAAATACCAACCGAATGACAGTAGACTATTCTGCCAGCCGGCTAATCTACGAAAATGACACCTACATCATGCTCGAGATCCAGGAACTTGATCGTTCCTACAATATCTCCCGCAAGGAAATGCTGATCTCCAATCATGAAACCACACTGGGCCTGGTGAGAGGCCTGGGGCATGAAATTAAAAACCCCATCGGGGGAATTCGCGGCGCTGCCCAGCTACTTGCTGAAGAGCTTACAGACAACAACCTGAAAGATTATACCAATGTGATTATCGAGGAAGCTGACCGCCTTGTTGGGTTGATAGACAGGCTTACCGGCCAGTACCAGAAACCGGCATTACAGAAATTGAATATCCACGAGGTGCTTGAACGTGTTTACAACCTGGTGATTGCAGAAACCAGAGGCTCAATTGAACTGGAAAAAGATTACGATCCCAGCATTCCTGAAATAACCGGAGACCTGGGGCAATTAATCCAGGCCGTACTCAACATTGTACGAAATGCAATGCAGGCCCTGATGGAAGCTGATTCTGGTGAGACAAAGCCAAAAATTATTCTCAGAACTCGGACCGTTA
>CBFICR010000018.1:0-52540 GCA_965661105.1 Pseudohongiellaceae bacterium | reverse complement strand
GGGAATTCTAATAATGGAAATGGAAACAGTTCCAGTGGAAACCCCGCTCCCGGGTCTACAACCCTGAATTTGGGTGCTGGTTGGGGATCCTGGTCCATTCCCGGTGTGGCTTCAATACAAGCGAATTCAAATGTCGCCATTACTGCATTTTCGGTAAATCAACCTGCAGACATGGCGGCCATGCGTTCAACCTCTGGCCGTTGGCGTTTTGCCAGTAATGGTCAATTCAGTGGTTCTGGCACTGCGGGTAACCTGACAGGGCTGTCGATAGGTTTTGATGTAAACCTGAACTCGGGCAACATCAGCAATGGTTCTTTCAACGCATCGGTCGGTAGTGAGAACTGGGCGACGTCCTTCAGCGGAAGTGTTAGTGGCTCTACCGCCAGCATGGGAGGCTTTACCAATGGTATTAATGGCACCATGGTGGGCGCATTTACAGGAAGTAATGGCTTTGTGACGGGATTTGCCTTGACCAATGGCGCAGGCTCTGCATTGGGTGGGCTGGGCGCGTTGCAGGGAACACCGCAGTAAATTACAACCTTTACTGAAACCAGACCACGGCTTTACGGGACCTTTTTTCAGTCAGTATTTACACCTCTATTTCCAGCAGCACCGGGCAGTGATCTGAACCAATTATCTGGTTATGGATTTCTGCCTTACTGATCTTTTCAGCCAAGGCAGTGGAGCTGAGAAAATAATCAATCCGCCAGCCAATATTATTGCCCCTGGCGCCAGCCCGGTAACTCCACCAGCTGTATTTGATGGTGTCCGGGTGCAGGTGTCGAAACGTGTCAATGAAACTGGCTGCTGTGAGCTTGTCCAGTCCATCTATTTCTTTTTGGGTATACCCTGCAGTCTTGTTGTAGTTGGGTTTTGGCCTGGCCAGATCGATGTCTCTGTGGGCAACGTTGAGATCGCCGCACACAATCACCGGTTTGTGTTTTTCAAGGCTCAACAGGTAGGACAGAAAGTCCCGATCCCAGTGTTCGCGATATTCCAGACGTTTCAGGCCGTTGCCTGAATTGGGGGTATAGACGGTGACCAGGAAAAAATCCGGATATTCTGCGCAAATGACACGACCTTCCTGGTCGTGTATTTCAATACCCATGTCATTAGTGACAGAAACAGGCCTGGTTCTGGTCAGGATGGCGGTGCCGGAATAGCCCTTTTTTGCCGCGGAATTTGGGTAGATGTGGAAACCCTCAAGCCCTTCCAGAGCAGTGATAACCTGATCATCCTGGGCCTTGGTTTCCTGCAGGCAAATCACATCACACTTGAGATCGGTGACGGCGGGGATGAACCCCTTGCTGACCGCAGCCCGAATTCCATTCACATTCCAGGACATCAAACGCATAGCTTACTCCGGATTAGTTCAGCATATTTTGTGATTGCTGAATAAAAAAACTGTCGCGATCGATAGTATCAAGAATGACATCCTTGATGGTTTCGTCATCGTTTCCCGCTTTCACTGTTAATGGTATGCGTGTGCCTGCCGGACCAAATTGCCAGAGGGTACGAAAAAATCCGGCCATTGAGGAAACCGGCTGATCAGCAACGGAAAGGATAATGTCACCGGTTCGAATCCCGGCCATGGCGGCAGGTGCACCCATATAGAGGCCCACAACACAAAGTTCAGTATCATGTTCTTCAATCAGTGTGCCAAGCCAGGGGCGTAAGGCGCCCGGTTTTTTGCCATGACTGCTCATGTGTTCAAGGTGGGGGATTACCAGGTCAACCGGAATAAAAAGATTGCCCGGCACAATGTCGCCAGCAGGACCTTTCAGACCCAGTGCGAGAGAGCCGATACCGCAAAGTTTGCCTTCGCTGTTCAGTAGACCCGCGCCAGACCAGTGCTCGCATAAGGGCACGGTATAAAAAGCATCTTCAAGCAGATACTCCCAACGGCCGGCGTACTGCTCCCTGGCAAAAATGACAGCCTCCATGGCTTTGGTATTTTCACTGGTCACGATACTGACTCTGTCGGCAACATTTACCGTGGAGGCCTTATCGGTTTCAAGGAAATTAGTGCCCAGAGAGGTGGCGGGTCTAATCAGTGCCAGCCCTGAGTCATAATCATGGGCAAGGATAATACCTTCCGAGGTCTGTCCCTTGCGATTGGTAATCCAGACCTCACTGGCCTCCATGATGGAATAGCCCACCGTCAGCATCAGTCCATCGGCACTGACCTGCACGGCATGGCTTTCACGCTCGGTGCCAAGCATCTGCGCTGTCATGGCGGTCTCCGGAATAACACTGTGGACCGACATCACCGCTTCATTTTTGGGTAACTCAAAGGGAATAATAGTTGCAGACATGTAACTCTTTTTTGACGTGTTGGAAGAATAAAATGATACGTTGATATTAATAAATTAGCAGAAAAAAATCAGAAAGAATTTGACGTTATTGGCACACTAAATCACCTATTTATAAATAACCCCTTATTTCTCAGGGTCGTAAAACTGAGTTCACGGATTTCCCGCTGGATAGTCTGATGCCGGTAACTGCAATCAATCGAATATCAGGAGTACGCAGGGGATTCGGGCTGTGATAACATTCTCGCCCGCTAAGACTCGTGCCTTCATCACGCTCCGGTGGCACAGCTGGATAGCGCGGCCCCCTCCTAAGGGGCAGGTCGCAGGTTCGAATCCTGCCCGGAGCGCCAAAATAAACTGTTTCACTTTTTCTGCTGTTTTTCGGCAAAAGGACGCGGGCATCATAAAGCCCGCATCAGGAACTGCATGACAGCATGGAACAGCCGGCCCGGGTTCTGGCCCAGTCCGGACGTTTCTCTGCCAGATGATCCTTGCCTTCCTGAAAGGTATAAGGCGATTGTAAAACTTCAAGTAATTCCTGGATCATGCTGTGATCCCCTTGTTCGGATTTATCTATTGCCAGCTGGGCCAGGTAATTTCTCAGCACGTAAAGCGGGTTCACTTCGTTCATGGCTTCTTTTCGTGCTTCATCACTGCGGGTCTCTTTACCCAGTCTTTCCAGATATTTTTGCAGCCATGCGGTAAAGCCTTGCTCTGCCTCAACGGTAAGCTCTGGCATATAGAATGCTTTCTCAAGTGTTTGCAGTGCCGCCACCGCATCGCTGTCTGATGATATTTCCGCCAACTGCCGGAAAAACAGTGTCATATCTGTTTCGGCAAGCGCAAAGGTTTCTATCAGATTCAAAATCAGTGCTTCATCATCTGCAAAAGATTCCTGGAAACCGAGTTTGCTGCGCATCATGTCCAGCCAGCCTTTTTCATAGCTGTCCTTGTATTCCTGCAGTATTTCTTCCAGCGGCTCAACGTCCTCGATCAAGGGATAAATAGCATTGGCAAATTGCACCAGGTTCCACAGCGCAATCATGGGCTGATTGCCGAAGCGGTAACGTCTGCCTTCGGCGTCTGTGGTATTGGGGGTCCAGTCGGGGTCGTAATCTTCAAGCCAGCCATAGGGGCCGTAATCTATGGTCAGCCCAAGTACGGACATGTTGTCTGTATTCATTACCCCATGCACAAAGCCAACCCGCATCCAGTGAATAATCATGGTCGCGGTTGACTGGCAGACTTCACGAAACCATTGCAGGTATACCGCTTTGTCCGGATTACCCAGATGAGGAAAGCTGCGCGTTATTGTGTAATCGGCCAGTGTTTTCAGGGTCTGGGTATCCTTGCGGGCAGAAAATATCTCGAAGCTGCCAAAGCGCGTAAAGGAAGGCGAAACCCTGCATACCACGGCGCCGGGTTCCTTTTTCGGGTGGCCATCATAGAACATGTCCCGGACCACCTGTTCACCGCTTGCAATCAGGCTGAGTGCCCGTGTTGTCGGTACCCCCAGATGATGCATGGCTTCGCTGCACAGGAATTCCCTTACCGAGGATCTGAGCACAGCCAGTCCATCCGCGCTGCGGGAATAGGGGGTTGGTCCGGCTCCCTTGAGTTGCAATGTCCATAATTTGCCATCCGGGGCCTGCAAATCACCCAGATTGATGGCGCGTCCGTCACCCAGTTGACCGGCCCAGTTACCAAACTGATGGCCGCCATAACAACAGGCATAGGGGCGCATGGAATCCAGTAAACGGGTACCGCTGAAGACCTGGGTAAAAATTTCACTTTCACATTCCCGGGGGTCCAGGCCAAGAGTTTCTGCCATCTCGCCGGAGTAGGCAATCAGACTGGCTTGAGGGAAGGACTCCGGATTGACATGGGAATAGCAGGCCCCGGCAACCTGTCGGGTATAGTTTTCAGTAACAGGGTCACCGGGCAGTGAATTGATAAAGGAAGAATCAATTTCCAGAGCTTCAAGTTTTTTCAAATCAAGTGCAGTATTCATGGTTGGTATTCTAGCGTTGTAAGCCTTCGGGTTGAAGGTTCCGCGTTGAAATCAAACGGGCAAAAAATAAAAAACGGAAAAATTAAAAATAAACCAATGGAAAACAATACAATTATATACGAACGGGTATCACACTTAAGATCAGCAAACCGTCATTAATTTTACCTGGCAGGTCTTTACCTTACAGGTATTGTGTACAATCACAATATCGTACAATTGACGCGGTTAAATTTTTGTCCATCTTGCCGCTCAGGAAGTTTTCTCCTGATGACAGGTCTTCTTGTTTAAATAATTATCAGGCTAAAAACCATGCTGGACACAAGGCCATTGTTACTTGAAACAGACTTTCCCCACATTACCCGGGCCCGTCTTGAAACCCTGCAGGTAAATCTGGGGTATCTGTGCAACCTGAGCTGTACCCATTGCCATGTCAATGCCGGCCCCAAACGCAAGGAACTGATGTCGCGGGAAATGGTGGACGTGGTACTGGAATATGTCAGGAAAAAATCCATTCGCATTCTTGACCTGACCGGTGGGGCGCCGGAAATGAATCCGCATTTCCGTTATCTGGTTACTGAAGCCAGAAAGTTGGATGTGGAAGTGATAGATCGCTGTAACCTGATGATACTGCTGGAACCCGGCTATGAGGATCTGGCGCAGTTTCTGGCAGACCAGCAGGTGACTATCACCGCATCCCTGCCGTGTTATCTGGAGGAAAATGTAGAAAAGCAGCGTGGCAAGGGAATTTACAACGGCAGTATTGAAGCATTGAAATTACTCAACAGTCTTGGCTATGGCGTGCAGGACAATCTGAAGTTGAATCTTGTATACAATCCCATTGATCTGAATCTGCCACCTGAGCAGTCAGGACTGGAAGCAGACTACAAACGTATCCTCAAACAACAGTTCGACATAGACTTTAATCAGCTTTTCACTATTACCAATATGCCCATCAGCCGTTTTGGCGGCATGTTATTGTCCAAGGGGCTCTACAATAAATACATGGGTATCCTGAGAGACAATTATTCAGCGAGCAACCTGGACACGGTCATGTGCCGCACCTTGCTCAGCGTTGATTACATGGGCTATGTCTATGATTGTGATTTTAACCAGATGCTGAAAATGCCATTGCTGGCCAGCACCAAACCCAGACCGCATCTTAAAGAACTGCTGGATGAAGACCTCGAAAACAATATGATTGCGGTTGGTGAACACTGCTATGGCTGCACCGCCGGTCAGGGTAGTAGCTGTGGCGGCGCGCTGAACGACTAGGCCTTTAGCCAGTCGAACCCTCCCATGTCTGATGAAAACATCACTATTATTATTCCCGTGCTCAACGATGTTGAAGCACTGAAAACCCTGTTGCCCACTTTGCAGGTTTTTCGCCAGCAAGGCCATGAAGTATTACTGATTGATGGCGGCAGTGCCGATGCCTCGGTTTCCTATTCCAGAGCACTGGTTGATCGAATCCTGATGACCGGTACCGGTCGCGGACGACAAATGAATCTTGGTGCTGAAAATGCCAGACATAATATCCTCTGGTTTTTGCATGCTGATTCCCGGGTTCCGGATGATGCGCCAGAAATAATTGTTCGGGCCTTGTCTGACAAGGACAAACACTGGGGGCGTTTTGATGTGCGTTTTGATCAATCCGGTATTGCCTACAGGATTATTGCCGCCATGATGAATCTGCGTAGCAGGCTGTCTGGCGTGGCTACTGGGGACCAGGGCATTTTTGCTCGACATGATTCGTTTCATGGGGTGAGGGGGTTTAGACCTATACCGCTGATGGAGGATGTTGCGTTGAGTAAATCCTTGCGCAAGCTTTCCTGGCCGGTTTGTTTGCGTTCAAAATTACAAACCTCTGCAAGGCGCTGGCATAGCCAGGGTGTTATGAAAACGGTCCTGTTGATGTGGGGTTTACGGCTGGGGTTTTTCCTTGGCGTTAACCCGGAACGGCTTGCCGCAATTTATTATCCTGCAGCGCCGATGACAGATCCTGAAAAATGAATACTCCTGCGCAGCCGGATTCCCAGGCCAGGTGCCTGATCCTTTTTGCCAGGCAGCCTGTTGCAGGACAGGTTAAAACCCGTCTTGAATCTGCACTTGGCATTGAAGGCACACTGGTGCTTTATCGCCGCATGCTGGAAAAACAGATCACACTGATTAATCAGTACACGAAGGCCAATGCCCAATTATGGGTGGATGGCGATCCCGATCATAAAGATTTCAGTGTGTTCGAAGGACTGGCTTTTCAGCAATCGGGAGATGATCTTGGCCTGCGCATGAGTCATGCCCTGGACCATGCATTGAGCCAGCATGACACTGCAATTCTGATCGGGTGTGATTGCCCACAATACAGTCATGACTATTTTGAGCGTGCTTTTGTTGCCCTGGAAGAGGGTGCAGATGTGGTGCTTGGTCCGGCAATGGATGGTGGCTATGTGTTGGTGGGATTGAAGCGCTCACAACAGGAAATATTTCAGGGTATAGAGTGGGGCAGTGCTGCGGTCCTGAAGCAGACCCGGGAACGTATTAACGCGCTTGGTTTGCAGTGCCGTGAACTGGAAACGCTGAATGACATTGATGAGCCGCAGGATCTGCAGTTACTCGAAGGCACCTCAATGCTGCAGGAATGAAACAGCTCAATATCAGTTCCCTGATTTGAGCGCAGGTTGCTTACGGTGTTCAGCTGAAAACACCAGAATAAATTAAAGCGTCTCCTGGTTTTTTCCTGTGACGGAATCTCCCTTAACGGAGGCATTTTTCAGTTCCAGCCTGATCCCTCGGGAATCTTTTTCCTGTTGCTCGAGCTTGACCAGTAAATAGTCCCAGTCCAGGGCAAGCCATATAATGGTTGAGCGATTACTCCCGGGTTCCCTGACTCTCTCAACCTTGACGGTCCGCAATAGCCCTAAAGAGGTTTTAACGTCCTCTTCTCCGATTACCTTGAAGTGGTACTGTTCCAGCTCTCCCTTGTCGATAGCCGGAAAAATTATGTCCTTCTCGCCGGCCATTAAGTGATTTCGCAACTCCAGATAGGTAGAAAGATTATCTGCGACAGCGAATTCCAGAGGTATTTCAAAGCGGTCACTGCCAATATCTGCATTTGCCTGACCATTTTCCCAGTCAAAAGATATATATCGGCTACGTTTGCCGAGTCCGGTTTGAATAAATGAATAGGCAGCAGGTTTTAACTCGCCGGTGAGGGCATCCGGGTCGAGAATACTTTGTTCCTTGATGGTGCTTAATGTCTTCCCCAGCAATTTCAGCCTGAGCTGGGTATTCATTTCAACCTGGCCACTGTCGCTAATCTCAAGGGACCGTTCAGCCTTGGCCTTGAAGCCGCCATATTGAGCTTCGTATTCTGCAGTAAAGGGGGACGGGGGCGCTGGCTCGGCCTCAAGAGAGTATGGCAGGATGATCAGCATGATCACCCCAAAAAGAGAGTGCCTTGGTAACCTGAAAAATAACAGGGGACGGCTGGTTAAACTGAGCAAACTATTTCGTCTCATTATCTATTGGAAAGCAAAGTTTCCCGGATGTTCCCCGGGTCAATGATTATGGTAGTGAACTCATGGTTGTTCGTCCAGTTATCAGTTATGATTGCGCCCAATGAAGTGCCTTGATTTTTCAGTAAAAATTTACCTTTCGCAGCTTTTCTCAAGGGTGCTTTGCCTGCTTTCGTCCGTACTATTTATTTTCCTTCTTTTCCAGATTGACACTGCACTGGCCGTTGAAGTGGAAGATCTGTATCAGGGGACGGTGCTCGTGGAATCGCGCAATAATGAACGCGAACGCCTCACTGCCTTTACCGATGTCTTCAGACAGGTACTTATCAAGGTTACCGGCAATACTGCGGTATTAACACTGCCTGAAGTGCGTCGGGCCTTGAATAATGCCGATGACTATGTGGACACCTGGTCCTATCGCAGTATTTCTGATTCTGTGCAGAGCTTACCAGCGCCAGCCAATACTGTTCGGGCCGGCGATGCTGCCCAGAGTGCCCAGAGGGTTGAACTGAGTGTTACCTTTTTTGAACCCGAAGTTCTGAGTCTGCTGGAAGCTGCCAATATTCCCCTGTGGCCGGGTAACAGGCCGTATACCCTGGTCTGGCTGGTTGCCCAGGATGAACTGGGTGCGCGCCAGCTGGTTGGTGCCAGCAGTAATGGATTTACCGAAATTATCAGTGTGCTGGAAAGCGAGGCGCGCGACAGAGGCTTGCCCCTAAGATTACCCATTCTGGACTTTGAGGATATGCGTGCGGTATCGGCCAATGATGTCTGGGACATGGATACAGAAAAGCTGTTACAGGCATCACAGCGATACCAGAGTGAAAGTGTACTGGTGATTCGGCTGTTCAGGACCTTGTCCGGCGAGGTGTTGGGAAAAAGTAATTACCTGTTCAGGGATCAGATTTTTGAACTGGAAACCTTTGAACAAACACAGCAGTCTTTTATCAGGCAAAGTGTGTCTCTGGCGACGGATGAAATCTCTGCCTACTATGCCGTTCTTTTGTCCGGCACTGACAGTAATATACAGGTCAGTCTCACCGTGGAAGGAATTAAAAGTGCCGAGGATTATGCCGCTTTGCTGGCGTACGTTGCCAACCTCACTGATGTCAATGATTACCAGGTAGCGGCGGTGGAAAACCAGACTATAATGCTGCGCTTGTCCACCGGTGGTCAGATAAGACAGTTGGTAGAAACCATTGCGCTGAGCCGGACACTTGAGCCTCTTGATGAGCTCATCAGGGATGAGAACCAGGTTTATATGAGTTACCAGTGGAATAATTAACCAGCAAGCCCATGCATTTTTCCCCCCAGTTACCTTTCGACTTCTCCGTTTCGGAAAACTTTTCTTTTTCCAATTTTCTGGTATCTGATAAAAATGCAGAGCTACTGGAATTAGTGAAAAACTTTTCTTCCCATAACGATGTGATTACCTTTATCTGGGGCAATAAGGGGGTCGGAAAGAGTCATCTATTACAGGCTCTTTGCCATGCCAATGACATGACCAATAGAAATTTACAGGAAACCAATGAAGGCCAGTCTTTGCAGTACCTGTATTTACCGATGCAGAAAATCAAGCTGTTTGGTCCAGAGGTGTTTGGCAGTCTGCATCATATGGATGTGATTTGCCTTGATGATTTTGACAGCGTCATCGGTGATAAGGATTGGGAACTGAGTCTGTTTGAATTTTTCAATCGTTCCCGGGAGCAGGGCGTGAAGCTGTTGGTAAGTGCAGAAAACGCTCCCCGTGGTTTGCCTTTTTCCCTGCCTGACCTGGCCTCAAGAATGTCATGGGGAGTGATTTATCAGTTACACGAACTGAACGATGAAGAAAAAGTATCAGCGCTGGATCGACGTGCCAGGGAAAAGCATATGCCCCTTGAAACGGAGGTGCTGCAATATATCTATATGCGGCACTCGCGGGATTTGCAGAGTCTGCTCACCGTGCTGGATAAACTTGATCAGTTATCACTTGCTGAAAAGCGTCGCCTGACCATTCCCTTTGTTAAAAAGGTAATGGACTGGTAAGCGCTTTTGCAGTTGTTTCAATTCAGGGTGAAAGCATGGGCAGACATTCCTGGCATTGCAGGTAAAGTCCGTCAGGGTCATTAAAATTTAGCAATGACTGCAGGTTTTTATTCAGTGAACGGTAAAACGACGAGATTGCGGATTCAGGATTGCTGGCAGGCTTGCTGCCCAGCAAAGGTCTTATTGCAACACTGTCAGCAATGTCCTGGATAAGTTGCTGGCCTGGCGACAGCGTCTGCTCTATTAGCTGAACCTCGAAGTCTTCCAGTTGTGCCAGGTTTGCCGCAGAAGCGATTGCCTGATCCAGATTGCCCAGGCTGTCCACCAGGCCAAGATCAAGTGCATCCTGTCCGGCCCAGACTCTTCCCCTGGCAATGCTGTCAACTTCTTCCAGCGTCATCCCCCTGGCTTCTGCCACCAGTCGAATAAAGCGGTTATAACCATCTTCCAGATTGAGCTGAATCACATTGCCGGCAAGTTCAGGTAACTCTCTGCCAACAGAAAAAGCACCGGCCAGCTGCGTTGTGCCGATGCCATCAGTATTGATACCCAGTTTGTCGAAGCTTTGATTGAAAGCAGGGTAGAGACCATAAATACCGATAGAACCGGTGATAGTACTCTCACTGGCCCAGATCTCATCTGCAGCCGTAGCAATCCAGTAACCGCCTGACGCCGCTACGCTGCCCATGGAAACTACCAGGGGTTTGCCGGCACGTTTCAGGCGGGCCAGTTCACTGCGAATGATTTCCGAGGCAAAGGCACTACCGCCCGGACTGTCGACCCGCAGCACTACCGCTTTAATATCATCGTTTTCCCTGGCCTGACGAATCAGGTCCTGTAACGAGTCGCCACCTATTTCACCGGGACTGCGGCGGCCATCATAAATTTGCCCGCTGGCGACAATGAGTGCGACCTTGTCATTACTTTTTTGCAGACGCTCAATCAGATCAAAACGGGCGGCGAGATAATTTTTCAGATTAATGGACAGAAAGTTTTCACCGGAAGCCGTCGCACCAATTTCATTCCTGAGATAGTCGTTTACGTCCTGGCGGGACATAAGCTGGTCAACCAGATTGCGTTCCAGGGCAAGTTGAGAAAAATCCCCGTTAAATTCGCCCAGCTGCTGATCCAGATTGTTGATAAAGTTATTGATAAATTCAGGCTCAAATTGCCGTGCCGCACTGACATCACTTATGTACAGCTGCCACATATCGCCAAGCCATCTGGCGTTGGCCTCGCGTGCTTCTGCGGACATGTCATTACGCTCGAAAGGTTCTACGGCAGACTTATACTCGCCCACGCGAAACACATGGACATCAACACCCAGCTTGTCCAGAGCATCGCGAAAGTAGTATTGATAGGAGCTGAAGCCTTCCAGCGCGATACTGCCCATGGTGTTGAGTATGATTTCATCGGCATGACTGGCCAGGTAGTACTGCCCCTGAGTGTAATTGTCTGCAACAGCATAGACTTTTTTGCCGTTCTGGCGGAATTGGTCAAGGGCCGCGCCAACTTCCTGTAATTTACTCAATCCGCTTGCGCCGAGATTGTTCAGCACCAGCACGATAGATGAAATGTCGTCGTCTGTTCCGGCAAGCTCAATAGCTGTGAGCAAATCTCTCAGCAGGACTTCTCCGCTACCGTCGTTGCCAAGGGAGTCAGACATCAGGACATTAAGCGGATCAACAAAGGTTAACTGATCAACGAGGGTGCCTTGCGGGTTTATTAACAGGGCACTGCCTTTCTCGACAATAAGCGGAGGCTGACCAATCATGGAGCCAATGACAATCAGGACAATTATGATAAATAAAAGGTTAAGAATGATTGAGCGAAAACCACGATAAAGCCTGGCCAGGCCATGGAAAAATTTACCCAATGTACTTGTAGGTGTCGACATAATACGAGTTGGTGTCCGTTGCGTTAGGAATTTCAGGCAGTTTTGCGTGAGGCCCGAATGAAAATAATAGCCGAAAAAAACAGGATGAGACAGATTGCGGCTTCAGTCAATCCAAGCCAGGCTCGACCAGAGGTAAAGGCAAGCAATATTCCCTGAACCAAAAAAAAGCACCACAAAGCATAACCACTGCATACTCCGCGAAGTCTTGTTGAACTGCCCGGGCAGTGTTAATGCCAGCGGTACCATTTGTGCAATCAGGATTAGCAGATTAAAAGAACCGCTGGTCCATTGAATCACTACCAGCAGTGCCAGTAACAGGAAGCTTGCTGTAATAACAACGCGTACGGCAAACTTTGCAGTTGTTTCAGGCGTCATGAAACAGAGAGTTTAAGAGCGATTGAGGCCAGACGTTTACCCAGTGCCTGGCATAGCGCCGTTTCATGACTGCTCAATGTACTGTTGTTATCCGCACCAGCGACGTGGGAGGGGCCGTAGGGAGTACCGCCGCTACTGGTCTCACTCAGCGCTGCTTCTGAATAGGGTAAACCACAATACACCATGCCATGATGCAGAAGGGGCAGCATCATCGAAAGCAGTGTGCTTTCCTGACCACCATGCAGACTCGCTGTGGACGTAAACACCCCTGCAGGCTTGTCTACCAGTGAGCCACTGAGCCATTGAGCGGCAGTACCATCAAGAAAGTATTTCATTGGCGCGGCCATGTTGCCAAAACGGGTAGGGCTGCCCAGTGCAATGCCGCTGCAGTTAATCAGATCTTCCTCACTGCAGTATATGGCGCCTTCAGCAGGCACGTCTGCTTCGGTAGCTTCAATAACAGTTGAGACTCTGGGAACAGTCCGTAATACGGCATTCATGCCATCGACAGATTCAACTCCCCGCGCAATCTGCGCAGCCATTTCTGCGACGGAGCCATGAAGTGAATAGTAAAGCACAAGAATATAGGGCTTGTTCATTTAATGAGTTCCAGGGCATTTTCCGGCGGTCGGCCCAGCACGGCCTTGTCACCGGCTACGACGATAGGGCGCTCAATGAGTTTTGGTTCATTGATCATCGCCTCCAGAAGCTGATTCTCGCTCAGTGAAGCGTCGGACAAACCTGCTTCTTTATAGGCTTGCTCTGAAGTTCTGAGCAGCTCACGTGCGCTGATGCCAAGTTTTTTGAGCAGGTCCTTGAGATCATTTTTTGTGGGTGGCGACTCAAGATAGAGAATAATTTCTGGCGTAATGTTATTGTCCTGCAATAATTGCAGGGTTTGGCGCGATTTAGAGCAGCGCGGATTGTGAAAAATCTTGATTTCAGTCATTTTGGATTCTGCTTAAAAAGGGGACTATGTTAGTCATCCTGACTTCATTAAACAAGGCGATATGAATACAGAGAAAACCAGCAAAAAACACTTTTCACAATGGTTAAAGCCTGAAGTTTTGTGGCGTTTCAATAAATTCGTGTTCAGGGAGTTTGTTCATCATCAGGGACTGGAGCATGCCAAGTCCCTGACATATATGTCACTGTTTGCTGTCGTACCTTTACTGACGCTGATACTGTCAATATTGTCTGCCTTTCCTTCATTTCAGGTATTTGGCGCCCAGATTCAGGAGTTGATTTTTAACCGCTTGCTGCCTTCGTCCAGTAGTGAGCTTGAAGTGTATCTGTCGGATTTTACTGCCCAGGCAAAAAACCTTACCTGGATTGGTGCAGTGATGTTGTTAGCTACAGCTTATTTTATGCTGGTTGATATCGAACGCAGTTTTAACAAGATATGGAATGTTGGTCAGCAACGTAAGGGTATTTCCAGTTTTCTGCTTTACTGGAGTGTGCTGAGTCTGAGCCCCTTGTTACTGGGTGTGGGATTTGCAATGAGTTCCTATATTACCTCACTGGCAATTTTTGAAAAATTTACCGAGGTCTCCGATATAGTTGGGGCGAGGGCGCTGGTGCTGAGTATATTTCCAACCATTCTGACCACGTTTGCGTTTACTTTGCTGTATGTGGCGGTACCAAATTGTGGCGTGCGTCTGAAGCATGCTTTTATCGGTGGACTGGTAGTGGCATTGCTGTTCATTGTTGTTAAATGGATATTTGGCGGCGTTATTTCCCGAGCAAGTTATCAATTTGTGTACGGTACTTTTGCCGCCATTCCAATCTTTCTCATGTGGCTCTACATTTGCTGGGTAGTCATTCTGTTTGGCGCTAATCTGGTTAAAACTTTTCCTATATTTCGCACAGTCATCATCGAACATCACCTGCATCCGACGTTGCTGGTATTTGCCCTGTTACATAAGTTCTGGTTACACCACCGCAATGGGGAGAGTGTCAATGTGAGGGAGCTAATCGATAAGGACTGGCCTTTCCAGGACGATCAGCTGGATACCTGTATTACTATCTTGCTGAACAACAGGATACTCAGGGAATGTGGAGAAAATGAATACATACTCAATCGCGATCTGGGCGATTTATCGTTTTGGGATATTCAGGTGTTGTTGCCCTGGGCAATGCCCTTGAGAAAGGATCTGGAAAAGCCGATGCCAGCATCGATAGCTGAGCATCTGGTCTCTGTGGATCAGCTCACGGCTTCATTTTCCAATATTGAGACAGTGGCACGCGAGCATTTCCATGATTCCGTTGAAGAAATCTTTCGTAGTCGGGACGCAGACCTTGCAGGGCAAGTGGTTTAGCAACGGTTTATTTGCGGCGGTCTAATTAAAGCCTACTATTACCAGGTCAGTTCAGTTGACCACAATGGACTGCTTGAGAAACGCCAGAATTTCGCTAACATCAATGTCCTGGCTTTCTTCACTGCCGCGCTTTTTGTATTCAACCTGCCCATGTTCGAGGCCTCGGTCCGATACCACAATGCGATGCGGAATGCCGATTAGTTCCATGTCGGCAAATTTAACGCCAGGGCTGGTCTTCTTGTCGCGATCATCCAGTAATACATCGAGTCCTTCATCCTGTAACTGTTGATACAGTGATTCACTGACACGGGTGACCTCTTCAGATTTATGCGCGTTCAGCGGGATAATAACAACATGAAATGGCGCGATATTATCAGGCCAGATTATTCCCTTGTCGTCATGGCATTGCTCAATGGCAGCGGCCACAATACGACTTACACCAATACCGTAACAGCCCATTTCCATGATTTTGCTTTTACCATTTTCATCCAGAACGGAGGCGTTCATAGCGGTACTGTACTTGTTACCCAATTGGAATATATGACCAACCTCAATACCACGCTTGATTGATAAAGTGCCATTACCGTCCGGACTGATGTCGCCTTCGATAACCTTGCGAAGGTCTGCTATCTCGTCAAAAGTCGCGTCGCGGTCCCAGTTTACACCGCTATAGTGGTGATCGTTCTGGTTGGCACCACAAACAAAATCCGACAATACTGCTGCATCCCGGTCGACAATCACTTTCACCGGTATTTTTACCGGGCCGATAGAGCCGGGCTCACATTTAAGGACTGTTTGTATCTGCTCCTCAGTTGCGAATGTCAGGGGTGAGGCAATGCCTGCGATCTTGCCGGCTTTGACTTCGTTTAATTGATGGTCACCGCGCAAAACCAGGGCAATCAGAGAGTTTTCCTCTTCGCTGTCAGAGACAACCACCAGTGTTTTAACTGTGTTTGACGAAGCAACACCAAGCAGGTTGCTGACTTCATCAATAGTCTTGCAGTCAGGTGTGGATACCAGGGTCAGTTCAGCTGTGCCAGCAGTTTTATCCTGCTGTGGTACCTGGGCCGTTGCCATTTCCAGGTTGGCGGCATAATCACTCTGATCGCTGAATACAATTTCGTCTTCGCCGGAATCGGCGAGCACATGAAACTCATGGGATTTATTGCCGCCTATATTGCCTGAATCGGCTTCTACAGCACGGAAACTGAAACCAAGGCGCGAAAATATTTTGCTATAGGTTTCGTACATCAGTTGATAGGTCTCATCCAGAGAGTTCTGGTCGAGATGGAAGGAATAGGAGTCCTTCATGATAAATTCCCGTGAACGCATCACCCCAAAGCGTGGACGTCGTTCATCACGAAATTTGGTTTGTATTTGATAAATATTTACAGGCAGCTGTTTGTAGCTGTTTAGTTCATTGCGCACAAGGTCAGTAATCACTTCTTCATGGGTAGGGCCGAGGCAGAAATCACGTTCATGCCGGTCTTTAAAGCGTTGCAGCTCATCTCCCATTATTTCCCAGCGTCCGGATTCATGCCACAGTTCAGCAGGCTGAACCACGGGCATGGAAACCTCCAGGGCGCCGGAGTTGTCCATTTCTTCCCGGATAATTCGCGTCACTTTCTGCAGCACACGCAGGCCAAGGGGCAGCCAGTTATAAAGTCCTGAAGCCAGTTTGCGAATCATGCCTGCCTTGAGCATCAGTTGATGACTGATTACCACAGCATCAGCAGGTGTTTCTTTGGTCGTAGCGAGTAGGTATTTGGAAGTGCGCATATTGAAAAATCTATACTCCTTTGAAATAGAGTAATCCAGTAACAGAAAAAGCAGCCCTCGGGCTGCTTTTTCATAATAGCTTATTAATACTTGTGGATGTTGTTTAAAGAGGAGTTTTACGTCCTTGCTTTTTTATGCTCCTTTTATTGGCCCTAAACAGACCATCAAAGGACATTCAACAGCATCTATCCAGCAGTATTAGAGAGCGAATTCTTTCAGCTTTTTCAGAGGAAGAACTTTAACTCGGGTTGTTGCCGGTTTTTTAGGAATATCCATAAACTCACCAGGACGGAATGGGTTAGGAACATTCTTGCGAGCCGGACGGGCAGGTCGTTTAACGGCCTTGATTTTCAACAAGCCTGGCAGAGTGAACTCGCCAACACCTCTTTTCTTGATATGCCTTTCTATCAGAACACCCAGTTCGTCAAGTACGGAAGACACTTCTTTCCTGGTCAGACCAGTAGTCTCGGAAATGGTATTCAGGATCTGGGTCTTGGTGTATTTGTCCTGAATTGCTGTTGTTGCTTTTGCAGGTGCTTTTGCAGGTGCTTTCTTAGCAGGTGCTTTTTTAGCAGCAGGTTTCTTTGCAGCCATACTTAACTCTCTCTTAAATTCTGTTTAACGCAATTGTTATGCGCAGTTTTTTGTTTACCCCGAACTTTCCGGGAGCCTTTTTTATTACAGCGCGGTAATTTGACTCAGCTTACTCTTTCTTACCTGATAAATACTCCGGCCTGCACCTGCAGAGATTGAATGCCTTTATGACGATGAAATCAAAAGACACTCTGTTACTTCAATTACAGGTTAAACATTTCCCACGAAGGAATCTGAATAAAATTTAGCTTGGCCTGAGTGATTGATCAGATAAAAAATACTGGTATTCAGTGCTTAATTGCACAATGAAATTACGTACTGAATGAGATGCTATTTATAGCGGAATAGATACTATCCGGCAAGGGCTTTCTGTAATCTTTTGTATATTTGAGGGACAAATTTGCGGTTCATTTTTAATTAGAAATAAATAATCAAAAAATCGCCCTCAATTTTCCGCTTTGGCACCAAAAAAGTTCATCGGCCCGGCATTAATTTAGCCTATTATTTTATGCCAGATAAAATACAAATGAGTTACAATACGCGGTTTTTTGAATCCTGATAAACCGTCATTTTTGGTGAGATACATGCCTATATATGAATATCGATGTGAGTCCTGCGGGGCAGAACTCGAGAAAATCCAGAAGTTCAGTGATGCCCCTTTGACGGATTGTCCCTCTTGTGGAAAAGCATCACTAAAGAAACTCGTCTCTGCGAGCAGTTTCAGGTTGAAAGGCTCAGGCTGGTATGAGACCGATTTTAAAAACAAGAGTAAACCAGCGTCAGGCGCCAAGACTGCAACACCAGCAGGCACCGGGACCAATACCGGGAATAGCGATAAAGATAATTCGGCTTCGTCAAAGTCAGGGGACACAGGAAGTCAGGATAAAAAGGAAAGTAAAGGCAGCGATAAAGCTTCTGCTAGCTCCGGCAAAGATAGCAAGAATTAAAACGGCTATTGGCTGCCATGCGAGCTTGACCGATACTTTTACAGATAGAACAGGCTGTTTATACAGCACTAATTCAAGAACTTATTAACAGGAATATTTTATGCGTACGCATTATTGTGGCGAATTGAATGAAAGCCACATCGATCAGACCATCTCTCTTTGTGGCTGGGTCCACCGGCGCCGTGACCATGGCGGTGTCATCTTTCTTGATCTGCGAGACCGTGATGGTATTACCCAGGTGGTTTTTGATCCGGATACAGTAGAGACTTTCGCAACCGCAGAACAAATCCGTAATGAGTTTGTGGTCAGAGTTCAGGGCAGGGTGCGTCTGCGTCCGGAAGGCACAGCAAATTCTGAAATGAGCACGGGAAAAATTGAAGTCCTGGGTAAAGAGCTGGAAATCCTGAATGCTGCCGATACCCCGCCATTTCAGCTTGATGAGCACATGGCGGTAAGTGAAGATATTCGTCTACGTAATCGTTTCATTGACCTGCGCCGCCCAGAGATGCTGGGTCGAATGAAAATGCGTTCCCAGATCACCAGCAGCATCAGAAGGTATCTTGATGAAAATGGTTTTCTGGATATAGAAACCCCGATTCTAACCCGTGCCACTCCTGAAGGGGCACGTGACTACCTGGTGCCCAGCCGTACCCATCCAGGCAAGTTTTTCGCTTTGCCCCAGTCACCCCAGCTTTTCAAGCAACTTTTGATGGTGTCAGGCCTTGATCGTTATTATCAGGTTGCCAAGTGTTTTCGCGATGAGGATTTACGTGCCGATCGCCAGCCTGAATTCACCCAGATAGATATAGAAACCTCTTTCCTTGATGAAAATGAAATCATGGCCATTTCCGAGACCATGATCAAGCAGGTTTTCAGCAAGCACCTGGGCGTGGATTTACCTGAATTCCCGAGGATGACCTATGAGGAAGCCGTCACCAAGTACGGCATTGATCGTCCTGATTTGAGAATTCCGATGCAACTGGTTGATATCGCTGATTTGATGAAAGACGTTGAGTTCAAGGTCTTTAATGCACCTGCCAATGATCCTGATAGCAGGGTAGTGGTGCTCAAGGTTGATGGCGGTGCAGTGCTGTCGCGCAAACAAATTGATGAATACACCAATTTTGTCGCTATTTATGGTGCCAGAGGGCTTGCCTGGATCAAGGTCAACGATATCGATGGCGGCATTGAGGGACTGCAATCCCCCATTCTCAAATTTATGCCGGAAGATGTCGTTAAAAGCGTTCTTGAGAGAACACAAGCCAAAACCGGTGATATTCTTTTCTTCGGTGCCGACAAGGCCTCTATTGTTAATGAAGCCATTGGCGCCCTGCGTGTCAAAGTTGGTGAAGACCTTGAAATGATCGAATGTGAATGGGCACCGGTCTGGGTGGTTGATTTTCCAATGTTTGAGTTTGATGAGAAAGAAGGCAATTACACCTCGGTCCATCATCCCTTTACCTCACCTTCCTGTAGCCCGGAAGAACTTGCTGAAAATCCCGGCAAGGCATTGTCCCGTGCCTATGACATGGTCCTCAATGGTACCGAATTGGGGGGTGGTTCCATCCGTATCAATAAAACAGAAATGCAGCAGATGGTTTTTAAAATTCTGGGTATCAGCCCGGAAGAGGCCGAAGAAAAGTTTGGCTTCCTGCTCAATGGTCTCAGGTATGGCTGCCCGCCCCATGGCGGGATTGCCTTTGGTCTGGATCGCCTGGTAATGATGATGACGGGCACTCAATCCATCAGGGATGTGATTGCCTTTCCAAAGACCCAGTCTGCGGCCTGTCTGCTAACCAATGCTCCGGGTGAAGTAAATAACAGACAATTGCGTGAACTGAATATCCGTTTACGCGAACAGCCGAAAGCGGCTGAAGGGAAGCAAAATCCGTCTGAATGATGTTGATCCCGGCCTGGACGCGATGGACGGGATCCAAATCATGGAAAAAACTCATGAGTTCGGCTGAGCAGTTGCAGAATTTCGGTGATGTGCACAATGTTTACTCCAATGCCAATATTTACCATGCTGTAATGGAACAAATAAGCGCTGAATCCTGATACCATTTCCTCACTTTGTCAGGTCAACCAAAACGGCTGAATGTTGCAGGATAATAAATGAGTGTCATTCTAGGAATTGATCCGGGTTCACGCTTATGTGGCTATGGACTCATCAATGCCAGGGGCAGCAAGCTTGAGTATCTTGCCAGCGGTGTCATAAAAATGGGAACCAGCCCATTTCCGGAAAGACTTCACACCATATTTACCGATATATCCGATATCATTACCGAGTTCGCACCTAATGAGGCTGCTATCGAGGAAGTGTTTATGGGTAAAAATGCCTCTTCGGCACTCAAGCTGGGTCAGGCAAGGGGCGCGGCTATTGTGGCGTGTACCCGATTCGATCTGTCGGTCGCGGAATACTCTGCAAGAAGAGTAAAGCAGGCACTGGTTGGTAAAGGGCAGGCAGAGAAAAGCCAGGTGCAGCAAATGGTCAAATCAATACTTGGACTTTCCAGGGTGCCTGCGGAAGATGCTGCAGACGCACTGGCCATTGCCATATGCCATGCCAATACTGAAAATACCCTGATACGAATGGCAGGAGTAAAGAGCGGCAGACGAGGCAGATTACAAGCTTCCGACTAGTCGGGACATTCTCTATTATTCACCCCATGATTTTAAAAACGAAGGGAAAACAGACAATCCAATGATAGGCAGAATAAGCGGAATCTTGCTGGAAAAAAATAATCAGCAGGCCCTGATTGATATTCAGGGTGTGGCGTATGAAGTTGATGTACCGCTGAATACTTTTTTCAATCTGCCCCATCCAGGCGCACCAGTTACTCTGCATACTCACTTCGTTGTGCGCGAAGATGCCCAGTTACTGTTTGGCTTTCTTGACGAGCGGGAGAGGGGCTTTTTCCGGCTGCTTATTAAAATTAATGGCGTCGGTCCAAAGCTGGCTTTGGCGATGTTGTCCGGTATGGAAGTTTCCGAATTTGTTCGCTGTGTTCAACATGATGATGTGAAGGCCCTGGTTAAATTACCCGGAGTGGGTAAAAAAACCGCGGAGAGGCTGATTATTGAGATCAAGGACAAGTTAAAAGACTGGCAGGGCAATGAACATTTGCCGGCACTTGAGGGTGGTGTTTCATCCGGACCAGGTAATAGTAGTATTGAAGAAGCTGAAACGGCACTCATTTCACTGGGCTACAAACCACAGGAAGCAAGTCGTGCTGTCATTTCAGCAGCGAAAATACTCGAACAATCAGAGCTGGAAGCTGACAGTGAGAATCTGATCAGAACAGCCCTTAAGAATATGTCTTAATGAGAGCCGGCCAGGCTGGTAAAAAAATGCGAGAAGAAGACAGAATAGTTGCTGCCACTGACCCCAAAAGTGAAGAGGTTCAGGATAATGCCATCCGCCCGGCCAAGCTGGTGGATTATATTGGCCAGCAAGTTGTCAAAGAGCAGATGGAAATTTTTATCAGTGCAGCCCGCAAAAGGTCCGAGGCACTTGATCACACTCTGGTGTTTGGCCCGCCAGGACTTGGCAAGACTACCCTGTCCCATATTATTGCCAATGAAATGGGTGTTTCGCTAAAAAGTACCTCAGGGCCCGTGCTGGAAAAAGCCGGTGATCTTGCGGCCATGCTGACAAACCTGGAAGAGGGCGATGTGCTGTTTATCGATGAAATTCATCGTTTGAGTCCTGCGATAGAGGAGATTCTCTATCCGGCGATGGAGGACTATCAGCTGGATATCATGATTGGCGAGGGGCCTTCTGCACGTTCACTGAAACTGGAGTTGCCGCCATTTACTCTGGTTGGTGCCACAACGCGTGCCGGACTGTTGACGTCGCCGCTGAGAGATCGCTTTGGAATCGTGCAGCGACTTGAGTTTTACTCCATGCAGGAGCTGAGCAAAATCGTAAAGCGTTCAGCGCTAATAATGAACATTGAATGTGATGATGACGGCGCTATTGAAATAGCCCGGCGCTCACGGGGAACACCACGAATTGCCAATCGACTGCTGCGCCGGGTGCGTGATTATTCCCAGGTAAAAGGCGATGGCACAATTGCCGGGTCAGTTGCTGAAACGGCGCTGGATATGCTGAGTATTGATAAAAATGGTTTCGATCATATGGATCGACGCCTGTTAATGACAATGATCGAAAAGTTTGATGGTGGGCCGGTGGGAGTTGATAGTATTGCAGCGGCAATCAGCGAGGAAAGAGGAACGGTTGAGGATATTCTTGAACCCTACCTGATACAGCAGGGATTTATTCAGAGAACGCCACGCGGACGGATTGTTACCCAGTTTGCCTATCGCCACTTCGGACTTGATATCAGTTCGGCTCCGGATGATATGTTTGGCAATGCGAGTGCTGATACTGATAATAAATAATTTGCCGGTACAGATAACGATGGCATGGCTGAGGATGTTTTTATTACCAATAGTTTATTTCTCAACCAGGGAATTTAAGTAACAATGTAAACAAATGTGAACAAGAGTGAATAGAAAGTAGTAGTGGTTAGTTATGATGAGATATAGAAGCGAAATAGAGGTACTAGATGAATGATTCGCTGAGTTTGTGGAACCTGATTTTAAATGCGAGCTGGCTGGCACAACTTGTGATGTTGAGCCTTTTCCTGATTTCCGTGATGTCGTGGGTCATTATCGTGCAGAAATGGATCATCATTTCTGATGCGGAAAAGGAAGTGTTCAGTTTTGAAAAGCGATTCTGGTCCGGGATGGACCTGAGTCAGTTATATCGTGATGGCTCCAATAAGCAGAAAAATAATACCAGTATGATAGGAATGGAAAACCTGTTTCGATCCGGCTTTAAAGAGTTCACCCGTTTGCGACAACAACCCGGCATTGAATCGGTTGCAGTGATGGAGGGTGCTGGCCGGGCCATGCGTGTTGCCCTGGCAAGAGAAGAGAAAGTGCTGGAGAGACATTTGCCGATTCTGGCTACAGTTGCTTCTGTATCGGTTTATCTGGGCTTGTTTGGTACGGTGTGGGGAATCATGAATACCTTCGTCAGTCTGGCAAATCAGAGTCAGGCCAGTCTTGCGGTGGTAGCGCCGGGCATCGCTGATGCCTTGCTGGCTACAGAGATGGGTTTGTTTGCAGCTATTCCTGCGGCCATTGCCTATAACCGTTATGCTGCAAAAGTTGATTCAATTATTCACAGCTACATGACCTTTACCGATGAATTCTCCAGTATTTTGCATCGACAGGCACATAGTCGAAGAGTCGAGGAATAAACAGGGTGGACAGACCGCGCCGAAGAAAACAGATGGCAGAAATCAATGTAGTCCCGCTCATTGATGTGATGCTGGTGTTGTTGATTGTATTTATGATTACTGCACCCCTAATCACCCAGGGTATCAAGGTGGACTTGCCCCGTGCCGATGCAGAGCCTGTTGAGAATGGTGATGAAATCACCCTGGTGGTTTCCATCAATGCCGAAGGCAGTTATTTCATCAGTCTGGGTGCCGAAGAAGATCCCCAGCCAGTTGCGTTGGAGCGTATTCAGGAAGATGTCGAAAAGATTCTTGCCCAGAACCCTGCGGTACCGGTTTTTGTTGAAGCAGATGAATCGGTAAACTACGGTGTGGTGACTCGACTGATGTCTACTCTGGCCACAGCGGGAGCTGAAAATCTCAGATTGATTACCCAGCCACCTGCAGCAGAGTTGTAGTTAAGCAATAGCGAAGCAGGTCTGCATTCAGGATTTCCATGAAAAAATTCCATCCAATGGCATTGCTACTGAAGTTTGAAGGCTACCCGCCGGCAGTCATTGCCTCGGTTACCATGCATGCCTGTCTGTTTCTATTCATACTGGGCAAAAGCGTCGACAGGTCTGATTTTGTGACAGTTGAAGATCCAGTCATCATTACCGCCAGCGCCATTGATGTTAATCCGCAGCGGCTTCGACGCCTTGAACGGCTGGAACAGGAAAGAGTGGCAGATCAGCAGCAGCGCAGGGAACAGGCACAGCGCGAAGAAAGGGCTCGGCAGGAACGCGAAAGGGCCGAGAGCGCAGCAAGAGCGGAAAGAGAGCGCGCGCAGCAGCAGGAGCGCGAACGGCAACAGACGCTGGAGCGCGAGCAAGCCCGGCAAAGAGAAAGGGACGAAGTCAGCAGGCAGGAGGAAGCCGCTCGCCAGCGCGCAGCTGAAGAAGCGCGAACAAGGGAGCAGGAGCGCCTGGCTCGACAGCAGGCAGAACGTGAGGCTGCCAGCAGAGCCGCGCAGGAAGCCCAGGCAAACCAGATTGCCAGTGAAAACCTGATAGTCGCCGAATACGCAGGTATAATAAAGCGCATTATCAGCCAGAACTGGCAAATTCCCCCCGGTGCCCGTAATGGCATGATGGCGGAAGTGCGTCTGCAACTGGTCCCCACGGGAGAAGTGGTTGCCGTCAACATAATCCAGTCCAGTGGCCTTGATGTCTTTGACCGCTCAGTGCTGCAGGCAGTTGAGCGGGCAGATCGATTTCCCGAATTACAGGATCTCGAAAACGCAGTTTTTGAACGAAATTTCAGAACGTTTACATTGGTCTTTAGACCAGAGGATTTATTGCGATGAATAAGCCAGGCCTAATAGCACTCACTATTATCCTGACAACCCTGTTTTTTTCGACACCGGGTTATGGGCAACTGCAAATAGTCATTACCCAGGGTGTTGATGACCCGGTACAAATTGCCATTGTTCCCTTTGAATGGAACGGTTTCGGTTTGCTTGAGGAAGATGTCGCCTCAATAGTCAAAAATAACCTTCAAAATAGCGGCGAATTCAGGGCTATTGCCGAAGCCAATATGCTGAGCACGCCCCATGAAGAGCAGGAGGTTTTCTTCAGGGACTGGCGTTTCCTTGGCGCTGACTACCTGTTAATTGGCAAGGTCATTGATAATGGAGCGGGTGGCCCTTTGCAGGTGCAATACGACTTTTTCGATGTCTTAAGGGAAGATAATCTTGTTTCAGAAGTCGTCAGTGCCGGCAGAAATCAATTAAGGGATGTATCCCACGCGATCAGCGACAGGATTTTTGAAGAAGTGACCGGTGTCAGAGGGGCTTTTTCCACAAAAATTCTTTATATCACGTCTCAGCGTATCAATGCCGATCTGACTTATTACCAGTTGAATATGTCAGATGCTGATGGGGGCCGCTCCCAGGTGCTGCTAAATTCGCAGGAGCCCATCATGTCACCAAACTGGTCACCTGATGGCCGGAAGATAGCCTATGTTTCATTCGAGTCTACCCGGCCACGGATTTACATGCAGGACCTGGCTACGGCTCAAAGAGAAATGTTGACTGAGTTTCCCGGCATAAACAGCTCTCCGGTGTTCTCTCCCGATGGCACTAAAATGGCTATGGTCTTGTCAAAGGACGGCAATCCGGATATCTATGTTCTGGATCTGCGCACCAGGGACCTGCGTCGGGTAACCAACCATTTTGCAATTGATACCGAGCCCAGCTGGACCCCCGATGGAGAGTCACTGATTTTCACTTCGGAGCGGGGCGGCAATAGCCGGCCACAAATTTACCAGGTTTCACTGGATAGCGGCTGGGTAGAAAGGCTTACTTTCCAGGGAACCTATAATTCAAAAGGATTGATGCTTCCTGACGGGGTCAATTTGCTGATGATTCATCGTGAAAATACAGGTGATGAATACCACCTCGCCATCCAGAATATTGAGCGTGGCACTATACGTGAACTGACCGAAACAGCACTGGATGAATCACCCAGTCTTGCTCCTAATTCAAGTATGGTAATTTACGCCTCGAAAGCGGGTAATCGCGGGATATTAAACGCTGTTTCCATTGACGGACGCGTGAAGTTCCAGCTACCATCCGCGCAAGGTGATGTCAGGGAACCCTCATGGTCTCCATTTTTTGACTAAATTTGCAAATTGTTGAGCAATATCCACAATAAGGTATTGTTTTACAGGCTAAAATTTTAGAGAATTGAAGAGTTTTAGCCCAGCACGCGTAAATCGCCCAAACTTGCGCGCTAACAGGCCAAAAATTTTTAAATTAAGGTAAAAAGACAACAGTTAACTAACTGATTATTAGAACTGGCTAGCAATTGGTTAGTGCAGGTTTGGTATATAAAGAGTTAGCAACAATTAACTAGTCAACGCATAGTGAACGAAAGGAGTAGGTATGCAAACTTTTAAAGCATTCAAATTAGGTATGGCGCTGCTGATGGCTATGGCACTTGCATCATGTGCATCTAGCGATACCGAAGATATGTCAGATTCTTCTGATACGGGTATGGAAAGCTCCAGTAATACCGGCTCCAGCACAGTTACTTCCAATGCAGCCGATATGGGTGACGGATTAACGGCCCGTGAAAGACAGCAGCGTGATGATGCACTTTCCATGACTGTCTTTTATTTTGAATTTGACCGTTCTGACCTGAGTGCTGAAGCCCGGGCGGCTCTGGTTCATCATGCGAATTATCTGAAAAGCACTCCTTCAGCACGTTATCGTCTGGAAGGTCATGCTGACGAACGTGGTACCCGTGAGTACAACCTTGCCTTGGGTGAGCGTCGTGCACAGGCCATTGAGCGTTATCTCCAGGTACAGGGTGTTTCTTCCAATCAGCTTGAAACCATCAGCTACGGGGAAGAAAATCCGGTTGATACCCGCACCACTGAAGCGGCTTATGCCTTGAACCGAAGGGTAGAAATTCATTAAGAATTAAAGTCTTTGGAAAATAAGCCGGGTTCGCCCGGCTTATTTTTTTCGGAAATTTATTTTTATGCAGACATACGTCAAATTAATACTTACACAGGCATTTGCCATTTGCAGTGTGTTTTTTTGGGTTAGCGCCTCAGCCCAGGTGAGGGTAGTGGATGCTGGTAGCTCACAGGAAAGCCCCGCACGGGAAGCGCCGGCAGCACAGAGCAATAATTCCCAAAATGACATCATGGTGAATATGTATCTGCAGCTCGAAGCCTTGCAGTCGGAGATACAAAATCTTCGTGGCATGGTAGAAGAGCAGTCCTACCAGATCAAGCGCATGCAGACTGAGCAGCGCGACCGTTACCTGGATACCGATTCACGGCTGAGTGAAATAAACAGCCAGGTCCAGTCCTTCCATAGTGGTCAGCCAGTAGCCGTGACGCGTCCAGGCCCTTCGGTTAATCCAGCACCTACAAGTGGTGCTAATTCCAGTGCCTCCAATAACGTGTCAGCAAATAATCAGGCCGTTGCCAATCCTGTTGCTGCCGGTGCCGGTGTTGGTCTGGCTTCACCACAATCAGAACAGCAACTTTATCGTGAAGCCCTTAATCTTCTGTTGGAAGATGAAGCATTTACTGAATCCATCAGTCTGTTTCAGCAGTATATTGAACGCTATCCAGCGGGACGCTATCTAACGAACACGCTCTACTGGCAAGGTGCTGCCATGGAACTGGCCGGCCTTCATGCCCAGTCAATTCTTGTGCTGCAACGCTTGATCAATGAGTTTCCGCAGGATGCCAAGGCCCCTACGGCGTTACTGCGTCTTGGCACGGTCTATCGTAAAATGGGTGAAAATGCCCAGGCAGCCGCACAATGGCGACGCATTGCAGAACAATATCCGCAGAGTGTTTCGGAGATTGAAATTGCCAATGAATACCTCAGTGAAATCAGTAACTGATTCTTCTTCCTCTCTTCAAAGCTGCAATAAAATCATGAGCGCGACACTGCGTATTAGCGAAATTTTTTATTCCCTTCAGGGTGAGGCAAGAACGGTTGGTCGACCGACAATTTTTATTCGACTGACCGGTTGCCCCTTGCGCTGTCAGTATTGTGATACCGCCTATGCCTTCAGTGGCGGCATGATTTATTCCCTCGACCAGATTCTCCAGGAGCTGAAACAATACCAGACAAAATATATCACCGTGACCGGTGGTGAGCCGCTTGCCCAGGAAAACTGCATCGAGTTGTTGGGGCAGCTATGTAATCTGGGCTATGAGGTTTCATTGGAAACCAGTGGGGCAATGGATGTTTCCCGGGTTGATGAGCGCGTAATCAAAGTGCTGGATCTAAAAACACCTGGTTCAGGAGAGATGAAGAAAAATATGGAAAGCAATATCGCTCATCTGAATAAAGCGGATCAGGTGAAATTTGTCATCTGTGACCGGGAGGATTATGAATGGGCCTGTGCAAAAGTAGAACAATTCAGCCTTGCGGATAAAGTTGATGATGTCCTGTTTTCACCAAGTAACGAGGAGCTGGAAGCCCGTGAACTGGCAGAATGGGTACTAGCCGACCAGCTGAATGTCAGGCTTCAGGTGCAGTTGCATAAATATCTTTGGGGCAATAAACCAGGACATTGATGATGACCGAGAAAACCAGTAACAGAGCTGTAGTATTACTCTCCGGCGGTCTGGATTCAGCTACTTGTCTGGCTATAGCCCAGCAAGAGGGCTATGAATGTTACGGACTCAGCTTTGATTATGGACAAAGACATCGTGTAGAGCTGGAAGCGGCGGAAAAACTTGCCCGATTAGCCGAAATCAACGATTACAAAATAATACCTGTTGATATGCGTGGTATTGGTGGCTCGGCGCTGACGGACTCCGCAATAGCAGTCCCTGAAGAAGAAAGTGAGGGCATTCCTGTCACCTATGTTCCCGCTCGCAATACGGTATTTCTTGCCTATGCTCTTGGGTGGGCGGAAGTGTTATCGGCCAGAGCTATTTTTATAGGGGTTAATGCCCTGGATTATTCAGGCTACCCGGATTGTCGGCCAGACTTTATCAACGCTTTTCAGAAAATGGCGAATCTGGCTACCAAGATGGGCGTAGAAGGGGATTCTATTGTGATCAAGACGCCTCTGATTCATCTGACCAAGGCCGAGATAATCAGCATGGGCATCGCCCTCGGAGTTGATTACAGTAAAACCACCTCGTGCTACCAGGCTGACAGTGCTGGCAGAGCCTGTGGCAAGTGTGACAGTTGTCGTTTACGCAGGAAAGGCTTTGCCGAGGCAGGCTTTCCTGATCCTACCCTTTACTACCAATAAAACCATGTTCTGTGGATTACAGATAAGTGGCGATTAGGACTTGTTTTTTTTTACTTTTTGAGTAGTATGTGCGCCTTTGTTTTAGGGCGTTAGATCTGTTGGGCAAGGACTCCCGTATAGAGTGCAATTGCTTTGAACAGAGCCTGATAATGCTCTTTTCGAGCATGCCTCTCGAGAATAGTAGTAAAGTATTTAAGGTAAAGTTTTGGGGCGTTAGCTCAGTCGGTAGAGCAGTTGGCTTTTAACCAATTGGTCGTGCGTTCGAGTCGCACACGCCCCACCACCACAAAAGGGTCTGGAAGAAATTCCAGACCCTTTTTTTTTGCATTTTTTATGAGGTGATCAGCAGTCTTGCGTAGCGATCTTTCAGGTTTTATTTTGCGGCTGCTCGTCTTAGCCGGTCATTCAGCGCACTACCGAGATCTTGTTCAGGAAATGTTTGGGCGATTATTTGTTTGTACCCCAGTTGATCTATTTCGTGAAGAGCGGCATAGAGTCTTGCGGCAGCCTCCTCAAGTGAGCCACTGGCGCTTAACCAGAACACATTAGGGGAAATATCGCCGGGGGGCTTTTTCCACACCAGGAAAGCCGAGCTGTCAGCGTCATGATCCTGCAGGGGATCTGCATTCATAACCAGCGGTGTCATAGGACTGTAATGTTTGAGGGCGCTGCCTGGCGCCACAGCAGGCCCCTGAGTAACTGAGGAAGCAAGGTCAATGAGCTTGATCCCGGCGCGATTTTCAATGTCGGTTTTACCCAATGCACCATGCCTCAGTAACACAGGAGCAGATTTATTTCTGGCATCAATAATGGTTGATTCCAGACCAAGAGCACTGGGCCCGCCATCAAGAATATAGCCAATTTTATCGCCAAGGTTGTCAGCAACATGTTTAGCGGTAGTGGGGCTTATATAGGCAAAAGGATTCGCGCTGGGCGCCGCTAATGGAAACTCAAGGGTTTCTATCAACTGGCGAAATACCGGGTGTATCGGGCATCGCACACCGACACTGTCGAGTCCGGCAGTAACAATGTCCGGAATAACCCCGGCTTTGGGCAGGATCAGGGTCAATGGACCTGGCCAGAACAAATCAGCAAGATGCCTGGATAGATCATTAAAGCTGGCAATGCTTTGTGCAATAGAAATTGAAGCGACATGACAGATTAAAGGGTCTGTGGCGGGGCGTCCCTTGGCCTTGTAGATTTTTTCACAGGCGGAGCTGTTAAATGCATTGGCGGCCAGGCCATAAACCGTTTCTGTCGGGATAGCCACCAGGCCGCCATTACGTAAAACACCGCGCAGCAATTCAAGGTTTTCATCTGTTGGTAGTAAAACTGAAGCCATTTCCGATTAATTGTGGTCGCAGAAAATTGGTGAGCGAAGAATAAACAGCTAAGTCTGTCGCGTCCAGTTTAACCGCGCATAAACAAAGGCGCAGAAAGTTGACAAGGGCAGTCATTACGGCATTTTTTTACGTAAGGCGGGAAGCCAGTTATGGTATATTGGGTGTCTTTATAACGGCTTAATAACGTTTATGACATTACTTAACAAAAACAGCGAATCTGAATTCGCTGCAGAACGAACCTTTGTAAAATCATACCTGGACAAGGTGCCCGGGCAATGTAACCTGCCTGATGAAAAGGCAGATGAATTAAAGCAGAAAATCAGTGTTTTGTTGCGTGAACGTAATGCTGTTCTGGTTGCCCATTACTATACCGATGCCTTACTGCAGTCACTGGCTGAAGAAACCGGTGGCTTTGTTGCAGACTCGCTTGAAATGGCCCGCTTTGGTAATCAGTCAGAAGCGCAAACGATTGTGGTAGCCGGTGTAAAGTTTATGGGCGAAACCGCCAAGATTCTTAATCCGGAAAAAACCATCCTCATGCCAACACTTGAGGCCACCTGTTCCCTTGACCTGGGTTGTCCTGCAGACACTTTTGCCAGCTTCTGTGATGCACACCCGGATCATGAAGTGGTGGTCTACGCGAATACCTCAGCTGAAGTAAAAGCCAGAGCCGACTGGGTGGTTACCTCTGCCATTGCTCTGGATGTAGTAGAGCATCTTATCGCGCAAGGAAAGTCAGTGATCTGGGCGCCTGACAAACATCTGGGGAATTATATTCAGAAAAAAACCGGTGCACAGAACATGCTCATCTGGGATGGCGCCTGCATCGTGCATGAGGAATTCAAGACCCGTGCCCTTGATAGCATGAGGCATCTGTATCCAGAGGCTGCAATCCTGGCGCATCCGGAATCACCGATGGCGATACTGGAACAAGCCGATGTCGTAGGCTCAACCACCCAGATTATCAAGGCAGCATGTGAAAGACCGGAACATACTTTTATCGTGGCCACAGATGCCGGGATATTTTACAAGATGCAGCAACTGGCTCCGGACAAGGAATTTATTTTGGCTCCTACCGCCGGCGAAGGGGCCACATGCCGTAGTTGTGCCCAGTGTCCCTGGATGGGCATGAATACCCTGGAGTCACTCTATGATTCGTTGTTGAATGGCAGCAATGAGATTCATGTAGACCCTGCATTGGGTGCAAAGGCAATGATACCGTTGCAACGCATGCTGGACTTTCGTCAATCACAGCAAGCTGGCTGATTGCCGAAAAAGCAAAAGCGGGTTAATTAACGGTAATACCTGTTCTGCAAATTACGAATGTAATCCAGGCGTTGCTGTATTCTGGCTTTAAGCAACCTGTCGTTTTCCATATTTAATGCAAGGTTAAACTGATTGCGGGCGCGGGTGAAATCACCAATGGTGATGAAAAACTCTCCTCTGGCCTGGTGCACTTTACTAATATTTCCGGCTTTTCCCTGTATTTCCGCCAGTTGGTACCACAATTCAGGGTCATTGGGTTGTACCAGGGATTGTTTTTCCAGAACTGCTGCAGCATCACTGTAGCGGGCATTCGCATTAAGTGTATTCGCATAGGACATAGTGAGTGGATGATTGTTCGGGTTGATGCGCAGATTTTTCTCAAGAATGCTCAGTGCCTTTTCAAACTGGCCTGCTTCGCGGGCGATATCTGCTTCCAGCATGACATAGGTAATTCGGTTGGGGTCTTTCTTTAACAAGCTGTCGAGAGTTTGGGTGGCCTCGACATGTTGACCGTTATAAAGCTGGCCCAAGGCAATACCATAGATGGCAGCATCTTCCTCGATGCCATTTAATTGTGGCAAATCCCGCTGCAATCCCTGAATCGTTGCATCCTTGTCATTGGCGTAATGCAGCGTGGCCCTTTGCTTCATAAGCAGGAATTCAATGTTCTGGGCATGCTGTACCGGGGGGAGAACATTGGAGCGATTCTTGCTGTCTGCGATGCGGTTTTCATCCAGTGGGTGGGTCGACAGAAATTCCGGCAACCTGCGGGAAAAACTCTGCATACGCATCATCTGTTCAAACATTCCGGCCATGTCGTTGGGATCAAAGCCTGCGTTGTAAAGCGTTCGAATGCCGATACGGTCAGCTTCCTGTTCATTACTCCTGCTGTAGCGTAGCCTGTTTTCCTGGCCCACAGCCTGGGTCGTCATTAAAGCTGCCTGACCGGCATCTCCACCCACTGTAGAGGCAATAATAAGACTGGCAAGCAGGCCGGCAACACTTGGCAGTGCACTTTTCTGGGCCTCCTGTACCGAGCGCGCATAATGGCGCTGGCTGATATGTGCCAGTTCATGAGCCAGCACAGAGGCAAACTGGCCTTCGTTTTCTGCATAAAGAAACAGGCCTGCATTTACACCGACTATGCCTCCCGGCGCCGCAAAGGCATTGAGAATTTCATTGTCGATTAGTACAAACTCCAGACGATGATCACGAAGTTCACTCTTCACCGCCAGCTTGTAGGTGAGACTGATGATGTACTCCATCATCAGGGGATCATCCAGCATCGGGGTTTCCCTGCGGATCTGCCGTAACAGTTCCCTGCCAAATTCATATTCCTGCTGGGTGGAAATTGTGCCAGAGACGGAGTCTCCCAATACCGGTAAATTGACCTGGGCATGGGCCTGCCTCCCCATACTCATCAGGATGAGCAAGAGCAGTATGGCTAGCGTGAAATGGCGTCGTATTGGCATTGGTATGTTAATTGAGGTTATTTCAGGAAGTTTTAATGAAAGAAACAGGTTTTACACCTCTTTAGACCCTTAATAATACACATTATTACAAAGCTTAACTCGGTTTTTTGGTGTGCGCTTGCTAAAATTGCGGGATGCAAACCTCAATTGATATAGAGCTGGATTTATCTGGCTTGACCTGCCCATTGCCTCTGCTTAAAACCAAGCAATCTTTGAACAGAATGCTTGCCGGACAAGTAATAAAGGTAATTGCAACAGATCCGGGGTCAGAAAGGGATTTTCAGGTTTTTATGCAGCAAAGTGGCAACCAGTTACTGGAAATTGAAAAAGCAGACGGCAAGTTTTATTACTGGATTCAGAAAAGTTGATATCCAGACGCGCCAGCAGACAAAAAATGACTGTCTGGAAACACTGTTTCGTGTCGATAGCGGATGCTAACAAGCGATGAAAGCTAATAATAGGCAAAGCATGATTAGAGCATTTAGTGGCTTGTATGAGCGTTATTTTTCCGAAGAAGAAGCGCTGATCTTCACCCTGTTACTTTTGGCAGGCACAGTGATCATGATCACCATGGGCGGAGTTATAGCGCCGCTTTTGTGGGCTATGGTGCTTACTTTCATGCTGCAGGGGCTGGTGAATTCACTGGTAAAAATCAATGTACCAAGACGAGTTTCTGTCTATCTTGTCTATGTCATCTTTCTTGGTGTCACACTCATCATTTTCCTGTTTTTTCTCCCTTTCAGCTGGAGCCGGCTGTCGCTGTTTCTGGAAGAATTACCCACTATGGTCAATCAGTTGCGCTCCCTGTTTTTGCTGTTACCGGAAAATTACCCGGAGTTATTTTCGCAAACCCAGGTGGAGCAGTGGCTTGATAGTATGCAGGGTGAGATAGGGCAGTTTGGGCAAATATTACTGTCTTATTCGGTGGCCAGTATTACCAGGCTTGTCACTATAGCCGTGTACACCATATTGGTGCCTATCATGGTCTTTTTTATGCTGAAAGACTCTGAAAAGCTTCTCAACTTCCTCGAAAGCTGGCTTCCTAAAAAACGCCCAATCATGGCTCAGGTCTGGCATGAAATGAATGACCAGCTAGCCAACTATATCCGCGGCAAAGCCCTGGAAATATTTATTGTTGGTACTACCAGTTTTGTGCTGTTTTCCCTTTTTGATTTGAACTATCCCTTGCTACTGGCGGTATTGGTCGGTCTTTCTGTCATTGTTCCCTATGTCGGCGCCACTGTCGTCACCGTGCCGATATTTCTTGTCGCATTTTTTCAGTGGGGCTTTAGCGGTGAAATGGTTCAGATACTGGTGGCCTATACTATTCTGCAGCTTATTGATGGCAATATTCTGGTTCCGCTGATCTTTTCCGAAACTGTTAATCTCCACCCAATAGCCATAATCACTGCAGTGCTGGTATTTGGTGGTCTGTGGGGGTTCTGGGGCGTATTTTTCGCCATCCCTCTGGCCACTTTTCTGAAGGCTGTCATCAGGGCCTGGCCGATTAGCAATGCCTCAGATCATGTTCTGTGACGCTGAAAAATCCTGGTTGTTTTCCTGTGTTAAGTTGCCCTGTGTTAAGCTAAAATTAGCGCTTTTTCGGACATCCAGGCTGAACAGAACTGTGATTAATTTGTCTATTCATTAGAAGCTTCAATAGAAGCTTCAATTTGCGCTTTTTAACAAGCCAGGACAAAGAGCAAGAAAGTCAGCAAGAAAGGCACCAAGAAACAGCAAGATCATTGCCATGACAGTTGTCAAAACAATTTCAAAAGTGTTGTTGGCACTCAACAGGACACAATCCAGAGATTACCAGTGAATATGATAAAGGGCAGTATTGTTGCAATTGTAACCCCGCTACAAGCAGATGGAGGTCTTGACCTGCCTGCTATGTCACGTCTTCTGGAATGGCATGTTGCGCAGGGGACAGACGCCATAGTGGCAGTGGGAACCACAGGTGAGTCTGCTACCCTGGACATTGAAGAGCACTGCACCGTAATCACTCATGTGGTAAAAGAAATTGCCGGGCGAGTTCCTGTTATTGCGGGTACCGGTGCGAATTCAACTACTGAAGCCATTGAGCTGACACAAGCGGCAAAAACAGCGGGTGCAGATGCCTGTCTGTTGGTAACGCCGTATTACAACAAACCCACCCAGCGTGGGCTGATTGAGCATTATCGTAAAATTGCTCAAAGCGTTGATATCCCCCAGATTCTATACAATGTGCCAGGCCGAACTGCCTGCGATATGTTGCCGGAAACCATTCGGGTTCTATCTGAAGTCCCGAATATAGTGGGCGTAAAAGAAGCGACCGGCGATATCGCCCGTGGCAAAGAAGTGTTGCAACTATGTGGTGAAGACTTTGCTGTTTATTCCGGCGATGACGCTACCTCAATGGAACTGATGCTGGCGGGCGCTGTAGGCTCAATTTCCGTTACGGCGAACGTTGTTCCTGCCGCTCTGCACGAAATGTGCAGACTGGCAATAGCCGGTGACAGCGTGGCTGCCAATGCAGTAAATGACAAAATTGCCAGGTTACATGAATTACTGTTTCTGGAATCCAACCCTATTCCTGTGAAATGGGCTTTGAAAGAGATGGGTATGATAGGTCCGGCTATCAGATTGCCGCTGTTGGAATTTGATGAACAGTTTCATGAACTTTTGCGTGAAGGGCTAAAGGAAGCAGGCGCGTTATAACGTGGTCATTGTATTGGCTTCTGCTTGGCTTTTTTTAGCTTCTGCAAAATAGCTTCTGCAAAATGGAAGCCACAAGGCATTATAGAGTTTTTGAATTAGCAGCTTTTTGAGTTGTATGTCGGAAAATTAATTAATTCCAGAGATTAAAAAAATCAAAACAAACCAGAAATTAATCGCTATGCCAGTAAGCAAAGCAAGCCTAAAAGTGCCTGTCGGGATTATTGCCACAGCCGTGTTGGGGAAAACAGCTAGAATTGGCTGTTTTCTGTCGCTATTTGTCGTTTGCGGTTGTTCAATATTTCCCTCCATCCCCATTCCCGGTCTTGACTACATTGCAGGGGAAGAAGGGCTATTACGTGACAGACAAGCCGACTACCTGGAAGCTGAGGTATTGCCGCGCACCACAATACCCTCCCAGTACGACAGTTATATCATTGACGAACTGATGGTTATTCCTCCAGTCCCTGATAATAACAGTCAGGCATTTCTTAATGCTCCCAGACCAAGAGCATTCAGTGGACGCTCTGAGAGAGGCGTCGTTATCCAGCGCATGAGCGGGGATAGCTGGGTTGTGGTCGATGTCAGCCCCAGTGAGGTATGGCCAAGAATCAGGGATTACTGGACCAGTAAGAGTATTGGCGTAGCATTTGAGAATCCAACCAGAGGAATTCTCGACACTGGCTGGTTCGTACTGGCAGGTAATTCTCTTACCAAAGAAAAAGTACGCGTCACTGTGGAACCGGGCTTTCAGAATGACAGCGCCGAGATTCGCCTTTTACATCTTGCCGTCGGGCAGTCAATACCGGTGCTGGACCAGGTGAACTGGCCAGAAACGTCTACTGATCCTGATGTGGAATATGACTTCCTTACCGATTTATCGAATTATCTTGTCGATGTCGCTGACCTTTACCAGGCATCCACGGTTTCATTCCTCGCTGAAAACATTGATGGTCGCGGCAAAGCCAATATTCTCAGTACTCCTGGTGGCAAAGAGATTCTACACCTGGAAGCTGGCTTTGATCGTAGCTGGGCGGCAATCGACAGGGCCTTACGAAGGGCGGAGATCGAAATAATTGTGGACAGCGTTGATCAAGGCGTATTCGAGGTGAATTATGTCATTCCATCTGAAACTGATGAAGAAGAGCCAGGTCTGTTCAGCAAAATATTTACTTTGGGTGGCGTGTTCAGCAAAGACGACCGTCCTGAATTTTTCCCTTTGCAAATCCAGGTGCTGGATCTTGAGGGCGAAGTAGAAGTGATTATTGAGCCTGTTAATGCGACTCAGCAACAATCAGAAGGGCTCATTGAAGCTGAAGACTCCCTGTTAAGACTGCTGCGCAATAATATTGCGTAAGGAAATTACTGCACTGTGGTCTGCGGAGCCCCTCCGGTTTTCCCTGATTATTCATGGAAGAAATTAGAAAGAATTAGTAACAACTAGTAAGAACTAGTAAGAACTAGAAAGTTATCGAAAAAATTTGGAGATACTGATGGAAAAACGTGAAGAACTTTATTCAGGCAAAGCGAAATCTGTGTATAAAACAGATGACCCTGATCTTTATGTTTTGCAGTTTCGTGATGATACTTCTGCTTTCGATGGATTACGCGTTGAGCAGCTAGAAGATAAAGGCAAGGTTAATAATATTTTTAATGCCTTTATTATGGAGAAACTGGATCAGGCCGGGATTAAAAGCCATTTTGTTAAGCGTCTTTCTGATACCGAATCGCTGGTCAGGAAGCTGGATATGATCCCCGTGGAATGTGTGGTGAGAAACCTGGCGGCTGGCAGTATCTGTAAGCGCTTTGGCATCAAGGAAGGGGTGGAAGTCAATCCGCCGACATTCGAGTTTTTTCTGAAAAATGATGAACTGCATGATCCCATGATCAACGATTATCATATTGCATCTTTTGGCTGGGCAGACCCTGCCCATATTGAGAAGATGAAAGAAATCACTTTCAGGGTTAATAGCGTCTTGAAAGAGCTTTTTCTGAAAGCCGATATGCTGCTCGTTGATTACAAGCTTGAATTTGGGGTTTATAAAGGAGAAATTCTCCTTGGTGATGAGTTCAGTCCTGATGGATGTCGTATTTGGGACAAAGAGACCCGTAAAAAAATGGACAAGGACAGATTCAGGCAGGAGCTTGGTAATGTAATTGAAACCTATAAAGAAGTCGGGGAAAGACTGGGTATCAGCTTTAACTGATATTTTTTAACTTTAATTCCGCCTGTACAGCACACTTCAACCATAATATTTATTTCACTATTCACAAATAGGCGGAGACGTATATGACAACAGCTACACTGATAATGATTTTATTGTTATCAGTGCTGATTTTGTTGGCCGTTTATTCTGTTTATCTCTTATCCAGTAAAAACAAAAGCTCCGGCGGTGATTCTGTAGAAGTCCTGAAAGAGCGTCTTCAATCCAGGCTGCTCGAAATTGAAAAATTACAGAGCGACAATCAGGTCATTCATTCAGATTTCCAGCTAGCCACTGAAAAAAATTCAACATTACGTGAAACGGTGTCACGACTTGAAACCCAGTTGGCTGAAGAGCGCAATCAGAATCAGGAAAAACTTCAGTTACTGGAAAATGCCAGGGAAAAAATGAGCCTTGAATTTAAAAACCTGGCAAATGAAATCCTTGAGCAAAAAGGCCGGGCCTTTACAGACAGCAACAGGCAAAACATTGAAAATATTCTGAAACCCTTGCAGGATAAAATTCAGCAATTTGAAAAAAAGGTGGAAGATACCTATGACAGGGAGTCTAAAGAAAGATTCTCATTGGCTAAAGAAATACGCAACTTACAGGATCTGAATTTACGTATAAGTGAAGACGCTGTAAATCTTACCAATGCGCTCAAGGGTGATAGCAAAACCCAGGGAAACTGGGGAGAGTTTGTGCTGGAGCGCCTGCTGGAGAATTCCGGTCTTCGCAAAGGCAGTGAATATGTTATTCAGAAGAGTTTGCGCACCAGCGAAGGCGGTAATCGACAGCCTGATGTAATAATTCATTTGCCGGAAAACAAGGATGTTATCGTTGATTCCAAGGTAAGCCTGGTCGCCTATGAACGTTACTATTCTGAACAGGATGAGAGTAAAAAAAATGCGGCACTGAAGGAACACATTCAGTCCATTAGAAATCATATCAGGGACCTTTCAAAAAAGGATTATCAGAATCTGCAGGCAGTACGCTCACTGGATTTTGTCATAATGTTTCTTCCGGTCGAGTCAGCTTTTGCTCTGGCGGTACAAAATGACCAGAGTCTTTTCACCGAGGCTTTCGATAAGAATATCGCATTGGTTGGTCCCACAACATTGATGGCAACTTTGCGTACGATCCAGAATATTTGGCGTTATGAACACCAGAACAAGAATGCGCTGGAAATTGCCAAGGGTGCAGGGGCCATGTATGACAAATTTGTTTCCTTTACCGAAGACCTGGAGGATATTGGAAAACGCCTTGACCAGACACAAGTCTCATACGAGCAGGCACATAAGAAGCTGGTTTCAGGCAGAGGCAGCCTGGTAAGCAGAGTAGAGAAGCTCAAGACACTGGGTGCAAGAGCAAGCAAGTCATTGCCCGCAGTGGATGCTCAGGAGTCTTTAAATCACGATGTATCGCAAGCTGACTCGGCCAGTTCTGACGATACTGATTCATAGCTTGTTACCGAAAAATTTTCCATGACAGATCTTTCCGCCATAAACGCTTTTTTGAATTGTCCCACCCCTTCAGCATGGGTGGAATGGGCATTGGAGAATGAGCAATTGATGTTAATTGATCATGCCAATTGTGAAAAAAAAGCCGCAGCAACGGCAATGAATCTGATGTATCGGTACGTTGACAAGACCGAGTTGTTAAAGAAAATGTCTCAATTAGCCAGGGAAGAGCTACTTCATTTTGAACAGGTCGTTTCGTTGATGCAGGAGAAAGGTATAATTTATAACCACCTTACCTCATCACGCTATGCTTCTTCATTGCGCGAACATATGCACACTCATGAGCCCGCCAAACTGGTCGACACACTTATTGTAGGCGCTTTTGTAGAAGCCCGGTCCTGTGAAAGATTTGCCATGATAGCGCCAAAACTGGACGCAAAATTACAGCGTTTTTACAGTTCACTATTACGCTCTGAATGCAGACATTATGAAGATTACCTTACCCTTGCACGACTCTATCAAGACGTTGATATTACGGAAAGAATTGCTTTTTTTGCGGCGAAAGAGGCGGAGTTAATTTTAACTCCTGACACTGAGTTCAGATTTCACAGCGGTATTCCTGCCTGAAAACATCTTAATCCCCGGCAGCTATTTTCGACAGCTTTCTGGCCTATTTAAAGAGTTGCCAATTTTCTTTTCAAGATCTTTTAGTTGAGAGCAACTTATTTCATTGTTCCCCTGAAGCGAAACAAAACGCAGAATTGGTAATGACATCAGGGCATTGACGTTGGTGATCCTGTTATTCCTGATGCTGAGTAGTCTCAGGTTTCTAAGTGGTAATAAAGGTGACAGGTCATTAATTTGATTGTCGCTTAGTTCAAGTTGCTCCAGGTTGGGTAAGCCACTGATCCCTGCCAGACTCTGAATACCGGCAGAAGGGCATGCAAGCAGCTTCACAGCAGCTGGGTCCTGGTTGTCGGTACTGGCAAAATACTGATTCAGACAGCCCTGGAAATTGGCATCACTGAGCAAGCCCGGAACAGGGGGGGCACCGCTTGGTGTATAGACAACATTATCATTAAATACAAACTGATAACGGCTGCATGCTGAAATGGCAAAAGTCAGTACTATGACTGTAGCCGGTATAAATTTCATAAGTATTCCTGATGTTATGCCTGTTTTGTACAACGAATAAATTCTTTGTCTTTTCCATCCATTATGCGCTTTGATGTTTGCATAAAGCCATGCTGAAACAGAAGGTTTCAGTATTATTTTAAGCTTTCGACTGGTGAACTGTGAGGCTCGAGGTGGTATTTCAATTGCAGTCTAGGTAGTATTGCGCGTTGCTGACATCGTTATTGTCGGCCTAAAAATTCAATGAGTAAAGGACAGGAAATATGAAATTTTTACCTTTGGCAGTCCGCTGCAGTGCGTTGACGGCAATCTTTCTTGGGAGCTTTGTTATGGCTCAGGATCTGGAGTCGGATGAAGGAAAAGCCGGATACAGTATTGGCGTCAATATTGGGATGAACCTGGTAAGTCAGATGCCAATGGATGATCTCGATGCGGATGCCCTAGTCGCCGGTGTCAGAGATGCACTCAGCGGCGAGTTACAGATGAGTGAAGCAGAGATTATGGCTGCTATTCAGGCATTTTCCACCGCTCAGCAGGAACGTATGAATGCCGAGGTAGAAGCTGCTGCGCAAGCGGGCCGGGATTTCCTGGTTAATAATGGGCAGCGACCTGAAGTAACAACCACGGCATCGGGTCTTCAGTATGAGGTTTTGTCGCAAGGTGCGGCTGGTGCGCCGATGCCTGAGGCCAGTGATACGGTAACGGTTCATTATCATGGCACATTAATTGATGGCACAGTATTTGACAGTTCTGTAGAAAGAGGCGATCCCGCATCATTTCCACTGAATGGCGTCATTGCCGGCTGGACCGAGGGTGTGCAGTTGATGAAAGTGGGTGATAAATTCCGTTTTTTCATTCCACCTGAATTGGCTTATGGCCCAAATGGTGCCGGTCAGCTGATTGGTCCCAACATGACACTGGTGTTTGATGTTGAATTACTAGAGGTTCAATAATAACCCTCGTGGCCAAAAAATCAGATGTTGCAACACTCGCAGATATTGCGCATTTAAACAGTGGCCTGATTGATTTCATTCAGGCCTCACCCACCCCTTACCATGCAGTACGCTCTCTGGCCAGCGAACTCGAAGCGGCCGGTTTTCAATGCCTGGATGAAAGTGAACCCTGGAAGCTGGAAAAGAAGCAGGGGTACTTTGTAACCCGAGCGGGTTCTTCAATTATTGCTTTCAAGACGGGTAATGAAGATTTAGCCGCGAATGGTTTCAGAATGGTCGGCGCTCACACTGACAGCCCGTGTTTAAAGATAAAACCCCAGCCGGAAATAAACCGCTACCAATACGCTCAGCTTGGTGTTGAAGTTTATGGTGGGGTATTACTCAATCCCTGGTTTGATCGTGATCTTTCCATAGCAGGTAGAGTCGACTACAGGGAGAAAAGCGGCAAATTGTGCCACTGCCTTATCAATTTTGAAAAAGCCATCGCTGTAATTCCCAGCCTGGCGATCCATCTTGATCGAGAGGCTAATGAAAACCGCAGTATCAATGCTCAAACTGATGTTATTCCTATTGTCACCCAGCTTGCCAAAGATGGAACCATTGACCTGAAAGGCTTATTGCTTGAGCACCTGCGTTCTACCATGAAGCTTAAAACAGCGGAAAAAGTTCTGGCCTATGATTTGCGTCTTTACGATGTACAGCCGCCAGCTCTGATCGGTATGCATGAAGAATTTATTACCGGGGCAAGACTGGACAATCTGCTCAGCTGTTATGTCGGTATGCAAAGTTTGCTGCTTAGCAATGACAAGCATGCGAGCTTGCTGGTTTGTACTGATCATGAAGAAGTGGGCAGTGTTTCTGCCATCGGGGCAAAAGGCCCATTTCTGGAATCTGTTGTTGAACGAATTGCAGAAGCCCTGGTATCAGCCTCGGCTGAAAGCAAGCGTCATATTCTCGATAACTCCATTATGTTTTCTGTTGATAATGCTCACGGCATTCATCCTAACTTTCCGGCCAAACATGATGATAAACATGGACCACTGTTGAACACGGGCCCTGTCATCAAAATAAATGGTAACCAGCGTTATGCGACATCAAGTGAAACGTCGGCTTTTTTCAGGCATCTGTGTGAAGCAAACGATGTGCCGGTTCAGGCTTTTGTGGTCAGAAACGACATGGGCTGTGGTTCGACTATCGGGCCTATTGTCGCCGGCGAATTGGGTATAAAAACCCTGGATATCGGGGTCCCTACATTTGCCATGCATTCGATCAGGGAAATGGCTGGTGCAAAAGATACCGCTTATCTCGCGACAGCGCTTACTGCGTTTTATAACCGTTGAAATAATCTCTCTTTTATCGACTAAACCTTTCTCAGCGTTTTTGCCTTTTCAGATCTCTCACCAGATATCTCAGCGGTAATACTGCACTTATTTCATCTTTACTTATTGGCAGCGAGTCTCTGCTGATAAGTGAAGCAATGGTTTCTCCTAAAAGTGGTGTCGTCACCAGTCCGCTGGAGCCATGGGCAATGTTTATATACAGGCCGGGATAATAGTGGGGGTTGGCGACAATTTCTTTGCGGGCATTACGCTGATAGTCGCAATAGATGCTGCGTGTTAAGCGGCTCTCTTCCACCGGGCCTGCGAGGGGCAGATAATCCGGCGTTGAACATCGCGTACCGCAGCGGCTACTTATTGCATCCGGATCATTGTTCAATTCTGTGGTGATGGCTCCATGCAGTGATGGTGCGATGTCCTTGAGCATCCGCAAATTCTGCTCTTGCATAGTAGGGCTCTGCGTTGTCCGGTCTTTTTGTGTGTTGAAACTGCCACCAATAGTTATACGTGCGCTATTTTCGTTACCCCATGGAATAACATAGCCTTTTTGTCTTACAACACACTTCAGAACGTCGGATTCAAATAGTGCGCTATCAAGCCTGAATGAATCAGTTTGCCCATAGTTGAACAGGACCGGGTATTCATTGTCTTGAGTCAGTAGAGGGGTTGCACCATTGTCACAAATAACCAGGGCATCAAATTCCTGTTGCTCTGTGCCATGCTGACCAATCATGGTTACTTGCCAATGTCCGTTTTTAAAATTGATTTCTGTCACTTCCCGATTGCCAAGAAGATTTATATTTTCTGCGCTTGTCCAAGCCCGGCATAAGGCCACAGGATCAAGACAACCGGCTTGTGGGAAGAAAAGTCCGTTATGCCTTATGGGCAAGCCTGATAGCTGGGAAGCCTGATCAGCATTAATCAGATTCATGAAAGCAGAGTCATAAAGGTGCCTGCCTAGCAGATTGTTATATTCATCAAATTCCGTTTTGTCTTTTGCCAGTTGAATCAGGCCACATGATTGCCAGCTAAAATCATGATGTTTGGATAGGTAGTGATAATGTCGAATGGCATACCTGAAAGCGGATAGTCGAAACAGGTTTGCTGGTGTTAACTGACGGCCGGGATTGAAATGCACGATGCCACGCGGGTTTCCAGAGGCGCCACTGGCAACACCGGTATTTCTTTCAAGTAAGCTGACTGAATAGCCTCGCCGGGCAAGGGCATGAGCAGTCGCAGAACCCGCCAGACCGGCACCAATAATGCCTATTCTACTGACGTAATGCTCTGAGTCAGCCCAGGGGTTTGACCAGGATTGATTTTCAGGATCAGGCAACTGCGGGTGATCAGCCATTACAGCGCCCAGCATTTGTCTTTTTTTGCCGAAACCGATGCGCTTGCTTACATTAAAGCCTGCTTGCCTGAGGTTTTCCCTGACCATTCCGGCAACAGAATAAGTGGCCAGCGTGGAACCGGGTTTACTGAGCTTGGCTATGATATTGCATAGATCACGGCCCCACATGGCCTCATTTTTAGCCGGGCTGTAACCATCCAGGTACCAGGCATCAATGATCGGCGCGGCAGTGGAAAGCTTCTGGAAAGCAGCAATGGCATCGTTATAGAGCAGATCAAGAATAAAATGGTGCTGGTGATACTCAAACACTATTCGGTGCATGCCACGCCCCTGTTCGGGGTAGTTTTCCAGGAGGACTTCTGTATAGGATTGCAGGGATGGGGGCAGTGTTTTGTAAAATCTGGCCAGGTCTTTTTTTAATACCGGGTGTGCTTCACAACTGAGGAAATGCATTGTGCTCTTAGCCGGGGCGAGTTGGGAAAATCGTTCACAAGTGACCAGGAAATTAACTCCAAAACCAAAGCCACATTCGCCAATGACAAGGGGCTTGTGACCGACATGGGGCATGCGGGCTTCCAGATCGTTGCCCTGGATAAAGACATGGCGGCTTTCTTCTATCGGGTCAGCGGCCGAAAAATAGATGTCGCCATAGGTGTCAGAGCGCGGCAGACCATTTGCTTCCCAGGTGATTTCAGCATTGGCCAGACAGGTTGTGTCATTATTGTTACTGATGACGGATTCCCACGTATTACTTTCAAAGCAGGGAAGTATACGGTCTCAAACTGATTGATACATCCTGCACATAGGCAATGACAGGTGTATCAGTTAAAATAGCGCCTTTTTTTCAGGTCACATATCCATGTTAGAAGTAAATATTCCTCTAGAAACCCTAAAAGACTGCCAGGAGCGCGTTACTGTGCTCAGGGGGTATCTTTGACTTTGATGTCAAAGAGGAGAGACTGGCGGAAGTAGAGCTTGAACTGGGAGAATCTGCTGTATGGGATAAACCCGAATATGCCCAGGCTTTGGGAAAAGAGAGGGCCGACCTCGAGAAAATAGTCCTGACAATTAGCCAGCTGGATCAGTCTTTCGCCGACATCCAGGAGTTGGTTGAACTGGCCCGTGAAGAAGACGATGAAAGTTTGCTGCACGAGGCGCTGGCAGATCTTGATGAATCGATAGCTTCTCTGGAGAAGCTTGAGTTCCTGCGCATGTTTTCCGGTGCCATGGACGCTAACAATGCCTACCTTGATATACAAGCCGGATCCGGTGGTACCGAAGCGCAGGACTGGGCAGAAATGCTGTTAAGGATGTACCTGCGTTGGGGTGAGCAGAAAGAATTTAAAACTGAACTGGTTGAGGTATCTGCCGGGGAAGTGGCCGGTATCAAGAGCGCAACGCTTCACTTTGAAGGAGATTATGCCTTTGGATGGCTTAGAACAGAAACCGGTGTCCATCGACTGGTTAGAAAGTCGCCCTTTGATTCCGGTAATAGACGCCATACCTCTTTTGCGTCGGTTTTCGTTTCTCCGGAAGTGGATGATGATATTGAAATTGAACTGGATATGGGCCAGGTCAGGGTAGACACCTATCGTGCCAGCGGCGCCGGTGGTCAGCATGTCAACAAGACAGATTCAGCTATCAGGCTTACCCATGAACCCACTGGCATCGTTGTACAATGCCAAAACCAGCGCTCGCAGCACAAGAACAAGGATATGGCGATCAAACAGTTGAAAGCCAAGTTATATGAACTGGAAGAACTCAAACAAAAAGAAAGCCAGCAGGAAATAGAAGATGAAAAAGCGGATATCGGCTGGGGTAGCCAGATTCGCTCCTACGTACTGGATGCATCACGAATCAAGGATTTGCGAACCAATATAGAAACCAGCAATACCGGCGCGGTGCTTGACGGCGATCTCGACAAGTTTATGGAAGCCAGCCTGAAAATGGGGCTTTAGAGCAACAACCGATAAATTCACCAATTTACTAGCGGAAAAATAAATGAGCGATTCGCAACAACCCACTGGAACTACTGACAGCAATGATGAAAACCGGCTGATAGCGCAACGTCGTGACAAGTTGAACGTCATCAGAGCCCAGCGCAATGCTTTCCCCAATAGTTTCCGGCGCAGTGATTATGCTGCGGATATCCATGCATCCCATGCAGATAAGGAAAAAGAGGAGCTGGCAGAGCTTGCCATGGCAGCTTGCGTGGCGGGACGTATCATCAGGATGCGAGGGCCATTTATTGTTATTCAGGATATGACGGGGCAGATACAGTTATACCTGAATATAAAAGAGTTTCCTGAGGAAAAAAGGGCGGAAATCAAAAGCTGGGATCTCGGTGACATCATTGGAACCCGGGGACATATTTTTCGAACCGATAAAGGCGAGCTCAGCATTCGGGTTGAGGAAATTTGCCTGCTGACAAAGTCGCTGCGTCCGCTACCGGACAAGCATAAGGGGCTCACCGATACTGAAGTACGCTATCGTCAGCGCTATGTGGATCTGATTGCCAATGAAGACGCGCGCGAAACCTTTATTATTCGCTCCAGGATTGTCAGTGCCATTAGAAACTTCATGAGCGAACAGCGTTATATGGAAGTGGAAACGCCAATGATGCAGGTGATTCCAGGCGGAGCAGTGGCAAGACCATTTATCACCCATCATAACTCTCTGGATCAGGATATGTACCTGCGAATAGCGCCAGAGTTATATCTCAAGAGGCTGGTGGTAGGTGGCTTTGAACGGGTCTATGAACTTAACCGCAACTTCCGCAACGAAGGCTTGTCCACACGCCATAACCCCGAATTTACCATGCTGGAGTTTTACCAGGCCTATGCGGATTATCATGATCTGATGAGTTTGACAGAAGACATGTTGCGCAAGATTGCCCATGACGTCATTGGCTCAGGCAAAATTACTTACCAGGAAATTGAGCTGGATTTTGATAGTCCTTTTGCCCGCATGACCTTGCTCGAAGCCATTTTGGAGAAAGTGGATGGTGTCACCTCCGAGCAGCTTGAAGACCATGAACAGGTGTCTGCATTGGCAAAATCCATGGGAATCGCCGTGAAAGATAAGTGGGGCACAGGAAAAATACAGCTTGAGATCTTCGAGGAAAAGGTTGAAGAGACATTGCAGCAACCAACCTTTATTACCCAGTATCCGACCGAGGTTTCACCCCTGGCGAGGCGTAATGATGACAACCCCGCAATCAGTGATCGTTTTGAACTGTTCATCGGGGGGCGTGAAATTGCCAATGGATTTTCGGAGCTAAATGATTCAGAAGACCAGGCAGAGCGATTCAAGGCCCAGGTAGCAGAGAAAGAGGCCGGGGACGATGAAGCCATGCATTTTGACCAGGATTATATTACTGCTCTTGAGTATGGAATGCCGCCGACTGCCGGTGAAGGCATTGGTATTGACCGCCTGGTGATGTTGTTCACAGATTCTGCCTCAATTCGGGATGTCCTGTTATTTCCTCATATGCGTCCGGTGAATGGTTGAGCATTAGCCTGTGCGGAGCAATAAATTGAACTCTGCGCCCACTGAAAGGAGTGTAAATCTCGAGCCTTCCTGGCTGGAACACTTGCAAGCTGAATTCAGTCAGGACTATATGCTTGCCCTGCGTCAATTTCTGAAAAATGAAAAAGCGCAGGGCAAACAAATATATCCCCCCGGTGAACTAATATTTAACGCCCTGGATAGCACTCCTTTTGACAAGGTCAGGGTTGTCATTCTTGGACAGGATCCCTATCACGGACCCGATCAGGCGCATGGTCTGTGCTTTTCAGTATTACCCGGTGTTCGAATTCCACCGTCGCTGCTTAATATTTACAAGGAAATTAACCAGGACCTGGCAATATCGATGCCTGAGCATGGGTATTTGCAAAGCTGGGCCGAGCAGGGTGTGTTGCTGTTAAATGCAGTATTAACCGTAGAAAAAGCTCATGCCGCGTCGCATCAGGGCCGAGGCTGGGAGCGATTTACAGATAAAGTTGTGTCGTTATTAAATGAAAAGCGTGAGCATCTGGTTTTTCTGTTGTGGGGAAGTTACGCGCAGAAGAAAGGGCAGATAATCGATCGTGATCGTCATCTGGTTTTACAGTCTCCTCATCCATCGCCATTATCTGCTCATCGCGGTTTTCTGGGATGTAAGCATTTTTCACAGGCAAATGCGTATCTTGTTAAAACAGGACAGCGTCCCATTGACTGGTCTTTGCCCCGGAGCGTTTGAGTAGAGGCTTAATGGGTTTAATTCCGAGGGGGCCTAAGAGTTACTGGTAGCAGGGGAAAAAGAGACAAGAGATAAGAGACAAGATGCAGGATGCAAGAGGAAAGTCACAGGTTTCAAGTGTTATCGAGGCTAAAGTAGGGATGTAGGTCGGATAAGGCCGCAGGCCGTCATCCGACGTTTGTAAACAACCGGGTCGGACATACAGTAGCTATCGTGTCGGAAGGCGCTTCGCTTTTCCGACCTACAGGAGATGTTTTTTAGAGGCTTGATTGTTTGCTGGCACAGGTTGTAAGAGACAAGGAGGAATCTTTCTGGTTGTCAGCTAGGGGATTCGATGGCGGGAAAATCAGCACTTAATTTAATATTTCGTGAGCCGATTTTGAAGGTCAATTATTGCCAATCGCCCTGCTTGTGTTTAATCCCCTTTATATACACAGCCGCTGGTGCAGGTTTCACTGAGTTCCAGTTTTGAAAGAGCCGGCAAGGCCTGCTTGATTTGTGGCCACAACCAACGCACGATATTCTCACTGGTGGGGTTTTCAAGCCCCTGGATTTCGTTCAGGAAATAATGATCAAGTTGTTTGACGATCGGATCGACCACTGATGTGATTTCGGCAAAATCCATTATCCAGCCACTATGGGCATCAGGTTCGCCACTCACATGGACGGTCAGGGAATAGGAGTGACCATGCAGGCGTGCACATTTATGCCCGGCCGGGACATTGGGGAGGCGGTGCGCTGCTTCAAAGGTAAATTTCCTGAATATTTCCATAGTGTTACGTGCCATAAATCGGGTCGTGATGTTAACGACTGGACACTGTCATGTACAGTGCTTTCGCTTATAATGACGAAAACCTTCGGAACTCAGCTTGATGGAAGTATTTTCCTTCTTACTCAAATTCCTTAAAAGACTAAAGTTTGAGCTTCTCAAGGGCTCAAGGCTACCAGTATTTATTGGTTTACTGGTGACCATTTTCGTTTTTACCATCCACACCAGTAACAACCCCACAATCAATGGTTTCTTTCAGCGACTCGATAACCTGATTTACGATCAGCGTTTTGCTTTTATGCTGGAAACGCCGAAAGCAACAGAACATAAAATAGTCATCATTGATATTGATGAACGCAGTCTGTCTACCTACGGGCGCTGGCCCTGGTCGCGTTTTGATTTTGGCGACCTGGTGGGCAAATTAGCAGATTATGGGGTCATCGTGCTTGGCTTTGACTATTATTTCCCGGAGCCGGAAAGAAATCTGATGGCCGAACTGAGGGAAAAAGCTGACGGTTCCGACATTGCGTCGAATCTTCCTCCCGAAGTTCAACTGGAAGAGTGGAGCAATCTGCTGGATGGAGACCTGCATTTTGCAGAGCAAATGGAATTGCTGGACACGGTGCTTGGCGTTTCTTTCAAGTCTGGAGAAAGTATGCGTTACGGCGATTTACCGGCGCCAATCATTAAGCTTGATGAAGAAAGAACCCAGACAATCAGTTTTCTGCGCGCTATTGGCTATGAAGGGAATGTCGATATCCTGCAGAAGGCAGCAAAGGGAGCTGGTTTTTTCGATACCATTCCAGATAGTGATGGTGTGCTAAGAAGAACGCCGCTGGTTATGCGTTATGGTAATAATCTCTATCCCTCCCTGGCACTGGAAATGATGCGTCTGTATTTTTTTGAAGAAGAATTTGAAATACAGACGGAAGCTGACCTGACCGGGCAATTTGACCGACTCGCCGGGATAAAGGTGGGGCAGGTTTTCATTCCAACTGACAACATCGGTCAGGTATTAATACCTTATACCGGGACTTCTAATTTAGGTAATAGCAGCCCTTATACCTATATAAGCGCCGTTGATGTGCTTAATGACACCATCAGTCCGGAACAGGAGGAAGCCCTGTTTAATAGCCTGGCACTTGTGGGGGCGACGGCTACCGGACTTTTTGATTTGCGTTCTGCGCCCATGGAACCGGTGTTCCCGGGCGTTGAAGTTCATGCCAATGTGCTCAATGCTCTTTTATCTGCCGCCCCGGCATATACCCTTGAGAATTCAGAAGGCGAGCTGGAGTCAGGTAGCCAGCTTGATAATGCCATATCGGTTTTAAGAGGTTCGCAGAATGAACCTTTTCCTTCCAGACCGGATTGGGAGGAGGGGGCTGTGATTGCGACAATAGTGGTTTCAGGTGTTTTTCTGTCCCTGGTATATCCCATGCTTGGCCCCGCACTACTGCTGCTTTCCAGCTTGTCTTTTATGCTGGGAGTAACTGCTCTGAATTTTAAACTATGGTCGGATTACAACCTCGATCTATCCCTGATAATAATTGTCTTTCTTATCTTTCTGATTACCGTTGTTAACCTCAGCTATGGCTTCCTGAAAGAAGGGCTGAGTCGCCGGGCGATCAAAGGCATGTTTGACCAATACGTACCACCAGCACATATCGATGCAATGCTGAATAATCCAGATGCCTATAATTTTGAAGGGGAGAGCAAGGAGCTCAGTGTATTGTTTTCTGATATTCGAAACTTTACCAATATTTCAGAAACCCTGAGTGCGGGGCAATTGAAAACCTTGCTAAATGATTTCTTTACCCCTATCACCGGCATTATTTTCGACTATAACGGGACTATTGATAAGTACGTTGGCGATATGGTGATGGCCTTCTGGGGTGCGCCGCTGGATGATCCTGATCACCGTCTCCATGCAGTAAAGGCTGCCCTAAAGATGCTGGAGAAAGTTGAAGAGCTCAAACTTGAATTTGAGGAAAGAGGATTTCCCGAGGTAAATATAGGCATTGGTATTAATTCCGGATTTATGAATGTTGGTGACATGGGATCTACCTATCGTCGTTCCTATACGGTTCTGGGCGATGCTGTAAACCTGGGGTCTCGTCTGGAAGGAATAACCAAGAACTATGGGGTTAAATTACTCATAGGAGAAGAAACCTATGATCATCTTGACGGCTTTCTTTGTCGCCTGATTGACAAGGTCCAGGTAAAGGGTAAAGAAGAATCCATACGCATCTATCAACCCCTGTGCATGAAAGATGAAGCAGATGAAACTCTGTTGGGGCTGGTGGATGAATATCATCGGGCGCATAAAAAGTATGTCGAACAGGACTGGGATCAAGCCCGGAGAATGTTCACTAATCTTAAACAAAGAGACCCCGGGGTTATGTTATATGATGTCTATCTGGACAGGATTGATGAGCTTGAAGACGCCGATCTTGAAGCGGATTGGGATGGTACTTTTCGCTATACCACCAAGTAATTTGCCAGGAGTGAAAAAGCAGGTCATAGGCTTATTGACATGCAACCATAAGAAGGTAAAATGCCCAGCCTTAGCGCTCTGGGTGAATAGCTCAGCTGGGAGAGCGTCGCCCTTACAAGGCGAATGTCGGGGGTTCAAGTCCCTCTTCACCCACCAAAGTGCGCTAATGTTAAAATCAGGTTATAACAAAGTGTGAACCGTTAAAGTTTATTCAAAGTTATAACTGACATCATTCTACGGACCGGTAGTTCAGCTGGTTAGAATGCCGGCCTGTCACGCCGGAGGTCGCGGGTTCGAGTCCCGTCCGGTCCGCCATTTTCTCTTCCCGTACCATCCAACTACGTCCAATCACCCCAGGAATACCCTGTATTTATAAGGGTTTTTGTTCCTATGCCATCCAATCCTGCCTATTGTAATCCTTAAAATACAGGGGTAAATTAGGGGGTATATTTAAAAAACCAAACAGTATATACCCCCAATGGCCGGACAAAATAAACTTACCGCCCTTAAAGTACAGAGGGCAAAGTCTAAAAATAAAAATTACAAACTCTCTGATGGCAGCGGTTTGTTCCTGTATGTCATGTCTACTGGCTCCAAATACTGGCGGCTCAAATACCGCATACATGGTAGGGAAAAATTACTGGCCCTGGGTATTTTTGATCCTACTAAAATGGACAAACATCTCAGCCTTGAACAGGCCAGGGAAGGACGTGATAAAGCAAAGACTTTGCTAAGGGATGGTAAAGATCCCTCAATAGAAAAACGCAAGGAAAAGCTGCTCAGGAAGGTAAGGGCGGATAGGACTTTTGAGTCAGTTGCCCGGGATTGGCACCGGATAAAATCCCCGAAATGGACGGAAGGTCACAAGCAGGATGTCCTCAAGTCTCTGGATGTAGAAATATTCCCGCAGATCGGCTCCATGCCCATCGATGAAATCACCTCTGACCTTCTCCGGCCGGTCCTGGAGGCCGTTCAGAGTAGGGGGGCTTATGAGTCTGCCAAGCGTCTCAGGCAGCGT
>CBFICR010000017.1:0-56893 GCA_965661105.1 Pseudohongiellaceae bacterium | reverse complement strand
GTTGACATCAGCATTGCCGAAAGCGAAGTACGCGCGGCGTCTACAGACACTTACGCTGACACATTGATCCTGCTGGTTAGCCCTATCTAAGTCAGGAATTCACGCGGGGTCCAACATAATTGAGCTGGACCCTGTCTGAATAAGCTCGCCAGGAAGTAATATACTTAATAAGACAGGGGTGAAGATAATGGATGCTAAAAACATTATGGTAGATGAAAAAGTATTGAAACAACTGGTCAAGGATATCGGCCTGGATAATACACGTAAATTTATGGGCTCCCTGGAAAACGAGTACCAGAAAAGAATAAACAGTATCAGACAGGCTATTGAAGAAGAGTCTTTTACGGCACTGGCTGCAGAAGCACATGCCTTGAAGAGTACCGCCCAGGTATCCGGTGCCTACAAGCTAGCTGAGCTGCTAATCAAGCTGGAGATCGCTGCCAACAACAAAAATGACGAGGCTATTTCTATGGCTCGTGAGGCACTCACAATTGCAGATCTTACCCGTTTTGCGTACCTGGATATAAAACTGTCTGATTAAATAGTTTTCTTGAAAATGGCTACTGTTGTATATGGTATATCTTTTCCCCCTCTTGATTTGCCATAAGTAGCCATTTTATTTAAAGACTTGGGGTACATCCTTCAAGCTATTCCTTCCTGAACAACAGCTCCACTATTATTGGACGTGTACTCGTTTGTATATGCGAGCTATCTAAACACGCTATTGTGCTTCATTGTTTATCACTTTCATTGGTAGTTCCTGACAGTTATTTTCATTTTGCGAATAATCCTCCATGCATCATGCAATTCATTTGCATTTTGCAATTCGTTTTGCAAATCGCCACACCCGCTATCGCGCTGTCTGAGGCCATTTCTGGGCTGGTCATTAAATATTTAATTCAATAAAAACAATAAGATAAGCTTCTTTTTTGCGGTTTCTCCCGGATTTTCCCCATTCTGGCACGCGACTTGTAATACCTATTGCAAGCAAGACTTTTAACCAGAATTCATTTTTAGCCATTTTCAGGAGAAACATCATGAAAACATCACACAAATTACTCGCTACTGTTATCGCCGGCCTGCTGAGCACTTCTGCCATGGCAGCCCTTGACGGTTCTCTGGACGCTACTTCAGAAGGTCGTATTGATCTGGACCTGGAAGTACTGGACAGCGTTCAAATTTCAGCCCTGGACGATGTGGATTTTGGTACCTACGGTGGTACTGACACTGGTGGCATCAATGCTGGCGATGCGTACTGTGTTTACAGGAACGGTGGCGACGGCTACACCATTACCCCGACTTCCAGTAACGGTAAATTCTCACTGGTCGGTGTGTTGGGTGACGAGATTGACTACACCGTAAAACTGGCTGGTGCAGCCACTGGCGCAGCGTCTGCCGCGGCCGTTGATTACAACGATGCCTCAAGTACCTTTACCGGTAGCGCAGCAACAGACTGTGGTTCAGCCAACAATGCCTCTGTTGACATCAGCATTGCCGAAAGCGAAGTACGCGCGGCGTCTACAGACACTTACTCTGACACATTGATCCTGCTGGTTAGCCCTATCTAACTAAGAAGTCTGAATTAAAGGGCCTATATGGCCCTTTATTTAGCAGATACTAAGTAAGCACTCATTAATAATAAAATCACGAGCCAGATCATGAACTCCATGGAAATACCCTCAGACGCATTAGTTGAAAAGAAGGTTTTTCAGCATCTTGTCCAGGATATTGGCCTGCATAAGACCATCGAGTTGATGGATTCCATGAATAATGAATGGCAAAAGCGCATCAGCAATATAAGCCAGGCTATTGAAGAGCGACATCTCGATATTCTGGCGGCTGAAGCAGCGACTCTTAGAAGCATTGCCCAGATCGCGGGGGCCTATAAACTGGCCGAGTTGCTGGTCAAACTTGAACGGGCTGCCATCAGTAAATATGAAGAAGCCTTTCTACTGGCACAAAACGTACTGAACCTTGCTGTTGTAACACGTTTTGCTTACCAGGAAGTTCAGCTGGCCGGATAACTCGTCCTGCCCCTTATAACTATTGCTGCTTAAACGCCCATTTCTGTTTTTCAACTGCGTCAAACTCTATTTAACCCATCAGCCATTTACTGAAATATTCACTCAGCAAACTATTGTTTGATGAACTGTATATGGCGAGCAATCCGTTTTCCTCCTAGAATGCTGTTATGACAGCAAGCTCCTCCAATACGCCTTGTGCGCCTACTCTTGATCTGCAACAAGTACCGGTCTGTGAACTCAAAGGCGTTGGCCCAAAATTGGCAGAAAAGCTTTCAGCCATACACATCGAAACCGTTCTTGATCTGCTTTTTCACTTGCCCTTTCGCTATCAGGACCGTACCCGGATTACGCCTATAGGCTCTTTGCGCCATGGCGTGGAGGCCGTAATTGAGGGAGAGGTTATGGGTAGCGCCATTGTATTTGGCCGCCGTCGCAGTTTGCTGGTGAAAATTCAGGATGGCACCGGCATTACCAGTCTGCGTTTTTTTCATTTCAGTGCTGCGCAAAAAAACAGTTTAAATCCCGGTGCACGAATCCGCTGTTTCGGGGAAGGGCGCTGGGGTAAAAGCGGAGTCGAGCTCTATCATCCCGAATATGAAATTGTAGGCGCAACCGGCAAATCTCTGGAAGATCACCTGACACCAATCTATCCGACCACCGAAGGTCTGCACCAGGCACGCTTGCGCGGCATGGCGGAGCAGGCCTTGGTAATGCTGGCAAAGTCACAAGCACTTCCAGACCTGTTACCCAAAGAGCTTAGCCAGGAATTGGGGTTTATTTCACTGGAAAAAGCACTTAACTATCTGCACCGCCCCCCGGTGGATGCCGTACTGTCAGAGCTGGAGGCGGGCACTCATCCTGCGCAAAGCCGACTGGCATTTGAGGAGTTGCTGGCCAACTATCTATGCCTGCGTCGACTGCGCGAGGTGGCCGACAGACATGCTGCTCCATCCCTGCAGAACAAAAATAGCCTGACCAGTAAGCTGCAGGCGTCTTTGCCTTTTTCCCTGACCACGGCACAGCAAAGAGTCAACCAGGAAATTGCCAGCGACATTGCAAAGCAAACGCCCATGCTACGCCTGGTTCAGGGAGATGTAGGTTCAGGCAAAACCCTGGTGGCAGTAATGGCAGCATTGTATGCCATTGATAACGATTATCAGGCTGCGATTATGGCACCCACGGAAATCCTGGCGGAACAACATTATCTGAATCTGGAGCCCATGTTATTGGCTATGGGGATTTCCACGGTCTATCTCAGTGGCAAGATCAAAGGGAAACAACGGACAAGCGTACTTCAGGCAATGGAAAGCGGGCAGGCACAGCTGGTGGTGGGAACTCATGCACTGTTTCAGGATGGGGTGAATTTTTCAAAACTGGGATTAATCGTAGTAGATGAACAGCATCGCTTTGGTGTACACCAAAGACTCGCCCTCAGGGAAAAAGGCAATCATGATGGTACTTATCCCCACCAACTCATCATGACTGCCACCCCCATTCCACGCACGCTGACCATGAGCGCCTATGCCGATCTGGACTGTTCCATCATAGACGAACTTCCTCCAGGCAGGACACCTGTCAATACCATTTTGACTCCGGATGCGCGCCGCCATGAAATCATTGAACGTATCAGTAATGCGTGCAGGGACGGCAAACAAGCCTACTGGGTATGCACATTGATAGAGGAATCAGAAGTGTTGCAGTGCCAGGCTGCAGAAGCAACCTATGCAGAAATGCAGCAACAGCTGGGCGATATCAATATCGGTCTCATTCATGGCCGCCTCAAGGCCAAAGAAAAAGCCGAGATCATGCAGGCATTCAAGGCCGGTAATATTCAGCTGTTAATTGCCACCACAGTAATTGAAGTGGGCGTGGATGTCCCCAACGCCAGCCTGATGGTTATTGAAAACCCGGAGCGACTGGGACTGGCTCAGCTACATCAACTTCGAGGACGAGTGGGACGGGGCAAGCAGGAAAGCCATTGCGTGCTTTTATATAAATCACCCCTGTCAGATGTCGCCAAGGAAAGACTTTCCATCATGCGGCAAAGCAATGATGGCTTTTTTATTGCGGAAAAAGATCTTGAAATAAGGGGACCTGGAGAAGTGCTCGGCACGCGACAAACCGGCCTGATGGAATTCAAGATGGCAGACCTGATGCGTGATTCACATCTACAACCCGGAGTTAAACTCTGGTCCGAAAAAATCAGGACGTCACACCCTGAATTAATTGTTCCACTCATAAAGCGCTGGCTGTCAGGCTCAGAACAGTATGGCCATGTGTAGGGATAGTAAACTTGATAACTGCTTTGTAGCCCGCCGGGGAAAATAGCATTGAGAAGAATTATAATCTTCGGTAACTCAGGATCTGGTAAATCTACTCTTGCCAGAAAATTAAGCGCCTCAGGTGAATTCGGTCATCTGGACCTCGATTCACTTGCATGGGAAGCCGGCTCTACGCCCACGCGAAAGAGGCTCGCCGAATCAGAAATAGAAATTCAGCATTTTATCAGTTCAAATCAGAGTTGGGTTATTGAAGGTTGCTACTCGGATTTACTCGATTTGATCATTTCACAGGCAACAGAAATTATTTTTACGAACCTGCCTGTTCAAGCCTGTATTTCCAATGCCAGATCCCGACCCTGGGAACCCCATAAATACCCCTCTAAAGAAGAGCAGGATAAAAACCTGGCAATGTTAATTGACTGGATAGCAAAATATGAAGAAAGAGATGACACTTTCTCATTCGCTGCTCATCAAGCACTGTTTAACAAATACTCCGGCAAAAAAAGAATGCTTACCAGCAATGCGCAAACATCAGAAATAACTTTAAATAATTAAATATTATTAACAATGACAGTTATTAAATACCTGCTTTTCTGTCTGCTTATCTTTTCCTTGATCACATCCTATTTACTCGCATATACCCCTCTTATAATTCCGCTTACCTTCCTTCTTCTAAGTACTATTACTTTTCTTGTTTACGCCAGGGATAAATATGCTGCAATCCACGATGAATGGAGAATAGCTGAAAATACCTTGCATACTTTCTCTTTGCTTGGTGGCTGGCCAGGGGCAGTTATTGCCCAACACACCTTGCGCCACAAAAACAGAAAAACCGCTTTTCAATTCACTTTCTGGTTTGTCATGCTTTCAAATAGCGCATTTCTTGTATGGCTTCATACCACCCAGGGCAATTCTAAATTACATGTATTCATCACAGCGCTGGAGAACTTCATAAGGAATGAGTTTGCTGCAAATAAAATCAGTAATGCCCTGCTTTATCTTTTACAATACACTACTTCCATTTAGGCAACTTTTTATCAAAGAGATTTGTTCATGAGCACCATTCCTCCATGTCCCAAGTGTCATTCTGAATACGTTTATCAGGATGCTGCCTTGCTGGTTTGTCCGGAATGCGCCTATGAATGGGATCCGGGTTTAACAAACGCTGCTCAAGAGAACCTGCAGGAAAGTCATAATACTGTAAAGGATGCCCATGGCACGGAACTCATGGATGGTGATTCCGTTTCAGTAATCAAAGACCTGAAAGTGAAAGGCTCGTCCTCTGTCGTCAAAGTAGGAACCAGGGTGAAGAATATCCGCCTGGTGGAAGGAGATCATAATATCGATTGCAAGATTGATGGCATCGGCGCAATGAAACTGAAATCCGAGTTTGTTAAAAAAGCTTGAGCAGTTCTTTGAATATTCAGAAAATCCAGACTGTTGAAACCTTGCCTCTACGCAAACACCTGCTGCGTCCTCATCTTACTGCTGAACAGTGTATTTATCCTGGCGATGATGATTCAACAACCTGTCACCTGGGGGGCTTCATTGACGATAGCCTGGTAAGTATCGTGTCAATTTATCAAAGAGACTTGCCAGGCGAACAGAATAAACGCGGTTACCAGTTTCGTGCATTAGCTATTGTTGAAGCCTTGCGAAGCCAGGGTTATGGATTAGCATTGCTGCATGCTGTTGAAAAATATGCCCGGATAAATGCTGCTGACTATTTGTGGGCCAATGCGCGCATGACCGCAGTAGAATTCTATCGCAAGGCCGGATACACAATTGATGACAAGGAATTTATAGTAGAAGGGGTTGGGCCTCATGTCATAGTAAGCCGGACTTTTTATTAACCCTGTTTATTTTTTTCTTGTTACCCGGAAATTCAATAGCTTCAAACATGCCTGGTGTTCTACTATGAACATATCGCTCATCAGTGAAAACCAATAGCCGAAGTAACGCCAATGTTAAGTAATGACTTTATTGATTTACTAAAAATACTTATTCGTCAGCCCAGTGTTGTTGGTGCAGAGCATTCTTTTTTCCGTGCCTTGCAGCGTGAACTGGAAGAACGTGGCGCTCATGTTTATTGGTATGAAGGCCTGCTGGTAGCCCAGGGGAAAAACCCTTTCAGCGTTATGTACTCAGCCCACATAGACCGGCATGGCCTTATTTGTACAGGCCCCAATGAGTTTCAATTTGCCGCATTTATTTCAGGAAACAGAACTGATCTTCTAAACAATTCTGTTTCAGAAGAATTAATGACCAAGGTAACCCAGCGCTTTGAAGCTGCACCGGTTTTCGCCTATGAACCCTGGTCAGGCGCTTACCGCGGTAGTGGTGTAATAAAAAATTCGTATATCTGTGAATATAGAAATAACCTGATTTTTGAAATTGCCGGCCTTGAGGATGTTGTTGCCGGAACGCCGATAGCCTTTAAAGACAAGCTCAGAATTAAAGACGGTCGTTTGGTGGGTCAGCTGGACAACGTTATCTCGGCCGCTACCCTTGTCCATCTGTTCAGCCTGGGCTTTGAAGGCACAGTCTTTTTTACTGCCCAGGAGGAAGCCGGAAAAAGCTGGCGCTATTTACTTGAATGGTTCAGGCGCTTTGGTGGCTCTACCAATCGTCTTTTTGTTGTCGACACCAGTCCTTTTCCGGATGTGGAAGCTGCCAATAATCAACTGCTGGTGTTACGGGAAAAAGACGCCAATGCAGAATTTAATCCAGAGTCCACGAGGATGATTGAAAACCTGTGCATCGAACGACAAGTCAGCTATTTATTCAAGGACAAGTATGTAGAGCAGGAGAATGATCGATTGATCGCCAGTGGCGAAAGACCACGCTCAATTGGCAGTACTGAATTGGGGAGAATAATTGCCGCATCCAGTGGACTGGTAGATGGTACCACGATACAGGTACCGACAACTGATTATCACACCATGGATGAGTCAGCTTCCTGGGAATCCATCGACGCATTTATAAATCTTTTGGCCTCACTGGCCGATGAAATTAAATCATAGGTGCTTGATGAATAGATCCATGATGATAAGCCCGACTCAACGAGGCAATTCCCTGTAACAAACAGGCACATTGCTCCAGTAATCCATATTCAGAAAATTTCTGTGGGAAAATTAAACCCCTTCGAGAATTCCGGTTTCTTTCTCACTCTTGGCGATGACCACTGCCCCGCAGGAATCAGAAAAGATATTCACGGCAGAGCGACACATATCCAAAACCCGGTCAGTGACCAACAGTAATCCAATTGCCTCAACAGGTAGTCCTATTGCCGTAAGGATTACCGTGATCGCTACCAGACTGGCAGCAGGGATGCCGGCAACACCGATGGAGGTCAGAAGGGCGACTAAAACAATAGTGAACTGGGTGACAAAGCTCAGCTCCAGACCATAAGCCTGTGCCAGGAAGATGGCTGCAACACATTCATAAAGTGCCGTACCATCCATATTGATCGTAGCTCCCAATGGCAACACAAAACTGGTAGTGCGCTCCGAGACGCCGGCATTTTTTTCCACACACTCCATGGTCAGCGGCAACGTAGCGGAAGACGACGCAGAGGAAAAGGCCGTCAGCATCGCCGGTGCCATGGCGCGAAAATGTCTACTCGGGTGCACTTTGGCCACATATTTCAGTATCAGTGGCAGGGCGATAAAGGTATGGGCAGCCAGAGCGAGTATTACTGTAATAAAGAAAAACAGCATGGGGCGGAAAGCAGAAAATCCCGTAGCAGCGACAGTTTCAGCCACCAGGCCAAAGACGCCGTAAGGGGCAAAAGTCATAATCCACATGGTAATTTTCATCATGGTTTCAGAAATACCACGCCACAGGGTAAGCAATGCTTCGCTTTGTTTGCTGGGAATCTGGCTCATGAAAAAACCGAACACCAGGCTGAAGAAAATCAGTCCCAGCATTTGACCTTCAGCTGCAGCTGCAACAATGTTGGTTGGTATCATGCGCAGAAAAATCTGAACTATGTCGCCGCTACCCCGTCCTTCAACACTGGCGACTGCAGAGGCGACCGCATCACCATCGAGAGTCAGATTAAGCTGATCGCCCACCGGTACACCACCAGCAAGCCCTGGCGCCATCAGGTTAACGAAAAACAATCCAATAAGGATAGCCAGTGTGCTGGTAAAGGCATAATAGAGAAGTGTTTTACCACCAAGACGGCCAAGGTCACTGCCGCTACCCAGGTTGGCAATACCGACAATAATAGACGACATGATCAACGGCACAATTATCATGCGCAAGGCATTCATAAAAAGTGTGCCGACAAAATCATAAACCTGGACAAAAGTGACGCCAAGGAAACTGGCTTCAGTGCCAGTAATAGACCCTGCGATTGCAGCGAGCACAATGGCAATCAATATCTGCCAGTGCAGTTTGATTTTTCTCATAGCGGATAATGACCCTGGATGTGGATGGAATCCTAATGCCTGATCATTAAAACAGTGAGGATTCTTTTATTCAATGGTGGTACGTCTATAATGACACGCTTGCAACAATTAACTAGATAACCTGAAGCTCCCGATTTATGGATCAAACCCACTACCTGGCCCGCAGCCGCGCCCGACTTATCAGTGTATGGGAAAAACTGAAACAGGGCTTTGCGCATCGCTATCCGACCACCTATGCCCACCTGCCGGACTACTGGCGACTCACGCGCATGGACCGACCCATTGGTATTTACCTGTTGTTGTGGCCAACGCTATGGTGTTTATGGATTGCCGCAGGCGGCTTTCCCGACTTTGATTTACTGTTTATCTTCATCCTGGGCACTATCCTGATGCGCGCTGCCGGTTGCTGTATCAATGATTTTGCTGACCGGGATTTTGATGGCCATGTTGAACGCACAAAGGAGCGCCCGCTGGCCGCAGGAAAGATATCAGGTCGGGAAGCGCTTACTCTTTGCGCCCTGTTGTGTTTGCTGGCTTTCATCCTGGTGCTGTTTACCAACCGGCTAACTATTTACATGTCTTTTGGTGGCCTGGCTATTGCCCTGGTATACCCCTTCGCAAAACGCTTTACCCATCTGGCGCAACTGGTTCTGGGCGCTGCTTTTTCCTGGGGCGGTCTGATGGCCTTTACCGCACAGACCGGGGAATTACCTGTCTATGCCTGGTTGTTGTATACCGCAAACTTTCTCTGGACCGTTGTCTACGACACCCAATACGCCATGGTAGATCGCGAAGATGACCTGAAGATCGGCGTGAAGTCTACCGCCATTTTGTTTGCGGAAGCCGATCGATTTGTTATCGGTATGCTACAGGTTTTCTTTCTCTTGACCATGTCGCTCAGTGCAAAACATTTTGAGCTGGGAGGCTGGTTCCAGTTTGGCCTGTTCCTCGCCGCCTGCCTGTTTGCCTACCAGCAATACCTCACCTGGAAACGTCATCCCAGAGACTGCTTTCGAGCCTTTCTCAATAACTATCGGGTCGGGATGATCATTTTCTTTTTTACCGTGGTGGATTTGTTTATCCCTTAAACAAGTCTCAAGTTACAAGTAAATCAGGTTGTAGGTCGGAAAAGCGCAGCGTCTTCCGACATGGTGTTAGACTCTGTTAAGGTTAATTTCTTACTTCGGATGGCGGCCTGCGACCTTATCCGACCTACAACTTGGGTGTTGTCTTTCATATCATGGTGGATTTGTTTATTCCTTGAATAAACGGATGCAAGATGCACAAGAGTGTGCCGCGTGAGTTGTAAGTTTCAAGCGGCATAATCAAAACTGCCACAGGTTGTAGGTGTTAGACTTCTGTTAAGGTTAATTTCTTACGTCGGATGGCGGCCTGCGGCCTTATCCGACCTACTGTGGTTTTGTTTTGCTTTCCTCTTGCCTCTTGTCTCTTGCATCTTTTTTTATAGCAAGTCCCTGCCATTAAACACTTCCCTGTCCAGCTCAAAAGAATCGATTCCTTCGACGCATCCCAGATTCACCCGGTAGTAACCCGGTTTTCGCATGGTTTCATGGAAGGTGTAATTACCGCACTGGTTGCAGAAATAGTGTTTTGCCACTTTGTTGCCAAACTGATAACAGGACAGGGCATCGCCTTTTATGTCCCTTTTCAGATCTGCCTCAGCCAGGGGCGGGTTCAGCATAATCGCGGCACGGCGCTCGCAGTAGGAGCAATTACAACTCAGCCCCGAGGTGATGGGGTCACTGTTAAACGAAAAACTGACCGCACCGCAGTGACAACTTCCTTTATAGTCAGGCATGGCAACCTCCTTTGTATTTTTTCTGCTATTGATTTTACGAAACGGATGCTCAGGATACGTATTGAATCAGAGCGGGCTTGGGCCAGTTGGTATTGGCGCCCAGAGAGGAGAGCAGTTCTATGCCGCGCTCATAATTTCGACCAACCGAATTGACCCCATGGGAGTCATCACCAGGGACAACAGCGATACCCAAAGCCAGTGCAGTTTTAAGTACTGGCGTGGAAGGATATTGTTCCGCTGTTTTGTCAAAGCCGCGTAAATTAAAATCCAGAATCAGGTTTTTATCCGCAATAAACCCAAGATTACGTTCAATGCGCTGCCAGATTTCCAGGGTTTTGAATGACTCCAGGTAGTCCGGATCAAATTTACGAATAAGATCAAAATGCCCTACCACTGCCGGTTCAAGTGCCTGCAACATCTCGTATTGGGCATCAAGGTAACCTGCATAAAGCGGAATAATTCCGCCACAGCTCTCCATCGCAAGCTGAAAATGACTTTCATCATAATCAATACAAATGCCATTCACATGATGCACCGAGCCAACCAGATAATCCGGTTTTAACTCAGCTACCAACTCTTTAACAAAGACCTCTGAGCCTTCATAGGTCTCTGTTTCAAAAGCACAAAATATTTCAATCTGGTCGCGGTACTTTTCCTTTAGTGTCTTGCATTCAGCAAAATAATCGCGAAAGCGCTGTTTCAGGAACTTTGCACTGAGCTTATCCTGCTGTTCATCAGGATAACGGGTGCCATCAGAACTGGGGGCCATATGCTCGGTAATGCCTACCCAGGAAAATCCATGACTGATATAAGCCTGTATTACCTGCTCCAGGGAATCACTGGCGTGATGGCAAAACTGCCCGCTGTGACCACCATGCACCGACACTTTTTCTATCCCGCTATCCTTGATCTTGTTACTGACAGCCATGCCCTGAATCCTGAAAATTGCCTCATTACGATAGAGTCCATTGTAGTAGACATCAAGGTCTGGTGAGTACCCCTAATATTTACTCTTTAGCCATGGTAGCTGTCACTGTAAACTCTTGGCTGGATTGTCAGAAACCACCCATCCAATCCATTTCGGAATCCGTAGTATCTGTTAAACCCCGGAGATCTATTGAGCGCCACCACGCCAGAAACATTCCATCTGCATTTCCTGACCAGTATTGATGAAATCGATGCTCAACAGTGGGATGCCCTCGCCGGGTCTGCCTACCCATTCATGCGGCATGCTTTCTTCCAGGCTCTGGAACATAGCCGCAGCACCACTGCGCAAACCGGTTGGCAGCCTTTTCATGTGGTAATCAAAAAAACCGCTTCTGAAAATGGCGACGGCGCAGATGACAATCAAACTGCAGTTGCCATCATGCCCCTTTTTATCAAGGACAATTCCAGTGGAGAATACGTATTCGATTGGTCCTGGGCTGATGCCTATCAACGTCATGGGCTGGATTACTATCCCAAATTTGTTACCGCCATACCCTTTACACCCTGCCCGGGTCAACGAATCTGTGTCGCCAGAGACCAGGATGCTTCTGAAATTTATCGTCTGTTGTGCAAGGCTATTCCGCAGCAGGCAAAAAAGCTCGGTATCTCCAGCTGGCATATTCTGTTTCCGGAACAAACAGAATGTGAGGCACTTAAGGATCTGGGAGTACAATCCCGGGTAGGCTGCCAGTACCAGTGGTTTAACAGGGATTATCAGGATTTTGATGATTTTCTTGCCCGCTTCAGCTCACGCAAGCGAAAAAACATTCGCAAGGAACGACAAAAAATAGGCGATGCCGGGATTGAATTTGAGTTTCTTGAAGGATCCCGGATAGAACCCGCTCACTGGGACAAGTTTTACCTGTTTTATCAAAGCACCTACCTGGTGCGTGGTAGAGCACCTTACCTGACTGATGAGTTTTTCAGACTGGTGGGCAAATCCATGCCTGATAACCTGTTACTGGTGCTGGCAAAAAAACAGGGTGAATATATCGCGGGCGCCTTAAGCTTTATTGGTTCAGACTGCCTTTACGGCCGCTACTGGGGCTGTATCGAGGAATACCAGTTTTTACATTTTGAAACCTGCTATTACCAGGGCATCGAATACTGTATAGAGAAAGGTCTGCAGCGTTTTGATTCCGGCGCTCAGGGTGAACATAAAATTCAGCGCGGCTTTGAACCTGAGCTGACCTGGTCCAACCACTGGATTGCCCATGCTGAATTTGACCAGGCCATCAGCCGCTTTCTTGAAGATGAAGAAAAATATATTCTGCGTTACCAAAAGGAAGCTGCCCAATACCTGCCTTTTAAAGCTGCTGAATCCTGAGCACGGTTTTACTGGCTCAGATGTAGCTAATGTTATAGCTTTGTTATCGAGCTTTTTCCCAAACCAGCAGCTGGTTATTGGCTGGCATCGGGTGATCTGACGCCAGTGTCATGCCTGCCTTTTCTGCCAACCCATTAACCGTTTCGAAATCTCTGATCCCACTGAGCGGATCACGCTCGCGTAACCACAACTCAAACCCGGCATTGCTTTCACTGGTAAACTTGCCCGCGTATTTGAACGGGCCATAGACACACAGAAAGCCGCCTGCTGCCAGCACAGAACCTGCCCCGTGAAAAAAATCCGACAGTTTTTCCTCTGCCATAATATGTAATGTATTGGCACTGAAAACGCCCCCGGCTGCTTTCAACGGCCAGGGTTGCTGGCAAACATCCAGCGATAATGGCGGTAATATATTGGATAGTGTCGAATCAGCCAGTCCTGCCCGAATAATCGGCATGTTTTCCTCAATGTCGCTTGGCTGCCAGGTCACTTGTGGAAGTTGGCTGGCAAAAAACTGCACATGCTGGCCGGTATAACTGCCGATCTCCAGCACAGTGAGTTCACCTTGAAAGTACCGGCCAATAACGTCAAGAATGGCTGCTTTGTTATTTTCGCAAGCCTGGGAAAAGGGTTTTGACATATCACAAGTGCCTATTGAAAATTTAAGTTAAACTGAAAGCTATCATTAAAGGAATGCCATTATGCCAAAACAACATATTGAAGGTCTGATCTCTGAATTACATGAAAGGTTTGCTGACAGCGATACCAGCCCGCAGCAGGAAGCCATGCTCGCGCAAATGAAAAGTGAACTGGCCGAGTGGGAAGGCCCAAAACCATCGGAAGACTTGAGGGTAACGGCTGAACGCCTGTTACAGGAGTTGGAAGAAGAGCATCCACGCACAGCCGCTGTTGTTCATGAAATTATTAACACCCTGAATAATATAGGTGTATAGAAAATCAGCGCCGGAACCCGTTATTTCTGCTTGCGCAGAAACACCGGTTTGTCAGGACTTGATTCAGTTTTGCTATAACCGTAACCATCCTCGGCAAAGTCTGCCAAAACTGCAGCTTTGTCCACCCGATTCTGGATAATCCAGGCGGCCATTTTTCCCCGTGCTTTCTTGGCATAAAAGCTGATCACACGATACTTGCCATTGCTGTAGTCCTTGAATACCGGCGTGACGATATCCGCTTCAACTGTCTTCTTATCCAGCACACTGAAGTATTCATTGGATGCCAGGTTTATCAGGGTATGGTCATTTTTTGCCTTCATATCCCGATTGATGGCACGGGTTACCTTGTTGCCCCAGAATTCATACAGGTTCTTGCCACGCTCATTACTGACACTGGTCCCCATTTCAAGTCTATAGGCCTGCATCAGATCAAGAGGTTTCAGAGCGCCATACAATCCGGACAGGATGCGCAGATGGTCCTGGGCATATTTCAGGTCTGCAGAGGAAAAGTTTTCTACTTCCAGTCCAGTGTAAACATCGCCCTTGAAAGTAAAGATAGCGGGCCTGGCATTTGTCTCGGAAAAGGGGGTTTTCCAATTTTGAAAACGTTCGACGTTCAAGTTACTGATGGCGTCACTTATGCTCATCAGCTTTTTCAAATCCTGCGCCGAATACTCACGCATGATTTTGATTAGTTTACCCGAATCAGACAAAAACTCTGGCCGGGTGGTAAGCGGTGACTTGTATTTACTTTCCAGATCCAGCGTTTTTGCCGGAGAGATTACAATTAGCATGTTGGTTCCTGAAACTTGAATTACACTTGATTAATGAATTCATCCCACCAGTTTAACGGGGTAATTCCGTCATTGCGGTCATAAATATTGCCGTAGTACCAGACACTGTCCGTGTACCTTGCCATGGCAGAGTCGAACAGCCGCTCGATTTCAGCAAAGCCGATATTAACATGCAGTGAATAGACCAGTGCCCTGTCGCTTCTTAAATCCATCGAGCCATCCAGCTTTTCCACTTCAGGGGTAAGGAACTCTGCAACTTCGTCAATACTGTCTTTACGAAATACACGAATAGACAGATTACCACTGCGCTCGATGACCTTATAACTGGCAGGGTTATCCCGTGCACAGGAAAAAATATCACCAGCAGCCAGATCTCGAACAAACAAGGGTGAGCGCAGAAGCTGGTAGTGGCCGCTGGTTTCAAGATATTTCACTTCCAGTTTTTCCAGCACAGGCATACCCTGGCTGTCTGAACCTGCCACGAGCTGAACCAGCCCGGTTTTTAATTCATCTGTTTGTGTCATAAGTATTTTTTAGCAGGCTATTTGTAACGGGTTAGTTGCAATAGCTGTCCAGCCCGGGTTTTGATTATAGATTCTGCAATCTGTTGTCGTTGATTAACAAGGGAAAACAGGGCGCAATGGTAGCAGGCTGGACAACGCCTTTCATCTCCTGCAAAAGAAATTACTGAACATTGCTATAGATCAAGACAAGCTTGTGGTGTTCTGTTGTAATCTTTACACTGAAAACTGTACATACATGCCTCACAAAAAACTGGAGGGCGAGTTAATGGAATTATACGAAAAGATACTGGTAGCTGTAGATTTGTCACAGGATTCAGCCGTGATTCTGGACAAGGCAAGGAAGCTTGCCAAACAATATGATGCCGAGATGAGTCTGGTGCATGTCATAGAGCCGATCGCTGTGGGTTATGCTGTTGAAGTCACCAGTGTAGACATAGAAGGGCTGCATGAAGAAGTGACCAAACAAGCCAAGATCAGCCTTTCCGAAATGGGCAGTGTGATTGATGTTCCCCCAAGCAGGCTCCATACGGTACTGGGTCAGCCGGCCAGGGAAATTCGCGAGCTGGCCAAAAAAATTAATGCAGACCTCATCGTCATGGGTGGACATGGCCGTCATGGCTGGGAATTATTATTTGGCTCAACTTCTTCAAGTGTCACCCATGGTGCAGGATGCGACCTGTTAATAGTCCACATTGAAGACTAAACCCAATAACTGATGTAACTCCCATTTCAATGAATTGATTTCGGATAAAAAAACCTGCAGTCTTGCTGCAGGTTTTTTTATTCTCTAAAAGAAATAATGTTCAACTAACACATTAACAACGCTTCAATTAACTAATAACCATGTTACTGACTCTGCACAAAGTCGCTCTGGGCATGAAGTGGTGTCGCCCTCTTGCTATTTTACTCGGCATGACCGGCCTGGCTGGAGTAGTTGCCAGCTTGTTTGTCGTTACTGAAAACCTCGAACACCTGCTGGAACCATCACTGATATTGACACTTTGGGGAATGATGCTGTTTTCTTTTATACAGTTATTCCAGAAAATCCCGCCTCCAGTGCTACCCCATGATGATTTCCTGACCCGCTTGGGAACGCGGATCATTCTGGCAATTTATACGCTGCTGGCTTTTCTTGTCATTCTGGTGTCCTGCATTCTGTTATGGATGAGCTTCAGGTTAATCTCACTTCAATAAGCCCCAGTTAGTAATCTTACAAAAAAAGGCCGGAAAAATACCGGCCATTTTTTTATACAGGATTTAATAATTCACTTTAGAACAAGTACTCAACACCCAGACTGGCAGAACGCCCTTCAAAGAAACTATTAACATCAAGCCCGCCCTGGGTTGATTCACGCCTCTGATTCAAAAGATTTTTTGCCCTGAAATTCACAGTCAAATTTTCACTCACCAGGCGTGTGTAATTAAAGTCAACTTCCCCATAGGCTTCATCGTAAATGTCAGGCTGGCCCAGGATTCCGACTTCCCTGATTTTGTCACCAGTGATGTGATAAACCAGGCTGCCTTTGTTTTTGAACTGATCATCAAAGCCCAGCTGCATATTAAAGATATAATCTGCCTGACCCTGTAAAGCGCGGGTTGGATTAGTCACCAGACCCGAATCTTCGGGCCTGATCGTCACTTCAGAATCTATAAGGGTTAGATTGGCAGAGAGGTACCAGCTGGTCCAGTCATCATTAATGAAATCCAGCCAGCGAAATGCATCAAACTCTATACCTTGTGTTATAGCATTCTGGGCATTGATAAAGGTTCTCTGATTGGCAGCACCGGGCTCAATAATGGCCTCAATCGGTGTTGCAAAATCCTTATAGAACAAGCCAATCGATACGCTTTCATCACCGGAAAAATACCATTCCCAGCGTAAATCATAGTTATCAATATAGCCTACCGTAAGATCCGGATTACCTACGATTATGAATCCGGTTACCGGGTCAATAAATGGCGCGGGAGAAAGTTCCCTGAAGTCAGGTCGGGAAATGGTTTCTGAATAACCCGCCCTTACCTGCATATTGTAGTCATCGAGAATCCATGTCGCTGTCAGTACAGGAAATATATCATCACTGACCAGTTCACTTTCTACGGCCTGATCCGGGAAGAACAGATTAAAGGTGGTAACGCTCTGTCTTGATTCCTCAACGCGAGCTCCGGCAAGAAGGCGCAGATAATAGGTCAGCTCCATATCGGCTTCGACAAAATAGGAGTCAATTTCCTGTTCTGCCGTATAGTTGTCTGTTGAGCGTGTACCTTCCCTTAATTCAAATCCATTCTGGCTGATGGTGTCTTTATTCACAATTTCATTCAATGAAGGATTGCTGCGCAGGTCAAAACCGGTAGCATCCGATCCATTGGCAATAAAAAGGAATCGTCTGATTTCCGACTCGCGGTCTTTTCTTACCCGGTTCGCTCCAAATGAAAACTCTGTATTGGTATTAAAGGGTGTTTCCAGATACATACTGGCTGAAAAACCAATATCCTGATTGTTGTCTTCCAGTGCTGACCACCAGCGCTGGTTGGCATCGGCACGCAATGAAAAAGCAAAATCATCAATCTGCGGCGCATACTCATAGCGGTTCTGGCGGAAATCCGGTGAATCACGCTTGGCGCGGGATTCATTGTAATGCCAGTTCAGAGTCAACTCATTTAAATCAAAAAAGACATGCTCTCCCTCCAACTGCTTTGACAATAAGTCACGCTCAATCCATTCCAGTCGCGTTGTTCTAATATCCTGAGCTTCTGTTGCCAGAAAACCGGACTGAACGCCTGCCAGGTCATCCATTTTACGAATCTGTAGCAGTGTTGCTTTAAGTGTATGGGCATCGTTATATTCTATACCGCCGGTCAGAAACATGGACGTATCGACACTATGTTCGGTAGAGCTGAAGTCCAGATCATTACGCTGGCTGAGCTCGCCGTCATTGTTGGCAACATAGGTATTCCTGGTGACGGTAATGGTGTCCCATGAGTTGTTATAGCTGAAATTTGCCAGACCACCGATACGGTAATTATCCCCATACCAGGCAGAACCAAAGCTTGTTGAGGCACTGACATCCGGCTTGATTTTTTCACTGACAGCGGTGTAATTGCTGTCCAGACTTTCACCAATGGCTTCCAGCTCTTCCGCCTCAAAGCCGTCCTGGAAGAACATATTGTTCCGACGTAATTCACGATTGCCCGAGATAGCATCTTTTAGAGGGCCGGGTAAATCCCGGGTACCATCGTCGACACCTAGCCAGTCAGTGCCACCACCCGGATAGGTAAAACCGTCAGAAAATGTCGTATTGCCGGAATAGCCTACGCTGGAAGAAAATTCAAAAAATGGTTCATCCGGTACCACCTTGGTACGCATTTGAATGGCACCACCGGCAAACTCGGCCGGGTATTGAGCACTAAAGGTTTTCTGTACCAGCACGCTGTCAATAATACTGGCAGGAAACAGATCAAGTGGAACAACACGACGAATAGGTTCAGGACTAGGCAAGGTAGAGCCGTTCAAAATAGTGCTTGAATAGCGCTCACCAAGACCACGAATATAAACAAATTTACCACCAGCCAGATTTAAACCGGAAACTCGTTTAAGCCCCTCGGCCACATTAGCATCACCCGCTCTGCTAAAGGCTTCTGCATCCAGAACGTTGGATATAGCTGCAGTTGCTCTTTTTTCATCAGGGATATACTCGCCCAGAGTTACTATTTCTGTGATATCGCCACCGGGAGCACTTCTGGCAGCCTGTAGACTATCATCCTGGGCAAAAGCCGCAGGACTTGAAAAAATAACACTGACTATGGCCAGGTTAAGCGCTTTACGTTTCATAGTGTTTATTCACTCTTAAATGAAATTTCATTGGAAAGTTCTTTTGAAACTTTCAATAACACGGTGCCCGATTTTCAGCAGGCGCGTCCTCAGGCGTAATAGCATTCGCTCTGAAAAACTTCTCTGATTAAAATAGTTAAGGGAATTTCACTAATCATGTGAAATCCCCTTAAATTTGTATTTCCTGTATTTAATACCTGAAAGCGTCAATGTCACTCCCAGGCCTCAACAGCCATTCTTACAAAGGACGGAAGGTCCAGCCTTCTGTCCAGTCGGTTTCTGCACTGGGTACAGCGCCAACATAGTCAGTTTCATCAAAGAAAGACCCCAGCGTCTGCGGTGCAAAATGGTCAAGGGCATTGACTGCTGATGAATTTACATAGTCAGTCATACCGGTAGAAAGCTCGACATTGCCATCCTGTGCAGCAAACCAGCTTTCAACGGTGTAAGGCTCATCAGTATCTTCAACAAAGTTACTGGCACAATCGACAACCGAGTTATTCATCGTCATAACGCCAGTCAGATTGCCCGGTGTACCTGCGGCGGTAAATGTTTCAGTCTGGTCGATATCGATACAGCCATCACCCATTCCGGTAATAACAAAGTTATAGAAGTTGCCGCCAGTGCCTTCACGAATCAGCATGCCGATATCAGTATTGTCATTACCAACAATGGTGACATTGGAAATTACGGGCTGGGCCCTTGGCAGAGAATCCGGTGCATCACCGTTGTTATCCATTTCCATGCCCTGGTCACCGGTATCAGCGCCCTGATGAATCACTACATGCTGTACATGACCAGTCCAGCCTTTGGTCCAGTCCAGTGAGTCATCACGGTTACCTGTCAGATAAAGATGCTTGGCGTTAACGGTGCCGCCAAAAAATTCGACGCCGTCGTCCTGGTTATTATGGACCTGAACATAATCAACAGTAGTACCTGAGCCTACGCCCTGAAACGCAATGCCGTTCAACTCGTCCAGGTCATTGATCAAAAAGCCGGCATATTTCACAACCAGGTAAGTCAGGCTACCACTATCGTCTTCAGCATCATTTCCGCCAAACAGGCCGGAATTGCCTTCACCTGCAGATTCGCAAAGTTCGGTGCCTTCTGAACAACCATTAATCGGCGCGTTGCCATTAATAACAAGGCCGCCCCATTCACCACGTGTTGTAGCTGTGGCATCCGCATCGCTGGCACTGGTCATAATAATGGGAGCAGAAGGTGTGCCATTGGCAATGAGTTTTGCACCACGGTCAATCCAGAGAAAATCATTTCCTGAGGTACCATAAGTTGTTACACCGGGCTCAATAGTCAGTGTCGGATTAACACTGTTGTCATCGCCAATACGGACTGTACCTTCAATTCGATAGTCAAAATTATTGGTCAGATAAAGATCTTCGGTGTAAGTGCCGGAAAGCACACAAATAGAGGCATTGCTGCCGTCAACTGAAGTACCGGCAGGGCAGCTGTCAGAGGGCGTGTCTGCCACATTAAACTTGAGCGCTTTACCATAGCGAATGCCTTTTCCTGCTGGTACATATCCCCAAAGTACCTTAACGTTTGATTTCCCGGTAAGATCTTCACCAATGGCTGCAGCAAAGTCATCTTCTTCGTAAGCGATTGGATCACCAAGAGTGACAGTAGCAAATGGAGTGATGCCAAGGGTGTTACTGTTAAGATCCAGTGGCAGAGAGGTCCAGCCTTCAGGAGTATTCTGGAAAAACTTGTTACCAACCTTGGCAACCACAAGGATATCCGCCTCGGACCCCACATCGTCAGGATCAGGGGTAATCTGACCCTTGATCTGGATTGTCTGACCGGCAGGAATGATGTTCTGGAAAGCAGCACCGCCGTTGATAGTCGCACCCGCAGCAAAGCTGGCGTCTGAGTTACCAATCGTTTTCAGCGTGTCTGGATCAGCAGCCTGGGCGGATACCGCCGTGATTGCCATTGCCAAAGTTGAAATCTTCAGGACAGTGTTTAGTTTCATGCTCTTTTTGCTCCATTAACCTTTTAAAACTTGCTTGTGACTGAATTGATGAAGTGCGCAGTCTAGGGAGCTGTTGTAAATAGAGAATTAATTTTATGTAAAAGAATGCTGAGTGTGGGTTAATTAATGGTTAATTTATGATTAAGGATATGTAAATCTGGAACGTGGATTGATTGAAATTCTTTAATATTTACATGGTCTTAATAGAGACTCGAGCCAAAGAAGCATTCACACTGTGCTAATGAAATGTGATATTCTGCGGCCTCATTTTATGGGCACAGAAACGTGCCTGGTGTGTTAGGAAAAAGAATGAAGAAGTTGATCAGATTTTCACTATCCCTTAGCCTTACCTCACTGATAATTATGGCTTTTTCGACAGTTGTCAGAGCCCAGACAGATGGCGAAACGCTCTATGAGGATGCGGTCTGTGTAGACACCAATGCCGGTGAATTCTGTATGGAACTATTTCCCGATATAGCGCCCAACACCGTTAACAACTTCCTGAATTACATTACCAGCGGCCGTTACGATGACACCATTATCCATCGCGCTGTGCCAAGCTTTGTCATTCAGGGTGGCGGCTATTCTTCAAACCCCCTCGGCACACCGGTCACAAAAGATGCTGCCGTAGTGAATGAATTTGGGCGATCCAACCTGCGTGGCACTGTCGCCATGGCACGCCTGGGAGGCCAGGTTAACAGTGCTACCAGTGAATGGTTTGTTAACGTGGTCAATAATACCGGTCTTGATAGTGTCGATCAGGGATTTACAGTATTTGGCGAAATCATCTCCGGCATGTCAGTCGTTGATTCCATTGCTGTGGCTCCACGAGCAGATTTACGCAGCAGCCTGGGCGGAGCCTTTGGCGAGGTCCCTCTCACTGATCAGGACATTGATGGCGTCAATACAGACGACCTGGTATTGGTAAACCGTATCTATGTCACCGATGTCATCGTCAATGACTCTGATATGGGCTCGGGAGATGGTGGTGGCGCAGGAAATGAAGATCAAACCACCGCGACCTATACTGTGTCCACTGACAGTTTCACGCTTCCCGTGAGACTTGGTAATGAACTCTACCGAATATTGATGATCAGAAACCCTGATGCCGCTGGTGCAGTTTTCAGTGTAGTAACAACACGAATTTTTTCACTTGTTGATGTGGGCCAGGAAACCGCACTTATGGATCTGGATGCCGGTACCCTTTTTATCCCCTCAATCACTGTCGGTAATAGAATTTTTACTGATGTTGAAATGAGTCTGACTGATTTCAGCACCCTTACCTTTAAACTGGAAAGCTTTAACAAGCCTTAAATAATCGTGCTAAAAATACTTAAACGCATTATCGGTTTAACCGACCTCATCACAGAAACCATCGGCAAGACAGCGGCATGGTGTTCCATTCTTATGGTGGTGGTGACTTTTTATATCGTCCTGACACGCTATGTTTTTAACACCGGTTCGATCGCAATTCAGGAATCCATTATTTACCTGAATGCTTTCCTGTTTTTGCTGACTGCGGCTTATACCCTGAAACATGACGGTCATGTCAGGGTTGATATTTTTTACGGACCGGCTTCCCATCGTTACAAGGCCTGGGTCAATATGCTTGGCGGAATATTTCTTTTATTGCCTGTTGCAGGATTTATTTTATGGTCAAGCTGGGATTATGTTCAGGCAGCCTGGCGTATAAAGGAAACCTCTCCGGAAGCAGGCGGAATTCCTTATGTTTACCTGCTAAAAACATTAATCGTGGTCATGGCCATCATGGTAATTGTGCAGGGGCTTGCCGAAATCCTGCGTAATTTCCTTTTTCTGTTTTTCAATGATGAAGATCCTGAAGAACATACCGACCCTGTAGGCGGCGCAATATGATGGAGTTCATCCCACTGTTTCTGTTCCTTGCTGTATGCCTGGTATTGATGTGTGGTTACCCGGTGGCTTTCTCACTGGCCGGTACCTCGCTCCTTTTCGCCGCGGTTGGCACCATGACGGGCACCTTTGATACCGCTTTTCTGAGCGCTGTTCCTAACCGTTTTTACGGCATTATGATCAATACCAACCTTTTTGCCGTGCCCATGTTCGTGTTTATGGGGATGATGCTGGAAAAATCCAAAATTGCTGAAGCCTTGCTGGAAGGTATGGCGCTGCTGTTTGGCAAGATGCGCGGTGGACTCGGTATTTCGGTGATCATTGTGGGCATGTTACTGGCCGCCAGTACCGGTATCGTTGGCGCCACCGTAGTCACCATGGGGGTAATTTCCCTGCCCACCATGCTAAGGGCCGGCTACAACCCGTCACTGGCAACCGGCACCATTTGTGCAACCGGTACTCTCGGGCAAATAATTCCTCCTTCCATTGCCCTGGTATTGCTGGGCGATGTTATTTCAAATGCTTATCAACAGGCACAAATCAGAATGGGGCTGTTTTCTACCCAGAACGTTTCGGTAGGCGACTTGTTTGCCGGGGCCATGATTCCCGGACTGATTCTTGTGGTGCTATATATACTTTACATGCTGGGCATGGCTATTTTTAAACCTGAAACGGCGCCGCCGGCAAGTACAGAAGACCTGAAACGAGCGACCGGCGATTCCCATATTCTGCTGACCTTAAGCAAAAGCCTGTTACCCCCATTGTTATTAATTGTTGCCGTATTGGGCTCTATTTTATCCGGCGCTGCGACGCCTACCGAAGCTGCCGGTGTTGGCGGTTTGGGCGCTATCCTGCTGGCACTGGTTAATAAACAGCTTAACTATGCTATTTTTAAAGACGTCGCTGTTTCTACAGCCAAAGTCAGCGCAATGGTATATCTGATCCTCGTGGGTGCCGCTGTATTCTCACTGGTATTTAGAGGCTTTGGCGGTGACATAATTGTTGAGGAAATTTTTACTGACATGCCGGGCGGCGTTATCACCGCAACCATCACGGTAATGCTGGTGGTTTTCCTGCTTGGTTTTATTCTGGATTTTATTGAAATTACTTACATGGTTGTACCAATCGTCGGGCCGGTATTGTTGGCCATGGGCCTTGATCCAGTCTGGTTAGGCGTGATGCTTGCAGTGAATCTGCAGACCTCTTTTCTGACACCGCCATTTGGTTTTTCATTATTTTACCTACGTGGGGTCGCACCTGACTCCATAAAAACCACACAAATATATAGAGGTGTCATTCCTTTCATCGTGATCCAGTTAGCCATGCTGGGCATGTTAACTTTCTGGCCTGAACTGGCCACATGGTTACCGGGTGTAATCAAAAGTATGTGATGTTAAATTATTTTTTCCAATCGAAAAAAAGCCGGCAACTATGCCGGCTTTTTTATTTTTCTCTTGTTTGTTGTACCTGTCAGAAGATGACACGCTTAGTTCAAAGCTTGCGTGCCCGGGTATAGGCTTCTTCTGAAACGTCATGAAACTGTTTAACATTAGCTTCATACTCTCGATAAGAGGCATGGATTCGAGCGCCGATAGGGCTAAGATCCGCCAGCTCATCGATGACTTCCTGGGATATCTTGTTCAGTTCCTGCAACAGGTCATCTGGAAATTCCCTGAGCTCAACATCATGCTTGTTAACCAGTTCATTTAAGGAAATGGCATTTCGCGCAGTAAACTCATTAGTCATGTCCAGGGAAGCGGCTTCCGCAGCAGTGCGTAGAATTTCCTGCAAGTCTGCGGGCAATGCCTCGAACTTTTCTTTATTAAACAAAAATTCCATAACAGAACCTGGTTCATGCCAGCCCGGATAATAATAGTAGTCCGAGACTTCATAAAGACCAAAGGCCAGGTCATTATAGGGACCATTAAATTCTGTCGCATCAATAACGCCGGTCTGCAAAGACGTAAATAATTCACTGCCCGGCATATTCACCGGCACACCACCCAGACGTGAAAGCACATCCTGGGCCAGTCCCGGAATACGCATTTTCAACCCCTGGAAGTCTTCCTTGGAATTAATTTCCTTGGTAAACCATCCGCCCATCTGTACACCGGTATTGCCACCCGGGAGCGGAATCAAATTGAATGGTTCATAAAGCTCATCCCACAATTCCTGACCGCCACCATACTGTATCCAGCTCTCCATCTCGCGACCGTTCATACCAAAAGGCAGCGCAGTAAAAAACTGTGCTTCCGGCGCCTTACCTTTCCAGTAATAAGCCGCCCCATGACCAAGTTCAGCAGTACCGGCACTAACGGCGTTAAATACTTCCAGAGCAGGTACCAATTCGCCATCACCATAAACACGAATCTTCATGCGGCCGTTGGACATGGCTTCTACCTTCTCGGCAAAAACTTCCGGGACATGGCCCAGCCCGGGAAAGTTTTTTGGCCAGGCTGTCACCAGCTTCCAGTTATAGGTCTGTTGTGGCGCTGCGGCCGTATCACCTGCTGCAGATTGCGGTGTATCACCACCACAGGCTTGAAGTAACAACAGAACAGCTGCTGCCAAACCTGCTTTAATTCCCTTATTTTTCAACATTTCTTAAAATCCCCTTGTTTACCTTAAACAGTAACTTGTGTCTTTTAAATAATTTCCAGTTTGGCATATGACATGACCAGCCATTTTCCGCCAACACTATCAAAATTTATCTGTATTCTGGCATTTGGGCCATTGCCTTCATAATTCAGTACAACCCCTTCACCAAATTTGGGATGCAATACCCGTTGTCCGAGGCTGATATCCGTACCAGCCACCTTATCCCCTCCTCGAGAAGCACCGATATTACCATGATTTAAAGGTGTATTTCCCGGGTACGGTGTGTTTCCTGCATATGTGCTTCCTGCATAATAGCTATTTCTGCGGACCTCGCCCTTCATACGGATTTCTTCAACCAGCTCTTCAGGAATTTCTTTCAGAAATCTGGAGGGGCGTGTCAGATTCTCTTCTCCATGCATGCGTCTGGATTCCGCATGGGTCAGGTATAACTTTTGTCTGGCGCGGGTGATTCCAACGTAACAAAGTCGACGCTCTTCTTCCAACCCGGCCAGGTCGTCCATCGACATTTTGTGAGGAAACAGCCCTTCTTCCATACCGGCGATAAAGACCAGAGGAAACTCCAGCCCTTTTGCTGAATGCAGCGTCATTAACTGTACTGCGTCTTCAAACTCATCGGCCTGGGAATCACCGGCATCAAGCGCAGCTTTATCCAGGAATGCCGTCAGAATGTCTGTTTCTGTGAGCTCTTTGTCTTGTTCAGGAGCAGCTGCTTCGTCCTGCAGCATATCCTCTTCTGTGCGGATATCCTCTACTTCAAATGCCTTTGCCGCATTAATAAGCTCTTCCAGGTTTTCAATTCTTGTTCGAGCCTTTTCCCCGCCTTCTTTTTCATGATGCTGAATTAGACCGCTTTGCTTCACCACGTATTCGGTAAATTCATAGAGCTCCCTGCCATAAACCTGGTCTTCCATGGCATTGATCAACGCCATAAATCCTGACACATTGAGTACCGCTCTTGCCGGTAGTAGCGACTCTTCCACCACTTTCATTGCAGCCTGCCACATGGAGCAACCTTCTGCTCGGGCAATCTGACGAATACTATCCAGGGTTTTTGCCCCGAGCCCTCTGACCGGAGTATTAATAACACGCTCAAAAGCCGCATCATCATCACGACTGGCAACCAGGCGCATATACGCCAGGGCATTACGTATTTCCAGTCGCTCATAAAACCTGAAGCCGCCATAAATCCGGTAGGGCATGGACACCCTGAGCAAGGCCTCTTCCAGTTCCCGGGATTGTGCGTTGGATCGATATAAAATTGCCGCTTCTGTGTGCTTGTTACCTGTATTTACCCATTTTTCTATCTGGCCGATAATGAACCGTGCTTCATCCTGTTCGTTAAAAGCGCTGTAGGCTGAAATACTTTCACCGTCCTTGTCTTCGGTCCATAACTCCTTGCCAAGCCTGCCAGTATTTTTTGAAATCAGATTATTTGCTGCACTGAGAATATTAGCGGTTGAGCGATAATTCTGCTCCAGTCTAACCATGTCAGCATCGGAAAAATCCTTGTCGAAATTCTGTATGTTTTCAATGCGAGCACCGCGCCAGCCATATATAGACTGGTCATCATCGCCAACCACCGTAATAAACCCTTCGCGACCGACCAACATGCGTAACCAGGCATATTGAATCGCATTGGTATCCTGAAACTCATCCACCAGAATATGGCGAAAACGACTCTGATAGTGCTCAAGCAATGCCGGATTTTTAAGCCAGAGCTCATGGGAGCGCAATAATAACTCGCCAAAATCCACCATGCCTCCACGTTCACAGGCCTCTTCATAAGCGCTGTAAACACGGATCATTATCTGTATGAACTCTTCGCCAAAATCCTCCAGGTTGGCTGCACGTATACCTTCATCCTTTTGGTTATTAATAAACCACTGGCACTGTTTTGCCGGCCACTTGGATTCATCAAGCTCAAGGTTTTTACATATTCGTTTTACCAAACGAAGCTGATCATCAGAATCCAGTATCTGAAATTTTTCCGGTAATCCTGCTTCCTGATAATGCGCCCGCAGCAAACGGTGCGCCAGTCCATGGAAAGTCCCTACCCACATCCCCCCGGCCGGGCGCTCAAGCAGCTCCTCGATGCGAAGTCGCATTTCATTGGCAGCCTTGTTGGTGAAAGTAACAGCAAGAATGCCATGGGGAGAGACCCCTTCCATCTGGATAAGCCAGGCAATGCGATGAACCAGCACCCTGGTTTTACCGCTTCCAGCGCCAGCAAGCACCAGCAGATTCCCCGGATCGGAAGTAACCGCCTGGCGCTGGTGATCGTTGAGAGAGTTAAGTATGTGGGATATATCCATGGGCGCTGATTTTAGCAAATGCGGTCACTGGCAGGGGAAAAAAACCATGTAAAGACGAAATCTTTTTCACGGTTATTTGCAAAGCCCTTTTGACTTGGTACTCTTTTTCGCGATAGTGTCTCGGGCTAGTCATTTAAACGACTATGATCAAACATAAACTCATGTATTAGCACGAGCGACTTATGCCAGAACAAATCGTAGGAACCGTTAAGTGGTTTAATGATGACAAGGGTTTCGGATTTATCGAGCACCCGGATGGTACTGAAGTTTTTGTCCACTATAGTGTCATTATTGGTGATGGTCGCCGCACCCTGATTGAAGGGCAAAAAGTGATTATGGAGATTACCCAGTCTGATAAAGGTCTGCAGGCTGACAATGTAAGCCCTGTAGATTCTGACTGACCCCTCCTTTTCGGGTTATATGCACCATGAATAAAACGCCTGCAAAAATTTTACAAGGGTCACCTGGTAGTGATCCAGGGATGCCGACTGGAAAACAATAATCTGATCAAGGCTATTTCAGAATCCCTGGGTAGTCTGCGTAAATCCGAACGTAAGGTTGCCGACTTTGTGCTGGCTGATCCTGCTGTAATTCTGAATATGCGCATTATTGACCTGGCAAACCAGTCCCGGGTAAGTGAACCTACCGTGCTACGCTTTTGCCGGGCCCTGGGTTATGACGGCTTTAAATCCTTCAAACTGCAACTTGCGCGTTATCTGGGAAGTAGCGGCATTTATAGCCAGTTTTCTGTCAGTGATTCCGACTCCATTACCGATGTCAGTAAAAAAGTCTTTGACTCAACCATAGGCTCTCTTATTGCTGTTCGGGAAGAGCTCGATATACCGGCCCTGGAGTCAGCAATCGAGGCGCTGGCCATTGCCGAGCGTGTAGAGTTCTATGGCTTTGGCGCATCGGGCTCTGTTGCTATAGATGCCCAACATAAATTTTTTCGCCTGCAGGTCTCCGCTGCTGCCTACACTGACCCACATATCCAGCACATGTCTGCAATTTCACTGAAGCGCGGTGATGTCGTCGTCGCTATTTCACAGTCTGGCCGCTCAACAGCACTTATACATAGTCTCAAGCTGGCACGGGAAGCCGGCGCTACTGTCATAGGACTGGTTCCTGACAGCACTCCGGTGGCAGACCTATGTGCGATCCCTATTCATATCAATGTAGAAGAAAACCAGCATGTGTTTTCACCGGTGTCTTCCCGTATAGCTCATCTGGTAGTGATAGATGTACTCGCTATGGGCGTTGCCCAGCAGCGCGGCAGTCTTCTTCAGGATCATCTCAAACGCCTGAACAAAAGCCTCAAATCACTGCGCTCCAATAAAAGCAAAAAGTAACGCTAAACTGTACAGCGCATCAACGGCGATGCTCGAGAGGAAAACCCATTAAAAAAGGGAGCGTATTTATTGCTCCCTTTTTTAATTAGTTTGGCAGAAACAATATCAGATTATTCAACCGTAACAGATTTAGCCAAATTCCTCGGTTGATCGATATCCGTACCCTTGATAACAGCGACATGATAGGACAAAAGCTGTAAAGGAATAGTATAAATTATTGGATCCAGGAACTCGGAACAGTGCGGTACATTTATGACTGTAATATTGTCATCATTATTAAATCCCGCCTCAGCATCGGCAAACACATATAGCTGACCACCACGGGCGCTTACTTCCTGAAGGTTTGATTTCAGTTTCTCCAGTAGTTCATCGTTAGGCGCTACCGCAATAACCGGCATCTGGTCATCCACCAGTGCCAATGGGCCATGTTTCAGCTCTCCTGCAGGATAGGCTTCAGCGTGTATATAGGATATTTCCTTAAGCTTAAGTGCACCCTCTTTGGCTACCGGATATTGCACGCCTCTACCAAGAAATAACGAATGGCGTTTATCAGCAAAATCCAGCGAAATGCGTCTAATCTGTTCACTAAGTAACAGAGATTGCTCAAGTATATGTGGCAACTGGTGAAGATCTTCCACCAGCTCTTTTTCATTTTCTTCGCTGAGTCCATTGCGGCGAGCAAGCACAATACAGAGCAGGGTGAGAATTGAAAGCTGGGTAGTAAATGCTTTGGTGGAGGCGACACCAATTTCCCGGCCGGCCAGGGTCATGATGGAAAAATCAGACTCACGCTGGATTGAGCTGTTGGCAACATTACAAATAGACATACAACCCACATAGCCGGATTGCTTTGCAAATCGCAATGCCGCAAGCGTATCCGCAGTTTCCCCGGACTGGGAAATAGTAACGAACAGGCAATCATCCGGCACCAGCATATTTCGATAGCGATACTCGCTGGCTATATCCACTGAACATGGCATGCGGGCAATATTCTCAAACCAGAACTTGGCAATCATACCGGCATGATAACTAGTGCCACAGGCCACTATTTGAACCCGTTTTGTTTTATCAAAAATATCCCGGGCATTAATCCCAAAAGCTTCTTCAAGAACATGGGTTTTACTAAGTTTGCCTGACAGGGTATTACGAACTACTTCGGGCTGTTCAAAGATTTCCTTGAGCATGAAGTGGCGATACTGGCCTTTAACAGAATCTTCCATGTCCTGGCTTAGACGAACAATTGTCCGGTTCACTTTTGTGCCACCATTAACAATTTTTATCTTGTTGGCTTTTATTTCAGCCACATCGCCTTCTTCAAGGTAAATAAATCGATCGGTCACCTGGCCGAGAGCGGCGGGATCAGATGCAATAAAGTTCTCTCCTATGCCGACACCAATAATAAGAGGGCTGCCACTGCGTGCAACAATTATCCTTTTTGGATCCTCTTTATCTATCACCGCCAATCCGTAAGCGCCATCAAGTAATTTGATGGTTCGGTTCACCGCATCAAATAATGTCATTTCCTCTTCAGTGACAAACATATGTATCAAGTGAACTATGACTTCAGTATCGGTTTGGGTTTTGAATTCATAATTTTTCTTGATCAGTTCTTCTTTAAGGGTCAAATAATTCTCGATGATGCCATTATGAATTAGCGCTATTCGATCATGAGACAAATGTGGATGAGCATTATCCTGCGTAGGTTTGCCGTGGGTTGCCCATCGCGTATGAGCAATACCAATAGGCCCATCCACTGGATTTTCATTAAGTTTATCTTCGAGAGACTTTACTTTGCCTACCGCTTTCACACACGCCAGGCTCTTTTCTTTTCTCGTGATAAGGGCAAGGCCGGCAGAATCATAACCCCGATATTCCAACCTTTTTAACCCTTCGATCAGAATTCCACTAATATTCCTCTGTCCGATGGCACCTACAATTCCACACATAAAGTCTGCTTCCCGGGATTACTTTTTATTCGGTTCAGGCCGTTTCCAGCCATCGATATTCGACTGTCTGCTACGCCCAACTGCCAGCTGACCTTTTGCCACCGGCTTGGTGATTGTTGAGCCTGCTGCAATAAACCCACCATCCTTAATTTCCAGTGGTGCAACCAACACCGCGTTGGAGCCAACAAAGACTTCATTGCCGATAATGGTTTTATATTTATTCACACCATCATAATTACAGGTAATTGTACCGGCACCAACGTTAACATTGTCGCCCAGCTCGGCGTCTCCAATATAGGAAAGGTGGTTGACCTTACTACCTTCGCCAATAATGCTTTTCTTGATTTCAACAAAATTTCCCAGCTTGGCTGAATCTTTCAATTCAGTTCCGGGCCTGACTCTGGCAAATGGTCCTAACTGGCAATTTTTCCCAATGACGGCATCTTCAATAACCGTGTAAGGATGTAGCTCGGTGCCTTCTCCAACAGAGCAGTTTTTCAGGATACAGCCAGCGCCAATTTTTACATGGCTGGCAATATTTACCTCACCTTCCAGAATAACATTGATATCAATTTCCACATCTGCCGCTATTTTTGCATTACCGCGAACATCAAACCTTGCAGGATCAGCCAGGCTTACCCCGTTATTCATATATTCTTCATGCATATTTTGCTGGTATATCCTTTCCAGTTCAGCAAGCTGTACGCGATTATTGATACCGGTAATTTCCTGCTGATTCTGGCACTTACTTGTGACTACCTGGCAACCGTCAGCCAGGGCAATTTCAACCAGATCGGTCAGGTAAAATTCTTTCTGTGCATTATTGGGTTCTATTTTCGGTAGCCAACTTTTTAAGCGCTTCACCGGGATAGCCATAAACCCGGTGTTGATTTCAGCAAGCGTTTTTTGTTCCAGTGTGGCATCTTTTTCTTCAACGATACTGGTTATTTGACCGTCGCTATTGCGAATAATTCTACCCAACCCTTTCGGGTCAGTAACAGTACAGGTTAATACCCCCATGCTGTTTTCATCAACCTTGTCCAGTAATGCTTCCAGTGTCGATTTTTGTATCAGGGGGACATCACCATAGAGAATCAGAACCAGTGCATCATCATCAAGATGGGGTATGGTTTGCGCAACAGCATGTGCTGTACCCAGTTGCTCTTTCTGCAATACAAAACGGCTGGCCTGATCGTGCAAGGTCTGTTCAACAAGTTCAGAACCAAACCCCGTCACCACCTGGAGATTTTCACAAGCCAGAGAGCGGGCAGTATCCAGTACATGTGAGAGCAGCGGCTTGCCCGCCAGTTTATGTAATACCTTTGGCAGAGAGGACACCATTCGAGTGCCTTTACCCGCTGCCAGTACAACAACATTGAGTTTCAAAACCATAGTTTCCAGAAATTAAATTGAAGTAACTAGAATACCAAAAAAGCCAGCGAATGCTGCCTTTTTATTAATTTGCACTTGCCTGTTTCTGACTTGAACGAAGAGAGGATTAACCGCCCAGCTTTTTGCGCATTTGCTGTATGGTTCTGATCTGTGCGGCGGCATTGGCCAACTGGGATGCAGCCTGTGCATATTCCATCTCTGCACTATGATTAAGAATGACGTCTTTAGCTTCTTCCATCGCCTCAATGGCATTGGCTTCATCAACATCATGGGCACGAACCGCAGTATCAGCAAGAATATTCACCGTGCCGGGCTGCACTTCAAGAAAACCACCTGAAACATAGAAAATTTCTTCCTCACCATTTTGCGTAATGATACGAACAGGGCCAGGAATTAAAGCCGTAAGCAGGGGGGCATGGCCAGGATAAATACCCATGTCACCCAGGGTGCCAGTGGCTGTTAACGATTGAACACGACCTGAGAAGATCTGTTCTTCAGCACTTGCTATATCGCAATGGGTGGTCATGGCCATAGTGTTAATCTCTTATTTGGTTACAGATTGTTTCTGATTGTTCTTTTCCAGACTATTTCATGTTCTTCGCTTTTTCTACAACATCTTCAATGCCGCCAACCATGTAGAACGCCTGTTCGGGAAGATCATCGTATTCACCATCCAGAATAGCTTTAAAGCTGCTGATAGTTTCTTTCAATGATACATATTTACCGGGTGCGCCGGTAAATACTTCGGCCACAGTACATGGCTGTGAGAAGAATCGTTCAATTTTTCTGGCACGGTTTACTGCCTGTTTGTCATCTTCTGACAACTCATCCATACCAAGAATGGCAATAATATCTTTCAACTCCTTGTAACGCTGAAGGATAGACTGCACACCGCGGGCTACTTCATAGTGTTCCTGGCCAATAACCAGAGGATCGAGCTGACGTGAAGTAGAGTCCAGCGGATCTACCGCAGGATAAATACCCAACTGGGCAATGTCACGAGACAATACAACCGTCGCATCAAGGTGAGCAAAGGTAGTAGCAGGAGAAGGGTCAGTCAGGTCATCCGCAGGGACGTATACTGCCTGGATGGAAGTAATAGAGCCTGTTTTGGTTGAAGTGATTCGTTCCTGCAACTCACCCATTTCCTGAGCCAGTGTTGGCTGGTAACCCACCGCAGAAGGCATACGACCCAACAGGGCGGATACTTCTGTTCCTGCCAGGGTATAACGGTAAATGTTATCAACGAAGAACAATACATCACGACCTTCGTCACGGAATTTTTCCGCCATGGTCAGACCTGTCAGGGCAACGCGAAGACGGTTACCGGGAGGCTCATTCATCTGACCGTATACCATCGATACTTTTGAGTTGGTAAACGTTTGCGTATCAATAACGCCCGCTTCCTGCATTTCATGGTAGAAGTCGTTACCCTCACGAGTACGCTCACCGACACCGGCAAATACGGAAAGACCGCTATGCTCGGTAGCAATGTTATTAATCAATTCCATCATGGTTACCGTCTTACCTACACCGGCACCACCAAACAGGCCAACCTTACCACCCTTGGCGAAAGGACATACCAGATCGATAACCTTGATTCCTGTTTCCAGCAATTCTTCAGACGCTGCCTGCTCATCATAAGACGGTGCTTTACGATGAATTGGCATTTTTTCCTCAGAGACAATTTCGCCACACTCATCGATAGGGTTACCCAGCACATTCATGATACGGCCAAGTGTGCCTTCACCGACAGGGATACTGATAGCTGCACCAGTATCAGTGACATTTAGTCCACGACGCAAACCTTCAGTGGAACCCAGAGCAATGGTCCTGACAACACCATCGCCCAGCTGCTGCTGAACTTCCAGCGTAATATCGCTTGCTTCCACTTCCAGGGCATCATATACCTTGGGAACGGAATCCCGTGGAAACTCCACGTCAATTACAGCACCAATAATTTGTACGATACGACCGCTACTCATGTCCGGTTCCTCTTTAATCAATCTCTGATTTAAACTAAAAATTATTTTCCACTAATGGTTAAAGCTTTACTTTAAAGCGCAGCTGCCCCACTAACAATTTCTGACAATTCCTGCGTGATTGATGCCTGGCGAGCCTTGTTATAAATAAGCTGAAGCTCGTCCATAAGTTCGCCTGCATTATCTGTAGCACTTTTCATGGCAATCATTCGTGCCGCCTGTTCACAGGCATTGTTTTCAACAACAGCCTGATAAACCTGGGACTCGATATATCTGGTCAACAAACCTTCCAGCAAAGCCTGAGCATCAGGCTCATAGATATAATCCCAGTGATGTTTGAATTCATCGGATTCATCAGCCTGCAAAGGCAACAGCTGTTCTACCTTGGCCTGCTGGGTCATGGTGTTCACAAACTCATTAGACACCATAAATAATTTATCAATATTGCCGTCGGCAAAATTATCCAGCATGACCTTAACGCCGCCGATCAGGTCGCCAACTTCAGGTTTATCACCGACACCTCTGACGGCTGCAATGACATTGCCGCCGTAGCTGTTGAAAAAAGCCGCGCCCTTGGAGCCGATAGCACAAATGTCAATTTCAGCACCTTCATCATGCCAGGCTTTCATTGATTTAATCATTCTTTTGAACAGGTTAACGTTCAAGCCACCACACAAACCGCGGTCAGTAGAAACGACAATGTAACCAACGCGTTTAACTTCACGCTCTTCCATATAGATATGGCGATACTCGGGTGAAGAATGAGCCAGATGACCTGCAACGTTGCGGATATTGTTTGCATAGGGCTTACCCAGCTCCATCCGGTCCTGTGCTTTTCGCATCTTGCTTGCCGCAACCATTTCCATGGCGCTGGTGATCTTCTGAGTATTTTTAATACTGCCGATCTGATTGCGAATTTCTTTTCCTGCAGCCATTATCTGTTACCAGCTCTGTGTAGAGATGAATTTTTCCATAGCGCCCTTAAAGCCGCTTTGAATATCTTCGTTATAGTCGCCTGTGTCGTTAATGTTATTCATCAGGTCACTGTATTCAGAATTCATATAGGACAGCAGGGCTGACTCAAAGTCCGCAATCTTGTCCAGTTCGATTTCTTTCAGGAAGCCTTCGTTGGCAGCAAACAGAACAATGCCCATTTCAGCAACAGACAGCGGTGAATACTGTTTCTGCTTCATTAATTCAGTAACGCGCTGACCATGTTCAAGTTGTGAACGTGTCGCTTCATCAAGGTCAGATGCAAACTGGGCAAATGCTGCCAGTTCACGATACTGGGCAAGGGCAAGACGAATACCGCCGCCCAATTTCTTGATAATGTTTGTTTGTGCTGCGCCACCTACTCGAGATACCGAAAGACCGGCGTTCATGGCAGGACGAATACCCGAGTTGAAAAGGTTGGTTTCCAGGAAGATCTGGCCGTCGGTAATGGAAATTACGTTGGTTGGTACGAATGCGGATACGTCACCGGCCTGGGTTTCAATAATGGGTAGTGCAGTCAAGGAACCTGTCTGTCCTTTTACCCTGCCTTCGGTAAAGTTCTCTACATATTCAGCATTGACCCTTGCCGCTCTCTCCAGCAGGCGTGAATGGAGATAGAACACGTCACCAGGATAGGCTTCTCGTCCAGGCGGACGACGCAGCAATAGTGAAATTTGACGATAGGCCCAGGCTTGCTTGGTCAAATCATCATAAATAATCAATGCGTCCTGACCATTATCCCTGTAATACTCACCCATTGTGCAACCGGAATATGGTGCAATAAATTGCATTGATGCCGGGTCAGAGGCGCCCGCTGCAACCACGATGGTGTGGTCCATGGCGCCATGTTCTTCAAGTTTACGAACAACAGAGGCGATAGATGACTGTTTCTGGCCAATAGCGACATAGATACATTTAACACCTGTGCCTTTCTGGTTGATGATGGCATCAATGGCCACCGCTGTCTTACCAATCTGGCGGTCACCAATAATCAACTCACGCTGCCCGCGACCAATTGGTACCATGGCGTCGATTGCTTTAAGGCCAGTTTGTACCGGCTGGGAAACTGACTGACGTGCAATTACACCTGGTGCAACTTTTTCAACAGCATCTGTCAACTTGGCATTGATAGGACCCTTGCCATCAATAGGATTACCAAGCGCATCTACCACACGGCCTTCCAACTCAGGACCAACCGGAACCTCAAGAATGCGCTGGGTACAACGACAGGTCTGACCTTCAGCCAGACTCTGGTAATCACCCAGAACAACAGCGCCCACGAAATCTCTTTCAAGGTTCAGTGCCATACCATAGATGCCACCTTCGAATTCAATCATCTCGCCGTACATCACATCGGCCAGTCCGTGAATACGGATAATACCGTCAGACACACTGACAATGGTTCCTTCCGTACTCGGTTGGGCTGAGACATCCAGACTTTCAATGCGCTGTTTAATAATTTCGCTTATTTCTGATGGGTTCAGTTGCTGCATTCTTTTTTTCCTCAACTCTTTCTTTTCGTTTCTTTGCGTCTTACGCTAAAAAACTCAGGAATTCATTGCCTCGGCTAATTTATTTAATCTCCCTCGCAGTGAGCCATCTATAACCAGATCGTCCGTTCTCAGGACAAGCCCTCCAATGAGAGACTGGTCAACACGGCTGCTCAGGGATACTTCCCGCTGCAAGCGCTTTTTCAATGCTTCTTTCAGTTTAATCTCGGCGGCCTCATCAAGGGCATAGGCAGAGATTACCTCAACGTCTACTCGTTTTTCCTGATTGGCTTTCATGGCATCAAACAAGCTGACTATTTCAGACATCAGAGACAGGCGCTTGTTTTCTGCCAAAACCCCAATAAAGCTAGCTACCTGCTTGTCAATCTCATCGCCGCAGACGCTAACGATTGCAGCTGTCTGCTGTTCTCCACTAAGGCTTGGAGAGGACAGCAATTCGCTGACTCGTGGAGATTCTATAACCACGGTTGCTGTCTGCAGCATAGTCGACCATTCAGTCAAACGGTCTGACTGGTTAGCCACTGCAAAGGCTGCTTTCGCATAGGGCCTTGCTATTGTTGTGTTTTGAGACATAAGGTGCTCTGATTTCCAATTACCATTCCGGCGCTTGCCGAAAAAGGTTTATCACAGGCTCGCTGCCAATTGATCCAACATGCTCGCATGGACTTTTTCATCCACGGATGACTCAAGAATTTTTTCTGCGCCGGAAATAGCTAATCCCGATACCTGGGCACGCAAGTCTTCTTTGGCGCGCAATACTTCCTGTTCAATCTCGGCCTGTGCCGCAGTAATCAAACGCTGCCCTTCGAGGCGAGCCTGCTCTTTCGCTTCATCCACAATCTGGGAAGCGCGCTTGTTTGCCTGATCCAGAATGCTGGAAGAATCCTTTTTTGCTACTTTAAGCAGTTCAGCGGCTTTTTCCTGCGCCAGCTCAAGATCTTTTTCAGCACGCCCGGCAGCTTCCAGACCATCAGCGATTTTCTTCTGTCGCTCATCCAGTGCTGCCACGATCGGCGGCCAGACATAGTTCTTGCAGAACCACGCAAACACGAAGAATGCGATTATTTGACCGAAGATAGTTGCATTCAGATTCATAGTTTCCTCACCTAGGTTTGCATTGCGACCGTTGCGCACTGCCAATTCATAACAATGCGCTCGTTGGTTTTAGTCGTGTGCTTATACCTGAAAAGGTACGGCGAAAATGAACAGCATAGCCATACCAACACCGATGATGGAGATTACGTCCACGAAGCCGGCAACCAGGAAGAACTGGGTTTGCAGGCGTGGTGCAAGTTCCGGCTGACGAGCTGAACTTTCGATGAGTTTGCCACCGAGATTACCAAAGGCAATCGCTGTACCGGCACCACAGATACCGAAAATCAGGGCAGCGGAAATCAGGGTGTAGGCGTATATTGTTTCCATTTTTTATCTCCAGGTTTTACGAGTTTTAAACTAAATTAGCGTTATTGCGTTATTGCGTTTTTACTTTATTAATATCAATGATCATTGTGTGCCTGATTCAGATACACAATTGTAAGCATCATGAACAGGTAGGCCTGCAGTGTTATCACCAGAATATGGAACACCGCCCAGGCAAAATGCAGAGGCAGCTGATACCAGCCCAGCAGGGCAATTACGAGGAAAATAACCTCTCCGGCAAACAGGTTGCCGAAAAGTCGCAGTGCCAGTGAAACCGGTTTGGCAAGAAAGGCTGGAAGCTCCATCACCAGATTCAGGGGCATGGCCCACTTACCAAAGGGGTGGAATGCCAGCTCAGCAAAGAATCCGCCAACACCTTTGATCTTGATACTGTAGTAAATAATCATGATGAAAACACTAAGCGCGAGACCGGCAGTGATGTTGACATCCGTTGAAGGTACCGCCTTGAAATAAAGATGTGAGTCTCCTGCAATCGTTTGGGCAATCAGGGGGATAACGTCGACAGGAACCAGGTCCATCAGGTTCATCAGAAACACCCAGCAGAAAATCGTCAGAGACAGGGGGGCTATATAATCATTTTTTGCGTGAAAGGTATTCTTGACGTTGCTCTGCACCATTTCCACAATCATTTCGATAGCATTTTGCAGGCCGCCAGGAACACCGGAGGTGGCTTTTTTGCTGACTGCTTTGAACAACGCCAGAAAAATCAGGCCAAGTACCAAAGAGATACCCATGGTGTCTACATTTAACGACCAGAAGCCCATGTCTTTGGCCTCTTCCTGGCTATGGGCAAAACCCCAGTGACCATCTTCTTTCTGGCCAAATACCAGAAAGCCCAGATGATGCTGGATATATTCACCACCTGTGGCGTATTGGGGAGCGTGCTCTTGGGCACCTTCTACCGCATGTTCTTCAGCAGCCATTGGTTCTCTTTGTTCCTGTTAATTATTAGTAATTTACTTATTAAAATAACTTTATTAACAAATACTTATCTTTGATGTTCAGGGGCCTGTTTATAGGCAAATTGCATTTTTGCTATCGCAAAAATACCGCACCCGTGTGTTAACACGAATCCAATAAATAAAGCCAGGGGATTTAAAGAATCCACAAAGCGGAAGGCGAGTGCAAAACCTGCACCCATCATCACTAATTTCACCGCTTCAGCAACAAAAGCACGGCGAACGGTTCTTTGCATGGCCCGCGAGCCCGTTTCCCGAAAATATACAAACCCGAAATAGGCACCCGGGATTATTGCAATCAATGCTCCAATAATCACTGACTGAGCTCCAACCCAGCCAAGAGCCACCCCAGTTACTGATGCCAGTACTGCTGTAAAGCCTACTTGCAGGGCTACGACCCTGATCACTGATAATTTAGCTATCACAGTACAGAGATTCTTCTACGCACGACCTGCTCGGGCGGCGGATTATAGGGAATTTAAGCCATCCAGACAATATTTAGAGGGCAATTTGTGCAGTTTCGGTGCAAGTTTTTTTCAAACAGAAGAAAAAAGCTAAAATTCGGGCGATTCTCGGCTTATTTTATGTGATCAAGAATGCCTTCAAGCTGGTCCAGCGAGTTATATTTGAGGACCAGTTTGCCTTTTCCCTTGGCTGTATGTTGAATCATCACCTGAGTGCCCAGTTTCTCGGACAAATCATCCTGTAAATGACGAATATCCGGGTCAATTTTGTCTGTTGCAGAGGTTTTTTTCTTGTGAGTCTGTAATTTTCTTACCAGGGCTTCAGTTTGTCTTACAGAGAGGTCCTTTCCTGTCACTGTTCTGGCCGCCTCCATCTGTTTTTCATAAGGCAGGGATAAAAGCGCCCGGGCATGCCCCATTTCCAGATCTCCATGTTCAACCAGCCGGCGTACATCAGGATTCAGGCTCATCAGACGTAACAGGTTGGTTACCGTGGTACGGGATTTACCCACAGCATCTGCGGCTTCCTGCTGGGTTAGCTCAAACTCCTCAATCAGCCGCTGCAGAGCCATGGCTTCTTCAATGGGATTCAGGTTTTCCCGCTGAATATTTTCAATCAGGGCCATCGCGATAGCCGCTTCATCAGCCACTTGCTTGATTATGACTGGAATCTTGTCCAGTCCTGCCAACTGGCTGGCACGCCAACGTCTTTCGCCTGCCACAATTTCATACATGTCAGGGCTGATACTGCGAACAACAATTGGCTGCATCACACCCTGGGCCTTGATCGAACTGGCCAGCTCTTCCAGAGATTCCGGCCGCATATCCAGTCGTGGCTGATATTTACCTGGCTGGATAAATTCAACCGGGAGGTATTTCAGGGAATTATTGTCATCACTGGTGTTGCCTGATTGCCCTGGCTGGGGTACTGCTTCAGGGTTAATCGCGACTTCTACCGCTACTTCTTTTTTTTGTTCGGCCTGGCTTTCCTGAGACCTGGAATTTCCCGCCCCAAGCAATGCATCAAGTCCCCTGCCCAAACCACGTTTTTTTGTCGTCATGTTATTTACTGCCAATTCTGCAAAATATTTCGGATGAGCAAAGCATATTAACTGTTGCCAGGGCCAGGATCCTGATCAAACTCATTATTGTACTGATCATGGCCGGCCTCTGTGCTGGTTTGCGGACTATTATCAATGTCTTCAACAGCATTGTCTTCAACACTGTGTCGCCTTAGGATTTCACCAGCCAACGCTATATAGGCCAGCGCTCCGCGAGACGTTTTATCATACACTATCACGGGTAATCCAAAACTTGGTGCTTCTGCGAGCCTCACGTTGCGTGGGACAATCGTTCTGTACACCGTTTCACCGAAATGGTCGATGAGCTGATCTGATACTTCCTGAGACAGTTTATTGCGTGGGTCATACATTGTGCGCAATATACCCTCAATTTTAAGAGACGGGTTTAATGATCCAGAAACTGCCTGGACAGTCTGTGACAGGGCCGAGAGTCCTTCAAGTGCATAATATTCACATTGCATGGGAATCAATACGCCATCTGCGGCTACCAGGGCATTAATTGTCAGCATGTTCAACGATGGCGGGCAATCGATAAGAATATAGTCATAGGAAGTGCTGGCTTGCGACAAACTGTCTCGCAGACGATGATCACGACCGTCCTTATCCAGTAGCTCCACTTCAGCTGCCGTGAGGTCCCCGTTTGCCGGCAGCAGATCAAACCCGGCATCAGGCGACTTGACGGCAATTTGTAACAGGGGGGTCTGCTCAACCAGCAAATCATAAACACTGGCCTGGAGATCATTTTTCTCGATTCCGCTCCCCATGGTGGCATTACCCTGTGGATCGAGATCCACGAGCAATACTTTTTTATTCATGCGTGCCAGTGAGGCCGCCAGATTAACGCTGGTTGTGGTCTTCCCCACACCACCTTTCTGATTGGCTATCGCAAAAATATGGCTCACTTTTCTCAGCTTTCCTGTTTATTGTCCGCTGGCAGGGACTATTTCTATGAGATGCCGGGTTCCATCTACCCCGGGCACATTAAGTTCACTGGTTTTCACAAACATGAAGGAAGCCGGCAAGTCCGCGATTTCCTCTTCCGGATACTGCCCTTTCATGGCCAGTAACCTGCAACCGGCTTTCATGAGGTGACCACACTGACTGACAACCTTGCCCAGGGTCGCATAAGCACGGCACAGGACGATATCAATTTGTTCCTGGCTTTGAAAGGTTTCCAGACGATTGTGAAACACTTCAACATTATCCAGTCCCAATTCCGTCTTTACCTGGAAAAGAAAGCGGGTTTTTTTGCCATTACTGTCCAGCAATAAAAACCTTTTTTGCGGAAAACATATTGCTAACGGAATGCCAGGAAGGCCAGCCCCGGTTCCCACATCCAGAATTATGTTGCCCTGAATATGAGGAACAATCGCCAGACTGTCCAGCAGATGGTAGGCCACCATGCGCTGAACTTCCTTGATACCGGAAAGATTGTAGGCTTTATTCCACTTGTCCAGTAGCTGTAGATACTGGACCAGTTGTTCTACTTTTGCATCATCCAGGTCCAAATCCAGTATGGACAGTCCTGTTTTAAGTTGTTCTGTGAGTAAGAGTGTCGACTCCATCAGGCAGTTTGGTTTTTCCGCTCCATGTTCTGGTCTGGAACGCTGCTGTGGCCGGTCTTTTTATGTTGGTGCTTTTTCAGGTAGACCAACAACAGGGAGACGGCAGCCGGTGTCATACCTGGTATTCGGGATGCTTTTCCTATACTGGTGGGCTGTACCTGCTGGAGTTTCTGTTTTAGTTCACTGGAAAGTCCAGGAATATCCTGGTAACTGAAATCTTCAGCTATAGAAGTGTTTTCATGGCCCTTCATTTTCTCAATTTCAGCATGCTGGCGATTAATATAGCCCTGATACTTGATTCGTATTTCTACCTGTTCAGTAACCAGAGCATCAGGCGCATTGGCCAGGATTCCTTCATCAATACAAGCTTCGTTCAGTGCTGATAGTGTGACTCTTGGTCGAGACAAAATATCTGCAAGGGTATATTCATGACTAAGGGGTTTTTCCAGAAGTTTGTTTATTTTCTCACTCAGAGAACCACTGGTCTGAACCCACGTTGCTGATAATCTTGCGGATTCTTCAGCCACCTGAACCTGCTTTTGTGAAAAAGCCTGCCAGCGATCTTCACCCACCAGGCCCATATTTCTGCCTGTTTCGGTGAGCCTGAAATCTGCATTATCCTGTCTCAGCATAAGGCGATACTCTGCCCTGGAGGTAAACATTCGATAAGGTTCCTGAGTCCCCCGGCTGATGAGATCATCAACCAATACGCCGATATATGCCTCATCTCTTCCCGGACACCATAGATCTTTTTCCTGCACAGCCAGCGCAGCGTTGATACCGGCAAGCAAGCCCTGGGCGCCAGCCTCTTCATAGCCAGTAGTGCCATTAATCTGACCAGCAAAATACAGCCCCTTTATAAATTTGGTTTCCAGGCCATAGGTAAGATCCCTGGGATCAAAATAATCATATTCTATGGCATATCCAGGACGCACAATTCGTGCATTTTCAAATCCCTTTATGCTCGCAATCAACTGTTCCTGGATTTCATAGGGAAGGCTGGTGGAAATCCCGTTGGGATAGAGTTCCCGGCTATTAAGGCCTTCCGGTTCAACAAATATCTGGTGACTGGATTTATCAGCAAACCTGACCACCTTGTCTTCAATTGAAGGACAATAGCGAGGACCCACTCCTTCAATTTCTCCACTGTACATGGGAGAAAAGGCCAGCCCCTGGCGGATAATTTCATGGCTTCGCTCATTAGTGGCAGTAATGTGACAGCTGACCTGGCGCGGATGCTGTTCGCTTTTTCCAAGATAGGACATGACTGGCAAAGGAGTATCACCGGGCTGCTCGGTCATTTTGGAATAATCCACACTATCGGCATCAATTCGGGGTGGGGTTCCCGTTTTCAAACGTCCTACATTGAACGGTAGCTCTCGCAACCTGTCAGCCAGAGCGATAGACGGTTCATCACCTGCTCTGCCGCCGGCATGATTTTTCAAGCCAATATGAATCTTTCCCCCGAGGAAGGTGCCAGTAGTCAGAATAACCCGGGGGGCATAAAACCTCAGGCCCATCCGGGTAACAATTCCTCTGACAGACTCCGCCTCAATGATAAGGTCATCCACAGCCTGTTGAAAAATACTCAGGTTATCCTGTGATTCCAGCATATGACGAATGGCAGCCTTGTAGAGTGCACGATCTGCCTGCGCCCTTGTCGCCCTGACCGCTGGTCCCTTACTGGCATTAAGTGTCCGAAAATGAATCCCGGCCAGATCAGCCGCTATGCCCATAGCACCACCCAGGGCATCAATCTCCTTAACGAGATGGGTTTTCCCTATACCACCAATCGCCGGGTTGCAGGACATTTGTCCCAGGGTGTCAATATTATGGGTAACCAGTAATGTTTTAACTCCCATGCGAGCTGCAGCAAGCGCGGCTTCAGTGCCTGCATGACCGCCACCAACGACAATGACGTCGAATGTTTGTGTGTTTTTTTCCGGCTTGCTCATAGGGATACTGTTACAGACTAATCATTATTAGCGGGTATCTACTCTGCCAGGGTTTCCATGGTCAGGTAAAAAAGGGGTGCTAAGTATAAGCATTTCATTCCAAAAATGAAGAAAAATAATTTCATTACCAAGAGCTTAAGTAAATATATATAAATAGATATATAGAGAAGAATATATATTTAATGTTATTACTACTATTAGTAAAGCCTTTAGCTGTTAGTAATACGATTTATTCCAACGCTATCAAAGGGTTGGTAACAATCCAATGTTGTGCGCAGCCTGCCTTTAAGCTGACAGTAATGCATGTATTAAGGGATGATAACTATACGGGTTATACAACAAGCCAAAACCCGGCAAAACAATACACAATCTATCCTGCCTATAAGCCATTTTTTCCACAACTTAATAGAGTAAATAAATACTCAATCAGATTTGCAAGAGGAAGCAGGTGTGTTGGGGGTAAAGCTGGGGGTAACAATGTTGAAAGGGCGTGAATAGCTTCTTAATTTTTAAAAACAATGTTTCTGGTTGATCAATCTTTATTGCCAGGAAAACTATTTACCAATACAAAAGCTGGAGAAGATTTCTCCCAATAAATCATCAGAGGTGTATTTCCCTGTGATGGCTTCCAGCGCCAGGTGAGCTTCTCGCATATCCTCCGCTACTAGCTCACCAGCCTTGCTGCCGGTCATCTGTTCAAGGGCTGATTCAAGAAAACCCCGAGATTTTTCCAGCGCATCAAGATGGCGTCGACGCGATATAAAACCGCCTTCCACAGTTGTGTTTAGTCCTGCAAAGTCTTTTAGTGCGATTTTTAGTTGCTCTAATCCCTGGCCGGTTTTAGCGGATAATTGAACACAGCTGTAGGTCTTTAACAACTCTTCTTCATTCACTGAAGAATGTCCTGCGAGATCAGTTTTATTAAAAACCAGAATCAGATTTAGTGAATCACCATTAATATTTTTTATGGCTGCTACAAGTTCATTGGTGTCAGGATCAAACGCTTTTGTGGCATCAATAACCAGTAGCACAAGATCTGCGTCTGTTATTTCTTTCCAGGCTCTTTTGATGCCTTCCTGTTCAACTATATCGTTACTGTCATGCAAGCCTGCGGTATCGATAATATGCAGAGGCATTCCATCTATGGAGATATGTTCTTTCAAGGTGTCCCTGGTTGTGCCGGCAATGTCAGTGACTATTGCTCTGGACTGCCCTGCCAGAACATTAAGCAGACTTGATTTGCCGGCATTGGGTTCGCCAGCGATAACCACATGCAGGCCATCTTTCATAATAGTACCCTGTCTGGCTCTGGCCAGTACCTCATCAAGGCGATTCAGAATTTCACTGAGCCTGTTTTCCACATCTCCTTCTGTGAGGAAATCTACCTCTTCCTCAGGAAAATCCATCGCTGCCTCTATGTATTTTCTCAGCTCCACAATACTGTCTATAAGTGAGTTAATGAGAGCAGAGAATTCTCCCTGAAGTGAACGAACAGCAAAGCGGGCAGCTTCTATTGAATTACTTTCTATCAGGTCTGCAATCGCCTCTGCCTGAGCCAGATCAATTTTGTCATTGAGAAAAGCTCGCTCTGAAAACTCTCCGGGGTTAGCCAGTCGTATTCCATGAGAAAGAATTTCCTGTAACAGCATATCAATGACAAAAGGCCCGCCATGGGCCTGGATTTCAGTTATATCTTCACCAGTGAAAGATTCGGGACCCGGAAAAAAAAGAGCTATGCCGCTATCAATAACTTCACCACTGGCACTGTAAAAAGGACCATAGTGAGCATGGCGAGGCAAGAGCTTGTGAGTGGTCAGATATTCAGCAACTTGATAAGCAGCAGAACCGGAAATTCTAATTACGCTAATACCACCGCGACCAGATGGCGTGGCGACTGCACAGATTGTTTCGTTACTGACAGCCATTAACTATTCCGAAAGCGTTAATCAGGATCCTTTGGGTTTATAGGATTTTTCCACCTGCTTTGTAATAATCCACTGCTGCAAGATGGAAAGTACACTGTTCGCTGTGTAATAAAGTACAAGCCCAGCAGGAAACCACAGGAAAAAAACCATAAAAATAAGTGGCATGAATTTCATCATTTTTGCCTGAGCCGGATCAGCGGTTTGCATTGGGGTAAGCATTTGTTGCACAAACATCGCAGCACCCATCAGTATAGGCAATATGAAATAGGGGTCCATTTGTGAGAGATCGTCATACCACAGAATAAAGGAGGCCTGACGCAACTCAACACTTTCATTGAGCACCCAGTAAATTCCCAGAAAAACCGGCATCTGTAACAACATGGGCAAACAGCCACCAAAAGGATTCACTTTTTCTTTTTTCCATAACTCCATTTGAGCCTGCATGAATTTCTGTTTGTCATCTCCATAGCGATCTTTCAGATCATTAATTTTAGGAGCGAGGCGCCTCATCTTGGCCATGGATTTAAGGCTTTTTGCCGATAGCGGATAGAGAATGGTTTTTATCACCAGGGTTAGTAGCAAAATGGAAACACCATAGTTACCCACAAGATCATTGATTTGTGTGAGTAACCAGAAGATCGGTGACGCTATAAAATAAAACAAACCGTAGTCAATGGTCAGGCCCAGGCTGGGTGAAATTTCATCCAGACGATATTGATCCTTTGGCCCAGCCCAAAAGCCGGCTTCTATGCTGCCACTTTGCCCTGGTGCGACAGTGATCGGAGGATTAACGAAGGTGAGCAGGTATTGACCCTGATTATTGCGCCTCATGGTGTAGGTATTATTGGTGCTGGAATCGGGAATCCAGCTGCCGAGAAAGTAATGCTGGGAGAAAGCAATCCAGCCACCATTTGTTTCAAGGGACTCTACGCCATCATCGATATCTTCGAAATCATATTTTACATAGGGGTCGTCCGGTGTATTTACAGCAGCGCCAAGGTAGGTGTTAACCCTGAAACCACCACCGGTTTGGCTTGGATCATCTGAATCATCCCTTTTAATCTGGCCGAACATATTGCCCTGCCAGGAACTATTGCTTCTATTATTAATCAGGTATTGCACACTAATCAGGTAATCATCGGCGGAAAAAACAAATCGCTTGGTGATATCTATGCCGCCTTGCGCCGTAAAGGTCAGATCAACAGCTTGTTCATCACTGGTTATCGTGTAGTCACTTTGAGCGGATTGATATAAAGGTCTTCCCTGTGCGCTTGCATCCGGACCGTCGCGGCCAATAAGTCCGCTTTGTGCGACATAAACCATTCCGGAATCCTGCCTGAGCAGTGGGAAGGGATCGTTCGGTGTTTCTATGGATGTCGGGAAGTCAGGTAAGGAAAGTCCGATGATATCACCACCGTTAAGATCAACAGTTACGATTTGCTTTGGTGTGCTAATGGTTACCAATTGAGTAGCGTTTGGTGTCTCAACAACTTCTATCGCGGTAACCTCGGAAGAAGCCGGAATATCAGGCAAATCGTTTTCATTGTCTCCAGGTTCTGTGGCGGAGAGTGGCAAGTCCGGAACTTGCTCAGCATTTGAGCCTTCATTGCTTGCTGTCGAATTTTGCTCATTCGAAGCAGAAGGAGAGCTGGCGGGATAATCCTCGTTCCAGGCCAGTAACATCAGGTAACTGACAACCGCCAGCCCCACCAGAATCAGATTACGTTTAATGTCCATGGTGGAGTAGGGATTCCTTAGTAGAAGAATTTATACCGGATTTAGGTTCATTCAGGTTTTTATCTTGAAAACGGTCATTGTGATTGCCTTGCAGTATGCTGGAAGGTGGAATTGAATGAGAACAGGCCTGCCCGGGCACAAGATCGACGCCACCTTCATTTAAAGGATGACATCGGGAAATTCTGCGCAAACTCAGCCACAAGCCCTTGTAAGCACCATGGGTTTCTACAGCCTGGATAAAATAACTGGAGCAGGATGGATAAAAACGGCAATGGGGTCCAAACAAGGGACTTATAAAGCGTTGGTAAAAATGTGCGAGCGAGGTGAGAATTTTAACCATGAGATATTTTCAGATTGAAGGCTTCTTTTTTTCTATCTCTTTTATTAAATCATGGATGTATGTCAGGCATTCACTGTTTTCAAGGTCTTGCAGCCCTTTTCGGGTCATCACCACAAGATCTATTGGCGCCAAAGAGTTTTTTCTTACCCTGAAAACCTCTCTAACCAGACGTTTTATACGATTTCGCTGATTTGCCCGGCCAATATTTTTCTTGGCGACAATTACGCCCATTCTTGCCTGTTCAAATCCTGTCCACCGGCCCAGAATCAAAAAATATTTATTGGAAACCCTGACATCAGGTTTCTTAAAAACTTGTTCGTAAGCTTGAGAATCCAACAGGCGGCAAGTTTTGGGGAATCGCTGATCCACCACAGACTTTTCTCCTGTTGGCTGGGGCTGATTTGCCCGGGACAGGGGTTGCCCCGATATCAAGCGGACAGTCTGGCGCGGCCTTTTGCTCGTCGACGGTTCAGCACCTGCTGCCCGCCTTTGGTAGCCATACGGGATCTGAAACCATGGGTTCTTTTGCGTTTGATCACGCTAGGTTGGAAGGTTCTTTTCATTTCAATTCCTGGAAAAGTCGTACAATTTATTAGTTAGCTTGCTGCCAAAAACCCCAAGGTTGCAGTGTTGGCAAAGAGCCTTAAAAAAGGGATGCGAATTCTAATGGGTTTCCCGTCATAATGCAATTTCAAGTCTGCACTGTTTAATCCAGTTTCCCGGCAGTAAAAAAAGCGTTTTTTGTATTTGGATAGTTAACAGGATAGCTGACCGGATAGCTACCCAAATAGTTAAAGGAAAAAAAAGCCTCGCTGAAGCAGATTAAAACCCTGAGTAAAAGAACAGGCCTGTAATTCAACCTTATGGATTATTAAATAACCTGCAATAAATTTGATGTTTTTTTGTTTGTAAAAGCATCCTCTGGCAACCCACAACTTACCCACAGCTTGTGCACAGGAGGGGGCCGCTTCAAGCGGTATAATTAAACCTTGTTTTTAACCAGCAAATATCAACAAAAAACATATAACCAGTTGATAATAAAGAATAAAAAAACAGAAGAAATAAATGAAAAAAAAGCCTTTTTGTGTGGATAACAACGGTGCCAGTGGGTAGAATTAATCAAAATTTGACAACCTACAATAAAAAAAACCGGAGTCGTGCCAATCGTGATTGTTGCCAGCTGGCAGAAGTGTATTTACTGTCTTAAAAACGAACTTCCTTCTCAACAATTTAATACCTGGATCAGACCATTACGCTTTATTGATGGTGATGATACCCTCTATCTGCTCGCTCCCAATAAATTTATTCTAGAGTGGGTCAAGGAGCATTTTCTTGATCGGATCAATGAAATTATCCAAAAAGACTTTCAGCAAAGCAGGAATGTCGGGCATGCCAGAGATGGAGAGACAGGTCAGAATGAACAGGTACATGTCGTCCTGGAAATTGCCAGTGCCGAAAAGCTCCCTGATAATATTTCTCTGGACCAGGCATTAAGCACAGCTGACCTGAATAACTCCCTGGATAATGACCAGCATGACTCTGATGGCCGGTTTTCTGCCTTTGATACACATGTGCGAGATGAGCAGCATAGTCGTGAGTCCAGGTATGGAAAGCCGGGAACATCCCGGATAATCCAGCATATAGGGAATGCAGGGAATGCAGGGAATAGAGATGTTTCAGGACTATTTTCTGATCATCCCCATTCAGTCAGCGACAACAGGTCTTCCCATGCTATTGGAAGGACGAGAATTTCTAGTCCGTCCCTGGGCAGCAAAAGCAGACATCAGCGTTATAAAGGCGAGCTCAACAGAAACTATACTTTTAATAATTTTATTGAAGGTAAATCCAACCAGATTGCCCGTGCTGCAGCAGCGCAGGTCGCTGACAACCCGGGAGGCGCTTACAACCCCCTGTTTATCTATGGTGGAGTGGGGCTTGGGAAAACGCATCTGATGCATGCCATTGGCAATCATCTGATGGAACAGAACCCTAATGCCAATGTCGTATACCTTCATTCTCAAACCTTTGTTGGTAGTATGGTTTCAGCTCTGCAATTAAATGCAATCAATGAGTTCAAGCGCTACTATCATTCTGTCGATGCCTTGCTGATAGATGATATTCAGTTTTTTGCCAACAAGGAGCGTTCACAGGAAGAGTTTTTCCATACCTTTAATGCGATTTTTGAAGGTGGCCGACAAATCATCATGACATGTGACAAATATCACAGTGAAATCAATGGCTTGGAGGAAAGGCTGAAGTCACGTTTTGGCTGGGGGCTGTCAGTAGCAGTAGAGCCACCGGAGCTGGAAACCCGGGCAGCTATCCTGATTAACAAGGCCAATCAGGAACAGGTTTATCTGGCAAATGAAGAAGCCATGTTTATGGCACAAAAACTTCGCTCCAATGTGCGGGAACTTGAAGGGGCATTGAAAAAGGTAATTGCCCATACCCGCTTTATGGGATCTGATATTACTATCCCTCTGATCAAAGATGCACTTAAAGACTTGCTGGCGATACAGAACAAACTTATCAGTGTTGATAATATCCAGCGCACTGTTGCCGAATACTACAAAATAAAGATGGCAGATATGATTTCCAAAAGACGCACCCGTTCCGTTGCCAGGCCGCGCCAGGTTGCCATGTGCCTGTCAAAAGAACTGACTAACCACAGTCTGCCGGAAATTGGCAATATGTATGGTGGCAGGGATCACACAACGGTGATGCATGCTTGTCGTACCATTAATGATTTACGCAAGTCATCCTCTGATATTAATGAGGATTATCAAAACCTTTTACGCTCACTATCAAGCTAAAAACATATAAAAATCAAAGGATTAGTTAAAGCCATGCAATTTGAAATTTCCCGCGAAGCATTGATCAAACCCCTGCAGCTGGTCACCGGAGTGGTGGAGAGAAGGCAGACATTGCCGGTTTTATCCAACGTCCTGCTCTCTCTCGATAATAATCAGCTTTCATTCACGGGAACTGATCTGGAAGTTGAGTTGATGGGCACAGTGGAAGTTGATTCAGGAAAAAGTGATGGTGATATTACTGTCCCTGCCAGAAAGCTGATGGATATTTGTAAATCCCTGCCTGATAGTGCCAGCCTGAAGTTTGAACTTGATGACGATAAATTAAAAATTCAGTCAGGTCGTAGCCGCTTCTCCCTTTCCACCTTGCCAGCCACGGATTTCCCTGGTGTTGAGGAATCTTCAGGGACGCTTGAGTTTTCAGCATCGAAAACGCTACTCAAAGCCATGCTTCACAATACCAGTTTTGCCATGGCACAGCAGGATGTACGTTATTATCTCAATGGTATGCTAATTGAAGTGAGCCCTGACTATCTGCGCGTCGTCGCTACCGACGGGCATCGATTAGCAATGCAAACAGAAGGGATGAAATCAAATGTCAGCGAAACAACCGGAGTAATTATACCTCGCAAGGGTGTTTTAGAGCTTAGCCGGCTGCTTTCTGATGGTGATGACGAGGCCATTAATGTTGTCATTGGAGCCAATCATATTCGCGCGACCATGGCCAATTTTACATTTACCTCCAAGCTTGTAGACGGTAAATTTCCGGACTATAACCGTGTTCTTCCAAAAGGCGGCGATAAGAACGTTATCGCAGGCCGGGAACAGTTGCGTGACTCATTAAACCGAACAGCTATCCTTTCTAACGAAAAGTTTAGAGGCATCCGTCTTATCCTGTCTAATGATGAGCTAAAGATTATTGCCAACAACCCTGAGCAGGAAGAGGCGGAGGAAACTGTACCGGTAGAGTATAAAGGTGACTCTGTGGAAATTGGCTTCAATGTAGTATATCTGGTTGATGTGCTCAGTGTGCTGGATACCGATAATGTACAAATTATTGTTTCAGACCCTAACAGTAGCGCCCTGATACAATCGTCTGATGATAGCAGTGCCACTTATGTGGTCATGCCTATGAGACTCTAGTGGGCCAATACCCACCATTGCGACCCTCAATGCAGGGTGCTAAATGCCCAGCATACGAAAGCTGCAAGTAAATACCTTTCGGAATCTTAACCAGGAAACAGTTAATCCTGTTCCTGGGGTAAATCTTATATGTGGTCAAAATGGTAGCGGCAAATCCAGTATTCTCGAGGCCATCTATTTCCTCGGTCTCGGGCGCTCTTTTCGTAATACCCAGCAAACCCCACTAATTCAACATGGCTCACGCACCTGCTCTGTCTTTGGTGAGCTTGCTGACGGCCTTACCTTGGGCGTTAGCCGAAGTCTCGATGCATCTCCCCAAATAAGATTGAGGGGGAACAAAGCGCAATCATCTGCAGAGCTGGCTAAACACCTCCCCTTGCAACTCCTGAATGCTGAAGCTTTCAAATTGCTTGAGGGTGGCCCAAAAACCAGAAGGCAGTATATTGACTGGGGGGTGTTCCACGTGAAACATCAGTTTCATAATCACTGGCGAGAATTCAAACGCTGTCTGCAAAACCGCAATATTCTTTTAAAGCGCAAGGCTCCAGCTAGTGAGATTACTCCCTGGACCCATGAGTTTGTGCGTCATGCCACTATTGTTGATGAGTTTCGAAGTGACTATTTATCCCTGTTTTTGCCCTTCCTTGAAAACATCCTGGGCCAATTGATTAAGCTTGACGGACTCTCTTTTCGATATAGCCGTGGCTGGAATCATGATGAGGATATTTTATATGTCCTTGAACACGGTCTGAAGCGTGATTTTGCTTTTGGCCATACTGTTGCCGGACCACAACGGGCCGACCTTAAAATCAGGCTTGGATCAGAGAATGCCTGCGACATTCTGTCTCGAGGTCAGCAAAAGCTCCTGGTTAGTGCAATGAAGCTGGCACAGGGCGCCTTTCTTGTCAGGGAGTCTGGCCTGCAGTGCCTTTATCTTATAGATGATCTGCCGGCGGAGCTGGACAAGGAAAATCGTGTTAAGGTATGCAGGTTATTGAGCGAGCTTGGGGGCCAGGTATTTATTACCGGCACGGAGCAGGATGAGTTACTGGACACTGTTAAAAACAGTAATTTTGATACTAATGATTGTAAGCTGTTCCACGTGAAACATGGTATAATCAGCGCTGATGAAAAGCCCTTTGCGCAGGCTATAGAACAGAATAAATATTGATAAATAGTGCCTTATAAATCAATCGCTTAGATATTTAGAGGATAGCATTAAAATGGCAGGAAATGACACCTATGATTCCTCAAGTATCAAGGTCCTGAAGGGTCTTGATGCAGTAAGGAAACGACCAGGCATGTATATTGGGGATACCGATGATGGCACAGGCTTGCATCATATGGTTTTTGAATTGGTGGACAATTCAATAGACGAGGCGCTTGCTGGCCATTGTGATCTGATAAAAGTCATCATCCATAGTGATGAAACGGTTAGTGTGTCTGATAATGGACGTGGCATTCCTACGGAAATACATGAAGAGGGTGTGTCAGCGGCCGAAGTGATCATGACAGTACTGCATGCCGGCGGCAAATTTGACGATAACAGTTATAAAGTCAGTGGTGGTCTTCACGGTGTGGGTGTTTCCGTGGTCAACGCCCTCTCCTCCTACCTTAAGCTTACTATCTATCGTAACGGCGAATCCTTTGAGCAGACCTATCATCATGGTGTTCCTGAAGAACCATTGAAGGTAACAGGTAAAACTGATAAATCTGGCACCCTTTGTCATTTCAAGCCTTCTGTAGATACCTTTACCAATATCGAATTTGAGTACCACATTCTGGCTAAAAAGCTGCGTGAACTGGCCTACCTCAATGCCGGTATTGCAATTGAGTTAAGTGATGAGCGCACGGATAAAACCGAGACCTTCATGTACGAGGGTGGCCTGAAAGCCTTTGTTGATTATTTAAACCAGAATAAATCCACCATTAATAAAACTTTTCACTTCTCTACAGAACAGGATGGCATTGGGATTGAGGTTGCCTTGCAGTGGAATGATGGCTATCAGGAAAGTATTTACGCCTATACCAATAATATTCCACAAAGAGATGGCGGCACTCACCTGGCCGGATTTCGCGGTGCGCTCACCCGGGTATTAAAGAGCTATATTGATAAAGAACTGGAAAACAAAAAAGGTAAGGAAGTGCCCACTTCTGGTGACGACGCCAGAGAAGGCCTTACTGCAATAATTTCAGTGAAAGTGCCTGATCCCAAATTTTCTTCCCAGACCAAGGATAAATTGGTCTCCTCAGAAGTAAAAACCGCGGTAGAACAGGAAATGGGGCGCCAGTTTTCAGACTATCTGATGGAAAACCCTCTGGAAGCAAAAAGTATCGTTAATAAAATGCTGGATGCTGCCAGAGCCAGGGAAGCTGCACGAAAAGCCAGGGAAATGACGCGCCGAAAAGGCGCTCTGGATGTGGCTGGGCTGCCAGGGAAACTTGCAGACTGCCAGGAAAAAGACCCGGCACTATCTGAAATATACATTGTGGAGGGTGACTCTGCCGGCGGCTCTGCAAAACAGGGAAGAAATCGAAAGAATCAGGCGATACTCCCTCTTAAAGGCAAGATCCTGAATGTTGAGAAAGCCCGCTTTGATAAAATGCTGAGTTCAGCTGAAATAGGGACACTGATTAAAGCGCTGGGTTGTGGCATCGGGTCGGAAGAATTTAATCCTGATAGGCTCAGATATCACAGCATTATCATCATGACCGATGCGGATGTTGACGGTTCTCATATCCGAACACTGCTACTGACGTTTTTCTTTAGACAAATGCGAGAGCTGGTGGAAAGGGGGCATATTTTTATTGCCCAGCCACCGCTGTTCAAAATTCGCCGGGGCAAACAGGAACAGTACCTTAAGGACGAAGATGAGCTGGCTTTGTACCAAACCCAAAATGCTCTTGAAGGAGCGAGTTTGCATGTAAATGCCGATGCACCCGGTATCAGCAGCAATGCTCTGGAGTCTATAGTCAATGAATACAGAAACGTTCGTTCAATTATAAAGAGGTTGTCCCACCAGTATCCCGGTGAGGTGATGGATGAATTAATCAATCAGCCAGCGCTTAACTTTGAAGATATGGCGGATAGGGAAAAAGTAGAAAGCTGGACTAAAGCGATTGAAGCTGCTGTTGCAAAAGTCAGTCATACCAGTGCAACTTATCTGTTTAGTGTTATACATGATGAGGAAGAGCAGGTTTATGAGCCCATGGTAAAGTCAATAATCCATGGAATTCCGCGAAAAACAACATTACGTCCTGAATTATTTAAATCCCAGGAATACAAGGATATTGTCGCAATGCGCGAGAAACTTTCCGGGCTGTTTGAAGAAGGTGCCTATGTTAAACGTGGTGAAAAAGTTCATCCTGTTAAAAGTTTTCGGGAAGCCCTTGACTGGTTAATGAAGGAAGCCATGAAGGGGATATACCTGCAGCGCTATAAAGGTCTTGGAGAAATGAACCCCAGTCAGCTCTGGGAAACCACTATGGATCCTGAATTTCGTCGTATGTTAAGAGTCACTATCGATGATGCCATGGGTGCGGATCAGTTATTTTCTACCTTGATGGGTGACCATGTTGAACCAAGACGTGAGTTTATTGAGTCTAATGCGTTGAATGTCGCGAACCTTGATGTATAAAATTATTTAATTATTACAGTCTTTTAGGGTTTTTGGTGGGGTACTAAGGAAAAGGAAAACAGCCAGTCTAAAGGCGCTTCATAGTTTGAATAAACCTAGATGGCTTTACGTACCCAGGCTTCAATTTCACCAATAAGTTCTTTTGGGTTTCTACCGGCAGGATCTATTGCTTCACCAATAACAACCTGAATGGTTCCAGGGTTTTTTATAATTTTGTGAGCTGGCCAGCAAATGCCTGCATTATGAGCTATTGGCAGTATTTTTCTGCCGGAAGAAATAGCCAATTGAACTCCACCGGCAGAAAACTTCTTTTCGACGCCTGGTGCGACACGTGTTCCTTCCGGAAAAATCAGTACCGAAATACCGCTATCCAGTTTATCTTTGCCCTGGTCTAAAACCTGCTGTAGTGCCCTTCCCTTTTTACTTCGGTCAATGGCAATAGGATGGAGTAATTTAAGTGCCCAGCCAAAAAAAGGAATCATAAGCAGTTCTTTTTTCAAGGTGGCGCAGATAGGCCTGAAGGTCCAGTAGTAGTAAAGTGTTTCCCAGGGACTTTGATGGTTGGATAATAATACAAAGGGTTCAGAGGGAATGTTCTGCTGACCGATTATCTGGTATTGAATATTACAGGATAGTTTGAGCCACCAAAGAATAAAGGCATTCCACAGCAGAAAATAATTATAACGAGCCTTCATTGGAAGGAAAGCGCCAATAATTATACAAATCAAGGCATGAGGTACGAGAGCGGCAATATAAAAGAAATAAAATATAAGTGAGCGGATAGTTTGCATATTAATAGGGGGATCAGGTGTTCAACCCTGCGTCTGCAATAACAAACATTGCTGCAGAAAAAAGATCATCAAAAACCGGAATTTCTAAAAGCTTGTGCGGATTAATTGTGGATTTTGTTAATGA
>CBFICR010000016.1:0-57730 GCA_965661105.1 Pseudohongiellaceae bacterium | reverse complement strand
TGAGGTCGCCAGTTCAAATCCACCCAGACCCACCAATTTTTTATTCCTTTCACTTCGATAGCTTTCCTGTAAGCGCGGCTCTTCAGCTCCAGCCCGCAATCACAGATTGCGGTCGTTCCCGGCATATGAAGCTGCCGCTTCATGAAAGACATGCCGGTTTACCCACCCAGACCCACCAATTTTTGTTCCTTTCACTGCTCAATGTATCTTGTGAATCCGTCTCTATATTTCCAGCCCCATCAATTCTTGTTCTTGCCTGGACAGAATTTTTGTAAATCCCTTCCTTCAGCCCTCTTTTTTAAAATTTTATGCTAATGTCAGCAGATCAGATTCGGCAATTAGACTCTTGTGGACAAAAGCGTGATCTCAATTCTGAAAAAAACTATTCCCCTGGCCCTGTGTTTCTCCGCAGCATGGACTTCACCGTCATATTCCCACCATGGCAATTTTACCTATGATGGAAATACCGTCATAACCTTGCAGGGGGAAGTGATCAGGTTCAACTATACCAACCCTCATGGTTCCATAATTCTCAGGACCGATTCTGGTCGGGAAGTAGACATCGAAGTGGATGGCCCCTCACTGATTGCGCCCATGGGAACTGACAGGAATGCACTGCAGCCGGGGGACATGATTATGGTTTATGTGAGCCCGAATAATATTGGCAGGGAAGATGAGGTACTGGGCAGGGAAGTCATTCGTGAAGACGGGTCTGTAGTTCTGGTTTCAGTGGCTTACGCACGTCAACAGGAACGAGAGCTTACTCAAAAAGCAGAGACCGTTTTGGGTACCTGGGTGCCGGTGAGAACCAATCTTTTTGCATTTGTCGACAACAGTTCCAAGTGGGCCCTGACACCGGCCGGACAGGCCTCATTTGATGCTTATGACAGCACCAGGGCGTTCGCCCAGGCTCAATGCATTGCCGCAACCAGCCCAACACTGATGATGTACCCTACGGCGAACAGACTGGCAGAGGTCGGCGGGCATATTGAAATCAATGCTGACTGGATGGGAGCCACGCGCATGGTTTACATGGATGGGAGAGAACATCCTGATTCCGAAAGCCGTTTTTATCAGGGCCACTCAGTGGGCCAATGGGAAGGGACTACGCTGGTGATTGAAACGACGAATTTTACCGATAATCCTATCGGCAATATTTTCAGTATTGCATCTGGCCCCGCAAAAAAACTGCTTGAACGTATTTCTCTGAATGCTGACGGCAGCACAGCAAGCTATTCGTTTACTCTCACCGATCCAGACTATCTGGCACAAGCGGTAACAGCCAGTTACCAGTGGGATTATCGGCCGGATGTGAAAGTCAGCAGCCAGGAATGTGACCTTGAAGCAGCCAGTCGCTACCTGCAAGACTAAGTCTTATCCTTTATACTCGACGACGTTCGTTATTCATCATCAAGTCTTCCCAAATCTATAGTTAAGATGCCATTCTTTTTAAACACTGAGTGAGGCGACAATGATCAAACGCTTGTTTTTATTTCTGGTACTGCCATTCTTTATTGCCTGTGGTGGTGAAAATATTTCGACTGAATCCAGTGTTTCAATGGCGCCAGCATCGGGAAGTTCCCTGTCTGGTGAGCAGGCCAGTGAAATTCAAAGACTGAACGACTGGTTTGCCGAAAAAAATGAAGAGCGTCTGGCTTTCAGTCCTCTGGAGCTCACTTTTCTGGGTAGAAAAGAGCAGTACGACCAGATCGACCAGTTAAGCCTGGAGGCCTCCCAGGAACAGCTGGACTGGTATGCCGACTCTATAGTGCAAATGCAGCAGAATTTCTCCTATGAAAACCTGGATCAGGAATCCCGAACGTCCTGGGATTTGTGGATCTACCAATATGAGAGACAACGCGATTTACAGAGCTTTGCCAGTCAGTTTTATATTTTCGAGCAGATGAATGGCACCCACTCCCTGTTTCCCACGTTCATGATTAATTATCACCATGTGGAAACACTGGCGGATATGCAGGCGTATATTTCCCGTATAGAACAGCTAGACAGGGCTTTGGGGCAGGAACTGGAAAAGGCACAAATGAATGCTGAACTGGGTGTCAGGCCGCCGCGCTTTGCCTATGACATTGTTATCGATGAAATAAGCAAAATAATCAGCGGCGAACCGTTTGATGAGACCACCAGTGAATCGGCAATCTGGGCAGATAGCCGCAGCAAGCTGCAGGCTCTTGTTGATGCCGGGGTTATTGATCCAGAAACGGCCGATCAATTAAGTGATCAGGTTCGCACCGCCCTGCAGGAGCATTATCAGGCTGGTTACGAAGAAATACTGGCATGGTTGCGCCAGGATATAGAAAACGCCGATGCGCAGCCACGGGGCGTCTGGGCGCTGCCGAATGGGGCTGACTACTACAACCAGTTACTGTCTTTTTATACGACAACAGATCTGACGGCTGAAGAAATACATCAAATTGGTCTTGATGAAGTAGACCGGATTTGGGAGGAAATGCTGGCCATCAAGGATGAAACGGGTTTTGACGGTGAAATGCTCGAGTTTTTTGATTTCCTGACAAGCGACGACCGGTTTTTCTATCCTGGCAATGATGCAGGCAGGGAAGCGTATCTTGAGGCAACCAGGGAGCATTATGATTTCATCAGGGCAAAACTGCCGGACTATTTCGGCATGCTGCCCAAGGCGGAGCTGGAAGTAAAACGCGTGGAATCATTCCGTGAGATTGATGGGGCACCGGCGCACTATTTTCAGAGCAGTCCGGATGGCAGCAACCCGGGAGTTTACTATGTACATATGTCCAATATGAGGGCTAATCCGACCACAGAGCTAGAGTCTACAGCTTACCATGAGGGCCTGCCGGGCCATCATATGCAGATTGCTATTGCCCTGGAATTAAACACAGTGCCGGAATTTCGGCGTCAGACCGGGTATAACGCCTATGTGGAAGGCTGGGCCTTGTACACGGAAAAGCTGGCATGGGAAATGGGGGCTTATGCAGACCCGTATTCCAACTTTGGTCGTCTGTCCAATGAAATGTGGCGTGCCGTGCGTCTGGTAGTAGACACCGGCATGCATGCCATGGGATGGACCAAGGAAGAGGCTATTAATTACTTCGCCGCCCATACCAGCACACCTATTGAAGCGATTATCGCCGAGATTAATCGCTATCTGGTGATTCCGGGTCAGGCCACCAGCTACAAGATAGGGATGCTGAAAATTCTGGAATTACGCGAGCGTGCCCGGCAAGCACTGGGGGATAATTTTGATATCAGGGAATTTCATGATGTAGTGCTGGGCGGCGGAGCGCTGCCTCTGGATATCCTGGAGCGGCGGGTGGACAGTTATATTCAGCAGAATTTGCAAGGATAAAGGATTCGGTGACTTATACCTTTACTCTATGTAAATGGCAGTGATATAAAAAACCCGAAGTTCCCTGTATAAAGTGACAGGAATGAATTTATAACAATAAAGTGGCAATCATCTAGTCACATTTGGCCAAATTTAGAGGGGGGGGCGATTTCTCGTCGCCAGAGTCATCATGCAGCGTGCCATTACTGTGTTGATTTTATATTGCAGTGTTTTTATCAGCCCTGCAAACGCCCAGGCTTTGCCGGACTGGAGTGGAGTATGGGCCATGACCGGTGGCACCATTTTTGACCAGGCGACGAAAACCGGTGACGGTGGATCAACCACACCAGGCGTTCGTGAACACCCTCCCTATAACGCTGATTTCGAACAGAAATACCAGGCAAACCTGGCGCTTCGTGATGCAGGTATCTTTCCTGACCCCAACTCATACTGCGGTATACCCACCGGCTTTCCTCGCTTGATGAACTTGCCGGATGTGTATGAATTTGCAGTAACAGAAAAACAGGTCTGGATAATCACGGAAAATGGGCCAAACGTGATGCGCATCTATACTGATGGCCGACAGCATCCGGCCAGCGAAGATATGTGGCCTACCCATACCGGGGATTCCGTTGGTTATTGGGAGGGCGATACCCTGGTGTTTGATACCCTGAGTTTGCATAGCTCGGAAAGCGGCAATACCATCATTGACCGAACCGGACTGGTACTCAGTGAGGCGGCCCATATAGTTACGCGTATGCATGTCAACGATCAGGGCATGATGGAAGTACAGATGACCATTAATGATGAGAAGGCACTCACTGCCCCCTGGGTTGTCAGCAAGCTTTACCGAAAGCTGGAAGAGGGCGCCCGGGTCTACGACTATGCCTGTAATGAAAATAACAGAAATCCCATTGATCCAAAAACCGGCTGGACTTATACCATTGGCCCGGACGGGAAAATAATGGATGTTAATCCGGGCCAGTAAGAGCCGATAAAACGCGAAAAGAGCCAGCCTATGAAAGTGGTAAGATTATCAAGAAAAGTTTTTATGACTATCGCGCTAGGCATGATTTTTGTTGGAAGTCCGGTATATTCCCATCATTCCACGGCCATGTTTAATCAGGAGCAGGTACTGGCACTTTCAGGCACTATCAAGGAATTTCAGTTTACCAATCCCCATACCTGGGTACAGGTTTTGGTGAAAGATGAAGATGGACAAGAGGTGGAGTGGAGCCTGGAATGGGGAAGTCCCAACACCCTGGGGCGCCAGGGAATCAGACCTTCAACATTTCCTGCCGGGGCAGAGGTCACAATCAGAACTTATCCGATGAAAGACGGTTCTCCCGGGGGGCTTTTCATTGGCGCCCGGTTTACCGATGGCAAGACCATCGGACGCTGGGAATAGTGGAAATAGCGAAAATAGCGAAAAAAAAGCAATTCAAGCTGAATGATTTTATAAAGTAAAATAAGAAACAGGAAAATATAGCGAGGGGAAAGAATGAAGAAGCTTATAACCATATTTACCATAACAGGGATGCTGCTGTGTACGGATGCGATTTTTGCGCAACAGCCAGCAGAGGATAGCCCGAGAACACCCACGCCAAGGCGTGCTGATGGCACTGTTGATTTGGGTGGTGACGGGGTCTGGAACTTACCCTACGTCACTAATATTGCTGCCAGAATGGAAGGCTTTGATGAAGGCAAACGTCCCCCTTTTCGACCCTGGGCGCAGGCTATGTGGGCCTACAATCGCTCCAATCTGGTGAAATATGATCCGGAAGGTTTCTGTCTGCCGCCAGGTGGCCCACGTTCCATGGGCACGCCTTACCCTGCAGAGATAATACAGAACCGCGATCGTATTTTAATTATCTTTGAAGGTGGCGGGCATGTATGGCGCGAGATCCACATGGATGGTCGCGAACATCCACCACTGGATGAATTAAATCCAACCTATTTCGGCCATTCTGTTGGCCATTGGGAAGGTGACACACTGGTGGTTGATACTGTCGGCTATAATGAAAAAACCTGGATAGATTACAATGGCCATATGCATACCGAGCAGCTGCATACCATTGAATATATCACCAGGCCCTTCAAGGAAGTCCTGCACTATGTTGCTGTGATTGATGATCCTGGTGCGTACACCGAACCATGGACAGTGCAGTGGGATATTAACTGGATCGAGGGTCAGGAACTTCAGGATTATGTTTGCCAGGAAAACAACAAATTCCTGCTGGACATGGTCGACGATGAAGGCAATCCATTTTTTCAGAAGACCAACGGACTGTAATGGTCTGATCAGGGCGTGACCGGGGTGACATGAGAGTATATCTCCCCGGGCACACCTAGATCATCAAATACTATCTCACCACAGGTAACGGGGCCGTCTGCAATGGTCTGCCCCAGTTTTCTGCCAATAAAGGTAACTGTTAGCTGCGCCTTCACTGCAATACCCAGGACTTTGCCGGTATCACTGCATAGCCCGGAGGGTATGTCTGCGGCGATAACAGGCAAGGATAGTGAGTTGATCAGCGCTATAGCTTCCCGGTAATTTCCTCTGACCTCTCCGCTTAAGCCTGTCCCCAGCAAGGCATCCACGATAACGGCGTTGTTTTGTGAGTCAGAAAACAGTGCTTGGGCATCAAGCTTGTCATATAAAACAATATTGACCTTGTTCCCGGCGGCCATGTCATAGGCCTGGCGGGCATCACCTGAAAATTTGTGGGGATTGCCGATGGCGACAACGGTGGTGTTAATGCCTTTTTCAGCGGCGAGTGCAGCAAGGACATAGCCATCGCCTGCGTTATTTCCACTACCACAGAAACACACAATGTGATCTGTTTTCGGCCACTTCCCAAGCAAGGCAGAAAAAAGCGCATGGCCGGCACGCTTCATCAGGGTAAAACCCGGAATGTGGTGTTCCTCGATGGCAAGACGATCAAGTTCCCTGACGCTGGTGGCCAGATAAAGGTCATTGCCAGAGTTCATTGTCATGATCAGGGAGACAGTAATGCTCTTGCGCTGACGGTGAGATTGACCTGCGTGGTTCCAGGTTCGGCAACCGGAACGGCCATACTTTCCATAGAGTCCATAGCCATACTGGCCATTGCTCCCCTGAACAGCTGGTTATTGCCGCCATTCAGGCTGACTTCGACCAAGGCTGCTGTTGACTTGTTAAGGGTGCTGGCAGCTTCATTGGCGCGCGCCTGCAGTTTTTGTAAGGCGGCATTCATCAGCGAGTCTGATACTTCCTCGTATTTTTCACTGGATAAGCTGTAACTCATGGAGTTCACGGTCATTCCCAGTGCCTGCAGCCTTGCCGTCACCACAAGCAGTGCTTCGGCATTCATGCTACTCATCTGAATACTTTGCTGGGCACGCCAGTTCGGGTTTTGATTGTTTCTGCCCTGCATATTATAGACATTATATTGTTGGGTGGAGTACTCGATATTGTTGGTAGCCTGCAGAATCTTCAGAGCTTCTCTCATGGCTTCATTAACTTCATTCTGAAGCGTTGTCGTATTTCTGCCCTGGGCAGAATACTGCATGTAAACATTCAGCGTATCCTGATCAACGTTTAACTGTTCAGTAGCACTGAGATTCAGGACCAATTGACCCGCTTGCAGTTCATTCAGGTTGAACTGGTTTTGTGCGAGTAGTGGGGAGGAGCAGGTCATCACCACCAACAGGGATAAAAAATAGTTAAGTGAGTGTCCGTTCAGGCAAATGTTTTTCATTATTGTTTCCCATAGAAAATATTTTAAGCAAGCATCGCAGTGCTGTTTACAGCTGGTCATGTTCGATCACCATAGTGATCCAGTCTGGATGAATAATAACTTAACTGCCCGCCAATAAAATATTGTCAAAAAAAAGAGCCGGCAAGCCGACTCTTTTCTAATTCAATCCAATCCAATTGAAAGTTGGAAATCGCGAATTACTTCATGCGTAAGGTGAAGATGTCATCATTGCGACTTGGGTCAGTAGCTTCACGTACTTCAGTAACTTGAGCTGTGCTTACCGCCGAGGCATTATGCCCCCAGGAATTACGGACATAGGTCAGGACATCTGCGATTTCTGCATCACTCAGTAATTGTCTGAAATAAGGCATGTCATTCACGTCCGGACCCTGGTCGGCAATGACCCGTAAAGAACCGTTTAGTGTGATATTGATCAGTGAACTCGGGTCAGGATCCATCAACACGGGATTGCCAGCCAGCGGCGGCTGGTAGGGGTAGTAACCCATCCCATCCGTTCCGTGACAGTTGGAGCAATATTCATAGTAATCCTGTGAGCCTGGAGCACTGAAATCCAGTGCAAGTAAATTCTCAGTTGCAGCATTTGTATAATTCCATGGCGTTGCTCCGACCTCTGCCACCGGAGGTAAGGATTTCAGGTAAACGGCCATCGCATTCAGGTCGACATCACTCATGTGCTGAGTACTGTTGTTAACCACTTCTACCATGGTGCCAAAGGCGGTGCCGAAACGATTATGGCCAGTACCAAGAAATTCAGCCACATCTTCTTCTGTCCAGCGGCCCAGACCGCTATTGATGTCGCCATTCAGGCTTGAGGCTGACCAGTGGTCAAGTGGAGCACCTGCGAGATAGGAAGAGTCACCCTCATCAAGGCCTTTTTCCTGTTGTAACAGGCCACGGGGGGTATGGCATGCGCCGCAGTGACCAAGCCCCTGTACCAGGTAGGCACCACGATTCCATTCATCACTTTGATTGGTATCTGGTGTGTAGGGTTCATCATCCATGGTGAGCAGGTTCCAGATACCCATTGCCAGGCGTGCATTGTCTTTCCAGCCGGGTATTTCAGCTGGCTGGTTTGGCTGATTGACCGCTTCAATTTCATTCATAAAGAAGTCATATAACGCGCGCATATCCTGTTCCGACATCTTGGCATAGGAAGGATAGGGCATAGCTGGATACATACGCTGTCCGTCTTTTTTTACACCAAAGCGCATGGCACGATCAAAGTCGTCAAAACTGTAATCTCCGATACCTGTTTCAGGGTCGGGAGTTATATTAGTGGTGTACAGACTACCCAGCATGGGCACTGCCATTTTCAAACCGCCGGCCAGAGGTTCGCCTTCAGGAGTGCTATGACAGGCAACGCAGTTACCCAGTCGTGCAACATATTCCCCGTGGGAAATTCCCGCTGCAGCCGCCTGCGCGGCACTATCTGTGGCAAAACTGGATTCCGTGCTAACAGCACCGGAATCACAAGCAGTGACAAGAGCTGACATTGCAATAATTGCCAGCAACTTTCTGTAGTCCATAATTTTCCCCTGAGATGTTTAGTGATTATTTTTTGTTTTAACTTCCAGATAGTGATGAGATTACCACTAACAGAAAAAAATTAACATCTCTGCAGCCATTGTATTCATTGGTATGAAGGCTTTTATACAAGGGAGCCTCTGATGGGTTTCCCTGTGCATTCATTTCTTCTATGCTTGCCTTTCTTCCCGGAAAGCAGCTTTTCCGGATTAACCCCCCAACTGGAGTACGAATTTGAGCAAGCCAAAGGTATTAATTACACGACGCTGGCCGGAAAAGGTGGAAAAGGCGATGGCGTCGAATTTCGATGTCACCTTGAATACCAATGATAGCGCCATGTCCTCTGAACAACTGGAACAGTCACTGCATGAGTATGATGCAGTTTGTCCCTGTGTTACCGATAGTATGCCAGACAGCCTGTTTGCTTCTGGTGATTTTAAAACCAGGATAATTGGTAATTATGGTGTCGGTTATAACCATATCGCTGTGGAAGCCGCCAAGGAAAAAGGCCTGGTGGTAACCAACACGCCTGATGTCCTGACGGATGCCACGGCGGATCTGGCCATGACCCTGATGTTGATGCTGGCACGACGGGCCGGAGAAGGCGAAAGACAATTACGGGCAGGACAATGGACGGGTTGGTATCCCACTCACCTGATGGGATCCATGGTCACGGGCAAGACCCTGGGTATTGTGGGAATGGGCCGAATTGGCCAGGCAATGGCTGAAAAGGCTCATTTTGGCTTTGGAATGAAAATTCTTTACCACAATCGCAAGCCCTTGCCAGAAGCTGAATCCAGGCGTTTACAGGCTGAATACTGTACTGAACTGACCTGGTTAATGAGCAAGTCCGATTTTATTGCCGTTCATTGTCCCAGCAGTCCGTTGACCAGGGGTATGATCAACGAAAAAACCCTGGCGTATATGCGACCTGAGTCCTATCTCATCAATACCTCTCGCGGCGATGTTGTCGAGGAGAAAGCACTGATCAAGTTTCTGAAGAAAAGGCTAATCGCTGGTGCCGGGCTGGATGTTTATGAAAATGAGCCTGCAGTTCCCCGGGATCTGATTGAACTGGATAACGTTGTACTTCTCCCGCATCTGGGGAGTGCCACTGAAGAAACCAGAGAGGCCATGGGAATGCGTGTGCTGGGTAATCTGAATGCCTTTTTTAATGGTGAAGATCCGCCCGATAAGCTATAGAGCCTCAGGGACACAGGCGCAAAGAGTAATAGTTACTTTTCCAGGTTAGCCTGTATCAGCTTGATTGAAATCACCGGGGGGGTGGTTTACATTGAGGGCTAGCCTTGGAAAAGATTGTGTTAAAGAATAGAGTTTCTGTATTTGATTCAGGGATGTCTGCCTGATTAAACAGCGAGTTAATAAATACCAGTCGTCGAACGGCCCGGGGGAAAAACAATGGCACAACAAATGGCAGAACAGGATGTTCCGGTAATTAACCATGAATATGCTTTTACCATGCGAATAGATAGTGCGGGGCATATTGAATTCCAGGGGCCGATGCGCAGCAGAACCTTTGAACCTGCTGCGGGGGGAGAAATCTGGGGGCCCAAACTGCAGGGCAGAGTAGTCCCACAAAGCGGAGCTGACTTTGCCAGTAACGGGCAAATGGATGCCCACATGATGTTGCAGGCCAGTGATGGCACCTGGATATATATGAACCTGCTGGGATATGAACATAATGTCACTGATGATGGCGAAGCCTATTTCCGGGTGGCGCCTTACTTCGATACCCCGTCTGGTCCTCACGAATGGCTTGCAAAAACCGTCTTTATTGGCATTGGTGAACGACACCATAATCCCGACCATACGATTATTCACTTCCATGAAATTAGCTGATTCGGATTCCTTTATCGACCTGAAACAAGATAAATCCAGGTAATTATCAGCGCTTGAGAAACATCAGAGGACAAGTTAATGGCTGACCTGCAAATCCCCGGACTGGAACTGGAATACGCCTTTTCAGTGACCATGAATTTTGCCGAACGAATTGACTTCGTTGGACCGCGAGGCGGAAAGGGTTATGTGCCCCCGGCTTCCGGCGTTATCTATGGACCAATGCTCAGTGGACGTGTTGTTCCCTACAGTGGCGCCGATTATGCCATCTTCAAGGACATCAGTGAGGGCATCAAGGTAAACACCCATTACATGCTTGAAACGGATGATGGGCACTGGATTTATATTAATAACCGCGGATACCTGCACCGTTCACCTGACCCCGATAATCCGGGGCAGACTAAACTCTATTTTCGTTTCACACCATTTTTTGAAGCGCCCAATGGACCTTATGAATGGATTTCACGCACCATGATTGTAGGTACGGGAGAGCGACTTACCAATCCTGACAGGTCACAATTTACCTATTACAAGGTGTTGTAATGCCAGCGCAAAATTCTTCAGATATTTCCAGAACGCAAAAACAGGTTTCCCCGGAGCGGCGCAGACTGTTGCAATTGAGCGTCACGCTACCGGTCAGTCTGCCGGTATTCAGTGTTCTCGCTTCGCAGGATAACAATATTGCTTACCATCTGGTCAATAATCAGGAGTCGGCAGCAGGCGTCATAAAAGGGTCTGTGGTTCTGGTCGACTCTGGCATTAATGTATTTCATGGTGATGGCTTCTACCTCTATCCGGATTGGGGCCAACCTGTGGTTTATGAGGTTCGACAAAAAGCCAATCGACTTGCTTTTCACTTTCCAGGCAGTGATCGGGTGTTATGGGTATTAAGCCCGGAGCAATCAATGGCGCGTTTCAGTGGCCGGGTGGAAGGGGTGTTGAATTCTGAAGAGCCCGACACCGCCAAATTGTTCAATCCTGGTCAGGATCAATTGCAGGCATTACACGTACCGCGCTTGCCTGCCGTATAAAAAAATTTCAGGTTAAAAATATCTCCCGGAAAAATGGATAATGTTGAGCTGACAGACCTGCTGGCTGAAATCCGTCAGTGCCATTTTTGTGAGGATAATTTACCGCTTGGCCCTCGCCCGGTGCTTAACGTGGCGGCCTCTGCCCGGATTTTGATTATAGGGCAGGCGCCCGGCCTGAGGGTTCATGAAACTGGCATTCCCTGGAATGACCCTTCGGGAGATCGCTTGAGAAATTGGCTGGGGGTAGATCGTAATACTTTTTATGATGTATCGAAATTCGCCATTATGCCCATGGGGTTTTGCTATCCTGGCAAGGGCAAATCCGGAGATTTGCCACCACGCCGCGAATGCGCTCCACTGTGGCACCCACAACTGCTCAAAAACCTGCCGAATATCAGGTTAACACTGCTGATTGGCAGCTATGCTCAAAACTACTACATGAACGACAAAAAAGTGACTCTTACCGACAGGGTTGCTGCCTGGCCTGAATACCTTCCTTCCATATTCCCATTGGTACATCCTTCTCCCAGAAATACTTACTGGTTACAGAAAAACCCCTGGTTTAGTAGCGAGCTGGTGCCTGTGCTTCGAAGGGAAGTGACCAAATATCTCTGAAAAGCAATTAAATTCAGCAGGTTATGATTTTTCCGAGCGATTAAAAAAACATGTATTGTTTGTCAACCCAGACCCGTCCGCTGCGTTATATAAGGGAACAGGAAAAGATTCATACAGGCGAATGAAACCCATGACAACACTGGCAGGCGGAAGTGACACCTATATAGTGCTGGGCTATGATAATAACAGGGACAATAGTGATAGCGGGAGAAAGGCGCTGGATAGTAACCACGCATTGGAAAGATTTCTTTCTTCAGTGGAAAAGCGTGCCTTGCGTATCGCACAGATAGCGACAAGTAATTCCGATGATGCCTTTGATATTGTCCAGGATGCCATGTTCAAACTGGTCGAGAAATATCCGCACAAGCAAGAAGATGAGTGGCATGCCCTGTTTCATCGTATTTTGCAGAGCAGGATTCGGGACTGGTATCGTCGCAATACGGTTAGAAACCGCTTCAGATCCTGGCTTGGCAGTAATTCAGATGAGGGTGAAGATCCATTCCAGAATGTGATGGATGAAGCTGGCAGGAGCCCGGAACAGGAACTTCAAACCGGTTTGAGCATGGAAGCTCTGGAGCAGGCTTTGCAGAGTTTACCCTTGCGTCAGCAGCAGGCTTTTATACTTCGCGCCTGGGAAGGAATGGATGTCAGTCAGACAGCGGAAGCCATGGCCTGTGCGCAAGGAAGTGTTAAAACACATTATTCAAGGGCTATACACAGATTACGTGAAAGCCTGGGTCAACATTGGCATGAGTAACGCATGAATAACCACAGTCACGACAAGCAGCAGTCCGAAAAAAATCAGGCAATGCAGGAACAGGCATTTCTGGATAAGGCCAGTGATGCGCTTGATAAAAGTTGCGACAGCATGGATGGTCAGACACTATCCCGGCTAAACCGCATTCGACATGCGGCAATAGAACATGGAAAGCAGTCACAGGGCAGAACATTTCTTTCGCCTTTTGGCGGACTGATTACCGCTTGCGTCCTGGTGTTTGTGGTTTCTGTTTTTTATCCGGGACAATCCAACGTTAAGGTGCCTGTTACACCGGATGGTGGAACGGCGATTGAAGACCTGGATATTCTTACCTCGACAGAAAGTCTGGAGTTTTTTGAGAACCTCGAGTTTTATCAGTGGCTGGAGGAGAATGAATCTTCAGTCTAGGATTATCCTCTGCTTGTTGGCGGTATGCCCTGTGCAGGTGTTCGGGCAATCTTCCAGCGATCAGGATGCCGGCGCAATAGCAGATGCGGAGTCTGCGTTTCTGTTTATTAATATGCTGGAATTCCTCGCTGAATTTGAAACTGAAGAGGGAGAATGGATCAGCCCGGAAATACTGGGTAATGAAGTTTTCACAGACCTTGATGATGTTGGTTCGGATTCGGCGGGCGCAAATGACAGCGGGCAAAGCCGGTTGAATACGCAGGTTGGCGCTGAATAATGAGCTCGATCTGTAACATTGATAAACAATATTGATAAACAACAGTGAAAAACGATTAAACACTATGAAATCACCATTCTGGACATTATGTTTTTTGATCTGGCTGTTGCCGTTGGCGGCACAGGCCCAGGATGGTGTTGCCTGGGATGAGCTGCCAGAAGATTTACAGGGAATTCTTGGACCAATGCAACCACAATGGGATGCTTTGCCACCTTCGCGTCAGGAACGCCTGCAAAATGGCGCCCGCCGTTGGCAAGCGCTGAGTCCTGAGCAGCGGGGAGATGTGCAGCAGCAATTCAGGGGCTGGGTACAGCGATCACCGGAAGAACGGGAAACTATCAGGAATCGTTTTAATCGTTTCCAGGACTTGCCGCCTGAACGTCAGCGTGCAGTCCGTAACCGCTTCGAACGATTTCGCAATCTTCCAGCAGAGCGACAACAGGAATTGCGCAGGCGCTTTGAAGAAAACAGGGGTGAGCGGCAATCCCGAACGCAAAATCCAGCGCAGCAGCGATCTCCGGGATTGCAACGCAATACTCCCAATAACCGCCAGGTACCGGTTCGTCCGCAGCAGCAAAATCGTGCGACACGTCCCGCACCTGGCAGGTAATTATCCCTTAATGTCCTGAAATTGCCTGTTTCTGCAGTTGATTTAGACAAAAGCGCTGGGTATGCTTTCCGCCCTTCTTATACGAATCTGCTGTTTCAGGCAGAGGAATAGCTTTTTGAACCCAGTAATCACAGGAACCAAGGCAATACCGGCAATGATCATTTACCGTGCTCAAATGTTGCTGGCTGCCTTGATTTTTTTACTGCTACCTCTGCATTTGTTTGCCCAGGCAGGGGGCAGTCCCATTATTCGTTTTAATTCAGCGGACGCTATTTCTTCCGGATCAGCCAACATCGTGGAAAATCCCATGATGCCAAAAGGTATTCTAAAACTGGCTCCGCAAGAGCGCTTCCTGCTCTGGGTTGATCTGGAGCAGGGCAAGTTGAACGTGCTGGAAAAAAATGATGTTGGCGGGATGGTCTTGCGTCAGGTCATCCCTGTTTCTATTGGTAAAAATGGATTTGGCAAGGAACAGGAAGGTGATCGCAAAACACCGGTAGGGGTGTATCGCCTGACCTCTTTTTTAAGAGACGAACAACTCATCGATTTTTATGGTCTGGGAGCTTTTCCCCTTAATTACCCCAATGTGATCGACCGGAAGGCCAACCGCACAGGGTCAGGTATCTGGCTCCATGGATTGCCGAAAGATGTCACTACTCGACCTCTGCTGGACAGCGATGGATGTGTGGTAATAGATAATGGCAGCTTTACTGAATTACGCAACTATATTGCTACCGGGATTACTCACATGGTGCTCTCTGACCGCCCCCTGACCTGGGTAAAAAGGGAAGCTGTGGATGCTCGCAGAGCGGCCCTGGAACAGAATTTTGAAAGCTGGCGTGAGGCCTGGGAAGCTCGGGATAACAAGGCTTTTCTTTCCTTTTATGCCAGTGATTATAACGATTTCAGCCGCAACAAATCTCAATGGTCTACCTACAAGAGCCGGGTTAATAATGGAAAGAGCTGGATCCAGGTAGAGGCCTCCAAGGTAAGCTTCTATGCTGATTTGGCCAATCCCGAGTTGGTAACGGTACGTTACTACCAGGATTACAAAAGCAGTAATTACCAATGGCGTGGCTGGAAAGAACAGTTGTGGCGTGAAACCGAAGCTGGCTGGCATATTATCTATGAAGGTAATGGCTAGCACCTGTCAGCGAAATGAAATATATTAGTTTGCACAATAAGCATCCTTCTAACAGGACAATAGACGAGTGGTTGGTGAAATTGAATAGAAGAATCCTCGTTACGATTGCACTGTTGTTCCTGATTTCCGGCTGTACTCAAATAAGCGTCATTCCTGACGACTCTCCAGACCCAGGTAATGGATCAGACTCTTCCGTGGATCAGGAGCTGGTTTCCGGGGTTGGGCTTACAACTGATCCGGATTCCGGGTCACAGGGAACAAACCGGTCAAGGGATATTACTGTTGCTGTCACGGAAGAAGAGGGCTCAGAGCTTGCTACCATTTTGCGTGATGAATCTTCTGAGCTGCCGGCTCAGAATGGTCCCGATCGAGAAAGCACAACAGCTAAAGCTCCGCTCCAGTCTGACAATGAAAATGAAACCCGGCAACGCAGTGTGCTGGCATTATGCAGGGAGATCGGTAACAAACTGGGTAGTGTTTCCGTCGCTGATTGTCTGGCCCAGAACCTGGTCTTTGGTGGTGCTTTTACCGTACAAAGTCGCCCTATAGTCGTTAAAGATTTTCTACCGGAAGGTGATGCTTCAGAAAAGCCGCGTATCCTTATCATGGGCGGGATTCATGGCGATGAATATTCGTCGATCTCCATTATGTTCAAGTGGATGGCCTTGCTGGGCGAAAGTAACAACAAGGATTTTCATTGGCGTTTTGCCCCGACAGTCAATCCTGATGGCTTGCTGGATGGTCAGGCTATTCGGCAGAATGCCAATGGTGTTGACCTGAACCGCAACTTTCCGTCTGACGACTGGCAAGACCTGGCCCAGGATTACTGGAAGAATACTACCAGCAGGAACCCGCGGCGCTTTCCCGGTGATTTTCCTGCCAGCGAGCCTGAAGTACAGTGGGTTGTAGAGCAGATTAATACCTTCAAGCCAGACGTGATTGTATCCGTGCATGCGCCCTACCATTTACTTGATTATGACGGTCCCCCTGAGCCTCCACAGAAAATTGGCGAGCTGCATTTACATTTACTTGGTGTCTATCCCGGATCACTGGGGAATTATGCCGGCATAAATCTCGGGATTCCGGTGATTACAATGGAGTTACCCTCGGCCGGGATCATGCCAAATAATGATCAGATACTGAAAATGTGGAATGATCTGCTGGAATGGCTCTATGAGCACCATGAATCCTGAAATTACTGACCAATTATGCAAGCTGATGAAATAATCACATTCTGGTTTCAGGAAATACCCACTGAGTCCTGGTTTAAAAAAGATGCTGACTTTGATCGATTGATCGAACAAAGATTTCTTCAGACTCATAAGGCTGCTACTGCAGGCGAACTGAATTCCTGGCGCTCAACACCTCTGGGCAGACTTGCAGAGATAATAGTGCTGGATCAGTTTTCAAGAAATATTTTTCGAGACACGCCTTCAGCTTTTGCCTGGGATGGGCAGGCATTGGTGCTGGCGCAGGAAGCCGTTGCTGCGCAGGCGCTGGAAGAACTTGAATCCAGTCAACAATCATTTCTCATCATGCCCTACATGCATAGTGAATCAGAAATGATCCACGAACAGGCCGTTAAACTATTCTCTCGCCCGGGCCTGGAATTCAATCTTGATTTTGAAAAACGTCACAAGGCTATCATTGACCGCTTCGGGCGTTATCCCCATCGCAACGGGATTCTTGGCCGGGAATCCACGGCTGAAGAGGAAGATTTTCTCAAGCTGCCAGGCTCCGGGTTTTAGCTGTCGCTCCTTCTTATTTATGTTTGTTTTATGTTTGTCCCTGACCCAGGTATCTGCTGTCATTTGCAAAACCCATGTAATTAAATTTCAGTTTTTCAACGTATTAAGCACTGATAACAGCAATATTACCTAACATTGGTAATACGGTTTCCTGGATGTTCCACGAAAGTTTCATAGTTGTACGCTATGCCTTTTTTAGGGGCCTCACAGGCTCTGTTTAATAAAAATTGTGAATATTCAGGGGATATTTATCCTAATATCCATTCATAGCTTTACATAACAGATGTCATCGCTATACTCGCGCACAAACCCTTGGTAACTGCCAACTTATCTTTTCTGATGCTGCAATACTTGAATACGAAAACAGTTTTATTCGTAACGGCACTTCTTTTTGTGCCATTTGCGTCAGCGCAACTGCCGGAAAGTGAATTTGGCACCGACATACGCAATGAATTTTCAGGCACTCTTGATGTCAATCAGGGTCGCAAGAGGATATCAATTGCCCGCACCACAGATGCACCGGTTATAGATGGTGTGCTGGATGACGAAATCTGGCAATCTGCAACTGTACTCAGTGATTTACACCAGTTTCAACCTGTGGATCATGGAGAGCCCTCCGAACATTCTGTTTTTTATATTACCTACAGTGATCGATTTTTTTACGTAGCAGCGCGACTTTATGACAGTGATGCGGGTTCAATTATTGCTCGCCAGCTGATTCAGGGTGGTGGTCTGGGCAGTGATGATTCTTTCGAATTTATTCTCGATACTTTTAACAACGGCAGAACCGGTTACCACTTCCAGGTAAATCCCAACGGTATTCGACGCGAAGGCATCTATGAGAATCCCAATGATCTGAATCGGGACTGGACAGGAATCTGGCAGGTAGAGTCGCAAATCGATGAAGAGGGCTGGACAGCTGAAGTTGCTATCCCGTTTAACACGCTTAATTTTGACCCTGAAACCGAAGATTGGGGTTTTACCATTGCGCGTACGATTTCACGCAAGCGTGAAGATATGGCCTGGTCATCCTTTAATCGCCGGATCAATCCAACGACGACTGGCGTGATATCCGGAATTCGGGATATTCGACAGGGCATGGGGCTGGATATTATTCCTTCGATGACTGCTGCGACTACTGAGGATTTCACAACTAATGTAACTGACCAGCGTTATGATCCTTCGTTAAATGTATTTTATAAAATCACCCCGAACCTCACTGGTGCCTTGACCTTCAATACCGATTTCTCGGCCACAGAAGTCGATAATCGCCAGGTCAATCTCAGTCGTTTTTCGCTATTCTTCCCTGAAAAAAGGGATTTCTTCTTGCAGGATCTCGATATTTTCAGTTTTGGTGGTCTGAATCAGAATGGAATCCCTTTCTATTCACGGCGTATAGGCCTGAGTAACAGGGGCACTCCCGTTGATATTAATGCCGGCGTTAAATTGACGGGTCGGGTGGGGCGCTGGAATGTCGGTGGCCTTGCCGCACGTCAGGGAGATTTCGAAACCCTGGATAGCCAAAATGTGTTTGTCGGCAGAGCCGCCGCCAACGTGTTGTCAGAATCCAGTGTTGGAGCCATCTTTACCCATGGCGACCCCACCAGTGATACCGATAATATGCTGGGGGGGGTGGATTTTCGCTATCAGAATACCCGTTTTTCTGACACCCATAGTTTGAGAGGTAATGCCTGGTATCAACAATCTGATACGCAAGGCCTTAATGGTGATGAAAAGGCCTTTGGTGTTGGGGCAGATTTTGATACCCAGAACAATGGTTTTGGTGGCTCGGTTGGTTACGAATACTTTGGCGAAGATTTTAATCCGGCACTGGGTTTTGCCAACCGCACAGGAGTCGAAAGTCTTGATTTTCGTGGTTCAGGGCGATATTTCTTTAAAGGACATAAATGGTTGCGTAACGTCTTTACCTTTATGCGCTTTGGACATACCCGTTTACTTGATACCAAGGAAATGCAAAGTGAAAACTTTTTCTGGCGCATGCTTAATTTCAATACACACAGGGGGGATCAGGCAGGTTTCGGGGTTTTTCGTAACAAGGAAGGACTCCAAAGAGATTTTGCTATCAGGCCAGGTATCATTATTCCAGCAGGAGACTACACCTTTGGTGGCTTTAACATGGAAGCAAGGATATCCAATCAGCTGGAGTTTTCGCCAGGCATAAGCCTCAACATCGGAGATTACTACGATGGTGAACGTATGCAGATCAACGCCAATGTTGACTGGGCGCCCAATGAGCATATAAATTTTGGCTTCAATTACAATTATCAGGATATTACGCTTCCCCAGGGTTCATTCGATGTTCGTCTGGTGTCAGCGAATGCCAACTACGCATTCAATTCAAAATGGTCCTGGATTAACCTGATCCAGTACGATAATTTTTCCGATGTGGTGGGAATTAACAGTCGCCTGCGCTGGAACCCGCAGGCCGGAGAAGACCTTTTTCTGGTCATAAATTACAATTTTGACGCAGAGGGGGTATTTGCCGACCTCAATTCAAATAATGCGGAAATCGTTTTGAAGTACACCAAAACTTTCCGTTTCTAATTGCAAGATTTTCATTAAACCCCTGTCTCTTATCTAACGCCTGTTTATCGTGTATTTGCCTCTCCAATTCTGCAGATGCTATATCCCCAGGATAATTTATATTTACTAATCAAATACTTAGTCTCTGGCGGGCAAAATTGAAGCAATAATTTATTTATTTTTTGTTTAAATCAGTTCAGACTTTGCTATTCAATTTCAGGAAATTGAAGTCTTGGCGATAAATTGAACTGAATACTGAAATTTGGAAACCAATCAGGTATTTTAAGCTTATGAAAACTCGTTCAGTTAATTATATTTTAATTCTACTCTCTTCCTGGATGCTGCTGACTAGCTCGCTACAGGCACAGCAAACCCGTACAGGAACTCATTTAAATTCAAAAGCGCTTCCTTCTGAAATACTGGCTTTGGAAGTCCCGAGTGAGGTTGAGCGAATTAGACAATTAATAGTGAATGGCCGGAAAGAAGAAGCCCTGAAATTGGCAGAATCGTATGTTGATAAAGTGGAGCGAGTAACGCTACCCCATGAAAAGTTGCCAAAATATTTTGCCTGGAATGCATACTGTACGGTGTTAACCAGTTTGCAAAAAGTAGAGGAAGCTATTGCGGCCTGCTCAATGGCTATGGCTATTCAGCCTAACAAGTGGTCTGCAGTAAACAACAGGGGAACGGCAAAATTTGTTGCCGGCCAATTTCAGGAGGCGCTGGAAGATTACCAGGCGGCATTATCGATGGTGGATGAAGCGAATTTAAGAGTGCGAGACACCATAGAGCACAACATCAACCTTGCAACGGCAAACCAATAATGTTGCCGCGATTTAATACAGAATTTAATCGTTAGTTAAGCATCGGTGTGCTAACCATTAGTACGTTCGAATTCCTGCATAAACTCAGCCAATAGCTTACAACCTTCCATTGGCATGGCGTTATAGATCGACGCCCGAATACCTCCGGCAGCTCTGTGTCCTTTCAGTGCATACAAGCCATTTTCGAGTGCTTCTGTGAGAAAGCGTGTTGTCAGGTCTTCGTCGGGCAAGGTCCAGGAAACATTCATCAAGGATCGATCTTCCCTGGCAGCGATACCGGTATAAAAATCAGTGCTATCGATTACCTGGTAAAGGGTATCGGCCTTGAGTTGATTAATCCTGGCCATGGCTTCCAGGCCACCTTCTTTCTTTAGCCACTCCATGACAAGACAAGTGGTATAGATAGCAAAGGTATTATTGGTGTTCGCCAGGGAGTGCGATTTGTCATAGACAGAATAATCCAGCAACGATGGCGTGAGCTCCATGGCATGACCTATCAGGTCTTTACGAATAAGCACAAGCGCAGTGCCTGCCGGGCCAAGATTCTTTTGCAAGCTGGCAAACATAACTCCCAGGCCGGAGAAGTCCACGGGCCGTGAAAAAATATCGGAAGTGGCATCAACCACCAGAGGAATATCACCAAGCTGTGGATAGCTTTTGTATTGGGTTCCATAGATAGTGTTATTGCTGGTGATATAGGCATAGGACACATCATCAGAAATCATATCCCGATTCAGTGGAGGTAATTTGCTGTAATTGCAATCCTCACCACTACTGGCAACCTCGATGTTGCCATAACGGGCCGCTTCAACATTGGCCTGTTTGGAAAAATTGCCGGTTTCACTGTATACCGCTTTATGTGCCGGTTTTAATGGCAGCAGGTTCATGGGTATTGCAGAAAACTGCATGCGGGCGCCACCATGGGTATAAAGGATGCTGTAATCGTCAGGCAGGTTGGAAATTTCCCTGATCAATTCATCACAGCGATCCAGAACTGCCTCAAATTCTTTGGAGCGATGGGAGATTTCAATAATAGAAACACCCATTCCCCGGTAATCGAGAAATTCTTCCTGAATTTGCTTCATGACCGGAATTGGAAGCATCGCCGGACCGGCACCAAAGTTATAAACCTGTTTGCTCATAATATGAATGTCTTAAATTGTTTTCGGAATTTACGTTTGTAATTGGGGTTCAGATTGCCCAGACCTTGATGACATGTGGGATAGCTCTGATATCGCTCAGTGTTTCTTCCGAGGGCTCGGATTCGATATCAATCAGATTATAGGCAATATCGTCCCGGCTCTTGTTCAGCATATCAATGACGTTGATATCCTTGTCGGCAAGCACGGACAAAATCTGACCCAACATGCGGGGAACATTTTCATTGATTATGGCAATCCGGTGACCTTCAGATTTTTCCAGGGCCAGCGAAGGAAAATTCACGGAATTTTTAATGGAGCCGTTTTCAAGAAAATTACGCAGCTGATCAACAGCCATTATCGCGCAGTTTTCCTCGGCTTCATCGGTACTGGCGCCAATGTGTGGCAGCAGAATAGCATTTTTACTTTTTAACAGGCCGGGAGTAGGAAAATCGGTAACGTAGCTGGACAAACCGCCATTATTTAATGCTTCAAGCAGAGCTTCTTCGTCAACAATCGCATCTCTGGAGAAGTTCAAAAGTACTGCGCCGGACTTGAAGTAGTTGATCAGTTTTCTGTCTATCAGATTCCTGGTGGACTCCAGTACAGGCAGGTGCAATGTTACATAATCAGAGCGAGAGATCAGGGAGGTCAGGTTTTCCTGTTTTTCGATCTGGTTAGCCAGGCGCCACGCAGCGTCAACCGAAATTGCGGGGTCATATCCCAGCACTTTCATGCCCATCTGAATTGCCGCATCTGCCACCATTGCGCCAATTGCACCAAGTCCAACAATTCCCAGGGTTTTACCTTTCAGTTCCATGCCCTTGTATTTTTTCTTCTCAGCTTCAATAAGCTTCGACATTTCTGCCGCATCCAGATCCGGTGAAAGACTACTAATCCAGTTAATACCGTCCAGAATTCCCCGTGAAGATAAAAGCAGACCACACAGAACCAGTTCCTTCACAGCATTGGCGTTGGCACCTGGGGTATTGAATACTACGATGCCTTCACGGGTGTAGCTGTCCACAGGAATATTGTTGACACCGGCACCTGCCCGGGCGACGGCTTTAAGGTTGCTGTTAATGTTTTCTTTAGAAAGTTTCTGGCTGCGTACAAGTAAAGCATCAGCTTTTTCTACATCGGGAGAGACGACGTAATTCTGTTTGGGAAAACGGTCGAGTCCCTTGTCAGAAATCTGATTAAATGTCTGAATCTTGAGCATCTGAAGGTATTCCCTTGGGAGTAATTGACTTGATTGCCAGGTTATTCACCCGGAAAATTTAGGGGCGCATTTATACAGGTAAATCAACAAAATTTCCAGTTAAAACCTTCCTCTATGAGATAATGGAAAAAACACTGACTCTTGTTTAAGCATGAATCCTGACTGGTTTGTTTATATTTTGCGTACCGCTGGCGGTTCCCTATACACGGGCATTACGACGGATGTGAAACGGCGGCTCAATGAACATGCCGGAATCGGGAATGGGGTAAAGGGAGAAAAGGGAGCAACGAGTAAAAAAGGCGCTAAAAGCTTACGTGGCAAAGGCCCGCTGGTGCTTGTCTGGAGCACTGTAGTGAAAGATCGTAGCGAAGCGTCAGTACTTGAAGCGCGCATCAAGAAATTGTCACGAAATGCCAAGGAAAAGCTCGTTAGCGGCGACCGGGAGCTACTAAAGAGTATTTTTCCCTGAATGCCTCAATATGCTTTCTGGGGTATAATTGTTTTTTTTTAACATGATCAGGTTAAGAATGACTGAGGCAGAAAACATCGTCCCATTACAGATGCGGGAACTCGGAAAGAATGCCCGGGTGGCTTCCCGTGTGATGGCGGCAGCTGATACGCAGACTAAAAATGCAGCCTTGCTTGCTGCCATGGATGCGATTGACTCAACCCGTGACAAGCTTGCCAGCGCTAATGCCAGGGATCTTGAGGCCGGGACTAAAAAGGGGCTGGATGCAGCAATGCTGGATCGTCTTGAACTCACACCTGGCAGAATCGAAAATATGCTGGAAGGTTTACGACAGGTTGCAGCCTTGTCTGATCCCATTGGCGAAATAAGTGAAATGCGCTATATGCCCAGCGGTATTCAGGTAGGCAGGATGCGCGTTCCTCTGGGAGTGATCGGGATTATTTACGAATCCAGGCCCAATGTGACCGCCGAAGCCGCCAGTTTATGTTTGAAATCAGGCAATGCCACCATACTTCGGGGAGGCTCGGAAGCATTTCATTCCAACCAGGCCATCGCAGATTGCATACGTCAGGGGCTGGAGACAGCCGGATTGCCTGCAGCAGCCGTACAGGTGGTTGCTACAACGGATCGCTCCGCTGTGGGAGAGCTTATTACCATGCCTGAATACGTTGATGTCATTGTCCCCCGTGGCGGTAAAGGCCTGATTGAAAGAATCAGCAATGAGGCCAGGGTACCTGTGATCAAGCATCTGGATGGCATCTGTCATGTTTATATAGATGACGGTGCAGATATCACCAAGGCGGTAAATATTGCTCTAAATTCCAAAACCAATCGTTATGGCGTTTGTAATGCAATGGAAACACTCCTGGTTGCGCAGTCCATGGCCGGTGAAGTCCTTCCACAACTTGAGCAGGTCTATAGCGATTTCGACGTGGAGTTACGTGGCTGCAAAAAAACCTGTGCATTAATGGTGAGCGCCAGACAAGCCAGTGAAGAAGACTGGAGCACAGAATACCTTGCCCCGGTGCTTTCCATTCGTGTCGTTACCGGTATTGATGAAGCCATTGATCATATCAATACCTATAGTTCACAGCACACGGACTCGATCGTAACCGAGGATTACAGTCGTGGCAGGCGCTTCCTCAGGGAAGTCGATTCCAGTTCTGTAATGATCAACGCATCAACGCGATTCGCTGACGGTTTTCAATACGGGCTGGGAGCTGAAATAGGAATTTCTACAGACAAAATTCATGCGCGTGGACCTGTTGGACTCGAAGGGCTTACTTCACAGAAATACGTGGTGCTGGGTGATGGCCATGTGCTTGAGAAATAAATCTTGCTGTGAACGACAGTTCTGCAGTGAATGAACCTTCTCAGCCAGTGTTAGAGTTGGGCCTGATGGGCGGGATGTTTGATCCTGTGCATCAGGGACACCTTAATATAGCAATTACCTCCCTTGAGAAATTACAGCTGAATGCAATCCGCCTGCTACCGTGTGGCAATCCGGTACACAGAAGCGCTCTTTTCGCTTCATCCCGGCATCGCCTCGCCATGCTGGAGTTGGCCGTCGAAGACTACCCGGATATTGGAATAGATGATCGTGAATGTAACAGTAATGCCCCTTCCTATACCCTGAAAAGTTTGCAAAAGATAAAGCAGGAAATGCCCAATGCAAGGTTGTATTTCATCATGGGGCAGGATGCTTTCAATAATTTCAATAGCTGGTATCGGTGGCGGGAAATATTTTCATTGGCGCACATAATTGTTGCTGCAAGGCCAGGATACCATCTGAATCCAGAGCAGGATCTGCGGACAGAATTGAATAGTAGAATGGTGCCATCTATAGAAAATTTGAAACAGACTGAAAATGGAAAAATATTAATTACAGAATATGATTTTCTGGATATTTCTTCCTCAATGGTGAGGCAGGCTATCCAAAGTCAAAAAAGTCTGGCAGGGTTTGTGCCAGAATTAGTGCCAGAAAAAGTTGCTCAATATATACAAACTCACAAGTTATACGCCCGGGAGGCTGACATTTGAACGCAGAAAACCTGAGAGATATTGCTATCAATACTCTTGAAGATATGAAAGGCAGGGAGCTGACCTGTTTACATGTTTCAGATATTACGACTGTTACCGATTATATGGTGGTGGTCACTGGTACATCGTCAAGGCATGTCAGGTCGCTGGCTGAAGATGTTGCCAGAAAAGTCAAAGACAGTGGTAGCCCGGTTTATGGTATGGAAGGTCAGGATCAGGGCGAATGGGTTTTGCTGGATTTGGGAGATGTTCTGGTTCATGTAATGACGGAAGATGTTCGAAAAATGTATGACCTCGAATCGCTTTGGGACATGAAGCCGTCGGATAAAAATTAAAAAATTTTTTGGAATACCATGAAATTCACTTTCTGAGCACTTTCTCTGAATATGAAAATAAAGCTCATTGCAGTTGGAACAAAAATGCCGGCCTGGGTTGAAACTGCTGTCAATGAGTATCAAAAACGTCTGCCAGGAAATTTTGAACTAATTATTACCCAGGTCCCTTTGGCTAAAAGATCCAAAGCCAATTCAGACATAGCCAGACTATGCGAAACCGAGGGACAGGCACTGTTAAATGCCGTTGCTCCAGGCGATTATCTGGTAGCGCTGGATGTAAAAGGGAAGTCACTGCCGACCGAAGTAATGGCTGATAAATTTGGCAAACTAAAGGATATTGGTCAGGATCTGGCGTTATTGGTGGGCGGGCCGGATGGTCTTTCGAAAAAATGTCTGGAGTCGGCTCAGGAAATATGGTCACTCTCCGCTTTAACAATGCCGCATACTATTGTTAGAATCGTGGTGGCAGAGCAGATATACAGGGTTTGGAGCGTTTTGGCAGGGCATCCATACCATCGAGAATAGCTAAAAGAAAATAGCTAAAGAAAATAGCTTACATATAAAGCTTGTTGAACGTACCGATTGGCATCGGCAAACAAGCTGAAACTCCAGGTGCTTATAAACCGGCTGGCATATAAACCGGCTAGCATGAACTCAAGAAGTAAAACAAAGGTAGTACAGCACAGTGGACTTACGTGATATCAGTAATGGCTGAAAAAATCACAATACAGGATCACCAACTTGAACGGCGAATAGTTTTGTCGAGAATCATCGTCGGCGGTGTAATCGCATTCTTCTTGATCCTTGCCTTGATCGCCCGTCTGTTTTTTCTTCAGGTTAATCAACACGATTATTATTCAACCAAGTCTGACAGTTATCGGATTCATGTTCAGCCAATCGTTCCCACACGGGGTTTAATATACGATCGTAATGGAACCCTGCTGGCAGAAAATATCCCCAGTTTCACACTTACCCTGGTTAGAGAGCATGCCGGGGATATCGAAAAAGTGGTTGATGTAATTGCCTCTCTTATTTCACTGACTGAAGACGACAGGGAGAAATTGCTCGGCCGCCTGAAAAATCGAAGTATCCCTTATTCTTCAGTTCCAGTTCGTTTTAATCTAAGTGAAGAAGAAATTGCCAGGATTTCTGTAAACCAGTTCCGATTGCCTGGTGTCAGCGTTGAAGCTCAACTTGTGCGACATTATCCGGAAGGAGATATCTTTGCGCATTCTGTTGGTTATCTTGGCAGTATTACTGAAGACGAATTAAAAGTAGTTGATCCTGTCAATTACAGTGGTACACACCAGATAGGTAAGCAGGGTATAGAGAAATTTTATGAAGATATTCTCCATGGTCAGGTTGGTTATCAAACCGTAGAAAAAAATGCCCGCGGCCAAATCATGAACGTTCTTGACAGAACTGACCCTGTCCCCGGACAGGATATTGTTTTGAACCTGGACAGCAAAATTCAGAAAGCCGCAGTAGAGGCGCTTGGTGACTATCGCGGTGCGGTAGTGGCTATTGATCCTGAAAGCGGTGGTATTTTAGCTCTGGTAAGCAAGCCCGCTTATGACCCGAATCTTTTTGTCCAGGGAATCAGTCGAAAAGATTATGCGTCCCTCAACGATCCTGTAGATACGCCATTGTTTAATCGTGCCTTGGCAAAATATGCTCCGGGCTCTACGGTAAAACCCTTTATCAGTCTTGCCGCACTAAATGAAGGTTATCGTACTCCCGAGGATACCGTATATGACCCTGGCTACTATCAGCTGGGTAAGCATAAGCACTATGACTGGACCTGGTGGTCGAACAAGACAGGTCATGGCACGGTGGATATGCAAAGAGCAATTTATCAGTCATGTAATGTGTATTTCTGGGATCTTGCCATGGACATGGGCATTGACCAGATGCACGACTTTCTGTTCCGTTTTGGCTTTGGTCGTAATGTCAGTCTTGATCTGCCACAGGCCAGCACCGGCACATTACCTTCGCGGGAATGGAAGTTGAATGCCATGGGTGAATCCTGGTATCCAGGGGAGACCATTAATTCCTATGTCGGCCAGGGTTATACGGAAGCGACTCCTTTGCAGCTGGCAACGGCAACCATGCTTATGTCCAATAAAGGAAAATGGTATCGCCCTGCAGTGATGAAGCAAATCGGTACTGACTCGTCACCCGAGATAGATTCCACGTTTCTGCCGGATATAGAAATTAATAATCCGGATTACTGGGACTTTATAGCCGAATCCATGGAGATGGTTGTTAACCGGGGATATGGCGGGGAATATAGAACCTATGGTTCAGCCTATCCTTATATTGCCGCCGCTAAACCTTTGAAATACCGCATGGCTGGTAAGTCAGGTACAGCTCAGGTAATTGCCATTCCTGATAATTACGACAGAGCAGATGAGGTGCCGGAAAAATACCGTGAACATGCATGGTTTATCTCTTTTGCGCCGGTTGATAATCCCAAAATAGCCCTGGCTGTTTTTGTTGAACATGGCGAGGCTGGCAGCTCTGTTGCCGGACCTATTGCCAGGAATATTCTTGATGCCTATCTTCTTGATGAACAGGGTGAATTAAAAGCGGAATTTATTTATCCACAGATTTCGGAAGAAGATGAAGAGTCGGAATTAACAATGCCTGAGAAAGAGTCTGTCGTCGGTTCCGCCAGTGAAATGCCAGAATCACTTGCTGAAGAAAAAGTGAATCTTGTTACCGTAAATCAGTAGCTATCAATCATGATGGAGAAGGTTTGAGTAGTCAGGATTTTATCAGGCATATGGGCCATATCGGTAAAGACCTTGGGCGCCGCAAAAGTGTCTGGGAATACCTGCATATCGATTTTCCTTTGTTGGTCGCGCTCCTGATATTACTCGGCTTTGGTCTGATGGTGCTGTATAGCGCCACAGACGGTAATGTGTCCATGATGGGGCGCCAGGTAACCTTCATTATCGTCTCGTTGGGTGCAATGCTGTTTATGGCCCAGTTGGACGTTCGCATCCTCAGACGTTGGGGACCCTGGATGTATCTGGGAGGAATGGCATTGCTTGTGGCTGTTATTTTCTATGGCAGTATTGGCGGCGGTGCCAGACGCTGGATAGATTTGCCATTACTGCCGCGATTTCAGCCCTCAGAAATCATGAAAGTGGTGTTGCCACTTTGTGTCGCCGGATATTTTTCAAAACGTGCAATTCCCCCACGCTTTAAGCATATTTTTTGGGCACTGGTTTTAATCATGCTGCCTACAGCGCTAATTGCTATCCAACCGGATCTTGGCACGGCCTTGCTGATAGCGGTATCCGGTTTGTTTGTGATTTTACTGGCGGGTATTAACTGGAAACTGGTTTTTTCTTTTCTGGGTGTAGCTATCTTATCCAGTCCTGCGCTGTGGATTTTTTATATGTCTGATTATCAGAAGCAGCGCGTGAAGACCCTGTTTGATCCACAAAGTGACCCATTGGGAACCGGATGGAATATTATCCAGTCACAAACAGCAATTGGCTCAGGCGGTGTATTTGGCAAGGGCTGGTTGAATGGTGTGCAATCGCGACTGGATTTTCTTCCGGAAGGGCAAACGGACTTTATTGTAGCGGTACTGGCTGAGGAATTTGGTTTGCTGGGAATGCTGTTTTTGCTTGTCCTGTACATCGCTATAATCGGGCGCGGGCTATTTATTGCAGCCATGGCCCAGGATACCTTTAGCCGTTTATTGGCAGGCAGTATAATTTTTACTTTTTTTGTCTATGTGTTCGTTAATATCGGGATGGTGAGTGGGATTTTGCCGGTAGTAGGGGTGCCTTTGCCCATGGTCAGCCTGGGGGGAACCTCAATCCTGACCCTGATGGTAGGCTTTGGTATCCTGATGTCCATTCATACACATAACAAGACCCTTATTTCCTGAATAAGGTATAATTTGCTTTGTTTTTACTCAAACGATAGCTCTGCTTAGGAGTGCATATTCAAGTGTATTTTTGGTCTTGTGTGACCAGATTCCTGATAATCTCCCTGGCTGCCACCCTGGCAGCTTGTGTAAGTCCCCCCACCCCTCAAAAAACAGGTTCAGGCCGCTATCAAATGGCAGATGACAGCCCTGTTCTTGAACCTATTGATCTGTCGGCAGTGCAGCCAGTTATCCCTGAGCCTGTCACCCGTACCATTGCGGGTAATAAAAGCCCCTATACCGTAAACGGGATGACCTATTATGTAATGGACACAGAAGCAGGCTATGAGGAAACCGGTATGGCTTCCTGGTATGGCCGTAAGTTTCATGGACACCTGACGTCCAATGGTGAAATCTATGACATGTTCAGTCTGACTGCTGCCCATAAATCGTTGCCCATCCCCAGTTTTCTGGAGGTAACCAACCTCGATAATGACAAAAGTGTAGTGGTCAGGGTTAATGACAGGGGCCCATTTCATGATGACAGGATCGTTGACCTGTCCTATGCGGCAGCTGCCAGCCTGGATTATGCCGCTAATGGGACGGCGCGAGTACGCGTAAAGGCACTCTTGCCTCCTGCATATACTGACTCATCCCCACGCTACAGCCAGTCGGATATTCAGCCAGGCAGCGATTCCGAAGCCCAGGCTACCCAGGAGCTGGTCCTGCAGGAACGAAATCGCATTGAGCAGGGTGCTGGGCTGGATTTTCTCCAGATAGGCGCATTTAGCAATGAAAATAGCGCCATACAACTGCTGAACAGGGTAAAGCAGCTCACCTCACTACCGGTTTTTATTCGAAGTGATAGAGATGGCGGGACAGGAAACCTGTTGCATCGAGTGCGTCTTGGGCCCTTAAATGAGACAATAGACCTGTCGGCGCTAATGGCAATATTCGTCGATGCCGGTCTGGGCACACCGTTCAGGGTCAGGCAATAAACAGATTTTTGACATTTTTTGGACAGACAATTATTAGATAATTAACCGACAATATTGCAGATTACGAAATAAAAGGCTTAGCCAGGACAGGCACTAAATCCTTTAACCAGAAACTGAAAACAACCTTCATGAGGGCAAAAATGGTGAGTTTGCGAATAATTTTCACTGCTATTACTTCCGTAAATTACAGGCGCTTTCCGGTAATACTACTGCTGGCCGGTGTTTTCGCAAGCCCGCTAAATGCCCAGCAGACAATTATCCCGCGTCCTCCCCAGATCGCTGCTACCAGCTATATCCTCATGGATGCCAAAACCGGTGAAATCCTGGTTGAGGAAAATGCCGATATTCCTCTGCCACCAGCAAGTCTGACCAAAATTATGACCTCCTATGTCGCTGCTAATGAAGTGACCCAGGGCAATGTTTCCCTCAACGATCAGGTTCATGTCAGTGTCAAGGCATGGCAAATGGAAGGCTCGAAGATGTTTATTCAGGAAGGCACCCAGGTGCGTCTGGAGGACCTTTTACGGGGCATGATTATACAGTCTGGCAATGATGCCAGTGTTGCCATTGCAGAGCATATTGCTGGCAGTGAGGCCGCCTTTGCCGACATGATGAATCAACATGCGGAACTACTGGGATTGAATAACAGCTATTTTTTGAATGCATCGGGTTTGCCCGTGGCACAACATACCATGTCGGCCAGAGATCTGGCGCTGCTGTCCAAAGCGCTGATAGAAAACTTTCCTTCCCATTACGCCATGTATGCTGAAAGGGAATTTACCTATAACGAAATACGCCAGCCCAACAGGAACAGCCTGCTGTTTAGAGATCGCAATGTAGACGGCATCAAGACGGGCCATACCGAAGAGGCGGGTTATTGTCTGGTAGCCTCGGCAACAAGAGACGATATGCGTCTGATAGCGGTAGTAATGGGGACAGACAGTACAGATGCCCGAGCCATTGAATCACAGAAACTGCTTACCTATGGCTTTCGCTTTTACCAGACTCTGCAGTTATTCAAAAACAGTGAAGTGCTGTCAACCGAGCGCGTCTGGTCCGGCAAGAACAATGCTGTGGATATTGGTATAACTGACGAGGTATATGTAACCATACCACGTGGTCAGGAAGACAGCCTGGTTAGAGAGCTGGTAATAGACGAAACTCTGAAAGCGCCGATCAGTGCGGGGCAGGTACTGGGTAATATTAAAATCAGCCTGGCAGATCAGGTTTTTTATGACGGCCCGGTGGTTGCCATGGAGGTTGTCGAAAGAGGCAGTTTTATCAAACGAATGATGGATTTTCTCCACCTGTTTTTCCTCAGCCTGTTCGGCTAGGAGCTTGAATTATCAGGTCGCTGACAGTCCAGGAGCAATTACGATACGTAGTATGGAACCAGAAGAATCTCCGAAAATAGAATATCCCTGCCGTTACCCTATCAAGGTCATGGGACTGGATGTCGATGAGTTCAGTGCCGCTATTATTGATATCGTTCGTCAACATGCGCCTGAACTTGCAGAGGAAGACATCAATTTTCGTCCCAGCCGGCATGGTAAATATCTGGCGGTCAATGTGATTATTACTGCCCGCTCAGTGGAGCAGATTCAGGCTATCTTTGATGACCTGAAAGCCAGTGGCCGTGTCGCCATGGTCATTTGACCAGCACAACTCTTGAAGAGGTAATGTGACCAGCATTCTTGCACCAAGTCATGTTGAGGGACTGGTCTTCAGAGACCTGGGTCTGACTGATTATTCAGAGACCTTCAATGCCATGAAGTCATTCACTATTGAGCGCATACCCGGGCAAAAAGATGAATGCTGGTTGCTGGAACACAGCCCTGTTTACACGCTTGGGCAGGCTGGCCTGAAGGAACATATCATTGATCCCCATGCCATACCGGTGGTGGAAAGCGACCGCGGAGGACAGGTCACTTACCATGGGCCGGGACAGCTTGTTGCCTATCTTCTGCTTGATATCAGGCGCCGAAATACAGGAGTCCGGCAACTGGTTGATATTATTGAACAAAGTATTATCGAAGTGCTTGCTGGTTTTTCCATTTGTGCTTCAACCCGCAAGGGAGCGCCTGGCGTCTATGTCGATGATAACAAGATTGCCGCGCTTGGCTTGAGAATCAAGAATGGCTGCTCCTATCATGGCTTGAGTCTGAATGTTGACATGGATCTTGAGCCATTCAGTTATATTAATCCCTGTGGCTACCCCGGATTGGGGGTTACCCAGATTCGCAAGTTTGTTAGCGATTACCCGTACGACCTGATGACAGAAACCAGCGCAAGGCTAAGCAAGGTGCTGTCAGACAATCTGCTATAATTCTTTCCTTTTTAACTTTATGTAGTAGCTCAATTATGCCAAATACAGAAAACATCAAACCTGTAGTACAGGGTGAAAAACTTCGTGGTGCAGACAAAGTAGCTCGAATTCCAATAAAGATTATCCCGACAGTTGAAATGCCGCGTAAGCCGGAATGGATTCGTGTCACTCTCGGCAATAATGAAAAAGTGGACAAGATCCGCCAAACCCTGCGCAAGCATAAACTGAGCTCGGTATGCGAGGAAGCCTCCTGTCCTAATTTGGGCGAGTGCTTCAGTAGTGGTACCGCTACTTTCATGATTATGGGCGATATCTGTACGCGCCGTTGTCCGTTTTGCGATGTTGCCCATGGCCGTCCCAATGCGCTGATGGAAAACGAACCTCTGGAACTTGCTGAAGCAATTGCAGAGATGGGGCTCACTTACGTGGTAGTGACTTCAGTTGACCGGGATGACCTGCGTGATGGCGGTGCTGATCATTTTGCCCGCTGTATAGCAGAAACCCGCCGCCTGAATCCCGGTATCAAGGTTGAGGTGTTAGTCCCGGATTTTCGTGGCAGGGGTGATATTGCCATCGATATTCTGTCGCGCACCACCCCTGATGTGTTTAACCACAACCTGGAAACTGTGCCCAGACTGTATAAACAGGTGCGACCCGGTTCAGATTATCAGTGGTCGCTCGACCTGCTGAAAAAATATAAAGACATGGCCCCGGATGTGCTCACCAAATCCGGAATCATGGTAGGTGTCGGTGAGACACGAGAAGAAGTGATACAGGTCATGGAAGATATGTACGCTCACAATATTGACATGGTCACTATTGGACAGTATCTGCAACCATCCCGGGATCATTTGCCTGTGGATCGCTTTGTGCATCCTGATGAATTTGAGGAATATGCTCAAATAGGCGAAAAGATGGGATTCCATCATGTTGCCAGTGGTCCCATGGTGCGCTCCAGCTACCACGCTGACAAACAGGCAAAACTGACAGACTAGTTCTGGTGACCTGATGAACAGATTGCTGAACAGAGTTGCTTTTATTACCGGTGCTGCTGGCGGAATTGGCCTGGCGGCGGCAAGACTTTTTTTACAGGAAGGTGCCTCGGTCATCATGGCTGATCGGGATGCAGACCTGTTGGAAGATGCCAGGGAAACCATGGAGCTGCTTGTTAAAGCTGAAGGGGCAGAAGGCGCGGAAGGTGCAGAAGGTACAGAAGGTACAGAAGGTACAGAAGGTACTAAAGGCAGCTTTAATATAGTTAAAACAGATGTCACCAGTCAGCAAGAAATTGAGCAAACCATCAGCCATATCCTGAGGAAGTTTAGCCGTATTGATATTGCGGTTCTCAATGCCGGCATTCCCGGAGCCAACATGCCGCTGGAAGACTACCCGGTAGATTTGTTTGATGAAGTAATGGCTGTCAATTTGCGTGGTGTCTGGCTGGGAATGCGTTCTGTAATTCCAGCAATGAAACGGCAGCAAGGCGGCAGTATTATTATGACGTCTTCCATTCAGGGATTGTCCGCATTGCCTGGCACGACAGCGTATACCACCAGCAAACATGCTCTGGTGGGTATGATGAAAGGGGCAGCCCTGGAGCTGGCTGAATTCGGTATCAGGGTCAATACGATCCATCCTGGTTATGTAGAAACGCCTATGATGGATGCTATCCATCATGCTGTCGTGCCTGATGCTCCGGAAAAATTCCAGGCAAGTATTGCATCGTCGGTGCCCATGGGGCGATATGCCAAAGCTGATGAAATAGCCCGCCTGATGTTGTTTCTGGCCAGTGACGAATCCAGTTATTCAACCGGTAGCAGCTTTCTTGCTGACGGGGGAATTTTGGCTGCCTTGCCTACCTTCTAGACATTTCAAATCATTGATTGACTTAATAGTGTGATTACCCTGCAACGACCCCGGCACCCGCGGTATTTTTATTGCGTGTGTTGGACGTAACCTCGATAGCCGTATGGGTATTGGTCAGGTCCAGAATCATACTGGTTAATTCATCCCAGGGTTTGAGGTCCATCAGCCCTTTTACAGACTGATCAACATTGCGGGCTTTTATCAACATGTTTTCCAGGCTGCTAATGCTGTGATTTCGCAGGGCGTGGCCAATGATGGGCATTCTGTTTTGCCACACTCTTTCTGATTGCATAACCCCGTTTATATTATGTCCCTGACGAATTTTTTCCTGCATGCGTAACAGGGTTCTGATTTCACGAGTCAGAAAAAAGAGTATTTTTAAGGGGTCATCACCTTCGGCGCGTAAATGATTGAGTATATTCAGTGCCTTGCCACCATGACCTGCAAGGCAGGCATCTGCCAGCGCGAACACATTGAAGCGGGAACTGTCGGCGACAGCTCTGGCGACGAAATCCCGAGTCAGCATTCTGTCGCCCGCCAGCAGCGCGAGCTTGTCAATTTCCTGGGCAGCGGCAAGTAAATTTCCCTCCACGCGCTGACAGATGATATCGATACTGTCCTGATCAGCCGTCATTCCGGCTCGCTTTATGCGCTGGGCTACCCAGCCTGGCAGCTGTTGGGCATTGACTGGCCAAACCTGCACAACAATGCCTCTGGACTCGATGGCCTTGAACCATTTTGTGGAAAGCGCTGCTTTTTCAATTCTGCCGCTGCTTACAAGTAGTAAATTATCTTCACCGGGATCTTTGGCGTAGGTTTCCAGGGCTTTTTTAGCCTCGGTATCCAGTTTTGGCGAATGCAGTCTCAGGTCTATCAATTTACGATCGGCAAAAAGGGACAGGCTGTTGGCTGATTCAAGCAAAATACCCCAGTTAAACTGGGCACTGACATCATGCACTTCACGTTCAGTAAAGCCTTGCTGTTTGGCGATATGGCGCACACTATCGAGCATTTCCTGCACCAGCAGGGTCTCGTCACCGGAGATCCAGATAAGCGCAGGCAACTGTTTTTTCAGCTGGGAAGTGAGTTGTTCAGGTTTGACGATCATGTGTAATCATTCCAGCGAAGGCCAATGATGCATAACAGCGCTATCACCAGTCTTTGTCGACAAAGTTCAGGCTTCAGTTTGAGTAACAGGGGGTTCATCAGCTTCTGCCAGCGTATCATGTGCATCGTGTAACAGTTCAATATTAGCCTGATCACTAACACTGGATTCAATAACATCACCTTCTTCATTGCGTTGCAGTGATTCCCTGACTGAATTCAGTCGTCTTGCAGCTTTCCATAAATGTCGGCAGCCCCGTTTTACCTGATTGGCATATTGCAGCAGGATGTCCATCTGTGAAATCTGCAGATTGCCAAACGAGGCATTAAGCAAAATGGCTTCTTTCAGGATGTCGTATTTCTTTTCCACTTCAGCATAGTTATCCCCGCTTTTTATGGTCTCGGGGGTATTATCAGGCGTGAGTGAATCCAGATGTCTGTCGGCGGCTGCAATAAATTCATGAAAGGCAGTATTGAAGTCACTTTCCTGATGTTCCATGGTGATGTCTCCGAGCCGGGCGATATCTTCTGAAATTTCGATGCTCAGTATATATTCCTGCAAGGCATGCATCAGGCTCATCAATGCTTCCGAAATAAACGGGGTTAACTCGTTTTTATTCAGCCCTGCGGAGAATTTACCTATTTCACCAGCCAGATTACGAATGATGGCGCTGCGACTTGTAAAATCGTAGTCCTGCAGCCGCAGGTTTTTCTGTAACAACTCCACGCACATGGTTGCGATTCTGCTTAACTCAAGCGACAGCGTATCAACCGCGATATAGGGCAGCGCCAGTACGTTTTTATCAAGGTAACGGGGTCTGGATTCGGTTTCCTCCTGTGTCTGAAATCTGTGATTGAGCATCTGGACCATCCGGCTTGAAAGCGGCCACATCAGTACCACACCGAGCACATTGAAAGTGGAATGAAAGATTGCCAAAGACACTGAGGGTGAAGTATCCAGGCCAAATGCCGTTTGTACTACAGCGCCCAGCCATAGCATTGGCCCCAGGAGTAACAGGGCGGCGAGTGCTGTAATGAGATTAAACATGACGTGCGCCATGGCAACTCGCTTGGCTGTGGAAGTGGCGCCAAAGACTGAAATTATTGCAGTGGTTGTGGTGCCAAGATTTGCACCAATAACCATGGCCGCCGCAATATTGTAGGGAACCAGTCCACTTTCTGCCGCACTAAGGGCAACCACCATCGCTGCACTTGAAGACTGCATGACCGTTGTAAGCAGGAAGCCGATAAAGAGATAGGTCAGGACCAATAATATAGTGAGTTCCTGAGCTTGCGGCAGAGAAATATTGGCTGACAGGGATTCAAAAGCGGTTTTTAAAAAGCCGATTCCCAGGAATAAAAGTCCAAAACCCACTATGGCCTGTCCTGAGAAGCCGCGCCTGGTTTCCTTGCCTGTCAGTTTCAGGATGGCGCCAATACCAACCATGGGGAGTGCAAGGGCTTCTATGTTTAATTTAAAGCCAATCAGGGCAACGATCCATGCTGTCATGGTGGTACCGACATTGCTGCCGAAGATTACCCATATGGCTCTTTCCAGACTAAGCATGCCGGCATTGGCAAAGCCTATAGTGGCAACGGTCACGGCACTTGAGGATTGCACAATGCCTGTAATCAGGAATCCGGAGAAAAGTCCGCGCGCGCGTGTATTGGTCCATAGTGCAAGGATATCGCGCAGGGTATTACCGGCAGCCAGCTTGAGCCCATCCGTCATCAGACCCATACCGATGAGTAGAAGGCCAAGGCCGCCGATTAAATTTCCAATTGATGAAATCATAGGCAGGAATATTACCCTATTTGCCAGGCCACTAATTAAATTGAATCAAAAAATTTATTTAAGGATCAAGTAAACTGCCATCTTAAGCATGGATGGAACCCTCATGAAAGCTTTGCAATTGCTATATCCGCGCCCACTGCGCGCCATGAACGATCACCTTTCCCGGTTGATTGCCGGCCAGTTGTGGATGAAGGTCATGCTGGGTATGGTTGCCGGCATCCTGGTAGGGATTCTCACCGGGCCCTCAATGGGTTGGCTGGAGGTCAGTACGGCAAACACTCTGGGTAACTGGCTGGCCTTTCCCGGGCAGTTGTTTCTGACGCTGGTGCAGATGATCGTGGTGCCACTGGTATTTGCTTCCATCATTCGAGGTCTGGCGGCTACTGAAAATGTTGAACAGTTAAAAAAGCTCGGTCTGTCTGTGGTTATTTTTTTCGTTATTACCACGACGCTCTCTATCATGATTGGAGTTTATCTGGCACTAATCATCAAACCCGGGAATTACATTGATTCGGCTTTATTAAGTAACCTCGAAATCACTCTGGACGAACCAGTGGCCAATGCAGTCAGCGCACAAGATTTTGCCATGCTGCCTCAGGTATAGCGCTGTTACTGGGGGTCGACCGCATACTGGACATGTGCAGAACAGCGGTTAATGTTGCCGGAGATCTGGTGGCCTGTCTGGTAATGGATAAGTGGGTAGGAGGTTCCAGTACCAGCGAAGAGGAAACGCGACAACAAAAAGCTTTGCAAAAAGAACGCCAGAAAACCCATGAAGATGTCATCGTACGGGAAGTATGAGAATTTGTGACGGACGACAAGCTGACAGGCAATGCTTTTATCGTGAAGGGCTTGCTTATTCCTGGAACTCATAAAAAATGAATGTTGTATTTCGGTTGCCCATAACAGTAACAGAACAATCCCCCCATGTTTCAGGGAGTGCCCATTCCACATTGGGTTGATACTCCAGACTTATGATTTGCCTATTACAAACTACATCAATTGAATCGAGATCCCCATCAACATCAGCAATGGTAAATGTCCGCCTGGAAGGAACGAAAAACCAGCCACTGTCCTTGTCAAGAATCCTGGCTTTGCTGTTTAGTGTAAGTCCCTGATTCAGGGCCAGCTGAAGTTGCTCAGCCTGCTGGTGCATTATTTCACTGGTTTCAACCGTTACAAGAGCCAGGCGCCTGTTATAACTTTCCAGAGCATTAACATAACGTCCAAGGGATAACTCGATATTGAAGCGATACTGCAGGGCGATATCCAGCTCCTCATTGGTAAGTTGGCTGACTTCTGGCAAGGTGGCCCGTGTAATTGCACGATAAGCAAGATGCATATCCTGACGCTGCATTTCAACGACTGCCAGTTGCATATTGCCCAGACCGATATCATGCAGGCTGTAAGTAGACGTTTTGAGATTTTCATTGGCCAGTCTGGCAGCCGGGTCCAGACGATTTTCATTCAGAAGTTTTTGCACTTCGTTATAAGGTGTCGTGAATTGTGGTCCGGATATATTTGGAATTTCAGGTAAGTCAAAAGTTACCGTGACAATATTGTTATGCCAGTCAACTGCAGTACCCTTGATAATCGCAGGCTCGAAAGTCCAGGATTTAATAGTCTGAATAGTGCTGTCTGTTGGAAGGGTAGAAGGCATGACATCCAGCACATCAACATTGGCTGTACTGCCATCAGCGTTAATGGTAAATCGCACTTTTAGCCAGCCTTCAGGTCCTGGACCAAATCGTGTTGCCGGGGGTGGTGGCGTATCAATCTTTACAGGTACTATCTGTTCAAATTGATAGCGTGTGGATGTTGCATAGGTATCATGCTGAGCCAGTAGGTTTTCACAAAAAAGGAAAAGACAAGCGCACATGAATAGCCCGATTGTTCGAGAAAAAAACGATTCACTCCCCATGGAATATCCTTTCCTGAATTTGCAAATAATCTGGTTAATTTACTTTTTTAATTTTTAGAATATACATTTTTTTACATTTCTTACAACAAAGCAATTAACAAAAAATATACTGGTTGGAAAATTGAAATGCATAAGCAGGTAAACTATGCTCTTCCCTTTGATTCAATTTCTGGTCGAATATGGACTTTTCTGAAGCAGTAACAAAAGCAGATCATCTGGATGCCCAGGGTCATCATCAGGAGGCAATTAATATTCTTCTTGCCGGCGCTGAAAAAGGAGATATTGAAGCCAAAACACGCCTTGGGAAGAGAATGATCGTGGGAGACCGGGCACCCAGTCTCCCCAAAGATGGTGTTGGTTATATCGTTGAAGCTGCAGAAGCCGGAGGTCCAGAGGCACTTGCAGTACTAAGCGTATTGTTTGCTTTGGGGATGTATGTAAAACAGGATTGGCGCCAGGCCTTGAATGCGCTGCGTATTTCCGCAGCAAATCACTGGGAAGATGCAAGAATCCAGTTGCTGGCAATAGCGTCGAATCGCGAATTAGCCGGTTCCAGAAAGACTGAAGAAGATAATCCGGACTACTGGTTACAATTGGCGGCTTCTGTAGATTTCGAGTATTGGTCTACCCCACCTGCCTCAAATACTCTCAGTGAAGATCCACTGATAAAAACCTATCCGGATTTTGTAAACGATGATGTCTGTGCCTGGTTAATAAAAAAAGCGCAGGGGCGCTTAACCCGGGCACAGGTCTATGACTCGGTCAAAAGAACCGTTACTGAAAGTCATACCCGCACTAATAGCGCCGCCATTTTTAATATGGTTGAAACAGATCTGGTTAATCTTCTTATCCAGATGCGTATGGCTGCCAGCACTGGAGTCAATTTCAGAAATTTTGAAGCCGCTACCGTTCTACACTATGCCAGTGGTGAACAAATTTCTGAACACTATGATTTTATTGATCCCAATACGCCTGATTATGAAAAAGTTATTCTCGAACAGGGGCAACGGATAATTACCTTCATTATCTATCTCAATGACAGTTATAAGGGCGGAGAGACTGTGTTTCCGGAACTAGATATCAGTCATCATGGTAGTAAGGGGGAGGGGATCTTTTTCGTCAATGCACTGGAAGATGGCCGCTCGGATTTACGTACTTTGCATGCAGGCAGGCCGCCACTTGATGGAGAAAAATGGATTGCTACCCAGTTTATAAGAAACAGTTTCGCCTTGTAAGTATGTATTCCAAAAATAGCTGTGCAGTATGTGTTGAGTTAGTTGTGCTGCTGGTTTATTCTCATTTACCACTGGTAATTACAATAAAAGCTAAACCATGTTAAAAAATCTTTCCATAATATTTGTGCTCATGCTTTCAACTTTTACCTCTGTTTTGTCGCAGACAAGCGGTGTTTATGTTGACATTGGTCCTTGTATGGCCATGACAGACAATACAAGACGATATGCCTGTTATGATTTAATCGAACAACAGGTACGCGCGTCCCAGAGAGCTAAAATTGAATTACCGGTTGTATCATTGCCGCGTAATATCCCTGAGGAACAACCAGACACCGACATTGCGTCGGAAAATCAAGATCACATTGAACAGGATAATATCGAGAATTTTGGTCAAGAGACACCTGCGACCTCACGAAATCGCGAGGTAAATGCGAAAATTCTTGCCAATGATGAAGGGGAACAGGAGCTTGTAGATATTATTTCTGATCTGAACGAGCGGCTTCCCGGTCAGTGGCAAATAACACTGGCAAGTGGGCAGGTTTGGCATCAGATAAACAGCAAAAACTATCGCTTGCGTGAAGGGATGGAGGTACGTATATATCCTTCACCCTTTGGTGGATCCTTCAGGCTGTCTGCAACCAATTTGAATGGTTTTATCCAGGTACAAAGAGTTCAATAGTATAAGCAGTCAGTAAAGAAAACGGCGAGCATTGCTCGCCGTTTCTATTTGCAGGTAACCCTTCTTCAGTATTAAAAGCTTGCTTTAACACCTACGAAGAATCTGCGACCCAGGATGTCATAAAATCCGGCCTCAGTTGTGCCCTGCCCAGAGGTAGGAATATTGCCATCCAGATCTGTTTGTGCTCCTGTAATGACAGGATCTTCATCAAAGATATTGTCAATACCAAAACGCACCACGTACTGGTCACTCATATTCCAGCTTCCAGCCAGGTCGAAGACATTGTAGGTGTCATTCGCGCCAACTTGCGGGATTGGATTGTCACCGGCAATGGGTTTCAGCAAAGGATCTGCTTCCGGCAGGTAACGCCAGCGCAGGGTGAAATTCCAGTCGCTGAACCCATAATTAAAGGTGGTAAACATCCTGTAATCATAGGCGCCGTTATTGAGTGAGGTGCCGGGATCTGGTCCAAGACTTCCGGTCCAGTCTATTACCGGTGCGGTTGCGGTCGCCTGGGTATCCAGGGTCAACAATGAGTTCCACATAACGTTGACACCAAAATAACCGGGAATGGCACTAATGCCGATATCCGACAGCTCACTTTGCCAGTTAAGGGCAACATCAAGGCCCTGAATCTTTGCGAAACCAGTATTCTGGTAAGTCACATCAGTGGGCGAAAGTCCGCCGGATTCAGGGTTACGTTGTATGCGCTGACATGGCCCATAATTGATATCAAAGCCCGGGTTTGCACCAGCATCGAAACACTGTGCATAAACATTGGGACCGCCTTCCAGGGCGATCATGTCTTCAATCTCGATAGAGAACCAGTCAACCGTTGTACTCAATCCATCAATAAATGCATTGTCTGAAGTAGGCTGCCAGACAAGACCAGCTGTCAGGGTAGTCGCTTCCTCAGGTTGCACATCAGGATTACCGACTGCATTCACGAACCACAGGGCACCGGCACCAGCGGGTTGTGGTTCAGCAGGATCATAAAAATCTGCTGCCCCTACCTGTCCCATCAGCTGCTCACAAAGGCCCTGCACCTGAGCTGCATTGGAGTTTACGTCAGGGTTGGCGCTATAGGGTGTTAGTGCATTCAGACCACATGGGTCGCCAACATTGCCAGACCAGGACTGTGCCTGGGCCTGATATAGCTCGGCGATATTGGGTGCACGCGTTGCCAGCTGGTAACCACCACGGAAACGCAACTCCTCGGTAATGCCCCAGTCAACCAGTGCCTTGTAGGTATCGACGCCACCTTGCAGGCTATAGTCAGAATAACGATACCCCAGCTCAAGGTTTAGATGTTCGATTCCTGACATACCAGAGATAATAGGAACGAATAACTCGCCATAAACTTCATCCACTGAGGTACGGCCTTCCACGTTATCTGCCGGGAAGGTGCCCATGCTCAGATCAAGAAAGGAGTTTTGTGTGGTCAGGGTATCGAATACATAGAAGTAATTGTTGCGACGCCATTCATAACCACCAGCAAAACGCATTTCACCCGCTGGCAGATCCATCACACGACCCTGAATATTGGCCTGAACGAAATTCTGGCGCATTTCCGAGTTGTTCTGAAGGTCCACCAGAAATGCATCAAGACAGTCCTGACTAATATCACTATGGTCTCTGAATACAGGAATACCTGAGGTACAGGTAGCGACACCACCACTAAAGTTGGATGATGAGAAGGTATTGGCCTCACGGAAAAAACCCTTGCCGTAGTTGGGTGATGTGATTAGCTGACGATGACGCTGTAGTCCTGCATAGCCTTTCAGGTTCAGGATAGACGTAGAGGTACCATGGGATGCCGTAACGTCCCAGGTGCCATCAATGGCATCCAGTTTGCCTTCAAAGCCAAAATTGTACTGATTGGTCTTGGTTTCTGAATCAATCAACCGTGGATCAGAAAGACCCCATAACGGATAGTCAAAGAAGTAGTTCAGATTCCAGTCAGCCTCGGGATTCGGCCTGGAGTCCAGAAGGGTGGCTAATTCGCTGCTAACCGGGAATGCTTCAGACTTGGAACAGCCTCCAGTAGGTGCACAAGCCAGACCGATAGGGCCGCCTGCCTGATAGGAAGGTAGAGTGGAAATTCCGTCAGCAGCAAGTGAAGGTTCATAAATACCATCACCGCGGGGAATATTCTGGCCCCAACCGCCGGCTGCCGGAGACCATTGCCATAACTGGCGCAGGTTTGATTCAGCAGCTGTTACCTGGGCAAAGGCTGTCACATTTTCTGTCAGATCATAGTGAGCCTTGGCGAATATGGAGAAACGCTCCAAAGGTACTGTTGCCTTGTGACCAATGATATTTTCTTCCCAGCGACCATCCGGATCCAGTTTACGGAAGGGAGTGCCGTCGATTTCGGTAGGGCCATTGTAGCGATAGTTACCGGCTACACCGCCAGGTCCGCCGGGGGATGCGCCACCAAAATTCGCGCCACCACCATAGAGGCTCAGGTCATCATTAAAAGAAGCACGGCCATCTACGCCGCCGGAAGTGGTTTGAAACACCGGTGAGGATGCTTCAGTAAAGATTGAGTCGATAGCTGCTCGGCTCGGCGCATTGCCAGGATCAATATCGTAATAGGGGTCCGAGTTAAACGATTGGGTACCGTTTACTGTTGGGTCAGCCAAGCCTTTTTTATAGAAGTCGATGTATTTACGATCCACTGAACTACGGTCAAAGTACTCAACACCCAGCATGACGTTACCGCGACCATCGGCAGTATTGGCGCCAAAAAGCGCTGAAAGTCTTGCTTCACCAGCACGGGCACCATCTGCTATTGCACCGTACTGCACATCCAGCTCTGCACCTTCATAGTTGTCTTTGAGGATGAAGTTCACCACACCGGCAACGGCATCGGCACCATAAACGGAAGAGGCACCCCCGGTAATAACTTCAACACGCTGAATTGCCGATGAAGGTATTGAGTTGGCATCCACTGCCATGGAAGCATTCACCGGCATAGCGCGACGGCCATCGATTAACACGAGGTTTCGGTTTGGTCCGAATCCCCTCAGGCTGATTGTTGCAGCACCTGCAGTCAATGTTGAGCCGGTATTGATCAATTCGCCGTCAGCAATTTGTGTAAACTGCGTAGCGGCCGGAACAAACTGTGGTAGTTGGTTTAAGGCGTTTTCGACGCCAAGTGCACTCAAATTTTCAAATGATGCTGCGTCTATGGTTTGTATTGGACTGTTGGCCTCAAAATCACGCCGCACTATTCGCGAACCCGTGATTCTGATTTCTTCCACCTGGGCTCCATCCTGTGCCAGGGTGGTTGTAGCCAGCCCCGGTGAAAGAGCTGCAGCGACTGATAAAGCCAGTATGTTGCCTTTTTTTCTTGCTATAGGCTTAAACATATTTCTCCCTCTTTTATCAAAAGTTTATTGTTGTTAATTATGATAATTGACCTTCTGTTAATCACAGAAAATCCTGCCTATATTCGCACCGCGATATATTTAAGTAAACGAAAGATACGGAAGAAGGGGCGTGTGTCCTATTATATTGCAAGAGGTATAAGCTATTGATATATAAAGATAAATAATTTATTTATCTTTAATTATTCGATATGCGAAATAATAATGTGCAAAAATAAAGGAATTATAAACTCATTGGATAAAAACAATTCTTATCCTGTCCCTGATCATGAATAAGTTCGGGGGATGAGCCATTAAATCGCTTAACAATGATTAATGAATGATATTAATTTAATCTCAGAATGTAATTTATAGCGCCGATATGTAAACAGTGAAAATTAGGGATTGAAAGCTAGGGAAAGGAAGCTAAAAACAGGAAGCTACAGATCAAGAACTAAAGATATTGGCCTGGAAGGTGACAGGCATAGTTACCCGACTAGCGAAATTTTTGGGATTATTCTTTATCCATGGCACTCAGTAACAGACTGTTCAATGACCTGCTCATGCTTTCAACGGTGGAAGGACTGCCACCACAGCCCTGGGTAATATCAATCTGTAGTTCTCCGTTTTGCCGTTTGAAATCCTGGATAGGTTGCGAGCGGGCAATCAGTCCGTCTTCAGTAGCAAAGACCTGGTATTGAAGTGAAGGATCGATAGTGAGGTAGACAGACGAGCCATAGCGGGTGTCTATCAACCAGCCCTGGTTGCCTTGCGGTGTGGTTTCATCAAAAAAATCAAACAGCACATCCGGCGCCAGATCGTGGGAAATGGTTTCAAGGCTGTTTTGGGCGTTGAGACTGCTATATCTGCCAGAAAGCCGATCCAGTCGATAACGCGGTTCGAAACCCAGCAATACAGCAAGCCCTTTCCATTTTACAAAGCCTGCATCCAGCTGGAATTGATCACCGAGCACCTTGAATTGCCGGTTGCCGCAGAAATCACCCTGTTGCAATTGCGCCATATAATTAAAATCACCAGTTTTTACGAAAGACAGCCGCGCTACCGGGGTTTCCTGGTTAAAGCGGTCGTAAATATAAAATGGGGCAGATGACAAAAGTGCCATCACGACAATTACCGTTAGTAACAGCATGCGTCGTGTGAATTTTAGGAAGCGCTTGAACAAGTCAATAACCCTGTGGTGTTGTTAACGGTATTCTCGTTTACACAACAGGGTTTGTATAGAGGGGGTTTTAGTGGGGCCTGGAAGCGTTGATCAATTGTTCCAGAGTAACTATTTCAAAATCGCCGTGCGTCGTCACATGGTCGAGAATACGTTCGCCCACCTTGAGACGATCCGCATCGATGCCCATGACGTGAGGATGCCAGATAAAAAGGAAGTATTGATTGGCCTTAGCAGCTGCATCCAGCGCCTGCAGCCAGTCCTGCTCGACTGTGGCATTGTCTTTTTTCTGCCAGAGCCAGTGACTGGCATCAACGCCTTTCCATTCCCAGGGCACCGACCACAGTGTTTTGGTGAGCTGGCAAATTTCACCACCATCCTGACCGGAAGGGCAAAGGCTCGAGTCAATGGTATAGCCAAGATCAGTGATTATTTCACTGGTAAAGCGCGTGCGTTTGCCGCCGGGGGCACGGAAAGCAAGCGGCCGTGAACCTGCTTTCTCGATTGCTTCAGTAGCCCGGCCGGCTATATCAAGGGCCTGATCATAATCCAGTGACGACCATAATTCGTGTTGCCAGCCATGCATGCCCAGACTGTGGCCAGCGGCTAATATACTGGCAATTCTGTCCGGGTAGGCTTCAGCACTCCAGCCTTCGATAAAATGGGTTATACAGATGTTATAGCGACTATAGAGGTCGATTAGGGCAGGAAAGCCTATTTCCAATGCCGGACGTTCACCCGGCTCACGGGGCTGACTGATGACGCCTCGACCAAGGTCTGCGGCATCACCCAGATTGTCCATAGTAAAGCAAACTTTAGCTGTCATAGGCGCACGATAGCTGATTCAGGAAAGGCGCGAAGGATACTTGAGCGCGGGCTAAAAATCCATTGGTTTACTCGCTTAAAATCCCCGTGATAGCATCGCCAAAATCTTGTTTTATGCTGAGTTCACTCTCTTAAAGACCTTTCAGAAATCAAAAAAAGGACCTTTCAGAAACCAAAAAAGTATTACCACCGTTACCAAGCTGTGTGACTGTGTTAATTCAATGCGCATTACTATTTAACACTGTCACAAGGGGGAGCAAGTGAAATTTCCTGGAAGGTTATTATTTCTGCTTGCGGTTATTTTGCCATTTCCACTTACTGCTCATCACAACACCCAGGCAGAATATGGCGCCTATGGTTCAGATTTTTTCGCTGTAGATGGCATCATTCGCGATATACGCTGGGGTAATCCCCATATCCAGATTGATATCGAAGTAAGCGGAGGAGATTTACCCGCCGAGGAAACAGGGAAAATCTGGACCATAAACAGCCATCCCGTCAATGTCATGATTGCCTATGGCTTTGAGAAAGAAGAATTTTCTGTGGGTGACCGTATGCACCTGCTGACCTGGCGCCATGTCAGAGGCATAAATCATCTGTGGCCACGAGCCATTCAGGTTAATGACGAGCCGTTAAAATCCAATCTGCGATTTACCGATATGATTGAAATTGCCAATGGATCATTCATCGAACGAGGAATCCAGCCAGCGGCCAATCTCAATGGATCGCCACCGGAGCGGGCCGGCCTGGCCGCGGTAAGGAAATTACGGGAGCTCGGCTATCTGGATAAAGACGGTATGATGATCTGGCCGTTACCAGCCCGGTAATCAAGCTGTTATTGATCTCTCATTCAGACACATTCAAACAGAATCAAATACATTCAAACATCTTCAAGCAGAACGTTTATGCAGGGTGCGGTTTTTCATTATCTGATTGATTCTGTTCAATAATTGCGCGGGTGAAAAAGGCTTGGCAAGAAAAGATTCTGTGCCATGTTGAATGCCTTGTAAGGCAAGCGCATCCTCTGGATAGCCTGATATGTATAACACCGGAATATCCGGATATTGCTTGCTGATTAACTCAGCCAGTTCGCCACCTCGCATACCATTCATCACTACATCTGTTACCAGCAGATCAATAGGTGCTTCCAGTGTGGCTATTAAATCCAGTGCTTCAAACCCTGACTCAGCGGCTATTACGTGATGACCGGCTTTTTGTAATATTGAGCTGGTGTAATCATTTATTTCCTTTTCGTTATCAACAACCATAATCGATAAGGACTTCAGTTCCACATTCAGGGGGGGGGCTTCAGCTTCCTGAAATTCCTGCTCTATATTTGTTTCAGGTAAGTAGACGCTGAAAGTTGTGCCTTTGTTTAATTCACTGTTGACCCGAATTGTGCCCAGTGATTGCTGGATAATGCCATAAACCGTTGACAGTCCTAATCCGGTTCCGGTGTCTTTGGTGGTAAAAAACGGGTCAAAAATATGATTGCTGATATTGGTGTCCATACCGATACCGTTATCACTCACTATCATTTCAATATAGGCACCGGCTTCAACTTCCAGGGAGCTGGCTTCGCGCGGAGAAACTATTGCTTCCCGACAAGTAATTTTTAATTCGCCACCATCAGGCATTGCATCTTTTGCGTTGACTACGAGGTTAAGCAAGACTTGTTGCAGTTGCCCCGGATCTGCAAATACTTTCTTATCAGCGTCCTTCAACTCTACTTCCAGAGCGATGCTTTCGCCAAGCACACTTGTTATCATTTCTGCCGAATCTTCCACAATCATTCCCAGAGAGACTGGTACGGGATGTACCGCCTGTCGACGACTGAAAGTCAGCAATTTTTGCGTTAATTCGGCTGCTCTATTGCCGGCTTTTTTGATCTGCTCAAGGATTCTGGCAACAGGTTCATTTTTGGGAGTATCCTCAAGGAGTATTTCGCTATAACCATTGATGACAGTGAGTAAATTATTAAAATCATGGGCAATACCACCGGCCAGGCGTCCTATGGACTCCATGCGCTGGCTAAACTCCAGCTGTTGTTCCAGTTGGGAACGTTCTTCTTCCCGCTGCTTTTGTGCAGTGATGTCCTGCACTGTTGACTGAATCCGGAGCCCATCCGCAGATTCAAAAGCCATTAAATGGATTTTTCCCAGCCATTTTTCTCCGCTTGGCCTGACATGCCACCATTCAAAAGTTGCCCGGCCAGTTGTCAGCACTTTGCTGGTAATTTGCTCAAAGGCATCTGCAATACTGGAGCTGATGTCCTGATCGGGTGCAGAAAGCTCTATCAGGGGCTTGCCGATCAGTTCCTCTTTGTTCTGATAACCGTATTGTTTAACCGCGGCAATATTCATGTCTACAAAAGTCCGCTGATGCTGATCAACAATTACCATCGGTATATGTGAACCCTCGAAGATACTCTTGCGGTAGTTTTCTGAATTACGAAATTTGTGACTCAGGTTCAGGGAGTTAAGTAAGCCTGCGCTGATCAGGACGATGATGAGAATCAGTACCAGGGTAATGGCATAAATATTATTATCCAGGTACTGTCGCAGCGTCAGTTCTCCCATACTGGCAAAGGGACCAATCCTGAGATCCCGCATCAGTAACTCAACTTCGGTATAGGGAAGTGGTGCAGTAAAACCTCCGATATTCACCGACCTCGCAATGTCACTGCCAGGTTCAATATCGAGGATGGCTCGCGTTAAATCGCGAACAAAGGCTTCGTTATTGCTTCCGGCCAATGTGAAGGCAACTTCCGGATACAACCTGGTGCTGTGAGCAAGCGGATAATTTATATTTCCGGTTTCTATGGCTGGCGGTAAAATTTTCAGGGATTCTTCGCAACGCGAAGCGAGATTCTGGAAGGTATTGGCAGCGATCACGCCGGCATCTGATTCCCCGGAGCAAACGCTGTCGATAATGCTCTCATAGGAAAACTGAAAATCAACCGATTCAAGATCCGAATCCATATTGATGCCCAGTTCCTGCCAATCCCTGACAGCAGATAACCAGCCCCCCAATGCCCGTTCGGAAAGTGCTATAACCTTGCGACCTCTGATGTCAGCCATGGTCTGGATATCCAGGTTGGACGAGCGGGTGAAAACAGTACCTGCCAGCCAGGGAGAAAAGGTTTCGCCGGCAGGCTGGGTGATGGTTGCCAGAACGCGTAATTCGCTTTCAAGGTTTATTTCGACAAGGGCTACCGGGGTGATGAAAGCAAGATCCAGCGCATCATCCTCGATAGCCCTTATCAATGCGTCAATAGTAGACAAACCCTCTACCTCAAACTGATATCCAGGCAAGCGGGATTCCAGATACTGCGTGAACGGCAGAAATGAATTGGGTGATTGAATTTGGCCTGTGATAGTGCCAATAGTGATAGTGGTGTCTGATTGAGCATTCAGCGCTAGTGAGGTAGTCAGCAAGCCAGCAACCAGCAGGGTCAGGGAAAGAATACGCATCAGTGACTGGCAGATTATTAAAGAGATCAAACGGTCTATAGCTATATTCATATCTTTACCGGTTTAGTGCCCCACATTGATATATCCAGGGGGCATGATATCCATTCCCGGTACTCTCAATAATCAGCAAAAGAATATATTCCAAATGCATGGTTTTATCCAGACACACGCATTTGCTGCAGGCGCTAAAATAGCACTTTTGCCATCCAGTGGGACCCGTTTGTGCACCTCAAATGAGCAGTTTTTTGTTATTGGTCGAACCCTTAGCGATGCACAAAGAGTTAATTTCATTTTTCATAACTTATTGATTTTAATAAATATAAACAAAAAATAATACTGTGGGCGGAGTTTTAGAAATGTTGGCCTGGATTTTGCTTTTACTAATCATGTCAGTTTTGATTATAGATGAACTGGAATTCATCTCGATGATAGCCACTCGCCCGGCATAATGCTTTTACCTGTTACGGGGCGTGCTGATCAGAACTTACAGATGAAAAAAATCAGAACTGCTGGTTACCACCCATCCAGTTCTCAGCGGTTAATCTGCTGACAGGATCTTACTGTTACAGATTATCTATTAACCCTGCTGGTAATGTATTGGTTTGACTGTTACCAACAGTTTTTCCGAAATCTAAAAGCCCTGGCTTTTATTCTGGAAAACTGTGAGGGGGGGAGGCACCAAAAGGGTATTACCAAAACCCTGTTTTGTTGTCTGGATAACATCAGGAAATTCAGGGCCTGCTATTGGCCTGTGCAAATACCGTTCTGCACTCTGTAATTTCCAATTTCCAAATCGCATTACCGGCTGAACTATCTGGTCCATGATCTGGACTGGCAGGCAGGTAAAAATGTTAAGTAATGTTCTTCGCATATGTGTGGTTGCCAGATTAACGGTGTTTTCGCTGTTGGTTTCTCTGCAACTTTCTCCTCTTGTACACGCTAATGAAAACCAGATTCTGGAAAACCTGGTATTTGTTCCCAGGTCTATTTCAGAACAGCTTGAATTGCATCAGACGCCTGTGCAGGATTCCCAGTATGCAAATTTACTTGCCAATATTGATTCCCAATCATTCCTCAAAAATATTTCAGATCCGGTGTCAAGCTTTCAGGCGTCTGAATACGAAAACCGAATTTACGCAATTGAAGGAAACTCCGGACCTTTTTCGCCTGAGCTCACTGAAGTGCTGCATTCATTAGGCGCTTACTATCTGAAAAACCAGCAATATGATGAAGCTCTGGCAAGTTTCGAGCGCGAGGAATATATCAACCGTATTCACTTTGGCCTTCACTCGGAAGCCCTTATTCCGGCTATCAAGTCGCAGATAAGAGTGTTGAAAGAAAGTGGCAGGCATTATGAGGTTGATGATAAGCATCGCTCACTACTTTATCTATTAGGCAAATGTTACGGCAACAGTGACTTGAGAATACTGCCGGAAGTCATGGCTTTTGCCGAGTGGAACAGGGAGCGGTTCAATGAAATCGTGCGTTATGAATTATCCAGTATGCCGCTACTTGGTTTGGGAGGTGGCTTTGGAACCAGGGATGAACTGCGGGCAAAGGCTTTTGAAAATCTTGATGAGGCTGCGGTCCAGTATGCCAAAGCATTGAGCTTGCTGATAGAAAATCAGCAGTGGAGTGATCCGACCCTGTTTCATCTGGAAAATCGCCTGCTCGAAACAGCATTCCTGCAAGCAAGTCGGCAGCAGGTTATCAGGGATCCGGACGAGTATCTTTATGATCAGGATCTGGAAGAGCTGATGTATCAAAAAGGCGACTATGCCCGTCTTGCCAGTGATGCCTATCACTACGGGATTAAGTCCTATGACAGGCAATTGCAGTATTTGCGCAATGACCCCAACGGCAGTGTTGGTAGATATGTCGACATATTGATGGCCTATGGTGACTGGTATTTACTGTTTGGCAAACAGGGAGCAGCGACCGCCAAATATAACGAAGCCCATGACTTGCTGGCTTCCTATGATATGGAAACCCAGGCTATCTCAGGAATACTGATGCCAGAGATACCGGTGTCTTTACCCCAATTCACTGCAACCCCCCATAGCTTGCCAAGTCTTGAGCAGCAAGACCGGATAATAAATCCCTATCGTGGCTATATAGATGTCAGCTTCAGGATTAATCGCAATGGTGATGCACGTAATGTTGAAGTGTTATCCAGTTCAGACAATACGAGTAATCTGGTAGAAAAACGTCTGTTGAGAACCATTAGCAATTCCCAGTTCAGGCCGGCCCTGAATGAGGACAATCAGGCGCGTTATGAACAAATTGCCTTGCGCTATTACTATACTTACTAGTGCTGCAGCCAGTGCCCAGGCGAGGAGCGCAACAGTATCGGGACTGCCATCAGGAGTCATTGAGAAGGGGTGAGTTGGCTCTGTTAGCTGTGGTTTGACTTGTGGTATCGTTAAACCATGCTAAAAGACAAAATAATCACCGAGCGCAGACACAATTGCAATCTGGAGCCCCTGGATCAGGAGCAACCACTGCAACGGCAACAACCACTGCAACAAGACCAAAAAAAGACCAGGCAATTTTTGAGTTTTCAGGGCATTTTTCTGCTTGCCCTGATTCTGGTTTCACCTGCCTGTTTGCTGCAGGCGCAGGAATACAAGCATTCCAAAAAGCCGCCCCTGCATGGTCAGCACTGGGTGGCCGTGGCAGGCAAGCCGCTTGCCGCATCGGCAGGATCGAGAATATTTAATGAGGGTGGTAATGCGGTGGATGCCGCTGCTGCCATGCTGGCTGTGTCAGCAACTATCTGGGATACCATGGGCTGGGGCGGAGAGACCCAGGCGCTGATACATGATCCTAATACTGGCAAAGTCATTGCCATTAATGCCCTGGGTGCAGCGCCGTCCCAGGCAACCCCTGAAAAATACCGCAGCCTGGGAATGGCTCATCCGCCCGATTATGGCCCCTATGCGGCTGTGACACCGGGAACACCCGGAGGCTTGTTGGTCATGCTGGCGGAGTACGGCAGCATGAGTCTCGCTCAAGTGCTTGCCCCGGCAATGGAACTGGCAAGCGGTTATCCCATCGAGCAGGTTCAGGCTGAAACAATTCAGCTTTATAAAGACCTGATCATGCAATGGCCGCATTCCACAGATGTACTGTTACCGCACTTTAATTCGCGCAATCCGGGGGGGTGGTCTGCGCCCCGGCCCGGTGAAATTTTTCGCCAGCCTGATTTATACAATATGCTCTCCAGACTGGTGGAAGCCGAACAACAGGCTCTTGCTTCAGGCAGTGATCGCAAACAGGCCATTTACAGGGCTTATGATCGTTTTTACCGGGGTGACATCGCCGAGGAACTGGTTGCGGCGACACAGCAGGCAGGTGGGCTGATTACGCTTGCTGATCTCGATCAATGGCAGGTATATATAGAAGAGCCTGTCAGCACAACCTACAAGGATATCGAAGTCTTTAAACTCAACACCTGGGTGCAGGGACCAGTGTTGCTACAAATGCTGAATATGCTGGAAAACTATGATCTCAAAGGCATGGGGTATAACAGCCCTGAATATATCCATACCCTGTATCAGGTAATGAATCTTGCCTTTGCTGACCGGGATTTTTACTACGGAGATCCTTACTACCCGCCTGCAGAACCCTTGCAGGGACTGCTGTCCAAGGAATATGCAAGTCAACGCTTACTGGAGATCGACGACGCGTTTAATCGCTTTATTGTGAAACCCGGAGACCCCTATCCCTTCCAGGGAGAAGATAATCCTTTTGCTGATTTACTTGAGCAGTGGTTGCCGTTTATAGAGTTTCCAGATGACCTGGTGGCCACGGATACACTGAATAGTATGGATCATGACCAGGGTTTTCATGCCGGTACAACCACGATACAAACTGCCGATGAAGAAGGCTGGGTGGTTTCCCTGACGCCAAGCGGCGGCTGGATTCCTGCCTACATAGCAGGTAATACCGGAGTTGGACTGTCGCAGCGCCTGCAAAGTTTTGTCATGTCGCCACAGATGAGTCCATTCAATGTCATGGAGCCGGGAAAACGCCCCCGTGCCACATTAACGCCTTCCATGGCCCTGAGAAATGGCAAACCCTTTCTGTCTTTTGCTGTGCAGGGTGGCGATACCCAGGAGCAGAATTTATTGCAGTTTTTCCTGAATATTGTCGAATTTGGCATGGATGTGCAGCAGGCAACCGAGGCTGCCAATATCAACAGTTACCAGGTTCATAGTTCTTTTGGTAATCATGCCATGCAACCGGGTCGACTCCTGCTCAGAGCCGATACGCCTCCAGCGGTAATCCGGCAACTGGGTACCATGGGCTACCAGGTGGAAACCGAGGAGTTAACCTCAGGACCAATTAACGGTATATTTTTTGACCAACGGCAAGGCGGAATGATTGGCGGATCCAGCAACTACGGCGATGATTACGGCATTGCCTGGTAGTAAATTGTTGAAAAAATTAACTATTATCATCAGTTGCTAGCGTACTAAATCTCTCCTGGTTCGGGATATTGCCCGGGTCAGACCATGTCCATGGAACCTGTTCCTGAACTTCCTTTATCTGATTTTTGTAACTCGTAACTATCTCCTTTTTTTCCAGTTAAGTTAATCCAGATCAAACAGTATGACTGCGTTGATGGCGACAATACCCACTGCATGATTTTTGGGGTTTCTGGCTGATTTCTGGCTAATTAATACTCAAAAATACGATTTATTTCTGAATGTTTCGGAGGAGTAAAATGTCGGTCGTTAACCTGAAAAAAATGACAAGACTATTTCTGGGCGCCTGGATGATAACTATTATAAGCGCCTGCACCCAGTCTGCCTCCCCGAACAACAGTCAGAACAACAGCCAGACCAGTCATAACAATGGGGTTACTGAGATTGCTGCTGTTGAAAGCCCTCAAGCTGTGGATGGGCTTATAGATGAATACTGTACCGGATGTCACAACTTTGAAGACTATTCCGGCGGTATAGACCTGGAAGGGCTCGGCCCTGAAAACATTCATATCGCGCCGGACCTTGGTGAGAAGGTAATCAAGCGCCTGCGCGCCGGCATGATGCCCCCCGTTGGAGAGCCGCGCCCGGATGTGGCAACCATGCAGGCCCTGGCATCAGCGCTGGAAAACACCATTGACAGCCATTCGGTCATCAAGCCCGGTCGTCCCGGATTGCATCGTCTGAACAGGACTGAATATCAGAACGCCATTCGTGATTTGTTCGCGATGGAAGTCAGTGCGGGAGACTTTTTGCCAGCGGATGATTCCAGTAATGGCTTTGATAACCAGGCAGGTGCTCTATCACTATCACCGGCCTTGCTTGAGGCTTACCTTTCCGCTGCCGCTGATATCAGTCAGTTGGCCGTCGGAATATCCAATGGTCCTGAACAAACCCTTTATCGCGTTCGGGAAGATGCCAATCAGAATTTTCGTATTGAAGGCCTGCCTTTTGGTACCCGTGGCGGCCTGAAGTTCACCCATAATTTTCCGGTGGATGGCGAATATACCTTCAAGACCTATGCCATTACCTTGGGTAATATGGGCAGTGACAGACCTTTCGGCACGGTCCGTGGCGAACAGCTGGAGGTGATGATCGATGGTGAACTGGTTAAGGTATTTGACTGGGACAGGGAGCTGGGTGTTAACCAGCGCTTTTCATCTCCAGTAGATGATGAAGAAGAAATCGGTGAAAACCTGCCAACACTTGATGTTACTGTTCCAGTCAGTGCTGGTCCCCACGAAATCGGCATTACGTTCGTTGCCCGAAACTTTGCTCCTGGCCTTGATATGAACAATGATTTTGAACGTAGCACCATCGAGACAGGTGGCTTGCCTGGTTATACCTGGTATCCCCATGTGGGCAGTGTCAGGGTCGATGGCCCCTATAATGAAAGCGGAATCTCTGCCACGCCAAGCCGGCAGAAAATCTTCACTTGTCAGCCTCAGGATCCCGGGCAATACCGCGCTTGTGCGCTGCAGATTATCGACAATCTGTCTGAACTGGCATTTCGTGGTTATAACCAGTCTTCGGACCGTGACAAATTGATGCAATTTTTCAATCAGGGCTTGAGTAATAATGACAGCTTTGATGAAGGCATTGCTCTGGTGATTCAACGTATTCTTTCAGACCCCAAATTTATTTACCGCATTGAAAAGGAACCACAAGGCCTGGAGCCGGGTGATGTTTATGCCATTAACGATCTTGATCTGGCATCACGTCTTTCGTTCTTCCTGTGGAGCAGTATTCCGGATCAGTCCCTTATAGAACTGGCTAAGACCGGGCAGTTAAGTAAGCCGCAGGTGCTGGATCAGCAAGTCAGGCGTATGTTGCAGGATCCTCGCTCTGAAGCATTTACCAGTAATTTTGCGGGCCAATGGCTGGCCCTGAGAAACCTGGATGCCCATGAACCGGTGACAGACCAGTTCCCTGACTTTGATAACCTGTTGCGTCAGTCTCAGAGACGGGAAGTTGAATTATTACTCGACAGCATTATCCGGGATAACCGGCCAATCACTGACATTCTTACTGCTGACTATACCTTTGTGAATGAGCGTCTGGCCATGCATTATGGTATTCCCGGTATCAAGGGAGAGCGCTTTCGACGTGTCGAACTGGACGGTGATCTGGCTATCAGGGCCGGCATCCTCGGTAAATCCAGCTCACTGACTGTCCCTTCCCAGCCAGGCAGAACCTCACCGGTAAAAAGGGGTTACTGGGTGCTGGCAAGTATTCTTGGGGTTGAGCCACCACCACCACCGCCAAACGTAAAAATTGTGCCGCCGAAACAGGCTGGCAGTGGCGGGGATAACGCAGATGTGCCGTCCATGCGCGAATGGATGGAAGGGCATCGGACCAACCCGGCCTGTGCAGGCTGTCATCGCATGATGGATCCCATCGGTTTTGCGCTGGAATCCTTTGATGCCATCGGGCGCTTCCGGGAAGAGGAAAACGGCAAGCCCATAGATACCAGGACACGGCTTTACGATGGTCAGGAAATTGAAACGGCAGCAGACCTGACCAGTTTCCTGGTGAATTACCGTGAAAGTGTGGCGCGCAACGTGACCCAGAAAATGCTGACTTATGCTATTGGTCGAGGCATGGAAGTTGAGGATATGCCTTTAGTGCGAAAAGTGCAGGGCATAGCGCGTCAGGATGATTATCGTTTTCAGACACTTATTTCTGCGGTGGTGAACAGCGAAGCGTTTCTAAATAATGAAGTTGCAGTGACGGATGAGTCGGCTGTTGCTTTAAAATAGTTAATAAAAAGAAAGATAAAGGAAAAAGGATAAAGGATAAAAGTGGTCAGTGCAGGGAGGCGGCAGGCGATTTTAAAAAAAAGACAAGAGGCAAGAGAGAAGAGAGAAGAGACAAGAGACAAGAGACAAGCAACCATTCTCTCAGGCTTCAAGGGTTTTCTGTAGGTCGGAAAAGGACCGCAGGGACGCCATCCGACA